>DATIWJ010000086.1:0-65780 GCA_035519415.1 Pseudolabrys sp.
CAATCAGTTGTGCAAGGGCATCATTTGTATACGAAAAATCAGCCACCTTATCTTTCCAAGTTCCGGCACTTCTTGCGTCTTTGTAAAGGCCGCGGTTCTTTTTGTTCGCCGTGCCCTGCGCCGTAACAACGGTCGGTGCTGTCGCCCCCACGCGATAGCAACATCGACACTATCTGCCAGGTTGCAATCGGAGGCAAACTGAAATTTCGCCGGTACAGACCATATTGTGCCGCGTAAGAAGGCGACGTTGATAAGGTGCAACCGAGCGAGAGCCTGGTTAACGATAGCGCGACCTGCCGTTCAGCGCCTCTGACTTGTAGCCACGTCCGCTTTTCTGCTGAAGCAGACATGTGCGCTGCAACTAGGGATGTCTGCTTGTGCCAATAGCGGACATTTGCTTATTCGATCACCTCATGGGCCGAGCAGCGCCATTGGAAAAATCTGTGAACGAAAAAGGGGATAAAGCTCTACCTTGGTCATCACTCGCTAGTCCGTGGCTGTTCTTTGTTCTGGTATTTTGCTGGACTTGGTTTTTCTGGATACTCGCCGCGGCGTCGGGAATAAGCGCTCAGTCGGCTTTGGGTACAGCTTTGGAAGTCCTCGGCTTGCTTGGCCCGATGCTAGGCGGGATCGGTTTTACCTATCTCACAAAAGACCATGAAGGCTGGCTTGAATATTGGTCGCGCATAATTGACCCGAAACGAATTCCACCAAAGTGGTACCTGTTTATTTTTCTTTTTGTCCCCGGCCTCTTTGCTATTGCCGTCTTGCTCGATGTTGCTTCGAGTGGCAGTGCGACACTGGTGCTAACCAGGGAGAGATTGACACCATTTCTGTCCGTGCCGTCGACAATTGTTCCTTATCTGCTCGCCGTATTCATCTATGGCCCGTTTCCCGAAGAATTGGGCTGGCGGGGCTATGTGCTCGATCGATTGCAAGCAAGATGGAATGCGCTGGTGTCGAGTCTGATTCTGGGTGCCATCTGGACATTATGGCACCTACCGCTGTTTTTTATCAAAGATACCCTCTTCTACATTCACGGTGCTTGGTCGCCGTGGTTCTGGCAGTTCATGATGGAAGTTATTCCGTTTACTGTCATATTCACATGGATTTTCAACAACACTCGGCGCAGCACGCTTGCGGCAATCCTTTTCCATTTCATAGCCAATTTAACTCCAGACCTCGTCAATGTGACAGCTGGCACAAACTTTTATTCAACTCTATTGTGGATCATTGCGGCGATAATCGTCGTTATATTTTGGGGTGCAGGTACATTGAGGCAACGTGAACATGCGCGTGAATGCTGATAAACTCGCGCCGTCGCATTGGCGACCCAAGGCGCAGGACAAGGTATCGTGCCAACCTGCACTATTACTCTGGAAGGGGCACGCCAACGTCCGCTTCTCTAATCGGCCGGTTTAGGTCAAGCGCTTTCAGGCTATCCACCAGAACAGTGTCGATGTCACTCACGGGCTCGTGCTTCTCTTCGGACTCGGCGCAAAAGGCCCTTCCAGTATGGGATTCGAGAACGAGGCGGAACCATCTTTGGGTCGGCCTTGCCGTCACGTGACGGCAGGTCCAAGCGGACATACGATCTTCCCTCATCCATCGTCCCGCGAGGGACATCATTCCACCGCGCGGTGGAGCTCGCGTGTTCTCCTGTCAGGTTAGATCGGGTGCGGTTCTCATGCTGCTGTAACCTCTCGAGTCCAGCGGAACTCGGTGCCGTCAACCCAGATGCGGTGCATGATCACGGCCAGGCGGCGCGCCAGCCCCACGATCGCCCTTTTCATGCCGCGGCGCCTGGAAGCGGACCTGTGCCGTGCACTAACTCATTTCCGCTTAGGGCCATAGCGAACATCTCTGTTGAACTCTCGACAACGCACATTGGTGTCGTATTCTACGATAAAAGAATTTGTGATATGGGGGGATGAATATGGTTCGAATATTGCTGCTGGCCTTCGTGATTAATCTAACGGTCGGAGCATTTCCGGCGCTTGCTGAAAAACAATATAAGATGTCGTGTTACGAGTGGTGCGCGAAAAAAAGATGTGTTTACGGTGTCACGCCGCGATGGGATCTGACCTGCAACGCCAGCTGTGAATCGAAATGTAATCGCATGCGCGCCGATGGTACTTGGGGGGAATTCATTCGATACAACCGTCAGAAACAATAGAGTTCTCACGTCCGCTTTTGGCTGCCGGCTCAACCGGTCGCCCCAACGCATGGTTTGCAACGGTCAAGCATCAATTTTGGAACGAGGCTGGAAAAATACGCGAACCAGATTTCGCTCGCCGACCACTTCACCGAGCACGCGAAAGGCGAAGAAGGGAACTAATATCAGAAACCCGACGATGCTGGTTGCAACCAGCTGATCGAGAGCGCCACCCCCCATTGTGGCCAAGGAATCTACAGTCTTCCGGCCATGCATCAGGCCCACGATAACTTCTTCGAGAGCGTTCAGGATGAGCAGCAAAAAGAGAAAAGCGAGTGACCTATACAACGTTGGCCAAATTAGCGGCAAATTCGCCGACATGAAGAGCGTGACCGACCGATGCGAATTTGGCACAGATGAGGGCCTTCACCGCAGCAAAGCTAAATGGGGCAAACGGAATGCCTTGGTCCTTTAGAATGGTGGCTTTCAGATAGAAAATCGCAGTAAAGCAGATGTACAAATACGCTGCGATGATAGCGAATTCGATAATTTCATCACTTAATCTTTTGCTGATGGGCACTTTCGAATTCATGCACGCCTCCCAACTGCAAAAAGTTTTGCCACGGACGCATTAAATCTTGGCTCTCTTCTCTAATTTAGTTCTTCAGCCAGGATTGGTACGCCAAGGTTACACGCCTGCACGCCTTGCACCACACAGGGTTTCAGCGCCTCGATGATTTCTTCCATGGTCGCGCCGGCCTTCAGAGCAGCTTTGATGTGCCGCCACGTGCCGGGCGCATACATGTGCGTAAATGAGGCATCAATAGCTTAGCTTTCTAAGCAATTGTTTCAATTGTTGAAATGGACTCATGGCCTATAAGGGTAACGCTTAGGGTAACGAAGCAAAGCTCACGGTGACACCGACAGCCCGCGACAGTGCTGGCGTGAATGCTGAGGTTCTAAGACTCACGAAACCTGACTTTCGTTCGGTGGGCCGCACGGTTACCCTCGCCGCCGCACTCCCTTAATCAGAGCGTTCCGTCTGGAGGCGCCCCTCGACGACGCAATCGTATTCAGCGATTTGGTCGGCAAGCTCGACGTATTGCGCGTGAGTTGCACGAAGTGCGAGCGCGATGACGCTTACGCCATCGCCCGCCTCATCAATCAGCGCGGCCGCGATGCCAAGGTCATCGATTGGCTGGCTGAACTCACCGCCGAATGTCTGAAGAAGATCGCCCGCAACATGAACGATCCGTGCGGTGCACGGTGTTCGGATTTACCGAAGGTGCTGTAGTTACATAGGATAGAAACCAAATAAAAGATCAGTCCGGGGGGCATTCGCGATGGTTCCGATGACGCCGGAATATTGGTCCGCGCTAGCCGAGGAAATGCGTTTTTGTCGCAACTCTATATGGTCTTGTACCGGCAATATTGGCATTGACCGCGAGCGCCCTACTTGCAGCATCTTTTTCCCACCGAAGTTCAGTTTATATATTGCTGAGCGTCGGCAGTTTACCGAATTGCTGTTTTTTCCGGCGTTGCATTGATTGCGATTCAACTCATCGCCGGACACATATGACCCGAGCTGGATAAACCTAGTGCCGCAAGTGCCCTTGCAAGACTTTCTAATGACCCGAGCCCGGTCGAAACTTACACGAGTGGTTTCATTTATTGGCTCAACCACTATTCGGGCTTTTATTTTGGAATACCTATTGCCGGAATAGTTTGGGTCGTAATGGGAGACTCTCCGAGCCGCGGCCGCGTGGCGGCGCATTTGCTGAAGCTTTCAAACGGTAAAATCGGGTGCGCATTGTCCACCGGTGCGGAGCTTGAGTTGTTTACTGCCCCATTGTGGCGATGGAGCAAGTTGATGACGCCAGATTTCGTGGACGGAATTCTTTCAGCTTTAATCCCGTCAGAGTTCATGGTCGCCTGGCTGCTCTGGCGAGTAACCTGACTCGATTTCTTACGCGGCTTTTTGCAATTCTTTAGATTGCCATCTCTATTATTTTGATAAGCGCGTGTCCTAGGAAACACATCCAAACAACGGTGAGCGTTAGGCTGAAAGCGATAACCGCGCCGTGGGCCAAATTCGATGAATGACGGATTTGACCTTACGGGATGCCTTCACGGGCACTTTCGTGTCCGCCTCAGGAGTGTTGGTAAGTGATCCCGAATATTTTTTTATGCTATTTCGCCACTCGCGAATAAAAATTGTCTTAGATCAATGCCGTTTATATAGGAAACGCGGCATTTAATCGCAGTCGTCAGATTGCAAAGTTTTAATTTGGTTGAGGTCGGTGCCGATAATAAGATCGGGGCCGCTCTCAGGTCCCCATAAGAGAGCGCGGCCCCGATCTCAAAGAGCCCCCCATGCCCCCAAAGGTCGGGGCCGACCTTACAATGAATCGTGGTCCCTTGATTGCGGCAAATCGGTTGCTGTTGTGAAATTTTAGCAGTTGTTGCGATTAGGCCACAGACCTGCAGTTCTTGTTCAATCACCTCGTCGGCGCGCGCGATAATCGTCAGTGGCACGTTGAGGCCAAGTGCCTTGGCGGCCTTGAGATTGATCACGAGATCGAATTTGGTCGGCTGCTCGACCGGGAGATCGGGAGGCTTGACCCCGCGCAGGATCTTGTCGACATAGTCGTCGGCGCGCCGAAATAGGTCCGGGACGTTTGCTCCATAGGACATGAGGCCCCCGGTTTCGACGTGCTCCGTCCAAATGATTGCGACCCGATCATTTTTAGCCGGATGATCTTTGGCGTCTCCCTGCATTTTGGGTAAAATTACCCTGCATTTCCGAATTTGCAGGGAGAGAGGGGTTTGACTTCGACTGTGTCCGCCACCAATCTTTTCAACGCCTTGTTTCGCTGGCAGCCGTGGCCGTCGTGCTGCTGCCAACGGTACTGCCAATCATCTCTACCGACATTCAAGAAAGCCGGGCGCTTCCCACTTGTCGATGCCATTTCCGAGGTGGTGATTGATCAAAATCAAACTCATTCAAACCGGCAAATGTATTGTATTTTGAATTTGGAGATTGGCCATGAACTACACAATGCTGACAGCGGACGGAGACACCCACTTAAAAATCATTACGGTATCTTTAATCGTTTCAATCGTGATTGCGTGCATTGGTCTCGCGATGGTCGGCTGAGAGTTATTTGCCGGGGAGACTGCCATGCTCTGGTTGGCTCGTGCTCAAGCCCAATGATTGGAATTTCAAATGTACAAACGTATTTTAATCGCCGTTGATGGAAGCAAAATTTCGAATCTCGCGCTCAAAGAAGCGATAAGGCTCGCGAAGGAACAACGCGCTGCGCTGCGGTTGATTCACGTGGTGGATGTAATGCCGGCATACATAACAATGGGCGAGGTTCCTTACTCGATTGACGTCTATCAAAAGTCAATGCAAGACGCGGGCCGCAAAGTCTTGGCCACTTGCACGGCAAAAGCAAAGGCTGGCGGCGTGAAGTTCGACACAAAATTTGTTGTTATTGCTAATCTCACAACTCGCATCTGGGACGTTATCAACAAGGATGCACAGCGTTGGCGTGCCGATCTTATCGTTATTGGCACTCATGGTCGCCGCGGATTTAACCGGTTGTTCCTCGGAAGCGTTGCTGAAGGAGTCATTCGACTCGCCAAGAAACCCATTTTGGTTATTCACGGGCGATGAGCCAGCACGACTGGTGCCTATCTAGACGCATCTTGCGAACGCCAGATTCATAGCGGCGCCCATCATTCCGATCGCTCGCCGCACAAGGGAGACAGGCCATGCGTGCGTCGATAGCTTCGCCATTCCATTGCTTTGGGCACGCTTGCGGGTGAACAATGACTCACCAGGGGCTTACGTCGCTAGAGCCGATTTAATTCAAGTTCTTCCAGGGAATAACCGAGGAGCGAAAGACCTTCTTCGAGGAAATCGCCAAGGAGCGGCGTGCCGAGAAGATAGCCGGCAGTCCGTTCATTGTGCGCGCGTGAGGCTTCCTGTCGTACGTCCTCCCAGTCTTCCGCAGAATAGTCGTCACGACCGAGCCATGCGAGAGCGACGAGATCGATCTGCTCGTCTTCAGACAGTGAATTGATGAACGATGTCAGTTCCTCGACGACCGGGTCGTTTGCGTGATCTTCGAGGATCGCCCTCTCGTTGTCGTCCGACGGATTTGACCCCGGGCTAGGGTCGGTCACAACATCCTTGGCATCGAATTCGCGTCTTTTGACGATGACGAAGAAGACCTTTTCCGGCGAGATCGTGAGCACGGAAGGTTGGTCTTCTCCAACGGTTCGCGGTTTTTTAGGCGCGGTTTTTGTTGCTTTCTTCGCCATGGCTTTCGTTCCTGAGAAATTTGAATTTTAACGCTTGCATGGGAACGGGCGGCCGACCTTGCGGCAGATCAATATCGACGCGGCCGCTGCGAAGCCGATTTTTCGGTTCTCTGCGGCCATGGCGCGTCACGCATGATCTGGATCAAGGACGCGCGATCGCAACGGGCGTATCAATTTTCCAGTTAATTCAAGAAGGTGCGGCGAACGATGCCCGTCCAGAATGCAGAAATCGCGGCGATTTTCGATCAGACGGCCGACCTGCTGGAAATAAAAGGAGAAAACCAGTTCCGGGTCCGCGCCTATCGTCGCGCCGCGCGCACGATCGAAGGCCTGCCGCAAAGCGTGCGAAGCATGCTGGCGGCGGAAGCCGATCTTTCGGAGCTTCCGGGGATCGGCAAAGATCTTGCCGGGAAGATCGCGGATATCGTCAAGACCGGCCGCTTTGCGGTTCTGGACGAACTGAAAAAGAAGCTGCCGGGTGAGCTTGGCGAAATGGCCGCTCTGCCCGGACTGGGTCCGAAGCGGATCAAGCTGCTGTACGACAGACTTCGGGTTCGCACCCTGGACGACCTGCGTCGCGCGATTGAGTCCGGCCGCATTCACAAGCTGCGTGGCTTCGGCGAGGTGATCGAAACGAAGCTGGCCGCCGCGCTCAAGAAGCCCGCGGCTGTCAAACGCTTTAGGCTTGCCACCGCCGAAGCCGAAGCCGAGGCACTGGTTGCATATTTGCGCGACGGCGGGAGGGTCATCGTGGCCGGCAGCTACCGCCGACGCCGCGACACAGTGGGCGACCTCGATTTACTTGTTACCGCGAGGCACGGGACGATCGTCGGCGACAAACTGATTGCATATGAGAACGTCGCCGAAGTCCTGGCGCATGGGCCGACCCGCGCGACGGTGGTGTTGCGCTCCGGGATCCAGGTCGACGTGCGTGCCGTGCCGGAGCAGAGTTACGGTGCCGCACTTTTATATTTTACCGGCTCAAAGTCACACAACATTGCGCTGCGTGCGATTGCCAACAAGCACAAATGGAAGCTGAATGAATACGGGCTCTTTTCGGGCAAGCGCCGCATCGCAGGAGCCAGCGAGGAGGAGGTCTATAAAAAACTCGGCCTAGCTTACATCCCGCCTGAAATGCGGGAGGACCGTGGCGAAATTGCACTCGCCCAAACCGGAAAGCTGCCACAGCTGGTGACAGTCGAGGATGTTCGTGGCGACCTGCACGCCCACTCCGACTGGACCGACGGCACGGCGACCATCAAAGAGATGGCGAAGGCGGCGCAGGCCTGTGGCTACGAATATATGGCGCTGACCGACCACAGCCGCCGGGTGGCGATGGCGCATGGCCTCGATCCGGTCAGGATCGCGCGCCAGATCCGCGAAGTGGACAAGCTCAATACCAAGCTCAAAGGGTTCACAATCCTGAAAGGTATCGAAGTCGACATTTTGAAAGATGGCCGCCTCGATCTGCCCGATTCGACCCTGGCGCAGCTGGACATTGTCGTGGCCTCGGTGCACTCGTTTTTCGACCTTGCACGCGCGGCGCAGACCGAGCGCGTCATTCGCGCGATGCGGAATCCTTACGTCTCCATCATCGGCCATCCGACCGGCCGCCTGATCGGCGAGCGCGAACCTTACGAGATCGACATGGATCAGGTCACCTCAGCCGCCCGCGAACTCAATTGTTGCCTCGAGATTAATGCCGAACCCGATCGTCTCGACCTGAATGACGTGCATGCCCACATGGCCAAAAGCAAAGGCGTCAAGGTCGCCGTCTCGACGGATGCACACTCGGTGAATGCATTCCGTTACATTCGTTTCGGCATCGACCAGGCCAGGCGCGGCTGGCTGACCGCGGACGACGTGATCAATACACAACCGCTAGTGGGCTTGCGAAAAGTGCTGAAACGTCAGGCCTTGAAGGCGGCTTGAGCCATATCAATGAAATAAGGACATAGCTGCGCAAAATTCTGATCAGTTCAGTGGTAATTGGATGACAAACCATGGAAACGCCCATCCAGATCGATTTTCAAGGCATGGCCGCAAACGCCAGCGTACGCGACAGTATCGTGAAACATGTCGGCCAGCTCGAAGAGCGGTTTGGCCGGATCACCGCCGGCCGTGTGGTGATCAAGGCGCCCGGTGGACATCACCGCAAGGGCGGCCTTTACGAAATCAACATCCGGCTCGCGCTGCCCGAAGGGCGCGAGGTCGTTGTTGACCACACCGCGCAGAACGACGAACGCTATTCCGATCTCAACTTCTCGATCAACGACACCTTCAAGCGCGCGCGCCGGCAGTTGCAGGATCAGGTTCGTAAGCTCGATGGGCAGGTAAAACACCACGAGGGCACGCCGGTCGGCACCGTGGTTGAACTCGATCCGCTCGGCGAATTCGGTTTCATCGAAACGGACGACGGTCGGGAGATCTATTTCCACCGCAACAGCGTGCTCGGCGGTGAGTTTCCTCATCTCACTGTCAATTCGCGCGTAACTTATGCGGAAGAAATGGGCGAAAAAGGCCCGCAGGCGAGTACCGTCAAGCTGATCGGAAAGCATAAACTACGGATATGAGCGAAACGCCCGTCGCGAGCCCGGGCGAGCCACCACGGTGGGAGCATTTCCCGCATGCCGCCGATGTCGGAGTGCGCGGGCTCGGCAAGACGGCAGCGGAAGCCTTCGAGCAAGCCGCCCTCGCGCTGACCGCAGTGATCACGACTGCCGAAATCCGGTCGGCGGTCTCGGTCAAAGTGCATTGTGAAGCACCGGACATCGAGCTTCTGTTTGTCGAATGGCTCAATGCAATCATCTACGAGATGGCGGTTCGCAAGATGCTATTCTCCCGCTTCGCGGTGAAGATTGATGGGACGCGACTCGACGGAACGCTGTGGGGCGAGACGGTTGACGTTGCACGTCACGCGCCGGCCTGCGAGCCAAAGGGCGCAACCTATACCATGCTGAAGGTCGCCAAAGACCTGAACGGCATCTGGAGCGCGGCCTGCGTGGTGGACGTGTAGGGAGAACGCCCATGGACCTCAGCCGCTTTACCCGTGTCGATGAAACAACTTGGCGCATCGAACCACATGGCGCGATGCGCGTTCCGGCAATCATCTATGCCGACGAAAAACTAATGCGCGACATGGACGACAAAGTCTACGATCAAGCGGTGAACGTCGCGATGCTGCCGGGCATCGTAAAGGCTTCATATGCAATGCCGGATGCGCATTGGGGCTATGGATTTCCAATCGGCGGCGTTGCGGCCTTCGATGCAGAGCAGGGTGGCGTCGTCTCGGCTGGCGGTGTCGGGTTCGATATTTCCTGCGGTGTGCGCACGATGCTCACCGGGCTCCGCGTGCCGGACATTTTGTCTATTCAGCAATCGCTGGCCGATTCGCTGTGTCGACAAATCCCCGCCGGCGTCGGCAGCACCGGGGCGATTACCCTCGATACGATTGAAATGAACGCAATGCTTTCCGGCGGGGCGTGCTGGGCCGTCGATCGCGGCTGGGGCGAAGCTTCCGACCTCGATCGCATCGAAGAGAACGGCACGATGGCCGGCGCGGTGCCCGCGAACGTGTCGGAACGCGCGCGTGAACGGCAATGCCGCGAAATGGGTACGCTGGGCTCGGGCAACCATTACCTGGAAGTGCAGGCCGTTGCCGAGATTTTCGATGCGAACGTGGCGAAGTCTTACGGCCTTACCGATGACGAGGTCGTAGTCACCATTCATTGTGGCTCGCGCGGCCTCGGTCATCAAATCGGAACGGAATATTTACGCGACATGGTGGTCGCCGCTTCGGCCTCAGGCATTACGCTGCCCGATCGGGAGCTTGCGTGCGCGCCGATCAAGTCGGATGTCGGCCAACGCTATCTCGGCGCCATGCGGGCTGCGATCAATTGCGCGCTCGCCAATCGCGAAATTCTCGGTCACTTCGCGCGGCGAATCTTTGCGCATTTTTTCCCGGAACAAAACCTGAGGCTGCTGTTCGACGTGTCGCACAATACATGCAAGGTCGAACCACATATTGTCGACGGCAAGCGCCGCGAGCTGTTTGTTCACCGCAAGGGCGCAACGCGCGCCTTCGGCCCCGGGCACGAAAGCCTGCCGGCTGCACTGCGTTCCGCCGGCCAGCCGGTCCTGATCGGCGGCAGCATGGGCACGGGTTCATATATTCTGGCGGGCGAGGCTACGGCCGAGCAGAAAGCATTCTCGTCTGCCTGCCACGGCGCCGGTCGCGCGATGTCGCGTCACGCGGCGCTTAAGCAATGGAGCGGGCGCAAAATCCAGGACGATCTGCGGGCGCAGGGCATTCTTATTCGAAGCCCGTCGACGCGCGGTATCGCCGAGGAAGCGCCCGGCGCCTACAAGGATGTCGGTGCCGTTGTTGCAGCGGCCGAGCATGCGGGCCTTGCCCGCCGTGTTGCGCGTCTGCGCCCTCTCATCTGCATCAAGGGATGAAGTGGTTCGCATGTTGATTGGCAGTCCGAAAGAAATCAAAACCGATGAATATCGGGTTGGGTTGGTCCCCGCGACCATCCGTGCGCTGGCTGCGCAAGGCCACAAGGTTCTGGTTCAAACCCAGGCCGGTGAGGGCGCCGGTATCAGCGATGAGGAATATGCGGCTGCTGGAGCGGAAATCCTCCCCGGCGCAGAGCCCATCTTCGCGAATGCCGAGCTCATCGTAAAAGTGAAGGAGCCGCTTGGCCCCGAACGCCGCTGGCTTCGGCGCGGACAGGTTATTTTCACATATCTTCACCTGGCGGCTGACCCTGAACTGGCCCGGGATCTGATGGCTTCCGGCGCAACGGCCATCGCCTACGAAACCATCACCGATGCTGCAGGAAAGCTGCCCTTGCTCTCACCGATGTCCAAAATTGCGGGCCGCATGGCGCCGCAGGTTGCGGCGCATTTCCTCGAGCGCCCGCAGGGGGGTCGCGGCATTCTCCTCGGCAAGGTGGACCGCATCCCTGCTGCGCAAGTTCTTGTTCTCGGCGGAGGTATCGTCGGTTCAAATGCCGCACAGATTGCACTCGGAATGGGCGCCGATGTCTGTATTGGCGTTCGCAATCCTGCGGCCGTCAATGAGCTGACGCAGCAATTCGGAGGTCGGGCGCGTGTAGTCACGACTGCGGCTGAATCGATTGCGGAGCTGTGCGTTGCCGCCGACGTTGTCATTGGAGCGGCACTCGTGCCTGGTGCCTCCACACCCAGACTCATATCCGCTGAAACGGTCAAACGGATGGAGCCTGGCGCGGTGATTGTCGATGTTTCAATCGATCAAGGCGGTTGTGCTGAAACATCCCACCCGACGACGCATAGCCAGCCGACTTTCGTCGTCGACGGCGTTTTGCACTACTGCGTTGCAAATATGCCGGGCGCTGTGCCGCGCACGTCCACATTCGCGCTCAGCAGCGCGACGCATCCATTCACGCTGGAATTGGCGAACAAGGGGTTTTTGCGCGCGCTAATTGAAAATGAGCACCTGCTGAGAGGTCTCAACGTGCACGAGGGAAAAATCACATGCCGCGCAGTCGCGGATGCCCTGCGGCTGGCATACGCGCCGGCTATCGAGCTGTTTGCGGTTTAGTTCGAATTTTCAGGCTCGCGTTATGGTGATCGTCGAGCCGTCCAATTGGTTGAGCACACTGTCGTTCACGTGCTCCATCACTGCACCAATGCTCGTTTCCCGGTTCAGCCGGGCCTGTCGCAGTTGTTGCCAGGCATCCGAGCACGCCTTGCCAAAGCTCTGCGCATCCTCGATTTCGTAGGCGCCAGCATAAAGGGAAGTACCATCCTTCGTGATCTGCAATTTGACCTTCATTGCTTCCTCCTCGCCACGTCCGGATGGCCAGCAAAATTCAGCCCAACAGCGCCTGGATTGCTATTTTCTTACTTAATAGCCTGCCCCCCGGAAGGCCCGCAACCTTCTCAACTGGCTGCCGAGGCCGGCGTGACGATCCGGCGCGGCTCGCGAGTTTTCTCGTAACCCAAAGGCCTGGCTTGCGGCTTTGCATCCCATGCGGGAGCGGTTGCTGGTCATGACTGCGTGCCGCTCGAAGAGGAGATGGTCCCGGCAATCGCGGCCGCGCGGCAGCTGCCGGTTTGCTTGTCATCGAACCGGAAAGTCCGCGTGAAATTCGTCGGCTAACTTACGTCAGCCGCTAGATAGCCATTTCCGGCTCGGGGACGCGGTGTTTCGGCTCCTCCGGAATTTCCGTCATAGTGGCCTCGGTCAGCAACAATACGCTCGCAACCGACACAGCGTTTTCGAGAGCGACGCGAACGACCTTCGTGGGATCAATGATTCCGGCTTCGATCAAGTCGACATATTGCTTGCGGCCGGCATCAAAGCCTTCGTTGCCCTTGCCGCTCAGCATGCGGGCGACAACGACGCCGCCGTCGGTCGCGGAATTTTCCGCGATCTGCCGTGTCGGCGCTTCAAGCGCCCGCCTGAGAATCTGAACTCCGGTTTTTTCGTCTCCCTCGCATTTGCTTTCTTCCTCGGAGAGAACATTGATGCAGCGTAACAGCGCCAGGCCACCACCGGGCACGATGCCTTCGGCAACGGCCGCCTTGGTGGCGCTAATCGCATCATCAAGCGCCTCTTTCTTTGCCTTCATTTCCGATTCCGCCGGAGCGCCGACCCGGACGACGGCGACGCCGCCGGAAAGCTTCGCCAGCCGCTCCTGCAGCTTTTCACGATCATAGTCACTGGTCGTCTTTTCGATTTCACGGCGGATCTGCTCGATGCGACCATCGATCTGTTTGCGATCCCCGGCGCCGCCGATGATCGTGGTGTTGTCCTTGTCGACCACGATACGTTTGGCCTTGCCGAGCTGCTGCAGGCTCACGTGGTCAAGCTTTATGCCGAGCTCCTCGGAAACAACCTGTGCGCCCGTCAGCACTGCGATGTCCTGCATCATGGCTTTGCGACGGTCTCCGAAGCCGGGGGCCTTGACAGCGCAGCTTTTGAGTACGCCGCGAACCTGGTTGACGATCAAAGTGGCGAGCGCCTCAGCCTCGACATCTTCGGCGATCACCAGCATCGGACGTGCGGACTTGGCGACCTGCTCGAGGAGCGGCAACAGATCCTGCAGCGAGCCGATCTTGCGATCCGAGACCAGGACAAGCGGGTCTTCGAGGACGGCCTCCATTTTCTCGGGGTTGGTAATGAAATAAGGCGAAAGGAACCCGCGGTCGAACTGCATTCCTTCCACCACCTCAAGCGTAGTTTCGGTTGTTTTGGATTCCTCAACGGTAATCACGCCTTCATTGCCGACCTTGTCCATGGCATCGGCGACGAGCTCCCCGATATGCTGATCGTTGTGTGCGGAAATCGTTCCGACCTGCGCCTTCTCAAGGCGCGTCTTCACCGGACGGGAGAGTGCCCGCAATTCTTCGACTGCCCGTTTGGCAGCACGGTCGAGACCGCGCTTGATATCGATGGCGCTGGCACCCGCGACGACGTTTCGAACTCCGTCGGAAAATATCGTCTGGGCGAGAATGGTGGCGGTGCTCGTTCCATCGCCGACCATCTCGCCGGTTTTTTCTGCCGCCTGGCGCAGCATTCGTGCGCCGAGATTCTCTTCCGGATCCTTCAAGTCAAATTCCTTGGCGATCGTCACGCCGTCATTGCAGACGATCGGCGCACCCCATTTTTTCTCGATCAGCACCGATTTCGAACGGGGACCCAAGGTCACACGGATCGCATCGGTGAGCTGGGTCGCGCCGCGGAGAATTTTCTCGCGTGCGGCGGATCGGAACAAAATCTGCTTGTGAGCCATTCGACCGCCTCTTTAGGATATTGTGAAAAAAAGCGGTCAATAAATACCAAGTTGGGCGGGCTGAAACTTTGATGCAGGTCAACTCACGGATCACGGAATGCTCGCGCTCAAACAATTATTGCTGTGCTTGTAGTTTCGCATTGATGTAGGCGAAGGCCCCGTCAAGCGTGACGAGCTTCGGATAATCGATCTCCGGGATATCAACCCCAAGCCGGTGGTGAATAGCGATGACGAAGTTCAGGAAATCCATTGAATCAATGTCGATCGCTTCGCGCAGATCCGCGACTGGGTCGACACTTGCGATATCGGCTTCAGGCGCGATGTTGTTGAGTTCTTCCTGAATCACCTTGCGGATATCGATGGCGCTCATAGATTGTCCGGTTCCATCAAAAGCTTGCCGATCTCGGCCAAGAACAACGCACCTGTGTGTCCATCGCTTACACGATGGTCGGCGGAGAGCGTAACGGTGAGTACTGGGCGCGGGCCTATTGCGCCATCAATGACCCAAGGCCGTGTCACCGTCTTACCGAAACCGACGATCGCCACCTGGGGCGGATAGATAACCCCATAGAGGGCTTCGACGCCGCGTTCGCCGAGACTGGACACAGTGATCGTTGAATCGGATATCTCGGAGCCGCGGATACGACCCGCGCGCGTGCGCTGGATAAGGTCGCGCATACGGCTCATCAGCTCGTCGAGAGGCAACTGGTCGGCATCGTGCAAGGCCGGTGCCGCAAGTCCGCCGCCGCGAATGGCGATCGCCGTGCCGACGTGCACGGCTTTAGATGATTCGAATTTGTTGTCGCGATAGAAGCCGTTGAAGGCGGGAAAGCGGTGTACGGCCAGCGCGACCGCCTTAATGGTGAGCGCGGCCATCAGGAGCCGGCGTTCGGGAGGGCGCGTCTCGTTTCTTTGCGTCAGCCACTGCTCGGAGGCGGAGACATCGATTCGATGTTCCAGATAGTAGTGTGGAATCTCCCGTTTCGATCGCGCCATGGCGGCGGCTATGGCCAGTCTCATCGCGTCGAGGTCCAGTCCTATTGCGCGCTTCTTCTCCATCGGTACAGACGGTGGGGCGGCGACTGCCACGCCGAGCCGCTGCTCCACATCGGCATAGGTAATCGCACCACCGGGGCCGGTGCCTCTGATCATTGAAAGATCAATGCCGCGCTCTTGCGCGAGCCGCCGCGCGGCCGGCGATGCCGCTGCTGCCGCGACCGGCGGGGGACGCGGCACCGGGGCCGGAACGACCATGGCTGGTGGAACGGCTGGCGTCACAGGGTATGGGGGCGGAGCGGGCGGAGACGTCGCTACCGCCGCTTTGCCCTCCGCTTCTGTTTTGATCTGCGCAAGCGGCGTACCGACCGGCACTTTGCTGTTGAGGCCGATAAGAATCTTTTCGACCTGGCCGGGCTGGAAGCTTTCGATCTCGATCGCGCCCTTCTGCGTCTCGACCACAGCAACAACATCGCCCCGCTTCACCCAATCACCAGGCTTTACGAGCCATTCCACGAGTGTACCCGCCTCCATATCGGCACCGAGAGAAGGCATGAGGAAATCGGCCATGGCGTGGCCTTACGCCCGACCCAGAGCCGCTTTCGCCGCGGCGATGATCTTGGGCGCCTGCGGGAGCGCAGCGTTTTCGAGATGGCGCGGATAGGGAATTGGCACCTCCTCGCTGCAAACCCGCCCGATCGGCGCATCGAGAAACCAAAATGCTTGTTCGATAATACGCATACAAACTTCCGCTGCGAGGCTTCCGCTACGCCAACCTTCGTCAACAATGATCGCACGACGCGTTTTCGCAACCGAGGCCATGATCGAGGCGTCATCGAGTGGCCGCAGGCTGCGCAGATCAATTACCTCGGCTTCGATGCCTTCGGCAGCAAGCGCCGTCGCCGCCTCGAGTGTTTTCCATAGTGAGCCGCCGTAGCTGATAAGCGATATGTCACGACCGCAACGGCGAACGGCGGCTTTGTCGATATTGACCTGGCCCGCGTTCGCCGCAAGTTTGCCGGCCATGTTGTACAGCATGACATTTTCAAAAATTATAACCGGGTCGGGATCTTGCAAGGCCGTCCAAAGCATGCCGCGCGCATCCTCGAGGGTTGCCGGTGCTAGCACCTTGATGCCGGGGATATGTGCGTACCAGCCCTCGAGGCTGTGCGAATGCTGAGCCGCAAGCTGACGCCCCGCGCCGGTCGCCATGCGGATCACAAGCGGCGCGCCGAACTGATTTCCTGACATGTGGCGCACCGTCGCCGCAGTATTGAGAATCTGATCGAGCGCGAGCAGGCTGAAATTCACCGTCATCAATTCGACAATCGGGCGCATGCCGACCATTGCCGCGCCAATCCCGGCACCGGTAAATCCGGATTCAGAGAGAGGCGTGTCGCGAATTCGTTCAGGGCCGAATTCGGCGAGCAGCCCGTGGCTCACCGCGTAGCAGCCGCCATATCGCCCGACGTCCTCGCCCATCAGAAAAACGCGCTCGTCGCGCTTCATCGCATCACGAAGGGCCTCGCGCACCGCTTCACGATAGGTCATCTCTGTTGTTTCGGAGCGGGCGGTCTCCTGCTGCATAACTCTCACCGACCAGTGGGTACGGCAGGATCCGCGTATGTGAAGCGAGTGAGTTGCTCAACGGGCTCCCATGTTCCTGCCTCAGCAAAGGCGACCGCCTCAGCGATTTCGGCATCGATTTCGCTTTCGAAGCGGGACACGTCGTCCTGATGTATCATTTGATTGGCCTGTAGCCACTCTTGGAAACGCACGATCGGTTCCTTATGGCGCCAAACTTCAATCTCACCTTTATCGCGATATAGTTGTGGATCAAACATTGAGTGTGCGCGTAGCCGATAAGTTCGGCATTCGAGAAAATACGGCTTGTGGCTCTCGCGCACTGCGTGAACTGCTCGCCGCGCGGCGGCCTCAACGGCGACAACATCCATACCGTCAACCGCCTCGGAGGCAATCCTGTAGCACGTGGCCTTGCGCTGGATATCCGTTTCGGATTCCGAGATCGCCAAAGCTGTCCCCATGGCGTAGAGATTGTTTTCGCACACGAACAGCACCGGCAGCCCCCATAACGCTGCCAAATTCAAACTTTCATGAAATTCACCCTCGGCCACTGCGCCTTCCCCAAAGAAGCAGGCAATGACGAGGTTGTTGCCCTGCATATGATCGGCGAGCGCGAGACCAACCGCCAGCGGTAGACCACCACCGACAATGGCGTTGCCGCCATGGAAATTAGTGGCCGCGTCGAACAGATGCATAGAACCGCCGCGTCCGCGGCTACAGCCTTCCTGCTTCCCGTACATCTCGGCCATAACCTTAGTCATCGGTACGCCGCGGACGAGCGCATGCCCGTGCTCGCGATAGGTCGCGACAATTCGATCCCGCCTTTCCAGAACCGGTATAACACCAACCGCGATCGCTTCCTCGCCGTCGTAGACATGCATGAAGCCGCGGATCTTCTCCTGTGTATAAAGCTCGACGCATTTGTCTTCGAAGCGGCGGATACGAACCATCCGCTTCAAGAGATCCAGCATGTGATCGCGAGACAGATGCGGTTTGTCGGTGGATACGGTCATCGCTCCTCGCTTTCGAGCGTCGAAATGTCCCCCTCGGGCAGGCCGAGTTCGCGGGCCTTCAGCAAGCGGCGCATGATCTTGCCGCTGCGCGTTTTGGGCAAGTTCTGGCGGAACGCGATGTCCTTCGGCGCCACCGCCGGCCCAAGGCGTTGCCGCGCATGTCCGAGCAATTCCTTACGTAGCGCCTCACTTGGCTCGAACCCGTCCTTCAACGCAACGTAGGCTTTGACCACCTCGCCAGCAGTCGGCTCGGGAATTCCGATCACGCCCGCCTCGGCGACAGCCTTGTGCTCCATCAGTGCACTTTCCACTTCGAATGGGCCGATGAGGTGGCCGGCGCTCTTGATCACGTCGTCGCTGCGGCCAACAAACCAATAATAGCCGTCGCTGTCGCGCATCGCGAGGTCACCGGTGAGATACCAGCCGCTCACGAAGCATTTTTTGTACCGCGCTTCTTCGTTGAGGTAGGCGCGCATCATTGACGGCCAACCCGGGCGCAACACAAGTTCGCCCATAGCCATTGGTTTGGTAATTTCGCGGACCCCACCGTCTTCAAGATGCTCGACGATGCCGGCCTTGATGCCGGGCAATGGTCGGCCCATCGACCCCGGCTTCACGTCCATGGCCAGAAAATTCGTAATCATGATGCCGCCGGTCTCAGTCTGCCACCAGTTGTCGTGGAACGGCTTGCCGAAGGCTTCGACGCCCCATACGACGGCCTCCGGATTGAGCGGTTCACCGACGCTCGCCATCAGCCGCAATGTTGACAGGTCGAAGCGTTTGGCGAAGTCGGCTCCGGCTTTCATCAGCATTCGAATGGCGGTCGGCGCCGTATACCAGACCGTGACCTTCTGATCCTGCAGAATGCGATACCAGCGTCCGGCATCGAACTCCGCCTGGTCGATGATCATTGTGATGCCGTTGGTCAGCGGCGAAATGATTCCGTAAGACGTGCCGGTGATCCAACCCGGATCGGCCGTGCACCAGAATACATCGTCGGGATGAAAGTCGAGCGCGAGCTTGCCGGTGATGTTATGGGCAACAACGGCCTCGTGCACGTGTACTGCGCCCTTGGGCCTTCCGGTCGTGCCGCTGGTGAAGTGAAGCAGCGCCATATCTTCAGGCATCGTCTGTACAGTTTCGAAAAAGTCGGATGCTTGCGCCATTGCTGCAGCAAGGTCGATTGTGTTTGGCGGAGGGTTGGCAGAGCATTCCGTCAAAAAGACATGCTGCAGGCTGGTGAGCTCTTTGCGCCACGGCTCGACCTTGCGGCGGTAGAAGGCCTCGGTGGTGATCAGCGCGCTGGAATTGCCGATCGTCATGCGGGCTTTGATGGGTTCGGGACCGAACGCTGAAAACATCGGTGAAAAGACGCTACCATTCTTCAGCGTACCGAGCGCGCCGATATATAGCTCAGGTGCACGGCCAAGCAACGAGGAAACCCGGTCTCCCTTTTTTATGCCGCGTTGCGCGAGCACATTCGCAAAACGATTTGCGGCTTGGCTAAGTGTGGCGTAAGTGAAATCGCGAATGGAATCATCGCGCCCGATCCAACGCAGCGCAAGCTTGCTGCCGCGGCCGGCTTTAACATGCCGGTCAACTGCCTCGTAAGCGATGTTGAGACCCCCGCCGGGAAGACCGTCAAGCAACGCCCGTGCCTGGGTCCAAGAGAACGTGCGAGCATACTCATTATAGTCACGCAGGTTCGCTCCGGCAAAGTCTTCAGAACGTTTTCGGATTTGCTCCAAACCATCCGCCTTCATCGCTGTATCCGTGCTGGTCATGGCCGCGCTCTGATTAAGGACTTCGGTCACTATATTGGCATTTCGGTTCCTGCGACGAGTCACGTGTGACACCCGAGCAGCAGAACACTCCATGTTGGGCAGGCCAAAATACACATACTCTAGTGCCGATTAGACGTGGTTTTCGTCAACGTTGAAAGTTATCAACCATCCGACGTTAGTCAGTCGCCTCCATTCTCGGGGAATTTCGGCAGGACATCGTCGAGAATAATTCCAATCGCGCCCTTGACCGGGGCGGTATAGTCGTGAGGCCCCAGCGCGGCCGCGGCTTTAGTCAAGACCGCACGAGCCTCGCTGTTCGACAAGACGCCTTTGTCGACAAGCGCGCGCAATAACGAAATAACGATTGCGCTGGTTGCATTTCCAATTTCGAGTTCTCGACCCTTCCCATACATGTGAATCTCCGAATCGGCTTATCGCGTACAAAAAGGAAGGATTGTTGAACGGAGCCTACCTCTCGTAGACAGCAACCAGATTTGCTTCGGCGATCATGTGCTTGCGAGCCTCGTGCTCGACATCGAGGCACGTCGGATTTTTTTGCAGGGCCAAGTGTTCGACAGAAAGTGCAAGCAGCCGGAAATGATAATGGTGTAAACCATGCTCATGTGGCGGACAGGGCCCCCCGTAACCCGATTTTTTGAAATCGTTGACGGCCTGTTTAAAATGTTTCGGTTGGCGGGATGCTCCTTCCAGAAGGGACCGTTCCTGCGCGGGCATGTCATAGACCGCCCAATGGTGCCAGGTCCCACCCGGCGCATCTGGGTCGTCGCAGAGAATTACGAAGCTGCGAGTTGCAGGCGGCGGGTTTGTCCAGCTGAGTGGAGGGGAAATGTCGCTGCCGTCGCAGGTGTACTGGCCTGGCATTGGCGAGCGATCGGAAAAAGCGGCTGAATGAATTTTCATGTGCGCTCCCAAGTGAGTAAACGCAGACTGACTCCAGAAGCCGCCGCACCAGTTGATACGGGTCAAAAACACCCCGCTTTACAGCTGATTGTGAGCAGTGCGGAAAAATGATCTGCCGCAAAGCAGCTTCTGCCAATTGAAGCTAACTAATTAAAAATGCGGCCATTTTTGCACCCAAGCCTTGTGAACGGGCGATCCGGCGATCCGGCTCTGTACATCGAAACTCTGTTCGAAAGACGCGCCGTTCTTTTTGACTTGGGGGACCTCGCAAACTTGGCGCCCCGCAGGCTGCAGCGGGTGGAGCATGTTTTTGTATCGCACACGCACATCGACCACTTCATCGGATTTGATCGTTTGTTGAGAGTGTTCGTTGGGCGAGAAAAGACGCTCAAGCTCTACGGACCGAGCGGCTTCATCCAGCATGTTCACCACAAACTCCAAGCGTATCGCTGGAACCTTGTTCATCGGTATCACTGTGATTTGGTGCTCGAGGTCACGGAGGTTTCAGCTTCTCTTGACGCTCAGAAAGCCCAGTTTCGTTT
This sequence comes from Pseudolabrys sp., assembly GCA_035519415.1. Classification (GTDB taxonomy): domain Bacteria; phylum Pseudomonadota; class Alphaproteobacteria; order Rhizobiales; family Xanthobacteraceae; genus Pseudolabrys. The sequence continues at coordinate 21,109 of DATIWJ010000086.1, forward strand.
GAAAAGAGCCTTCGCCCTCGAAGACTTGGGCTCTGCGCGACTCGTCAGTGGAGTCCTTTGTCATGAACCGACTTTCCGTGTCGCGACTACGGTGCTTGAACACCGTACGCCCTGTCTGGCTTTCGCCATCGAAGAACCGGCACATGTCAATGTTTGGAAGAATCGCCTCGAAGAGCTTGGACTTCCCGTTGGACCTTGGCTGCGAGACCTGAAGCGTGCGGTGCTGGAAAAGAGGTCGGATAATGAAGTAATCCAAGCGGGAGCAACACCATCGTCTCAAGAAGTACCTCTTGGCATTCTGCGCAAGGCCGTCACCGTAATGCGCGGACAGAAGATCGCCTATGTGACCGATGCTGCGGATACGTCTGCCAACCGCGCTGCCATTATTGCACTTGCCCACAATGCCGATTTGTTTTTCATCGAAGCTGCCTTTGCCCAAGCAGATGCGCACCTTGCCGCGGAACGTGCACATCTGACCACAGATGCCGCTGGAAGCTTGGCCCGCGCCGCAGGCGCACGTCGGGTCGAACCGTTCCACTTTTCGCCGCGCTATAGCGGACAGGATAGTCGCATGATGACTGAAGTTATGGCCGCCTTTGGACAAAGTGAGTTTGAGACGGCGGCCCCATGAAAAACCGCAATCTGGTTGGCTATGGCAGAGCACGGGTATTTCGCCCATGATTAGTTTGATCCGCGTCAAATAGGCGGCGCGGCAGAAAATCTATTCTCTTTTCATGCAGACGAGCGTTGATCAGGCGGGCCGGCCGGTAGCGGGTCCTGAAAACGAAATGCGCGCGCGCCAATTGATCGGAGTAGTGAGCGACCTAGTGCGCGACCTACATCCTCAGCGCGTCAGGTTCATTGACGTGACTCCTTTCAGCAGAATCGAGCGCGATCTCGGCATCGATAGCTTGGGAAGAACCGAGTTGATCCTGCGGATCGAACGGGCCTTTCGTGTCAGATTGCCGGCCCAGACGATCGGCGAATCCGAAACTGTGCACGATCTGGTTCAGGCTCTTGAGCAGGCACGCCCGACGCAGGCGGGCATTGTAGAAGTGGCGCCGGTGGCGGCCTTGCCTTCTGTACCAGCAGCCAGCGACGCTCGCAGCCTTATCGAGGTCCTCGAATGGCATGCCGGAAGGCACCCCGAGCGGCTACATCTAACCGTGCTGCAGGATGAGACGACTACGATTGGAAGTCTCGCCTATGCCGAGCTCGCTACCAGGGCTCGCGCTTTGGCTCGTGGATTGGTCACCCGGGACGTAACACCAGGCGACCGCGTTGCGTTGATGCTGCCTACGGGCATTGAATTTTTCACGACGTTCTTCGGCATACTCTATGCGGGCGCCATTCCGGTGCCGATCTACCCGCCAATGCGCATCTCGCAGCTTGAGGATCACCTGCGCCGACAGGTTGGCATCCTGAACAACGCTGGAGCTTCTCTTCTCGTCACGATGCCGGAAGGACGGCGGCTCGCTGGATTGTTGCGGGCGCAAGTGGAAACATTGAAACTTGTCGAGAGCGCAACTGATCTTGAAGCGCCTGTAGCGCATGTCGAGCTGCCGCGGCTCGGAAGTGCGGACAGTATTGCTCTCATTCAATACACGTCCGGGAGCACTGGCGATCCCAAGGGCGTTGTCCTCACCCATGCAAATCTGCTCGCCAATATCCGGGCGATGGGACAAGCAATGGACGCGAGCGCGAGCGACGTATTCGTCAGCTGGCTGCCGCTCTATCACGACATGGGCCTGATTGGAGCCTGGCTCGGCTGCCTGCATTTTGCTGCGCCACTGTATGTGATGCCGCCGTTGAGCTTTTTAATACGTCCTGAAAGTTGGCTCCGAGCGATGCATCGCTTCCATGCAACCTTTTCCGCATCGCCCAACTTTGGCTTTGAGTTGTGCATCAACAAGATTGCAGAAGAAGACCTTGCCGGTTTGGATCTCAGCTCGCTGCGTATGGTTGCAAATGGCGCCGAGCCGGTCAGTGCACACACGGTACGGCGATTTATCGAACGATTTGGGCGTTACGGCTTTCCCGCAAGCGCGATGGGGCCGGTCTATGGACTAGCAGAATGTTCTGTGGGGTTGGCCTTTCCGCCGCCCGGACGTCCGCCGCTCATCGATCGTGTGAACTACGATCAGCTCAGCCGCAGTGGGATTGCCGAGCCGGCAGAGCCGGATGACCCCCGGCCGTTTGAGATTGTCGCTTCCGGTCAGCCGCTTCCGGGGCACGAGATTCGCATTGTCGATGAAGCGGGTCATGAATGTGGCGATCGCCATGAGGGAAGGCTCGAGTTCCGTGGGCCATCAACGACCAGCGGCTATTTCCGAAACGAGGCCAAAACCCGCCAGCTTTTCAGAAATGGTTGGCTGGACAGCGGCGACCGCGCCTATGTGGCAGGTGGCGATGTCTACATCACCGGACGCGTGAAGGACATCATCATCCGCGCAGGGCGGCATCTCTATCCGCAAGAAATCGAAGAGGCGGTGGCTGAAATTCCCGGAATTCGCAAAGGAGGCGTGGCGGTATTCAGTGTGAGCGATCCGCGCTCCGGGACTGAGCGTGTGATTGTGCTCGCCGAGACACGCGAAATTGAGGAAGCCGCGCGCGCAGCGTTGCAAACGCGCGCTCACGAGGTGGTAACCAACGTTGCCGGTACGCCACCCGACGAAGTCGTTCTTGCGCCGCCGCGCACAGTGCCAAAGACATCAAGCGGCAAGATTCGCCGGAGCGCAGCCAAAGAACTCTACGAAAGCGGGCACATCGGTCCATCTCAGCGGGCGCTTTGGCTGCAGGTCTTGCGTCTCTCGCTGGGCGGAGTTGGCCCGCAACTTAAACGGATAATCACCAGGTCCGGTGACATCATTTACGCCGCCTGGTGGTGGATGGTCGTCGGGACGTGTTTCTTTTTCGCTTGGCTGGCCGCGATGTTGGTTCCCCGACTCTCGTGGCGATGGAAGATTGTACGAACCATAGCGAGAGCAGGGCTCGCCACGACCGGCATCCCAATCTCGGATACGGGCCTCGAGCGTATCCCGGCGGGGAACACCATGCTGGTCTTCAACCATTCCAGTTACGCAGACTTGATGGTGCTTGCAGCAATCTTACCGGGCGAACCATTGTATGTTGCGAAGAGGGAATTGGCCGATCAGGTTTTTGCCGGGCCTTTTCTGCGGCGACTTGGGGTCTTGTTCGTCGACCGGTATGACATGAGTGGCAGGCTTGCCGATACTGAAGCACTGGTCGCAGGCGCGCGCGAGGGGCGCAATGTGATCTTCTTCCCGGAAGGCACATTTACACGAAGGCCCGGTCTTTCCGCCTTCTATCTTGGAGCCTTCAAGGTCGCAGCCGAGGCTGGTCTTCCAATTCTGCCTGGCATTATTCGTGGTACGCGCACAATTCTGCGCAGTGATCAATGGTTCCCGCGCTGGAGTCCTGTAAGCGTGCAGATCGAAGAGGCAGTCAGCCCTTGTGGTACAGCTTTCCCGTCATTGCTCAAGTTTAGAGACCGTGTACGGGACGTCGTTCTAGCCCATTGTGGCGAGCCAGACATTGCTGAATTGGTAAAACCCGAAGGACAGCGTCGTCCGGCTTCAATCTGATGCAGGTCAACTCACGGACCGCTTGCAAAGCTTGCCGGCAAGAAACTTGTCTGCCGAAACGCAGCGAATGCCGAGCGATTCGAACTGCTTTCGTGTCGCGGCGGCGGAGCCCTCGACATCGATGCTGCGGCAGGCGTCCTCAAACACAACAGCCTCGAAGCCTTCGCGCCGCGCATCTTCGGCCGAATAGCGGACGCAGAAGTCAAAAGCGAGGCCGGCCAAGAATACCCGCGTGAAGCCACGCTCGCGCAGGTAACTGGCTAGTCCCGTTTTAGTCCTGCGATCGTTTTCGTAGAAGGCCGAGTAGGAATCGATGTTGCGGTGGTAGCCTTTGCGCAGGACTAGCTCGGCATGTGCAAGGTTCAGGCCAGAGTGAAAGGCAGCGCCAGACGTTCCCTGCACGCAGTGGTCCGGCCACAAGATTTGTTTGCCATAGGCGACGTCGATCGTTTCGAAAGGTTGCTTTGCGGTATGAGACGACGCAAACGACAGGTGCCCGTGCGGATGCCAGTCCTGCGTGAGCACGACGTGCGGGAATTTGCCCGCCAGAGAATTAATCAAAGGCACAACTTCATCACCGCGCGGCACGGCGAGGCTACCGCCAGGACAGAAGTCGTTCTGGATGTCGACAACGAGAAGCACATCGTTCTCGCCGATCGTCAGGTCTTCTTTCAAACAGAGACCCTTTCGCTTTCCGCCAGGCGACGATCAACATCGGCGGCAAGTTTGACCAAGGCATCCGCGACGTTAACGGGATAGGTCATATCTGGTTCGAGTTCGCGCAGCGGCTCGGGCAGGCGCTCCAGGTCGCGTTCGGCCTGGGCACGGATTTCTGCCAGCGTTGGAGCCGCGCGAAGACGGCGGCCGTTCTCCATGACGGGCTCAATCAGCGGCTCGCCGGGATGCGCATCGGATTCCACCGACAGCGTATCACCAGCAAAGCGGCCATCCGATCCATATTGGCGCCACACCTGCTTGCGTCCAGGCCACGTTGCCTTGCCGGCAGAGCGCTTGCGACGCGCCTGACCTGCGTATTCCTGGAGCTTGTAGGCACAGTCAAGCGCCGGCACGTCTGAGGAGGTTGTCAGGCTGGTTCCTACTCCAAAGCCGTCGATCGGAGCGCCGGCTCGAACTATTTCGGCGACATAATCCTCATCAAGGCCGCCGCTTGCGAAGATGGAAACGCTTGAAAGACCCCCAACGTCAAGAATGCGGCGCACACTCCGCGAAAGGGCGATCAGGTCGCCGCTGTCGAGCCGCACCGCGGCGATGGTGGTCCCTTTCGCAGCAAGCTTCGGCGCCAGCACAACGACTTTTCGCGCGGCTGCTTCGGTGTCGTAAGTATCGATGAGGAGCGTGAGATTCTTTGGCCGGGACTGGGCGAAGCTTTCAAATGAGTCGAATTCGTTGTCATAAGCCTCAACAAACGAGTGTGCCATCGTTCCATAGGTAGGAATGCCGAAGGCTTGTTCGGCCAGCATGGTCGCAGTGCCGGCGAAGCCGGCTATATAGCTTGCACGGGCAGCCAGTAGCCCGGCTTCCGCCCCATGCGCGCGGCGCAAGCCGAAATCGACCAACAGCTTGCCGGGCGCGGTGAGCACCATGCGCGCCGCCTTCGACGCGATCAGCGTCTGGAAGTGCAGGAGATTGATAAGCCGGGTCTCCACCAGCTGGGCCTGCGGCATCGGCGCGGTGATGCGAAGGACTGGCTCATTCGCGAAGAAAACGCGGCCTTCCGGGAGAGCGTGAACGTCACCGGTAAAACGGAAGTCCGGTAATTGCTCAAGCAGCGACCTGTCAAAACGCGCCGTGCTCGCGAGCCAATCGATTTCTTCGGCGGAGAAATGGAGATTTTCGAGAAACCGAAGTGCCTGTTCGAGTCCGGCAGCCATCAGGAATCCGCGGCGCTGGGGCAGCTTGCGCACAAAAAACTCGAAGACGGCGGTTTTGGTCTCCGCATGATCGAGATAGGCCTGGATCATGTTCAGTTGATAGAGATCTGTTAGCAGGGGGCTGCTTGAAGGATCCATGTTGATCGAGCCCGCGGCAAAATAACTAGCGCTGCTCTTCCTCTTCCTCGACAGTCAGGATGGTCACAATGTGCGAGACATTGCCTTTGATGGGCGGTTCGGCGCCGAACACGTCGGTATCGCCGGAGAGCCACATCGCCGCCTCCTCGACTTCGGCGACAGTTGGGTGCAGAGATAGAATTTGCAGAACCTTGTCAGTGTCAATGGGTCCCAGGACGCCCGTGATATCGGCATTCGTCGCTGCCTTGCCGCCCGAGTTCGGTTTCTCCATAGTCTTCTCCTACCAATCGATGGGTTCCTGGATCATGAGCCAGTTTGTTCAAACGATGTCTTCTCCTTGACCGGGTGACTCGCCAAGAGCTCGATCACTTCATCGTCGGAGACCTGCCGGAAGTCCGAATAGAAAAACGCGATGGCACCGAACTCTTCGTAGTCTTCCAGGCAGACGATCTCGTCAGCCTCGCCGGCCAGTTTTTTCAAGGTGCCCGTCGGTGCAACGGGGACTGCCAAAACCAGCTTGCTCGGCTTGCGCAGACGCACCGCCTCCAAAGCAGCCCGGGTCGTGGATCCCGTCGCAATGCCGTCATCGACAACGATGACCGTCTGCGCGGCAAGCTCGGCATGAGGGCGATCGCCAACATACATTTTTCGACGCCGCTCGATTTCCGAGAGCTGTTGATCACGCACTACGGAAAATTCGCGCTCGCTGACTCCGGCGAGGCTGATGACCTCTTCATTGCGTACGGTCAGCGGCGAAGCCCCATCGACCACAGCCCCCATGGCGAGCTCGGGCTGGAACGGAACGCCGATCTTGCGCACCAACAGCACATCAAGCGGTGCATGCAGTGCTTCGGCAACTTTGGCTGCTACCGGGACGCCACCGCGTGGCAGTGCCAAGATGATGGGTTTGCTGTCTTTGTAGCGCGCAAGTGCCTTAGCGAGCTGCAGGCCAGCATCGTCACGATCGATGAATGGCATTTGCCTTGCTCCTACCAGGATTTTTGTGAAGGCTGCACGAGGTGAGTCTTGAACCAGTGCCCGGCCAGTGCGATCACAGCCTCCATCGCGCCAGGCTCAGGAAAGAGGTGAGTGGCGCCGGGCACGATCTCGATTGATTTGCGGCATCTCAGCCTTGCGTAGGCGCTCTCGTTGAGCTCGATCACGCCGGTGTCGCGGCCGCCAACAATGAGCAGAGTGGGCGCAGTCACATGGTCCAATGCCATGTCCGCAAGATCGGGCCGGCCACCGCGTGATACAACGGCGCCGACCCGCGCACCCAACGTTGCCGCCGCGACCAAAGCCGCGGCCGCGCCCGTGCTGGCTCCGAAGAATCCCAGATGCAGTCTGGCAAGGTCGGGCTGCTCGTCGATCCATCCGACGACATCGATCAGCCGTTCGGCAAGAAGCGGAATGTCGAACACGTTGGCACGGTCGAGCTCCTCATCGTGCGTGAGCAGGTCAAAAAGCAGCGTCGTAATACCTTGTTGATTCAATGTCCTGGCGACGGCGGTGTTGCGCGGGCTCAGGCGGCTAGAGCCGCTGCCGTGGGCGAAAACAACAAGTGCAGTGGCGTCGGCCGGTATCCGCAAATCGCCGGCCAGGCGCAGCGGATCGATGACGACCTCGCGCCGAATTTCTTCCGTCCGTTGACGGCGGCCGGCGACCACAGAGGACATGGCAATACCTCCAATATCTTCGAACAGTATGCCCGCGAGCGACGAAAGGCGATTTGACCAGTATCAATTGAGAGAGGAAGAAAGGCGTTAGATTTCAATCACCACCAGGAGCGGCCCGTGCACGGACTCGCAATTCAAGGCGTCGAGATGGTGCTCGCAGCGAAGGTCGATTTTCTCAGCCAGCCTGACGCTTACGATCCACGACCGCTCGACGTGGTGCGTCGGGAAACCCACATGTCCTGGGTGTTTCTCGCCGGCGACCGGGTCTACAAGCTCAAGAAGCCCGTCCACTTTCCCTATCTTGATTTCTCTACGATCAGTAAACGTCAGGCCGCCTGCCGCGCCGAGTTGCGGCTCAACCGCCGGCTCGCGCCGGATATTTATCTTGGGGTAGCGCCCCTGACGGAAAGCGGCGGTCGGCTTTCGATCGGAGGCGATGGCGCGCCGGTCGACTGGCTTGTGATGATGAAGCGGCTCGATGAGCGCTATATGCTTGACCGCATGATCGAAGATCGATGTCTGGGTTTAGCCCAGCTCGATCGGCTAATTAATACATTGGCGCTGTTCTATCGTTCGGCGGCACCGGTCTTTCTCTCGCCCGCAATTCATCTTGCCGATTGGGCGCAGAGTCTTGCGTACAACAAGCGCGTGTTGCTCGATCCGCGCTTCCGAGTTTCCAGTGGTGTCGTGCGTCGCGTTGATTTGGTGCAGCGCCGGTTTTTGAAGCGGCACGGCGATCTCATCGCGGCGCGCCTTCGTCGTCGCCGGATCGTGGATGGGCATGGCGATCTGCGGCCAGAGCACATCTGGCTCGACGACAAAGTCCGGATCATTGACTGTCTCGAATTCAATCCTCGACTTCGTGTGGTCGATCCGTTTGACGAAATCTCATTTCTTAGCCTTGAATGTGAGCGACTCGGGGCGGCATGGGCCGGAGATTATCTGTGGCGCGGGATGAAGCATGCGCTACGCGACGGACCGGCTGACAAGCTTTTCACGTTCTATCGATGTCACCGCGCCACGTTACGCGCCCGGCTTGCCATCGCGCATCTGCTAGAGGAGCATCCTCGCACACCCGAGAAATGGCCGCGGCTCTGCGCTATCTATCTTGATTTGGCTGAAAGGAGCGCACGCAAGCTAGAAGCGTATCTTAGAAGACCGTGAGGTCGGTCAGGCTGAGTTCTTCGTGCAAGCGACGAATTGCCTCGGCGAGCAGGGGAGCAGCGGGTAAAATCACCAGCTTGCTATTCTGCGCCAAGTAGTCGAGCCGAAAAGGCGGCACCGTATCAGTAATGATGATCTGATCGATGGCGCGGTCGGCGAGAACCTCAGCAGAGCCCGCCATAAATAAACCGTGGGTAACGAGCGCGATCACGCGTTTCGCACCGGCAGCGCGCGCCGAGCGGGCCGTGCGCAACAAGGTGCCCCCCGTACTGATCAGATCGTCAATGATCAGCGCAGTAGCCCCTGTAACATCACCCGCGAACAGGTCGCCGGAAACTACGCCGGCACTGCGATGTTTCTCTGCGAGGCCCTTGCCAATCGGATGGGCGAGGGCATTTTCCAGCGCTTCGCGCAACAACTCCGCCCGTTTCATGCCGCCGGCGTCCGGAGAGATCACCACCAGTTTGGCATCTGTCAAATTCTTCTTGGCGTAATCAACGAAAAGCGGCGTTCCAGTAAGCGCAACCGTGCGGCAGCGGAAGGCATTTTCTAAGGCGGCGGGATTGTGGACCTCAAGCGTGACCACGCAATCGGTACCAATACTCTCGAACATACTGGCGATATAGCGAGTAGTCACCGGGTCGTTCGGCTTGGTGCGGCGGTCTTTGCGCGCATAGCAAAGATAGGGAACCACGGCGGTGACATGCGCGGCGCCGGCGTCTTTGAGCGCTCCAATGAAGAATAGTAGGCGGCAAAGCTTATCGTTGGCGCTTTGTTGCGGCCCGCTGTGCAAACTTTGCACGACATAGGCATCGGCGCCGTTCACCACATCAAGTGGGCGCGCCTTGTGCTCACCGTCCTCGAATTCGCGCTCTTCATGCGACGCGAGCGGTTGATTTAAAGCCATCGCAATCGCCGCGCCCAGCTTTCCGGTGGCATCCAAAGCAAATACTCGCAGGAGCTTGTGTTCCATTGGTATAATTTCAGTCAGCCGTTACCCTGGTTCGTTTCTACGCTTCCGACGTTTTTGCAGCCTCATAATGCCGGAGGCCAGGCTCGGCTTTATTGATTGCGATCAATATCGCCCAACGATGCCTTTTTTGCGGGCCGCGAGGCTAGATCAGTTGATAGCGCGCAAAATACCAACGTTTCACGCTGTAGACGGCGACAAGATACGCCATGGTGACAAGAGCGAGCGCGCCCATGATGGGGGCGGGCAACGGAACGAAGCCGAGCCAGGGTGCAAATGGCGAATAGGGAAATGCCACCGCTATGCCTACAGCGGAGAGTGAACTTGCGACGAGCAGAGGGTGTGGTCGATCCGTCAAAGGGTTCGCCGTACGAATGATGAAGATCACCAGGACTTGGGTCGCGAGGGACTCGACGAACCAGCCGGTGTGAAATAGCGCTTCATCCGCCCGGAAGACCCAGAGCAGCAGCCCGAAGGTAACGAAATCGAATACCGAGCTCAGCGGCCCGAACACAAACATGAACTTGCGGATGACATCGAGGTTCCAATGGTGTGGCCTCGCCGTCATCGCATCGCTCACTCGGTCCAGCGGGATTGCTGTCTCCGATAGGTCATAAAGCAGATTGTTCAGAAGAATTTGGGTAGGCAGCATCGGAAGGAAGGGAAGGAACAGAACGCCGCCCGCCATGGAGAACATGTTGCCGAAATTCGAGCTCGTTCCCATCATCATATATTTGAGGATATTGATGAAGGTCCGACGCCCCTCGCGCACACCCTCTGCGAGCACGCCAAGATCCTTACGCAGCAGGATCATGGCTGCCGCCTCCTTGGCAACATCGACGGCGGTGTCCACTGAGAAGCCGACATCGGCAGCATGAAGCGACGGCGCGTCATTGATCCCGTCGCCAAGATAACCAACGACATGACCCTTGCGCCGCAAGGCTGTGATGATCCGCGACTTCTGGGGCGGTGTGACCCGGCAGAACAAGGTCGTGTCTTCAAGCCTGGCTGCCAGGGCGTCGTCGGGGAGGCTCGCAATCTCAGGACCGGTCAGTATTCCGGTGACGTTCAGATCGAGCTCGCTACAAACATGTCGGGTGACCTGCTCGTTGTCGCCGGTCACTACTTTCACGGCAACGCCAAGGTTGGCGAGAGCGGTCAACGCATCACGGGCACTCGCCTTTGGCGGATCGAGGAAGGCCAAAAATCCGGAGAAGGTCAAGTCTGTCTCGTCAGTTACGTTCGCATGCTGGCGGTCCGGTTCCACTTCGCGCCATGCGACCCCGAGGGCCCGGTAGCCGTCAGCACCGAGCGCGTTGAATGTCGCTTCAGCCGTCTTGTGCGCCGCGGCGTCGAGGGCGCGCGAGGGAAACCCTCGCTGCTCATAACGAGCCGCGAGGCGCAGGACGTCTTCAGGCGCACCCTTTACGATGATGAGACGTCGTCCAGCGCCTTCGACGAGGACCGAAACCCGGCGCCGCTCGAAATCGAACGGCACTTCGTCGATTTTTCGCCAGCCTGTGAGATCAAACTTGCCAGTTGCGAGGATCGCCTCGTCCAAGGGACTCTTGAGGCCGGTCTCGAACGCAGCATTGAGCTGCGCCATCTGCATAACCGTCTCGCTGTCCTGTCCGGCGAGATCCACCTCCCGAACTAGTTTAATGTGGGCTTCGGTCAGCGTTCCGGTTTTGTCGCTGCACAGTATATCCATGCTACCGAGATCATCAATGGCGGACAGGCGCTTGACGATCACCTCTTTGCGCGACATGCGCATCGCCCCATGCGATAGGGTGACCGAGACGATCATCGGCAAAAGTTCGGGTGTGAGTCCGACGGCGAGCGCCACAGCGAACAGAAAAGATTCCATTAATGGTCGATGGAAAAGGAGATTTGCGAGCACCACGAACAGGACGAGAAATACTGTAGCTCGTACGATCATCATTCCGAAATTCTGGATGCCTAACGCAAAAGCGGTTGGCGGTGGCGGCTTCTGGAGCGCGCTAGCGATCAAGCCCAATTGACATTTGCGTCCCGTCTCCAGGACCAGCACCTTGGCAGTACCGCTCACGACCGAACTTCCCATGAACACGAGATTGGAGGGGAACGCTGTGTCCGCAGTTCTTGGCGCCACCTCCTTTTCGGCTGGGTAAGCTTCGCCGCTCAGAAGCGCTTCATCGACGTACAGGTCGCGAGCTTCCACCAGACGAGAATCGGCGGGCACAAGATCGCCCGCCGCAAGAAGAACGATATCGCCGGGCACGATCTCCGCCGCGGGAACGTCGACCGGCTGACCATCGCGAAGCACCTTGGCGGAAAGCGAGATCCGCTCGCGCAAACGATTAGCAGCGTTTTGGGCCTGACGCTCTTGCGTCACATCGAGGCTCACTGACATGAGCACGATGATTGCGATGATAACGAAGCTCGGAACGTCCCCGGTGAATCCCGATACGACTGCCGCGAAGAGAAGAATCAAAACCAATGGACTACGTAGTCTTTCGATAAAGGCGGTCAGCAAGCTTTTCGGTTTGGTCGAGTCGATACGATTCGGCCCAGCTTGTTTGAGGATAGCAACGGCGTCCGACGCGCTCAGACCATTGTCTGTAGTATGTAGAGATTGCAGTAGCTCGGGTAGCGGACGGACGGATGGGTCCGAACTTCCATGTACGGTTTGCTCGGTCGCGCCCTTTGTCGAGCGCTCGCCGGCGGGGGACGGCGCGACTGCATTGGATGTGCCGGAGAGCGGCTGGTTCATGTCACTTTCAGGCCCAAAGGTGGGCGCGTACGCTTATGTACAAGAATGGCGGGCGATCCGTTCAAAGGCGCCCTATTTCGAATTCTTGTCAGGAAGCCAAGCATCGAAAGACCCTCTTCGAGGAAGTCGCCGAGCAGCGGGATGCCCAACAGGTAGGCGGCTGTCCGGTTATTGTGCGCGCGTGCAGCTTCGTTTCGAACTTCCACCCAGTCACTCACTGAATAATCATCCTGTCCTAGCCAGGTAAGGGTAACAAGATCGACCCGTTCGTCTTCGGAAAGTGAGTTGATAAACGACGTAAACTCCTCGACCACAGGGTTATCTCTATGGTCCTTGAGGACTGCCGCACCCTCGTCGTCGGAGGGATTTGAACCGGGGTCAGGCTCTGTCAACACAGAAGCAGACTTTCTCCGGCGAAATGAAAGTACGGGTTGGCTTTCCTCTACTGACAACTTGGTGTCGCTTTTTTGTACCGGCATATGCCACCTTTTTTCTATCTGCTACGCGGCATTGTCCGCTTTAAATGCGAACGGCGGGAGAGTGTTGATTCAGGTCAAGCCTGGTTGCCGCCCGGCGCGCCTCCGCGCCGTTTATTCAGCGGGCTTCTGTTGGAGAAAACTGCGATTCTCGCTAGTGTTGCCATCAGCGGTTTTTGGCCTTCTAGAGGCTTCATTCGGCATTGCCTGCGCTGTTGAACGAACATTCCTACTACATCAGGCGGGTTAAATGATCGAAGCCGTCTTGAATAAGCTAGAGCAGCGACTCGGCGGGCGCCTATATGCGAGGCAGCGCCTGGGAATTGAGACCGACCACGAAGCTCAGATTTTTGGTCAGGGACGCAATTTTTTCCATATAGAGAACTGGTATTCAGTTCATTCGTTTATCCGTGTCTTGCTTAAGCTGACCGGCTTATACTGGCGCGGCAGAGCCAACGCCGCGCGCGTACAACTGAAACGTAACGATATTTTTTTTAAGACGCTACCACCCGAATTCAACGGTTTTACGCTGCTTCACATCAGTGATTTTCACGCCGATATGAATGACGGCGCGATGCGACGGTTGGAAGAGATTATCCCCGGGTTGAGCTACGATCTATGTGTTCTTACCGGAGATTATCGCGGCGCGACGTTCGGACCATTTGACGACGCGCTCGCGCGCATGCGGCCTGTGTTGACCCACATCAAGCAGCCGATTTACGGCGTGCTCGGAAATCACGATACCATCCGAATGGTACCCGATCTGGAAACGATGGGAATTCGCATGCTGCTCAATGAATTTGAACCCATTACACGCGGAGGAGCGAGTATCTATTTGGCCGGCATTGATGATGCCCATTATTTTCGAGTCGATAACATCGAAAAGGCCGCTGCTGGAATCCCGTTGCAAGGATTTTCGATCCTGCTGTCACACACACCAGAAATCTATCGCCAGGCGGCGCACGCTGGCTTCAGCCTTCTCCTGAGCGGTCACACCCACGGCGGGCAGATCTGTCTGCCCGGATCGATTCCTGTCACGCTCGACTCGGTTCTGCCGCGCAAGTTTGGAAGGGGGGCGTGGACATACCACGAGATGGCCGGTTACACTTCGGTAGGTGTCGGATCGTCCATAGTAACAGTGCGCATCAATTGCCTTCCGGAAATCACACTGCATCACTTGTGGCGCGCGGAAACAGCGGCTACTCAATAGGGGCGGTCCCGCAACCGCAGCCGGAAGAAAACACGCGAGAGCAGTATTTCGCCAACAAAAAAAATCGCGCAACCGGCCGCGATATCGACAAGAGTTAACGAAAGCACGGAACGGCAGGCGAGTAATGGAAAAAGTGCTTCCGGAATCTGGTCGAGCCCGGTCGCCCTACTACTCGGCGTAAGACCGAACCGCCGCTTCAAAAAGCTCGACAGCAGGTCGCCGGCCATGGTGGTCGCGGCCACCAACAGTCCAATCTTGAATTGAAGGCCAATCAGTGGCGCGCCCATTGCCGTCACTAGCAGCGAAACAACCACCCCGCGGATGGTTTTGGAGCGCCCTAACAAGGGTCGCCCGTCGATGAAGTGGACGTCACAATCGATAGGTAACGCGTAAGCCTCGCCAAAGATCAGCTTGGCTATGACCGGTGAGCCGTTAGCCAATGACAGCAGTATCAGCAGTTGCGCGAGCGCCACAAAGTGCATACGCCGAATTTAACTAAATATGGGCGGCTTTGCTCTGCCAGCCATCGATGCCTGCCAAAGCCCAAGGCCTATGGGGCCATAATAAATTTCCGCGAAATTCTGTTCGACTCTTGTACGCCAAACACTCCGGTTGACCCAAATCAAAGCCTCGCCGACGGTTTGGGCGTTTCATGTCGTTCTGATTTCAAATGGAGGTCACCATGGCGACCACCCATTCCCATGCGCGGCTCAGCATCAGCGGGTTAGGTTGGGGCTTTTCCGCTGCACTCGTCGTACTGTTCGTGCTTTGCATGTTGGCCGCATTGTTCGTACCGGTGCGTCTCGCCCACGGCTGGGTCAATCTCTTGTCAGATGCACCAATCGATTCCTCGCGCGTGTGGGTCGAAGGGCTGCTCTGGAGCCTTGCGCTCGGATGGCTGATCGCGCTGGTGTTTGGCACGATCTATAATTGGATTGTGGCGCGCCGCGCCCTGCAAGAGGGTGGCTGGTAGTTGAATTACCCGCTCGTTTCAGGGCTGAAGAACAAGATGTGTCAGAAGCCTACTTCATAATTGCCCACGTCAACGTTTTGCGCTGCGGAGCCATCTTGTTGGGCATTCGCTGCTGCGGTGGCACCGATGGTAAGGCCAATTATAAACGCTTTGCCTAATCTGGGGCTCATTGTTTCGTTGACCGAAAATGCTGACTGAAGCGGTCCCCGCCGTAACGGTTTTTAGGGAGGAGATCGTTCGGCTAGGACCGCCCCAAGCGGAGTGTCCGAACACTACCGGACACCACAGGATGTCTGCTTTTGACCCGCGGACATTACCGGGCTGGCGCGGACGCCCCTTTCAATCGGGTAGTCCGAGTCGGTACGATGCCCTTTCTCAACCTGGAGGGCGGCAGTGAGACGACGTGATTTCATCATTTTGCTGGGCAACATCACGGCGATTCCGTTCGTGGCGCGCGCACAGCAGGGCGAGCGTGTGCGCGTCATCGGCGTGCTGCTGCCTGCGGCGGCGGATGATCCTGTCTTTCAAGCCCGCCTCGCGGCGTTTTATCAGGAACTGGCGCTGCTGGGCTGGAGCATCGGGCGCAATGTGCGCGTAGACGTGCGCTGGGCCACAACCAATCCTGCCGAGATTCGCCGACACGCAGCGGAACTGGCCGCGCTCAATCCGGACATCATTCTGTCCACTGGCGACTCGACCGTGCCGCCGCTGCTGCAGGCGACCCGCACGGTGCCGATCGTGTTCCCAGTCGTCAACGATCCCCTCGGCGCCGGCTACGTCGAGAGCCTCGCACGGCCCGGCGGCAACGTCACCGGATTCATGCTTTTGGAATACAGTAGCGGCGTGAAATGGCTGGAGTTGCTCAAGGAGATCGCGCCAAACGTGATGCGCGTGGCGGTCCTTCGGGATTCCGCCAACCCCGCCCAAACCGCCCAGTTCGGCGTCATTCAGGCCGTGGCGCCGATGCTCAAGGTCGAGGCGCTCCCGATCGACATGCGGGACGGCGGCGAGATCGAGCGGGCTGTCGAGACTTTCGCGCGCTCTCCGAATGGCGGTCTCATCGTGGTGGGGAGTGGTGCGTCGATACGTTATCGCGATCTGATCGTGGCGCTGGCGGCTCGGCACAAGCTGCCGGCGATCTACTGGGAGCGTTTCTTCGTCGTTGCCGGCGGCCTGATCTCCTATGGGGCGCACACCATTGATCAGTATCGCCGTGCGGCGGGCTACGTCGATCGCATCCTCAAGGGCGAGAAGCCGGCCGACCTGCCGGTGCAGGCGCCGACCAAATACGAGACGGCCATCAACCTGAAGACGGCCAAGGCGCTGGGCCTATCGGTGCCACTAAGCCTGCAGCAGCGCGCGGACGAGGTGATCGAATGAGACGGCAGCCCAAAGCGAACATCGAGGCCGGCCAATGGAGTTACCTGTAAGGGCGTCGTGGCGCGGTGGGCCCAGATGAGCGGTTAGGGTTATCGAGCCGTGTATCATAGCATCCTGCAACATAGGGGGCATTCTCGTGCGTGGTTTGGCCGGGAAAGTTGTTATCGTAACAGGCGGCGGCGGCGGTATCGGAACGGTCGCCTGTCAGCGCTTTGCTGAGGAAGGCGCGAAAGTAGCGGTTCTCGATATTGATGGTGATGAAGCCGCGCGCACCGAGGCTCTGATCGCCGACATTGGGGGTGCCGCTAAAGCCTTCGTATGCGACATCACAAAATATGCCGAGTGTCAGAGCGCGGTTGCTGCCTTGGAAGCGGTCCTCGGACCCACCGATGTGCTCGTGAATAACGCCGGCTGGGATGTGTTCCGGCCGTTCGTTGAAACCTCACCGGCGGATTGGCAGAAGATCATCAGCATCAACATGATCGGCATGCTCAACATGCACCATGCGGTGTTGCCGGGTATGGCTGAGCGTCAGCGTGGCCGCGTTGTCAATGTCTCCTCGGATGCCGCGCGCGTTGGTTCCTCTGGCGAGGCAGTCTATGCTGCGTGCAAGGCCGGCGTGATCGGCTTTTCCAAGACTCTCGCCCGCGAGCACGCCCGCCACAACATCAATGTCAACGTCGTCTGCCCAGGCATCGTGAAGACGAAGCTTTATTCAAACTACAAGAAAGGCGCGCGCAACCCGGAGAAGCTCGACGAGGCTTTCCGGCGCGCTATCCCGCTGGGCCGGCTCGGCGAGGCGACGGACCTGCCCGGCGCCATCTGCTTCCTCGCCAGCGACGATGCCGCCTTCATTACCGGCCAGGTGATCAGTGTATCCGGCGGACTGACGATGGCCGGCTAATAAACAGGTGGGACTATGACCTATGAAGATATTCTTTTCGAAGTCCGCGACGGCGTCGCGCACATCACTATCAATCGGCCGGAGAAGATGAACGCCTTCCGGGGACGCACCTGCGAAGAGATGATCAATGCTTTCAACCGTGCCGGCTGGGACAAGTCGGTAGGCGTCATTGTGCTCGGCGGCACCGGCGACAGAGCTTTTTGCACCGGCGGCGACCAGTCCGCGCATGAAGCTCAATACGACGGCCGCGGGATGATTGGCTTGCCGATCGAGGAACTGCACATGATCATACGCGACGTGCCTAAGCCGGTGATTGCGCGCGTACAAGGCTACGCCATCGGCGGCGGCAATGTACTCGCCACGCTGTGCGACTTAACCATCGCCTCGCAAAAAGCCGTGTTCGGCCAGGTGGGGCCGAAGGTTGGCTCCGTCGATCCGGGCTTCGGCACGGCCTACCTCGCTCGCGTGGTTGGTGAAAAGAAAGCGCGCGAGATCTGGTATCTGTGCCGCCGCTACACGGCCTCTGAAGCCCTCGCCATGGGCTTGGTCAACAAGGTCGTCCCCCACGAAGAACTCGACGCCGAGGTCGGACGCTGGTGCGCTGAGATCATGGAGCGCAGCCCGACCGCGATTGCTATCGCCAAGCGCTCATTTAATGCCGACAGTGAAAGCATCCGCGGCATCTCAGCGATGGGAATGCAGGCGCTCAGTCTCTATTACCAAAGTGAGGAATCGCGTGAAGGCGTGCGTGCGTTCAACGAGAAACGCAAGCCGGATTTCAGGCGCCATACGAAATAGTGAAATCAGTCTCTTTGCGAAACTAACCCTGTTCGGAGGTCGGTTTGTTGACCATGCTTCTTACGGACGAGCAGCGTGCGTTCCAGCAAGTGGCGCAGCGATTCGCGCGTGAAAAATTGGCGCCGCACTATCAGTTGCGGGAACGGGAGACCATCATCGAGCGCGCCCTCGTGCGTGAGATGGGGTCGCTCGGTCTGATCGGTCCAGATTTGCCGGAGAAATATGGCGGGCTCGGCGCGCCGAGCGAGACCACCGGTCTCATAATAGAGGCGCTCGCTTATGGAGACTTCAATATTGCCTATGTGCAATTGCTCGGCTCGCTGGTCGGCCAGATCTTGGCGCGCCATGCATCAGCTGAACTGGGAGCCGAATGGCTACCGCACATCGTTGCCGGCGAGAGCCTCATCGCCATCGCTTTGACGGAACCGCGGGGCGGATCGGATGCTGGCAATCTCATGCTGTCCGCGCGGCGCCGAAATGGCGGTTATGTCCTCGCCGGCGAGAAATCTTCCATCAGCATCGCCGACCAAGCGGATGCTGTCTTGGTGTTCGCCCGTACCGGCCGTATCGAGGACGGCCCGCGCGGGGTGAGTGCCTTCCTCGTTCCAATGAATTCGCCGCATGTTCGTACCAGCCGGTTCAACGATCTAGGCAGCAAAGTGGTGGGCCGCGGCTCGATCTTCTTCGACGATGTTGAAGTCCCTCTCAGTCATCGACTGGCGGAGGAGGGCGCCGGCTTTGTTCAGGTCATGCAGGGCTTCGATTTCAGCCGTGCACTGATCGGCCTTCAATGCATCGCCGCGGCGCAGGCTTCGCTCGACGAATCCTGGGCTTATGTGGGTGAGCGGCAGAGCTTCGGCGTTCCGCTGGCGCAGCACCAAGGTGTTACTTTTCCTATGGCGGAATGCGAAACCATGGCCGCTGCTGTCCGACAGCTTTGCTATCACACGCTACGATTACGCGACGCCGGCATACCGCATACAGCCGAGGCTGCGATGTGCAAATGGCTGGGTCCGAAGACCGCGGTCGACATTATCCACCAGTGCCTACTGACGCATGGCCATTACGGCTGGTCGCTTGATCTGCCGCACCAGCAGCGATTGCGGGATGTCATGGGGCTGGAGATCGGCGATGGCACCGCACAGATCATGAAGCTGATCATCGCACGCGAGCGCACCCGCGAGACCGGCACCAAGTCGGCCGATTAAGATACACAAATCTACATTGCCCATTCAGATGCCGCGCAAGCCAAATGGAAGTGGGAATATCGCTTCTAGTGCAAAGGAGATATCCGCGAACGTCCGCTTTCGGGGGTGGTTTCAACCGGTCACTGCAACACCGCTCGTAGTCTATCGGCGGGAGTTTCGAATCCCAAGGTCTCGCGCGGGTGTTGACCCAAGGCGGACAAGCGTGCGTCTACCCGCGCAGTCTCATTGATCACGATCAAAGACCCGGCTGCGGATTTCAGGTTCCAATACCGTTTCATGCCCGTGGGAGCATTGCATGATGGATGTAGCTGCGGCCACCAATCCGAGCCCCCCACCGCAATTTTTGCGCGGCGCAGATCTGCCAACATTTGAAACTCTGAATCATGTCGCGCGTGCAATGATGGCGCGTGTGACACAGGGCGTATCGCCCCATGCTCAGTACGCCGCATGGTTTGATTGGATGTCGCATCTGTCTCGCGCGCCCGGCCGGCAGTTGGAATTGTCGGTGCAAGCCTTCATTTTCGGCGCGCGCTTGGTCGGCTTGGCAGCCCGAGTTGGCACCGGTGCCAATGGCTCAAATATTCCCTTTCAACCGGAAGCGTACGACCGTCGCTTCGCCGATCCCAGCTGGCAGAAAATGCCTTACCTGTTCTGGCAGCAGGCCTTTCTCGCCCAGGAAGAATGGTGGCGTAGCGCTACTCGCCAGGTGCGCGGACAAACGCCCAAGAATGCAGCTCGCGTCGCCTTTATGGCGCGCCAGTTACTCGATATGTTTTCGCCCTCAAATTTGCCCTGGCTCAATCCGGTAATCATAGAGCAGACACTCCAAGAGTTCGGAGCCAATCTGGTGCGCGGCGCGGGCAATTTTGTCGAAGACGTGTATCGCTTGGCCGCGATGGAGCCAACGGGGCCCGAGCAAGGTTTTCGCGTCGGGCAGGATATCGCTGCGACACCGGGCAATGTTATCTACCGCAACAATCTGATCGAGCTAATCCAATACCAGCCGACGACCCGTGAGGTCGTGGCGGAACCGGTGTTGATCGTCCCAGCATGGATCATGAAGTACTATGTGCTCGACTTGCTGCCGGAACATTCTTTAGTTCGCTACCTGGTTGATCGCGGTTTCACTGTTTTTATGATTTCGTGGCGCAATCCGACCGGCGCCGACCGCGACATAACCTTTGATGACTACCGCACCGAGGGATTGATGGCGGCCCTTGATGTCATCAGCACGGTCGTGCCCGATCGTAAGGTGCATGCCTGCGGCTATTGTTTGGGCGGTACGCTGCTCGCAATTGCCGCCGCGACCATGGCGCGTGATGGCGACGACCGACTGGCGACGTCAACATTGCTTGCCGCACAAACCGACTTCAGCGAGGCCGGCGACCTGATGTTATTCGTCGATGAAAGCCAGGTCGCGTTTCTAGAAGATATGATGTGGGATCAAGGTGTGCTCGACACGCGCCCGATGGCCGCTGCCTTCAAGGCGCTGCGACCAAACGATCTCATCTGGTCCAAGGCGACACGCGAGTATTTGTTCGGCGAGCGCGAGCACAGCACTGACCTCACCGCCTGGAATTCCGACCAAACGCGGCTGACCTATCGTATGCATTCGCAATATCTACGCGGTCTTTTTTTAGAAAATCGCTTGACCGCAGGTCGCTACGCGGTAGACGGAAAGGTCATCGCGCTCAAGGACATCCGCATACCGATGTTTTCGGTTGCCACTGACAGCGACCATATCGCCCCTTGGAATTCGGTCTACAAGCTTCACCTCTTTACTGACAATGAGCTGACTTTTGTGCTGACCAATGGTGGCCACAACGCTGGGATCGTGTCGGAGCCCGGGCATGCGGCCCGATACTACCATTTCGCAACTCGCCATCCGGGTGATCGTTATGTCGATTCCGCTACCTGGCTGGCCCGCGCTGATCGCACGAATGGGTCGTGGTGGCAGCAATGGTCATCATGGCTTGATCAGCGCAGCGATCCAAAAAAGGTTGAACCGCCCACAATCGGATCGCCAACGGCGGGCTTGGTCCCGCTGTGCCCCGCGCCCGGCACCTATGTTTATCAGCGTTAAAATCATACGCGCACATAGTTGAGGAGGCGCGACGCGCCCAAAAGGCGCCAGGTGTGAGTTCGGGTGCGGTACCATTGTCAGCTGCGGATCATTGCCGCAGCCTTTTCTCCAATCATAATCGCCACCGCATTCGTGTTCCCACCTGTCAGCGTCGGCATGATCGAAGCATCTACGACGCGCAAACTGTCGAGGCCCCGCACACGCAATGTGGTATCAACAACCGCCGTTTCGTCCGTGCCCATCCTGCAGGTTCCGACAGGATGATAAACGGTATCCACCCGCTCCCGCAGGACTGCTCGAATCTCGTCATCGTGTTGAATGCCGGCGGTGAACAAGTCGCGCCTTCGAAATGATGCAAGAGCGGGTACGTCCATCAATCGCCGTGTTAGCTTGAATCCAGCCACCATGTCTTCGAGGTCCTGCGGGTCAGCGAGAAAATTCGGATCGATCACAGGGGCTCCGAGCGGATCGGAATCTCGCAATGTGACCACTCCACGGCTGCGCGGCCGCAGCAGACAAACGTGGCACGAAAAGCCGTGTCCCACTCGTAGTTTGCGCGCATGATCCTCGACCAAGGCAACGACAAAGTGCAATTGCACATCGGGTCGGGGAAGGTCGGGACATGTTTTCAGAAAGCCACCGGCTTCAGCGAAGTTGGTCGCGAACATCCCTCGCCTATTACTTCGGTAGCGTTTGGCCTCTCGCACCAGCTGAATCAGCCCTCCAGCCGATATTCCCAAAAAGTTGAGGCTTCTTGCCTGATAGCCGAAGACGAAATCGGGATGATCCTGCAAGTTACGGCCGACGCCCGGCAGATGAGCAACAACTTCGATGCCGAATTGCCGTAGCGTTTCACCGTCACCGATTCCAGACAGCATCAGAAGGTGAGGTGACTGGATCGCGCCAGCGCTCAGAATGACCTCCCGGCGCGCGCGCAACGAGTGCAGTGTTCCGCCTTGAAGGAATTCGACCCCTGCAGCGCGACTTCCTTCGAACAAAATGCGGCATACACGGGCGTCGCATTCCACGCGAAGATTTGGCCGCTTAGCAATGTGGGGATGAATGTAGGCGCGCGCCGCACTCCAGCGTTCTCCATTCTTTTGAGTGACCTGATAGATACCGAGGCCTTCCGGTTCCGGAACGTTGAAATCCTCACAAAGAGGAAACTGCGCCTCGCGCGCAGCTTGTATAAATACCTTGTGGATAGGGTTGTCGGTTCGCAGCCGTGCAACCGGTAGCGGTCCATCTTGGCCGTGCCAGGCGCTGTCGAAATCCTCATTACATTCGGACTTTCTGAAGTAGGGAAGCACGTCGTCATAAGCCCAGCCCATGTTCCCGAGCGTTGCCCAGTAATCGTAGTCAGCACGGTGGCCGCGCACATAGATCATTGCATTGATCGCGGAGGAGCCTCCCAGCACCTTACCGCGCGGCTGGTATCCGCGGCGGCCGTTTAATCCTGGCTGCGGCTCCGTCTCAAATGCCCAATTGTGGAGCTTTGTCGGCACCATGAACACACCGGCAATCGGAGTATTGACCACCCAGCTGTCACCGCGGTCGCCAGCCTCTATCAGGGCGACGCTCACGCCCTGCTCTTCACTGAGCCGGCTCGCGACCACGCAACCACTCGAACCGCCGCCGATAACAAGATAGTCGAACTCGTTCATTTCAGTTGGATTCCTCGTTGCGAGGCGCTGATCGCTACTTAAGATGTCATGTCAGCCAGCGGAGTACGGCGAGCACGCGGTCAAACGATTTGCCGTAGGGCGGTTGCGTCAATGCCGCGCCGCTCAGGCGGGGCCGAAAGAAAACGGGCTTGTTCTTGCTGAAGGTGCGAAAACCCCACTCGCCGTGGTAAACACCCATACCCGAACCGCCGACGCCGCCAAACGGCTGGTTTTCCTGGGCGAAATGCAGGAGACAATCGTTAATCGTGACGCCGCCCGAGACAGTCTCGCGAAGAACCCGGTCCCGAGCCTTCGTCTCCATACCAAACCAATAAAGTGCAAGTGGCCGTTCATGCCTATTCACGAACATGATCGCTTCTTCCGCTCGGTCATAGCCAACGACAGGCAGGATCGGTCCAAAGATTTCTTCCTGACTCAACAGCATTTCCTTTGTAGGCGAGAGAACGAGGCAGGGTGGGAATTTTCCCCGCTCTTTCCAGTCGGAAAAGCGATACCCGCCCATTTCGACCTTGCCGCCCTTGGACACTGCATCAGTCAAGAGTCTATCGAGGCGATCGTAGTGAGACTGGGTGATGATCGCGGAATAGTCGGGATTGTCCGGGTCGGACCCGAAGAGCGCCGCGGCAGTTTTAAAGAACAGGTCCGCGAACCGGTCCACGGATTCCTGTGGACACAGCACATAATCGGGGGCGATACAGGTTTGGCCTGCATTGAGGAGCTTCCCGGCGGCGATCCGATGTGCCGCCGTAGCGAGCTCCGCCGACCGATCGATGATGGCCGGAGACTTGCCGCCGAGCTCCAGCGTCACCGGAGTCAGGTTCTTCGCCGCGATCTCGGCCACCAATCGTCCAACACGCGCCGATCCCGTAAAGAACAGGTGATCGAACGGTAGTGACGAAAATGCTGCTGCCACGTCCGGACCTCCCTCAACAACCACGGCTTCTGCTGGATCGAAATAGCGTTTGATCGCGGTGCTGAGGATTGCGGAAAAATGCGGAGTCAGTTCGCTCGGCTTGAGCATGACGCGATTGCCGGCCGCCAGCGCGCCGGTCATTGGCGCAAGCGTCAATTGCAGCGGATAATTCCACGGGGAGATTATGCCGACGACGCCGAGCGGCTGTGGAATCAGGCGGTTCGATCCGGGCATGAACGGCAATTGCGTCGCGATGCGTTTCGGTCGCATCCAACCATCGAGACGCCGCGACGCCAGCTTGATGCCGGTTTCGACCACAAGCGTTTCGAGCAAGCGGGTTTCGTGGACAGAGCGATGGCCGAAGTCGGCGTTGATGGCCGCTTCGAAAGCGGCCGTGTTTTCCGTCAGGAGCGCAAGGAGTCGTCGCAAGCGATCCTGCCGTACCGCGGCGGTGACGCTGGCCTCGCTGCGTGACGCTTGGTGCATGACGTCAAACAAACGCTCCATTTCGTTCGCTCGCGGTACCAAAGTCATTGGCCGGCTCATTTCGTTCCTCCGAGCAGACTGTCGTCTCCGGCGAATAGAGCCTCGAGCAGTTTCCTTTCACGCGCGATCACTAAGCCAAGAAATTCATCAGCGCCGCCCATTTTCCGGAATGCCGCATAACCGCGCGCAAGGAAGCTTTGCAGTTCGGTCAAGCCCGCAAGCTGCGCCGGCTTGCGCATCAGGGCCAAGGTGGTGCTGATAAGTGGCTGCCGCGCGAGACGATCCAGTGATTGCCCAAGATCCTGGATCAGAGCAATTTGTCGTTCGCGGTCGGTGCGGCGGCCGACCTTACGATAGGCGCTGCCGTAGGCGGCGGCGTCAAGACCGTTCACCCGCTTACCGAGAGCTCTAACCATGGCCGCATCGAGGTCCTCGGACAGGGCGTCGAGTTCGATGGCGTCGGCCACGGTTTCCAGGCCCGTGGCGGGCAGTAACTTGATCGCGGTCGGCAGGACGCGCCGAACTTCGGCATCGCGCGAGCCGGGGTCATCGGCCCCGTAGATGTCGGTAAGGAAGAACGTCGCTGCCTCGGCAAACTTGGGATTGCTGAGCAAGTTCGCATGGGTCCGGGCAAGGCGCTGGGATTGCCACGCGCGGAAACGCTGTCGCGCTACTGCCGCGTTTGGATCCGACTGGGCTAAGGAGCGCAACCCGCTCACCCGGTCCAATTGGGCGGAAATCCGTTCGGCGATCTGCTGAGTTTCTGACATTCCTCAAAGCGTCCTTTATCCTATGTGTAAAAATGGTTGATGATACGAACCGCGCGAGCAATGACCCATGTCAAAAAGCGAACGCATGGCTCCTGTCGATACCACCTGGCTGCGGATGGAGCGGTCAACAAATCTCATGGTCATTGTAGGCGTCCTTGTCCTCGAGGGGCCCGTCGATATCGCCCGGCTGGAATCGACGCTTGCGAAGCGGATTCTGGCCATTCCGCGTTTCCGGCAGCGGACGGAGGTGCGGCCGACAGGCTTCTGGTGGAGCGATGACGAGCACTTCGACATTGCGCGCCACGTCAAGCGCATCCGCCTGCCCGGTGCCGGCAACAAGGCCGAGTTGCAGAAGCTTGTGGCCGATCTCGCTTCGACGCCCTTAGACCCGGAACACCCGCGCTGGCAATTCCACCTTGTTGAGGACTATGAGGGCGGGGCGGTGGTCGTTGCGCGCATCCATCATGCTATCGGCGATGGAATTGCCATGATTGGTGTTCTGTTGTCGTTGACGGACGGAAACGTCAATCCCGCGCGACGCAAGCAAAGGCCGGTACCGCACAATGGCAATCATGGCTTTTGGTCGGACATGGTCGGGCCCATCATAGGTACGGTGGAAGGCGGCTTGCGTATGTCAGTCGAGGCTCTGCGTAGTTCGCTCGAAGCGGCAGCCAGTCCCGCCCAAGTACTGCGCGAAGGGACGGGCGTAGCGTCCGAACTCGCTTATCTTCTTCTGATGCCGAACGATAGTCCGACGCGCTTCAAGGGGGCGCCGTCGGGGAGCAAATGCATTGCATGGTCTGATCCCATTGCGCTTCCTGAAGTCAAGGCCGTAAGCAACACGCTCGGCTGCTCGATCAACGATATGCTCCTCGCGGCGGTGGCCGGCGCCCTGAACGGTTACCTTGCCGACAGGGGCGACGAGACGAAAGGAATAGAGGTTCGCGCGCTGGTGCCGGTCAATCTGCGTCCGCCAGGCAGCGAGCGCGAGCTCGGAAATCATTTTGGTGTTATCGCTGTTGAGATTCCTGTGGGCCTGGAAAATCCGCTTGCCCGCGTAAACGAAATTCATCGCCGCATGGAGGCTCTCAAGAGCTCGTATGAACCGCTCGTGACATTGAAGCTGCTCGAGGCGCTCGGCTACGCGCCGCAAGCGGTTCAGGACGCGGTTTTTGATCTTCTGCTCAGCCGTGCCACGGCGGTGATGACGAACGTGCCCGGTCCACAGACGCCGCTCTATCTTGCCGGCAGCGAGATCAAACAAGTCATGTTCTGGGTTCCGCAGGCAGGCAATATCGGGATGGGGGTTTCGATCCTGTCGTTCAATGGACGCGTGCAGTTCGGCCTCATCACCGACAGGGCACTCGTGCCCGACCCGAAAGCCATCGTTGCCCGTTTCGGGCCGGAATTCGAACAGCTTCTCTATTACGTTCTTCTACACTCGAATAAAGAGGTTCCGTCTGAAGAACCCAGGAAAGATCAAAGGCTCCCCGGCCGCCAACTCAGGCATACCAGTTCGTCTGTCCGCCGCAAAAAAGGCCGGCGGCGTCAATGATTCAAAACTACCGATGTGGTTCTCGCACAACTTCGGTCTGGACCAAGTCAGCCGAAGTAGCGCGCGACTTCACGATCATGCCCAGTTGATCCAGCGTTTGCTCGAGCTGATGCATGGCGCGCCCGAAACCGCCCGCGCGAGAACGGCGAAGACTGCCGAGGGGGCGCGCCAACATCCGGGTGTTATCGGCGAGCACATTACGATCGATGCCTATTTTGTGGCGGGCAAGGATCGGTTCGAGCTCGTCCATTCTGTGGCGCAGTTCAGCTCGCGTCCTTTGGTAGGCATGCTCCGATAAGCGACGCCGGGCGGCGTAGCTGAAGACATTCGTGAAAAACATCTCGGTGTCGCCGGGTTCGGGTTCGAATACCAGCACATCCGCGTCCGGATAATCGCTGCGGTAACGCTCCATCCCCACTTGCATGCGGGAGTGGATGACCGCCCGGAAGGTCTGCGACAGAACTGTAGGAAGCCCGCATTTGACCAACGAAACGGGCTTGTTGCGTGTCTGCCGGGCAGCTAAGTCGGCATCAAATGGCACCAGGGGGTTGATGCAGAGGAGGAGCTTCGCACCCTCGCGCAGCGCCACTGACGCGTGCAACGTCTTCATCAAGGCGCCGTCGACATAGCTGCGCCCACGGATCTGCACTGGCGAAAACAAGCCCGGCAGTGCGGCGCTCGCCAGCACCGCTTGAGAGATCGGGACGGTGGTCCAACCGTGCGCCCCGAAGGGGACGACTCGCCCTGAGTCCAGATCCGTGGCGATGAGGAAAAGCTTGTGACGCAACCGACGAAAATCATTGGTACGACCTGGCGCCGAAAACAGCCGTGCCAGATATTCGCCGATACCGGCATTGTCGAAGACGCCCGTCGGAAGCGCACGCGCGAGCTCCTGGAAGGACGCAAAGAATCCCTGTGACCACGGGGCGCTTATGTACCGCTGCGCGGCGGTCAAGAAGAGCTGAGGCAAAGTCGCGAGACGTTGCAGATACTCGCCGACCGCGGGCCGCAGCAGCAGCTCGGGCTCGAAAGGATCATCGGCCGCCTCGCTCTCGATGAACATGCGATGCATCTCGCGGGGGCTTATCCCATTTGCGAGCCCGGCGGCGACGAAGCTGCCGGAGCTTACACCCACATAAAAATCGCAATCGGTGAAATTGATTCCAACAAGAGCCTCGTCGAGGGCGACGAGCGCGCCAATCTCCCAAATACCCCCAAGCGGGCCGCCGCCCGCCAGGGCAATACCTTGCTTCAGGCGGCCCACGCGCACCTCTTCTCATCAAGATAATGCCCAATCATACGTGCCGCGATTGCGGCGCGAACTAGTGGGTCGAAGACCTTTGCTCCGATGCCGACGCTGCGAGCCTTTTCGTCGCCAGGGTCAGTTCAGAAACACGCTTGCCGAGAGCATCAATGTCTTTCTTGGTCGGTACGTTCAGGCTGTGCAAAGCCTTCGCCACACGATCCTCAAATACGGTTTCGAGCTTGCCCCATGTGCCTGTCGCCTTCGCACGCACGTCGCCGGCTGTCCGGGCCGCCCGGTGCTGGACCTTCCCACCTTCTCTGACAAGCTCTTCGAAGAATTTGGCGCTGTCGGCTTGCGCCTTGGACGCTGCCTTTATGGCCCGCTTCTGGGCTTTCTCGCCTTCTTTGATAAGGGCATCGAAAACCCGGGTTCCTTCCGCTTGGGCCTTGGAAAAGGCTCCAAGTCCGGCCAGCCAGATCTGGGTGGCCGAATTCTTGATGGAAGCTGCGAGTTGACCATCGGTCTTCGCTTTCATCAGGCGTTTATGCTTCTTACCCATGACACTTTCTCCATTTTTGGCTCGGGTCAGCCGCAACGGTGACCCTTAATCCTGGTGAAACCGCGGCCGAAAATGATCAGACGCTGATTTCCGAGTAGAGCAGACCGGCAAAACAGTCCGTCCGTTCCCCCAACTCTGGTGTCCCAACTACCATCCGGGACGGAAACTTTATTGATAGAGGTCAAAGACTCGTTTTTTTATTCTGTCTTGATTGGCGCAGGCCTGCGAAGAACTTCACGCGGGTCGTTATTTGCATCTCTCATTTCGCAGGCAGGTGAGAAGCAGATGGCCTACTTTGTCACGGGCGGCAGTGGATTCATTGGCAAACGACTGATCCGTGCATTGCTGGAACGGCCGGATGCCCATGTTTACGTCCTGCTGCGTAATCCGTGTGCCGACCGGCTGGCCGAGCTCTTTCGGTTTTGGGGTGCCGCCGCGACGCGGGTCACAACTATCAAGGGCGACGTGACGGAACGCTATCTTGGCGTCGAAGCCGATCAGCTCGAACAGATCGCCGGCAAAATCGATCATTTCTTCCATTTGGCGGCGATCTACGATCTTGAGGCCGATCCCGAAGCTGAAATGCGGACCAATATCGAGGGAACACGCAACGCGGTCGCGCTTGCCGAGGCGATTGGATCGAAGCGCTTCCATCACATGAGTTCGATTGCAGCCGCCGGTCTCTACCAGGGCGTTTTTCGTGAGGACATGTTCGCGGAAGCGGAAAACCTCGAGCATCCCTACTTCGCCAGCAAGCACGAATCCGAAAAGCTCGTCCGCAACGAATGCCGCATTCCATGGCGCATCTATCGGCCAGGACTCGTTATCGGCGATTCACGAACAGGCGAAATGGATAAAGTCGATGGGCCCTACTATTTCTTCAAGTCGATCCAGAAGATGCGCAAATTGCTGCCGTCCTGGATGCCCGGCATAGGCATTGAGGGTGGGCGCATCAACCTCGTTCCGGTCGATTTTGTCGTCGCCGCCCTTGTTCATCTGGCTCACATGGAGGGTGAAGACGGCCGTTGCTTCCATCTCACGGACCCTCATCCGCACCGTGTCGGTGATATTCTCAACATCTTCGCGCGGGCGGCGCATGCGCCCGACATGACCATTCGCCTCAACGCCGCGCTGCTCCGGCTCATTCCCTCCGGTGTTGTGACGACGTTGATGGCTTTGACGCCGACACGTCGTATTCGAAAGGCCGCAATGAAGGATCTCGGTCTTCCCGAAGATATTCTCAATTTCGTCAACTATCCGACACGCTTCGACAATCGCGAAGCAGCACGGCTGCTGAAGTCGGCTGGAATACGCGTGCCGCCGCTCGAAGACTACGCTTGGCGAATTTGGGATTACTGGGAGCGCCATCTCGATCCCGATTTGCGGATCGATCGAAGCCTGGCTGGGCGCGTAGCTAGCCGGGTCGTCCTGATCACGGGCGGTTCGGCGGGAATCGGCAAGGCGACTGCGTTTCGCCTCGCGGCGGCTGGTGCCAAGACCCTCATCCTCGCCCGGGATCCAGACAAGCTGGAAAAGACCCGACAAGAAGCAGCAGCTCGCGGCTTAAAGCTCATAACCTATTCGGCCGACATCGCCGATCCAACGCAATGCGACGCTGTGATCGAGAGGATTATCGCCGAGCACGGTCACGTCGATATTCTCGTCAACAATGCTGGCCGTTCAATCCGTCGCGGCATCGAGAATTCGATCTCCCGTCTGCACGACTTCGAACGCACAATGCAGTTGAATTATTTTGCCTGTCTGCGGGTCACCATGGGCTTCCTTCCGGAAATGGTGCGGCGGCGAAACGGCCATGTCATCAATATTTCCTCGATAGGTGTTCTGACCAACGCGCCGCGTTTCTCCGCCTATATCGCATCCAAGGCGGCGCTCGAAGCGTGGACACGCTGCGCGGCATCGGAATTCCTCGATAGCGGCGTTGAGTTCACAACGATCAATATGCCCCTCGTGCGCACGGCAATGAGCGCGCCGACCAAGCTTTACGACAACATTCCAAAACTGGCGCCGGAAGAGGCTGCGGAGTTCGTCGTCGAGGCCGTAGTCAGGCGTCCCGTGCGCATTGCGACGAAGCTTGGCATTTTCGGCCAGATTCTCCACGGGGCGATGCCGCACGTCGCGCAGATCATCATGAATACCGCGTTTCGCATGTTTCCGGATACCGCCGCCGCCACCGGAAAACCGGTCGAAGATGAGATTCCGAACGCTGATCAAGTCGCTTTTACACAGCTGCTGCGTGGCATTCACCTCTAACGGTCGCTTCGATGCGCGAGCTCACTGACCAATATGTCGAGAACGAGCGGCGAGAACAGCTCGGTCACATGGCCGAGCGCAGGCACCATTTTGTCGCAGGCGTTCTCGATCCGTCCGCTGGTCTGGGGTACGACGAAATTGTCAGCCGGACTCCAGATGCACAGGGTCGGGACACCGGGTTCGGACAGCTGCAAATTCTGCATCCAAGCACTGCCCGGTTCCATCTCTCGGGCACTCTCGCCTATGCCGTAACGCGCAACCCACGTTCCACGATGGGGAGAAGCAAGTGTCACAAGCTTTGCTATGCGAGCAGGTCCGTGCTTGCGCAAATAGGCCCGCGCAACGAGGCCGCCCATGCTGTGGCCGAGGAGCGAAACCTGGCTGGCTTCGGTATCGGCGCACAAGGTTTCAATTCGAGCATGCAGTTGATCGGCAAATACGTCGATGCTGCCGAGGGGCGGTTCGAGATTGATGGTTGCGGTGGTAAAGGCATTCACCCTCAGTTTTCGACGAAGCCACCACCATGCGCTCCGATTACACAAATAGCCGTGAATCAGCAACACTGGAATGGTGCCGGGCGCGGCGCGCCCGGACGCGTCGTCGCCCATCCATACTTGCTCGAAAGGCTGAATAACGACGTAGAGCGCGAGATAAGCCAGCCATTCGCGCAAAAAGACAGAAATGGCAGTCAGCAAGCCGAGCGATGGCCAAGCCGGCGTCCTTGCAGCATGGCGCCGCGTGACCACAAAGCTCGCGACCACAATGCCCGTATGCAGTGCGAGGAACACACCAATAACACCGAGCGCCGCCGCCTTTGGATATGGAGTGAAGTATTGCGCAAGCGCCGCGACGGCGAATATGGCGAGGATCCTGCGCAACCAGAAAGCAATCATCGCTGTGTGCCGCGGCGAGGAGATGTCTGCAATTTAGAAAGGTCTGTCGGTGTCGCCGAGTCGGAGCGCACGGTTCGTTTCGCCTCGTGAGTGGAGGAAACAATGGAGCCAGTATGGCTTAAGAGTTACCCAAGGGGTGTCCCCGCAGAGGTAAACGTCGACGAGTACCGTTCGCTTTGCGAGGTATTCGATACAAGCGTCCGCAAGTTCGCAGCGCGGCCTGCTTTCGTCAACATGGGAACGGCCATCACATATGCGGAGCTCGATCAGCTCTCCAGCTGGTTCGGTGCCTATTTGCGATCCGTGTTGAAGCTACCGCGTGGTGCGCGCGTGGCGCTCATGATGCCGAATCTGCTCCAGTATCCGGTCGCCATGTTCGGGGCGATCAGAGCGGGCTACACGGTGGTGAATTGCAACCCGCTCTACAGCCCCAGAGAGCTGGAATATCAGCTCAACGACTCCGGCGCAGAAGCAATCGTCGTCGTGGAGAATTTTGCTCGTGTGCTTGCCCAGATCATCGACAAGACCAAAGTGAAGCACGTAGTTACAACCCAGCTCGGTGATCTCCTCGAATTCCCAAAGCGCCACGTCGTCAATTTTGTAGTGAAACACATCAAGCGGCTGGTGCCGGCCTGGCAACTTTCGAGTGCGGTGCCTTTCCGGCACGCGTTGGCGCTCGGGCGTGGCCGGGCTTGGGAACCCGATGCAATCGGGCCCAATGATATCGCTTTCCTACAATATACTGGCGGCACAACCGGTGTGCCTAAGGGTGCGATGCTTACGCACCGCAATCTGGTGGCCAATCTTCAGCAGGCTCACGCGTGGCTCAAGAATGTTCTCGAAGAGGGACAAGAGATCGTCATTACTCCGCTGCCTCTCTATCATATCTTCGCGTTGACGGCGAACTGCCTGATCTTCTTAAAGATCGGCGCGACAAACGTGCTCATCACCAATCCGCGCGACATTGCCGGATTCCTTAAGGAGCTCAGCAAGTACCGGTTCACGGTGATCACAGGCGTGAACACGCTTTACAATGCGCTGCTCGATAATCCTGATTTCGCCAAGTTGGACTTCACCGGTCTGCGCATTTCTCTGGCGGGCGGAATGGCCGTGCATCGATCAGTTGCCGAACGCTGGAAGCAGGTCACTGGGAAAGCGATAATCGAAGCCTACGGTCTGACAGAAACTTCTCCGGCGGTTACAGTCAATCCGCTCGATCTCGCGGAATATAATGGGTCGATCGGCTTGCCACTACCATCCACCGAAATCGCTATACGCGACGATGAAGGCAATGATCTGCCCCTTGGGCAGGCCGGAGAACTTTGCGTGCGCGGCCCGCAAGTGATGAAAGGCTATTGGCTCCGACCGGACGAGACCGCCAAGGTAATGACATCTGACAAATTTCTGCGAACCGGGGATATCGCAATTGTCGACGAACGCGGCTTCGTTCGCATCGTCGATCGTAAGAAGGACATGATCATTGTTTCGGGGTTCAAGGTGTTCCCCAATGAGATTGAAGATGTCGTGAGTCTGCACCCTGGCGTCCTGGAAGTCGGCGCCGTCGGATTGTCAGATGCGGTCTCCGGCGAGGTCGTCAAGATCGTTGTCGTGCGGCGCGATCCTGACCTCGGCGTTGAGGAGTTGATCGCGCACTGTCGCAAACACCTTACCGGCTATAAGATTCCGCGGTATGTCGAATTCCGCCAGGAACTAGCAAAGACGAACATCGGCAAAATCCTTCGTCGAGCGCTTCGCGAAGATGTGCGGAAAGCAGCGTAGTTGATTCCCTGTTATGCCGGTTATGGTTGGGCAGACTGATCGGGTAGTTTGGAGCTACTTTATGCCCAGCCCCGAAAGCGGACATTGTCAGCGTTTAAATCTGACTGACCTATGCGGACGAAATGACGCCGCCGACGTGCCTCTAGGCTCGCGCGTGGTTGACCGATGAGGTCATCAATTGAATGGCGGAATATCCGCTGTTGGCAGCTAAAGCGGACATGACGCCGCCCCGCGTGTTCCGGTTTTACAGTTCAGAAAAAAACCTTTGGCATCTGTGAGCACGGTTAGAGAAGTTTGACACTCTAAGTTGTTGAAATCGCTGTGTCGTGGCACAACTCCCGGGCCCACCACGCAGTCCCCCGAATTACAATTACGAACCAGTGAATCGTTCAGCCGGTGGCGCGATTTCAGTGACCAAGTCGCGAACCAGCTTCTTGTTGGAGAGTGGCGCCAGCGTCATGACACGTGGCTGCAGGCGGGCAGTGCAGGCATAGATGGTCTTGCCGTCGAGCTCGATCATGCATTCCTTGCAGGCATTGGCGTTTATGCAGGAGAAGCGCACGGCGAGCGTCGGGTCGCGGTTGATCCGTATCCAGCGCAACGCATCGAGCACCGACTGGCCTGGCTCAAACGGCACCTCATGGGTCTCCCAACGACCAGCATTAGCGTCGAGGCCGCGCCAAATTCTGAGCGTGGTGCTCTCGCTCATGATGCCGCCGTCGCGACGGTACGTGCGGCCCCTGATAGCTCGACCCGAGCATCCCGCACTCTCACAACCTGGCTGAACGTCCAGTCCGGCGACAGCCGTGGATAGTCCTCGCGCTGCTGCGCCCCGCGCGTTTCGGTGCGCGCAAGCGCAGCCTCGGCGACCACGCGAGCCACCAGCAACATGTTGCGCAGGTCGAACCAGTCAATCCGCGACATGTCGAAGCGGTTGCCGTCGCCCGGCGGGGTGTCGCTGAGCTCACTGGTCAGACGGGCGATGGTTTCGAGCGCGGCGGTAAGCTTTTCTTCGCTGCGCAACGCGCCGACATTATCCTGCATCGTTGCCTGAAGGGCCTGCACCATCTCGGCAGTATTGAAATTGCGCATCGGTGCATTGGCTGTGATCAACGCAAGCGCCGCGCGTGCGTTGACAGCGTGATCCGGTGACACGCTAAAGCGCTTGGCGTAGGCGGCGGCGCTGCGGCCGGCGCGACGGCCGAAAACCAGCGCCTCGGTAATCGCGTTGCCGGAAAGTCGGTTAGCGCCATTGGCGCCGCCGACCGCTTCGCCGGCCGCAAACAGGCCGGGTACCTCCGTTTGCATTCGTATGTCGGCCACGATGCCGCCCATATGGTAGTGCGCGATCGGTGCCACCTCGATCGGCATTTTCGTAAGATCAATGCCATTGGCGGCGAGACGGTCAATCACCGGCCCGGAGGATTCGCGTAAAGCGCTCTCTGTGCAGTGCTGGAAGCTGAGATACACCCCGCCATGGGGCGAGCCGCGGCCGGCCTCGACCTCCTTGAGAATCGCGTAACTGCCGACGTCTCGCGTGATGACATATCTGCCGTCCTCGGCGACGCCGTAGCATTGCGTGAACTCCTCCATATGGTTGTTCAGCAGCCGTCCACCGAGCTTGTAGCGGAACGGGTCCCACATGATCGGATCCATGCCGACCAGCCGCGGCGCCAGATGGCCGATGGGAAAGAACTGAACAAATTCCATGTCTACGAGCGAGGCGCCGGCGCGCAGCGCCAGCGCATAGCCGTCGCCGACCATGTTCGCCGAAGCGCTATTGCGGCGATACAGCCGCGTGAGACCGCCCGTTGCCAGGATGGTTGCTTTAGCGGACAGAATAACCGGCGCACCCGAGCCGAGGTGTAGTGCCGCGGCGCCTATGACCTCGCCCCCGTCGCACAGAAGATCGACAACGCAGAGATCGCCGGCCTTGCGGATGCCTGACGCCTTGTTTACCGCCGTCCGTAGCGTCTTCGAAACCGCTGGCCCTGTGTTGAGGAAATCCACATAGACGCAGCGTGGGCGGTCGTGGCCGGGAGCCATGGCTTGCGTGATGCGCCCATCTTTGCGCGCCCAACCCACGCCCCAATCGTCCATGGCGCGAATGCACTCAGGTCCCTCCTCACACAACAACTGCGCAAGTGGCTCATTGCACAGCCCCCGCCCGGAAGCGAGTGTATCTTCGTAATGATGACTCCAATGGTCGGGGGTTTCAGATCCGAGCGCGACGGCAACGGTCATCTGCGCCATCACCGTGGCGCCGCCGCGGCCGATCAGGCTGCGATCAGCGAGAAGCACGCGGCAGCCGCTGCCGGCTGCCTCGATCGCCGCATACATGCCCGCGGCGCCGGACCCAATTACCAGGACGTCTGTTTCGGCTCGCATGGGCTCATGAGGCATGGGCTCACCATGAAATCCGGTAGCGGCGTATTCAAGCATCATCGATGCTGTCTGTGCCGAAGGCCACCTGTTCCTGGGTCACATTTCGCTGGTTGCTTCGCGGTTACCCGCTATTGGAACGTCACGGTCGCGGTCGCGCGGTTGACCTTCTCCGGGGGCCACAAAGTGACCGGCCCGGGCGCTGCGCCTGGCCGGGCGATATTGGTGCCTTGGCCGGGTCGATTCAGAATCTGTGCGCCAGCTACGTTCGACACGCGTACGGAGCCTTCGATAAGTAACACGCCGAGCGCCTGATCGTCGATCGGCCCGGCCCAGAATTCCGTCCCTCGCACGCCGATGGCTACGACAGGCGTCGTCACTCTGACGTCGGAGCGCGCCAGCTTCGACACTTGCCCGGAGAGAAACCGGAAGGCACCACCCATCCTGAACCTGATCTTTCCGCGTCCTGCAGCCGGGTTGAAGACAAATTTATCGAGCGTGAGTTTCGCCTTCTCGCCGAGCGTCAGCCGCGTATTGTCTTTGAAAGTGACCTCCAGCCGCGCCGCTGCACCGGTCGACAAAACCTCGTTAAGGAAGACGGACGCGTTGAGGCCAAGCACCTGTGTGGCGGCGCCACGCGTTCCTCTCGCCTCTCCCTGCACGCGGCTGACTGAGCCAATCGCCTCTTGGGCCGCTACCTGAGCGCCCACGAAGCCAGAAAGAAAAGTCACCGCAATGACGATCACCAAACGAAACATGAGCCTGCCCGTGTGCGATAATGAACCAATTCTGGCACAACTCCGACGCACGCCCAAACGACGTGGGAACCGAATAGGTTGGTTGGCGGTTTCAGTTGAATGATCGAAGCGATCATGTACATGGGGATCGGATTTCTGTTTGCAGGCCTCATCGCTGTGGCCGTCATGCCCCTTGTTCACGACCGGGCCGTACGCCTGACCACACGCCGCCTGCGAGCCATCCTGCCGCTTTCGACCATGGAGGTTCAAGCTGACAAGGATCTGTTGCGCGCAGAATTTGCTATGTCCGCGTGCCGTTTCGAGATGAGCCTCGAGCATCTTAAGCAAAAGAACGCCGCCCAAGTTGTCGAATTGGGCAAAAGGGCCGATGCTATCAATCGGCTAAAGATCCAACGCGACGCGCTTAGAGTCGAGCTTATTACGCTTAAGGCCCAATTCGAGGCGCTCATGAGGAACCGCTTGGCTCCGGGCGTGGAAGTCACGGCCAAAGCCAGTGTCATATCACTGATGCGTCAGTGGATCCCGCAAAGAATTTACCACTAGTGACGCAATCTCGGTGGCACCCGCATTCAAGACACCAGGTTACTTCTCTATAGCGGTGGCTACATTCTTTTTTGGCGGCGGCAATGCGACAGTGTCGTCGTATAGTGATTTAATGAGCGAGTTCTCCGACAGGTATTTGTGGTATTGAGTTACGACGGCTTTTGCTTCTTTGAGGGTAGCCAATCGCCACTGAATCTCCAGGTTCTCATTTCCGGCGATGCTTTCTACAATTCTGCGTTCTTCTACGAGCAACTTGAATTCACTTGGCTGCTCGGCATCTTCGGCGTTGCCATTGAGGCGAGTTGCGAAATCGATGCGTCCGGTCGGCACCCAATCTCGCTTTACGACCCCTTGGTAAGGCAAGCGTTTTTCATTCTTCCAGTTTTTCCAGGTTTCTGCTTTGGGCAAGTACGCCAGCACGTGAGCCATCGTTTTCTCCTCTTACAAAACATGGATCTAGGATGCACACGAGGGGAGTTACCCCATCGGCATTTAACGCCGAGCTGGCTTCTGTGGTTTCACTTTTCTGAGATTACATCCGGCGGTAACTGGATGCAGTTTCGCAGTGGACTTTGAATGGGGTTCAATGGGAACGATACGTCGAATGACACATTGTGTGGGGAACACTGGCAATGCACGGTTGGGACCAGTAGTACAGTACCGCGCTAGAGGCCCGGCCTTAGCAAAAGACGAGTTGCGCCCAGCTCGCCTTGCTGAGATGCGTTGGGCAACGACGTACAGGAAAGTGGCGATGCCCCGCTTTGGAATTCCTCGTCGAGAAACTGATGATCAATCAAATGTAGTTACGCACTTGAATTGGCGGCGCGGGTTATTGCGCGTCTGGCTACTGTTGTCCGCCGCATGGATTATGGGGTGGATCGTGTATTTAATTCTTTATGGGATACGGGGCGGCTTCCAAAGTTCTGGAGACTTCCTCGCAATACCAGTTCTATTGATTGGGCCGCCTATTGCCCTTTTGCTATTCGGATTAGTGGCGGGATGGGCGTTTCGCGGATTTAAACCAGAATAATTGTGTACCCCCTTCGCGGTTTCGACCACAGCGGACACCGCGTAGCCTCACCAAAACGTCTCGTCCAGAACAGACCCGGACGTCGTTACAGCAAATGGCAGGAACTTTGCCGCCCGGGTCACTTGAGCGTGCACATGTATGACGCTCAACGATAGATATACCTGACCCGCCTGGTCGTTGGTTCGACTAGGACCGGTACGTTATTAACGTACGCGTAGTCGTAGTCGGAGCCTGGCACTCGGCTAAGCTCGACCGTCTCCGGCAATCCGACGCCTTCGACTACTTCCCCATTCAGATAGACCGGCGCTACGGGGTGATCGACCACATAGGTGCCCACGTTCGGCGGTGGAGTGATGACAAATGGCTGAGCGGTCACCGGGCGTTCGATTAGCGTTCCGGTGATTGCGGGGGCGACGACGGCGCTACCGACCGTTTCCAGCGGTGCTTGATATGCCACTCGCGGGATATCGGTCAGGCGTTCGGCGACGGCCAACGAACGGCCGGACAAAAGCGCCGTCAAGTACTGAGAATAAGCCCAGCCTTGTCGGCCGTTGTAACTCACCTGACACCACAAACTGTCCTGGATACAGCCGATTATAGTTGTATGGCCGCGATCGGGGATGGCGCCAATGATGCTGTACTGTGGTCCAGGTCCGGACCGAATGTTGAGAGGAGTCATGGCCGTAGCAATAATCTCGGCGGAAGCCGGTACTGCAAGGGCGGCATTTACAGCAAGAGCGGCGATAAAGATCGTTTTTCGGAACTGCATAACCGATCTCCTTTTGATCAGGATGTCTTTCATAACGACTCCACTCGCCGTGCTGTTCCGATGCGATGATTGTCAGGGTTCCCGCCACTCATGCGCTGACGAATGTCTGCTTTGACCCAAAGCGAACATCAAGGCGTCATTTCGCGCGCATTGATGTGGGTCAATCCACCGCGGATGCACCCAAATAAAGTCCCAAAGCCTGCCAGCCGTGGTGGGTGGTCAAACAGGAGTGCGCGATGTCCACAAGACGACAATTCATCCGATCCCTGCCGGCTGTTGGCACAGCTTTCGCTGTCGCCGGCAATCTGACGTTGGAGGACAGTCCCGCGCGAGCACAAGTGACGCCCGTCCCGCTAAAGGAGCATTTTCACCCCAAGGGCAAAGCGCCGTCGAGACATACCCTCGAAGTACTCAAGCAAGCGCGTGGCGGCCTGCCATTTGCGGATGTGCGCGATATCGAGGAACAGAAAAGGGGGCTCATCGCTCCCATGAAAGAACTCAAGATCATGGCGGACGCCGGCCACGTCGCCTGGGACATGGAGCGGTTCCAATTCCTGGACAAGCAGGACGACTTCGACAGCATTCATCCCTCATTGGTCCGTCAGTCCAAACTGAACAACAACTACGGTCTTTACGAGGTTATTCCTGGCATCTACCAGGTCCGCGGTTTTGATCTGTCCGACATCTCCTTCGTCCGCGGCAAGACGGGCTGGATCGTTTTCGATCCGCTCGTAACCAAGGAAACGGCTCGCGCTGCCTGGAAATTGTTTCAGCAGCATGTCGGTCAGGGGTTGCCGTGCTCGGCCGTGATTTATTCGCACTCTCATGGTGACCACTGGGGCGGCGTACGTGGCATCGTCGATGAAGCGGACGTGAGGTCCGGGAAGGTTCCCGTCATTGCCCCGGTCGATTTCATGGATTTCACGGTTTCGGAAAATGTTTATGCCGGCAACGCCATGAACCGGCGTCTGTTCTATCAATACGGTCTTCTGCTGCCGGCTGGTCCACATGGCTATGTAGGCCAGGGTCTCGGTCAGGCCGTCTCAGCCGGGGCGGTCGGTCTAATTGCGCCCACCCGTTACGTCGAAAAGGCCATCGAAGAATTTGAGGTCGATGGTGTGAGGATGGTTTTCCAGAACACGCCAAACACGGAAGCGCCGCGGGAGATGAATACGTACATCCCTGAAATGAAGGCGCTGTGGATGGCTGAGAACGTCATCGCATCGCTTCACAACATCTACACATTGCGCGGTGCGCAGGTACGCGACCCGTTGAACTGGTCGAAGTATATCAGCGAAGCGCTCCATCGTTTCGGTCTCGAAGCCGAAGTGATGTTTGCCTCCCATCATTGGCCGCGCTGGGGCAACGACAGGATTCAGGAAATTCTCCGCGGGCAGCGCGATCTTTATGCGCATATGAACAACCAGGTGCTACACCTCGCCAATCAGGGCGTGACCATCAACGAGATCCACAACGTTTATGAGCTCCCGAAGGGTCTGCAGAACAAGTGGTTCTGTCGCGGGTACCACGGCTCCGCTCAGCACAACAGCCGTGGCGTCATCCAGCGCTATCTCGGCTTCTGGGATTGCAATCCGACAACCCTCGTTCCGCTGTCGCCAGCGGATTCCGCGCCGCTCTATGTCGAAATGATGGGTGGCGCACAGAAAATTATGGACAAGGGCCGCCAGTTGCATGACGCGGGACGGTATCTGCACGCCCAGGAAATCGTGAACAAGTTGGTGCTGGGAGAACCGCAGAACCAGGCAGCGAAAGATCTGTTGGCGGATATTTTCGAGCAACTTGGATACCAGCAGGAAAATCCGGGCCTGCGAAACAGTTACCTCGCTGCCGCTTATGAGCTCCGGACCGGCATTCCTCAGGGGGAAACCGCCAATTCGAGCAGCCCTGACGTGATCCGGGCCATGTCCACCGAGTTGTTCCTCAACTTCCTGGGCATCCGCATGGATGGCCGCAAGGCTGAAGGCATGCAGTTCACAATCAACCTCGTCACGCCCGACAATGGGGAAAAGTTCATCGTCGAGCTGGAGAACGCCACGCTCACCAACATCAAGGGTTATCAAGCCGAAAAACCCAACCTGACCCTCACGATAAACCGCTCCGACCTGGAGCAGACGATGATGGGTGCGAAAACGCTCGAGGCTCAGATTGCCGATGGCACCGCGAAGGTGCAGGGCGATGCAAACGTCCTGAAGCAGCTTGCCTCAACCATGGTGGACTTCGACCCACGCTTTGAAATCATGCCAGGCACGAAAGCCAGGAACGAAAAGGTAGCGCATGCCAATGATTACGAGGCGGTTCCTCGGCAGACCATCGCAGAGTAGACGAGGTCAATATCATGTCCGCTTTTGGCCAAAGCGGACACACGGTGCAGGAGAATTGTCTATAATCTTTCGATGAGACAAAGGTCTAATGGTCGCAACGAGCGAGGTTCTGGTTTCAACGCCATAGTCGTCGGGCTTGCCTGACAGGGCAAATTTACCGCTGTGGTATCAAGTTGCCCCTGATCATTGACCCGCTACCGCTATCCTTGTCCCGTGATTTGGGGGTCTGCTCCGGCTCGGCGCTGGACGATCCAGATCATAATGCCCCGGCGGCCGCGCCGGGGCATTTTTTGCACGCCAACTATCAGTGTGGCCGACCCCTGCTCATTTCCAGTTGCCAGCGTTTGATTACACCGCGCGGAAATTCACGCGTCTCAATGCCAACGCGTCGGCAGGCCTCAGGCCACATTTTGAGTAGGGCTTGATCGCGACGGAACAATTCGCTCTGCGAGACCTCGCCTACTTCAGAGCTCGGCCATTGGTCTGCCGCCATTTTCAATAGAGCGAGGAGCGGAGCTATATCTTGTTTTTCAGCCAGCATGGCTAATCCCCTTTCAATTTCTCAGCCGCTGGTAAAATAGAGCAGCCAATCCGATTCTGTTGTGCCCGCCATCACATAAGATCGAAAAAACCGGATGTGATGCATCGCGGTAACATCATCGGCGCGGCAGGATGTCGCAATGTGCTGGTATCTGGTTAGGTTCTTCGCGGCACTAAGCCCAGCGACTCGCCGGTCGCGCGCCCCGGACAAGATTGATCTGTTATGAATTTAAAGACGGCTAAAGAAATGAACTACAACGCCGTTGCCGGTCTCGTCCTGCGCGATCACCCAAAGATGGGGTAATCGGCCGAGCGTTTTAGTGAATAGTTGAAGATTTTGGGTGCTGCGCTTCAGGCTGATGGTGATACGGGGTCACCGTGGTTACGGGCCCCAAGCATCAGAAGGAGAAGCGCAGCATGGAGCATTTTGCCGGATTGGACGTGTCAGTCAATGAGACGAGCGTCTGCATTGTGGATGATGCAGCCAGGATGGTTCGCGAAGCCAAGGATCTAACCTAACAGGAGAACACGCGAGCTCCACCGCGCGGTGGAATGATGTCCCTCGCGGGACGATGGATGAGGTGAGATCGTATGTCCGCCTGGACCTGCCGTCAGGTGACGGCAAGGCCGACCCAAAGATTGTTCCGCCTCGTTCTCGAATCCCATACTGGAAGGGCCTTTTGCGCCGAGTCCGAAGAGAAGCACGAGCCCGTGAGTGACATCGACACTGTACTGGTGGATAGCCTGAAAGCGCTTGATCTAAACCGGCCGATTAGAGAAGCGGACATCACGCGCACGCGTCACTTGGGAAAGAACCCTG
This sequence comes from Pseudolabrys sp., assembly GCA_035519415.1. Classification (GTDB taxonomy): domain Bacteria; phylum Pseudomonadota; class Alphaproteobacteria; order Rhizobiales; family Xanthobacteraceae; genus Pseudolabrys. The sequence goes on from DATIWJ010000086.1 coordinate 63,679, forward strand.
CACCGACAACGGCGACCCCCTCGGCTTTCACCGCCTTAATGTAACTCCATTTCTGTGACGGTTCGGTCTGTCCGGGCTTCGGTAGCCAATAGTCGACCCATCCGGATCCTTTTGTCTGCGCAACCTCTAAAATCTCGTCGTGGAAAGCCTTCCCCTTCTTGTCTTTTTCTCCGTGGTATGCGCGGCCCTCGCGTGCCGGGAACGCCGGGTTGAGGAGCACCGTGCCATCGGGAGCATAAGCAAAAATGTAAGTGTCACCTGAGAACCACTCACTTCCACGCTGGCGAAATTCGGAGAATGCGTCCTTTCCTTTGGCGTTGACGAGTTCGGCTGCCCTATCCACGAGCATCTGGATCCGCTTGGCCTGATCAGAGTTTGGGGGAGATGATTGCGAATAGGCCGGATTGGCCGCAAGTACGAACGAGACGCATATAATGATAAGCCTGAACATCGCGTACCCCCTGCTGGGACGCGCCCCTGCGATTATCCTAGCAAAGCAGCTCATTGAATGTCAGGCTTGCTCTCGCAGCGACATTTCGTTTTCTTTTGCGGTAAGATCAATTTTCTTCAGAGGGCATGAGCATCTAGTACAGCGCATCCTCCAAAAGTTGCACGACCTATTACAAAAAGTTCACGTGCAGTCGCGAAGCAAAGCGCGCAAGCTCAAATTCTCAAAGAGGGGACGACGCCTGCTTTTTGATAAGGAGGCGCGTATGTTGCGATCAGAGATTGATTTTTCCGCAATTCCACAGATCGACCGTAAGCGGTGCCCGGCATGCTGCTCTTCAATGCGGCTCGCATGGATCGAACCTGATGAAAAATCCGGTTATGACAGGCGCACGTTCGAGTGCTTGCATTGTCACCACTTGGATACCGCGATCGTGAAATACAGAACGCCGCGCCGCTAGCCGGGCGGAAAACGCGAGGCACGCTTCTTCAACTTTTTGCCAAACGTGCCTTTGGTAGCTGACTTATTTTCTTTTTCCCCACCAGCGTGAATGGGTGCTGCCATGCCGCAGTTTACACCTCAACTCATCCGGGACATGAGAAAAGCGCTTGAAGATGTCATGACACGCATTCCCGTCGAATATACGACGGCCGCTGTGAGGGTCTATCTCGCTGAATGCATACTGGGGGCCGCTGCCGAAGGTCACACAAATTACAACGAGCTATTTACCGCCGCAGCCGATCAAATTCAGACTGCTATATCGCGTTTCACGTGAACAAGAGGGCGACGAATAGAAAGTTGCGTAAACGCATGGAGAAAAACGATGCGACTGCCCGCAGCAGCAGGTAAGCGGTTAATTTTGGCGCTCTCGCTCTTCTTAGGGATGGGGCTTTTGTCTGCGCCTTCGCCGGTCGCCGCGCAGGCCAAATACATTGTTCAGCCAGTGGCGGAAATGAAGGTCAAGCAACTTCCCAAAGGCGAATTGTTTTGGCGTGTCGAGAGTTTTCCGACATTGGATAAGGCGAAGGCAGCTGCACCGCCTTATCGCTGGAACCCCGACACCGTCAGCTACGACGGATTGCCCTCGCTGACGGCTGAGGTCGCCGGCAAAGCCTGGCTCTTCACGCTTGGTCCAAAGGGCGGGGCAACGGCCGGTGGAACGAAGGTCGCGGAGATTGGGCCCGTTCCCCCGCTCAGTGCGCCCGAGTATCTGTTGCGCGTGAACTACGGCCATGGGCCGCCGGGCGCCGAGACACCGGTGCATATGCATCCAGGCTCCGAATCTTTCTATGTGATCGCTGGCAGGTTGGGGCAACGAACTCCGCAGGGAGTGATGAATGTCGAGGCCGGACATTCGATGAACGGACATCCGGCCGGAATGACAATGGAAGTTTTCAACAGTGGGACCACAGAACTGGACGCGCTCATAATGTTCGTTGTCGACGCGACCAAACCGTTTTCGGCGCCGGCCAAGTTCGAATAATCAAGTTCAAATATGAATGTCCGCTATTGAACTGCCGGTTCAACCGGTCGACGCAACACTTCTTGTCTTGAAGGAGAAAGACGGAGTGTATGCCGATACGTCGAGGGTTTTTCGAGGACTTCGCTGCGGCAGAAAAACCAGGGACTTTGGGATCGCAGGCGATGTGCGCAA
>DATIWJ010000087.1:0-68781 GCA_035519415.1 Pseudolabrys sp.
CCGATCATGTCGTAGAGATCGTAGCCGTTCGGTGGAAAGGCGCGGACCGGCGTCGTGCGTTCGAAACCGTTGGGGCTGCGCTTCTGGTGTGGAAATTCGCCTTGCCAGGTATTGGCCATCTGCCGCTCGCCCGGCATGAACTCGTTGCCCCACGCAAATTCGGCGTCTTCCAGGCCACCGCGAGCGGCGAATTCCCATTCGGCCTCTGTTGGCAAATCCTTGCCGGCCCAGCGCGCATAGGCGAGTGCATCGGAATAAGCGACATGCACGACCGGATGATCATCGAGCCCGTCAATATTACTGCCGGGCCCATATGGATGGCGCCAATCGGCGCCCTTCATGAACATCCACCACTGGCTCCAATCACGCAGATCGACGGGATGATCCGGCGGCGTGAACACCAGCGATCCGGCAAACAACATGTGCGGGAGCGCGCCGGGATAATGTGTCGGATTGGGTGGAATCTCGGCGAACGTCACATGGCCGGTTTCGCGCACGAATTCCCTGAATTGCGCATTGGTGACCGGGGTGCGGTCAATCCAGAATGGATCAACGGTGACCCGGTGGACTGGCGCTTCTTCTGGATAGTGCTTGTTCGATCCCATGCGGAAGGTGCCGCCAGGGATGTGGACCATGTTTGTGTGTAGCGCCGGGCCCGGTGTGTCGACTGGATCTATAACTGGCGGCTCGACGAACGACACGACTCAACTCCCGCATCGGCAGGGGCAAGAACAAAGCCGCAGACATGTTGCGGCGGATGCCGCGTGTCATCAATTGACGAAATTGTGATGGGCCAGCATCGCTGATCGACGGCGCGAGCTGTTCCGAATTCCGTTCTCACCCGGTTTTTGCGTTCACGCTAAGTTCCCGAAAGTCTTACGTTTTGCGGCATCCCGGTACGGCGGCTGTGGCACGACTGTCACGCCTGCGCGGATTTTCGGCGATCTGCCGTCCGCCCAATGTGCTCCGTCACACGACAGCCTAATCTGTCGACTCGAAGGCGAGGCGACGGTGAAACAAGTGGCGCATAGCAAGCTTGCAAAGCAAATAGCACTCTGCGCACTCGTCGCGATCAGCTGTGCTGCGAAACCGGCCATTGCCGACGAAGGCGGCGTGAGTTTCTGGGTCCCGGGCTTCTTCGGCAGTCTGGCAGCGACGCCGCAGGTACCCGGATTTTCATTGGCCAATGTTTTTTATTACAACCAGGTTTCTGCCGGCGGGAACGTGGCGTTCGCGAAGCAGGTACCTGGCGGCAACATAAACGTGAACTTCAACGGCAACCTCAACGCTAACGTTCACGGCAGCGCCGAGCCATTGTATCTCGCGATCCCGGGCTACACGTTTGCGACACCGGTGTTGGGCGGTCAGGCCAACATCAGCTTGGGAGTACCCTACGGACGAATTGAGAGCAGTGTTGACGCAACAATAGCGGGCAACCTGGGATTGGGTGGTCCCGGATTTACGATTGGGCGCAGCCTCACCCAAACGGCTACCGGTTTTGGCGATCTGCTACCAATGGCTTCCCTGCGCTGGAATTTTGGCGTCAATAATTTCATGACCTACTTGACGGGAAATCTGACGACGGGAGTGTATCACTCAAGTTCAATTGCCAATCTCGGTATAGGACACAACGCAATCGACGCGGGCGGGGCCTATACTTACTTCGATCCGAAGACCGGACGCGAATTTTCCGCCACACTCGGCTTCACCTACAACTTCGAAAACGAGCACACGAACTACCAGAACGGCATCGACATGCATCTGGATTGGGGTGCATCGCAATTCCTGACCAAGCAGTGGCAAGTTGGACTCGTTGGCTATTGGTACCAGCAGCTCTCCTGCGACAGCGGCTCAGGCGACCGCGTCGGATGCTTCGAATCGCGCGTGGTCGGAATTGGACCGCAGATCGGCTACATCTTTCCCATCAGCAAGGAATGGCAGGGATACTTGAATCTCAAGGGCTATGGCGAATTTGCCGCACAGAACAGGCCCGATGGCTGGAACGCCTGGCTGACATTCGCGATAACGCCCGCAGCGCCTGGCGAAGCGCCGCCGTCGTCCAGACGCATCGTCACGAAATAAAGTGTAGCCCCGCCGAAAACACTAGGCGGGGCTACCGAATACAACACGCCGGGGTGTGGCGGGACCCGACGATTGCACTCGAACTGTAGTCGTGGCGGATGCGAGAATGGTTCATCTCATCCGCGTCGAAAATCGCGTCAGCTGAAAATTACTGAAAAGATGTGAGAGGCGAGGGGACCCAACAGTGTCTCCAGCACCAAGCTGAAAAGGCCATAGAGCAGCGCTGCGGCCCAGACGGCCGATAAGCCCAGTCCAAAAGTCACGGCGACCGCCGGCCAAATTCGACGAAAGGATGCGGCGGCTTGCGGGTCATGTGTCATCAATCCATTTGACGGACGATCGATGACAAAGGTTCAAAGCATTTTTGAATGATTTACTGCCGAGGTGTCTTGGCACCGGTGGCTTGCTCCCGTCGCCTGCCATTGATACCTAGTCCCAGACTGGTCATGGCCGGGCTATCCCGGCCATCCACGTCTTTGAACGAACACCCGAAATGCCGGCCAAGACGCCTTTTTACATTACCACCGCGATCTCATATCCGAATGGCCCACCGCATATCGGCCATGCCTATGAGGCGATCGCCACCGACGCCATCGCGCGCTTCATGCGGCTCGATGGCTATGACGTCTATTTCCTCACCGGTACCGACGAGCACGGGCAGAAGATCCAGCAGACGGCGGCGAAGGAAGGGCTCACGCCGCGCCAATTGCTCGACCGCAACGTCCCACGCTTCGAGGCGATGGTTAAACGGATGAATTGCTCGAACGACGACTTCATCCACACGACTGAAGAGCGTCATCACCGCTCATCCGAAGCGATCTGGCAGCGGATGGAGCAGAATGGCGACATCTACCTTGGCAAATACGCCGGCTGGTACTCGGTGCGCGATGAAGCCTACTACGCCGAGAACGAGACCCATCTGAATGAGCAGAAAGTACGCGTCGCCGCCAAGACCGGCACGCCAGTCGAATGGGTCGAGGAGGCGAGCTATTTTTTCAAGCTCTCCGCCTATCAGGAAAAGCTGCTTGAACTGTACGCGCGGCCGAATTTCGTGCTGCCGAAAGAGCGGCTGAACGAGGTCGCCAGCTTCGTGCGCGGCGGCCTCCAGGATCTGTCGATCTCCCGCACCACGTTCGACTGGGGCATTCGCGTGCCCGGGACCGACGGCCACATCATGTATGTGTGGGTGGATGCGCTCACCAATTACATCACAGGCGTCGGTTTCCCGGATACCGGCAGCGAAAAATTCAAGCGCTACTGGCCGGCATCAGTGCACGTGATCGGTAAAGATATCGTGCGCTTTCACGCAGTCTACTGGCCGGCTTTCCTGATGTCGGCCGGCCTCGACGTGCCACAACGCATCTTCTCGCACGGGTTTCTGTTCAATCGCGGAGAGAAGATGTCGAAGTCCGTCGGCAATGTGATCGATCCATTCACGATGGCCGATACCTACGGAGTCGATCAGTTTCGCTATTTCTTCCTGCGCGAGGTTCCGTTCGGCCAGGATGGCAACTACAGCCATGAGGCGATCGTCAATCGCATCAATGCTGATCTGGCAAACGACCTCGGCAACCTGGCACAACGGTCGCTGTCGATGATCGCCAAGGCTGTCGGCGGCAAGCTACCGGAGCCCGGCGCTTTCAGCGAAACGGACAAGACCATTCTCTCTGCTGCAGATGCGATGATCGGCACCGCGCGTGAGCACATGAAGACGCAACAGCTACACCAGGTGCTCAATTGCGTCTGGGCGGTCGTCGCCGATGCCAATCGCTATTTTGCTTCGGAGGCGCCTTGGGCGCTCGCGAAGACCGATCCGAAGCGGCAGGGGACCGTGCTGTACGTGACCGCGGAAATCTTGCGCCAGGTTGCGATCTTGGCGCAGCCATTCGTGCCGGCTTCCGCGTCCAAACTGCTCGATCTTCTCGCAATCAGATCGGACGAGCGCAACTTCGACGTGCTTGAACCGACCTCAAGGATCAAGGCTGGCGTGACTTTGCCGGCGCCGACACCTGTGTTCCCCCGTTACGTCGACGCAGAAGAAAAAGCGTGAGTCATGCTTGTTGACAGCCATTGCCATCTGGATTTTCCGGATTTCTCCACCGAACTCGACGCGATCGTCGCTCGCGCGCGTATGGCCGGTATCGGTCGTCTGGTGACAATTTCAACGCGGGTGCACAGGCATGCTCAGGTGCTGGCAATTGCCGAGAGGTTTCCCGAAGTCTTTTGCTCTGTCGGAACCCATCCGCATTATTCGCACGAGGAGACTGACGTCGACGCCGCCAAATTGATCGCAATTTCGAAACACCCGAAAGTGGTGGCGATCGGCGAGGCCGGCCTCGACTATTTCCGCAATAACAGTCCTCGCGACGCGCAAGCCGCAAGTTTCCGGCAACACATCGCAGCGGCTCGCGAGACAGGCCTGCCCTTGGTCATCCATTCACGTGACTGCGATGTCGATATGGCCAAAATTCTTCGCGAGGAAAGCGGGAAGGGTGCCTTCCCCGCTGTCCTGCACTGCTTCACCGGTGGCCGCGACCTGGCGTTCGCCGCCATAGACCTGGGGCACTATGTGTCATTCACCGGAATTTTGACGTTCAAGAATTCGGACGCACTACGCGAAATCGCAGCCGCACTCCCGGCCGATCGCATCCTGGTCGAAACCGATGCGCCCTATCTCGCGCCGCTGCCTTATCGCGGAAAACGCAATGAACCTGCTTACGTAGCAGAAACAGCTAAGGTTTTAGCGGATACGCGCGGCGTTTCCTCTGCCGACATCGCGCGGCTGACGACCGAGAACTTTTTCCAGCTGTTCAATAAAGTGCCGCGCGAGTTGGCAGACGCCGCATGACATTAACCTTCACCATCCTGGGCTGCGGCTCGTCGATGGGCGTTCCACGGGTGGCGCTGGGCTGGGGCGAGTGCGATCCGAACAACCCGAAGAACCGGCGGCGACGCTGCTCGCTCCTGGTTGAACGTTCGAACGCCCAGGGGCATCGGACGCGGGTCCTCGTCGACTGCTCGCCCGATCTGCGCATGCAGTTGTTGGATACCGAGGTCGACTGGGTCGATGGTGTGTTGATCACCCATGAGCACGCCGACCACACGCACGGCATTGATGATTTACGGCCGTTGTTCGTCCACAGGCGCCGCCGCGTCGGTGTTTATCTCGATGAGCCAACCTCGCGCGCCATGCACGCGCGGTTCGGCTATTGCTTCATGACGCCGCCCGGCAGTGAATATCCGCCGATTGCGATCGAGAAGCGTCTGGTGCCGGGCGAGCTGGTTAACATCGCGGGGTCTGGCGGCGCTATCGAGGCGTTGCCTGTTCTCCAGGAGCACGGCGACATCCCGTCTTTGGGCTTCAGGTTTGGCAATGTCGCCTATTCGGCGGACATCAAAGGCTTGCCGGCGGACAGCATCGCGGCTCTGACAGGGCTCGACGTCTGGATCGTCGACGCGTTACGCAAGACGCCACACCCGAGCCATTTCAACCTTGATGAGGCGCTGCATTGGATTGCCAGGATCAAACCCAAACGGGCCATTCTGACCAATCTGCATACCGATATGGACTACGCGGCGCTCCGGGCTCAATTGCCGCCGACAGTCGAGCCGGCCTACGACCTGATGAGCTTCGCTACGGGCTAAGGTGAATCTCGGCTCCGCCCGGCACTCCTTGAAGTATCGACTTTTATCCAAATTTGTTGCGAGCCCCGCAATATCAGGCCTTATGAGAGATGTTCCATAATATGTCTTATGCGAATCATGGATGTATCGTCGCGGCCGCAGCCCCGCTTTGCTACGGTCGCGGCAACGCTTTTGCCAAACCCCAAGCTCACGTCCGACCCCTGTGAAGCCATCCCGCGATATTGCCCGCCTGATCGAGATCATGGGGGCCTTGCGCACGCCTGGGAGCGGTTGCCCGTGGGATCTTGAGCAGGATTTCAGGAGCGTCGCTCCCTATACGCTTGAGGAAGCCTATGAGGTGGCCGACGCCATCGCACGCGACGATCTTGCAGGACTGAAGGACGAACTGGGCGATTTGCTCTTGCAGGTCGCATTCCACGCCCGGATGGCAGAGGAACAAGGCGCGTTCGATTTCGGCGATGTGGTTGAAGCCGTCACTACGAAGCTCATCCGTCGCCATCCGCACGTGTTTGCCGATGCTGACGGCAAGACCGCGAAGGCGGTTGAGGGGCTTTGGGCACGGATCAAGGCGGAGGAAAGCGCCGAACGCGGCGAGGAGGTGCCCAAGGGGGCGCTGGCAGGAGTGCCGGTTGCCCTGCCCGCGTTAACCCGCGCCCTGAAGCTCCAGGACAAGGCCGGACGCGTCGGTTTCGATTGGAAGGATCCGCGTGCGGTTCTCGCCAAAATTCGAGAAGAGGCGGACGAAATCGAAGCCGAGCTTGATCGTGGCGAGAAAGGCCGGATGGCCGCGGAAGTTGGCGATCTTCTGTTCGCCGTCGTCAACCTCGCTCGCCATCTCGATGCCGACCCTGAAGGCATCCTGCGCGACACCAACATCAAGTTCGAGCGCCGTTTCGCTTCGATCGAGCGCGCGCTCGCTGCTCGTGGCAAGGCGCCCAAAGATGCAAGTCTGACGGAAATGGACAAACTGTGGGACGAAGCAAAAGAGGCGGAGAAATCTCAGTCTAAGCGTTGAATTTTGCACGCACCTGCGCGGCTTTGTCGGGGTCGGCGCGCACCGTTACCGCCAGCCGGCCGTCGTCACGGAGACCCTTGGACAGTACCTCGGAGTGCCGGTAGAGCCAGCTCAAACCTGCACCGTCGGCCGGATCGATTGAAAGTTCGAGAGTCTGCCGGCTTTCGCTCAAGCGCACCTCGATCGCATCGATCAGGCGATCGATGCCTTCGCCGCTCAATGCCGACACTGTCACGGTCCGACGATGTGTTGGCTGCCTTTCGACAAGGTTGAGCAACCTGGCGCGGCCTTCATTGTCGAGCCGGTCGATCTTGTTCCAGACCTCGATCAGACGCCGGTCGGAGGCTGCGATGCCAAGTTCGGCCAGCACCGTCTCGACATCTTTCGATTGCGCTCCGGAGTCGTCATGCGACACGTCGCGTACGTGCAAAATGACATCGGCTTCGATGACCTCTTCCAATGTCGCTCGAAAAGCTGCCACCAGCATGGTGGGAAGATCCGAAATAAATCCCACCGTGTCCGACAGAATGATCCGGACACCGTGTGGCAGATTGACCGCACGTAACGTCGGATCGAGCGTGGCGAACAACATATCTGCCGACAATACGCTCGCAGTAGTCATGCGATTGAACAGCGTCGATTTGCCCGCATTGGTGTAACCGACCAGCGCTACAATTGGATATGGCACGCGCTTTCGGCTATCGCGGTGCAGTTTGCGGGTGCGCTTGACCCTTTCGAGCTCCGCCTCGATGCGCGCAATGCGCTCCTCGATAACCCGCCGGTCTGCCTCGATCTGGGTCTCGCCCGGCCCGCCAAGGAAGCCAAATCCGCCGCGTTGACGCTCAAGATGGGTCCACGAGCGAACCAGCCGGCTCTTCTGGTACGTGAGATGCGCGAGCTCGACTTGTAATGCGCCTTCCCGCGTGCGGGCGCGCCGGCCGAAGATTTCAAGGATCAGGCCCGTGCGGTCGATGACTTTCGTATTCCACGCCTTCTCAAGATTACGCTGCTGGACCGGCGAGACGGGGCAGTCCATCACGACCACAGACGCTGAAAGGCTTTTCACCAGCCCCGCGATTTCGTCGACCTTTCCCTTGCCGATATAGGTCGCGGGCCGGATGTCATTGAGAGTCACCAGCCCCGCTTCGACGACAGTCAGGTCGATGGCACGCGCGAGGCCGGCCGCTTCCTCAAGCCGCGCTTCAGGCGTCCGCGCATCCGCCGGCGCAAGCGCGCCATTTTTACACGGTGGATTTTTCAACCACGGCTCAATGACAATCGCACGGCCAGTCTCAGTGCCCGTTGTGGTTGGGCTCAGGAGATCGGCGCGTTGATCACGGCGACGTACTTCCAATTAGACCTTGTCTCCGGCCGGCGGCTCGTCGGCCCCTTCGAAGAGCTGAATAGGATGACCCGGCATGATCGTCGAAATCGCGTGCTTGTAAACGAGTTGAGAATGTCCGTCCCGTCGCAACAGCACGCAGAAGTTATCGAACCAGGTCACCACACCCTGCAACTTGACACCATTCACCAGAAAGATGGTGAGAGGAATTTTGCTTTTGCGGACGTGATTGAGAAAAGTGTCTTGCAGATTTTGCGCACGATCGGCTGCCATGGCCGTTTTTCCATTTTTTGCTCGCGTCTAGCGCGCGAGACCTTTATTTGCCCAAGTCCTTCCGCACACCCTTTTTGGAGGATGCGCCGCTTTGCCCCTCGCAGAAGCGGTGCGAGGCCCGGGAGGCACTATTAGATTGCAGGTGCTTCCCCGGCGCAAGCACAAGTTGGCGTAATCCATATCAAAGCTTTGAAATAACACATTTTTTCGCGCTTTGGCCGGCGGCCAAACTGCAATGCCCCGTCCGCCGGCAAAAGGCGAGATTATTCGCTGAGCTCGGCGTGGCGGTGATAATCGCGGCGCAACGCCGTTGCGATCAAGCCGGGCGCCCCATTCCCAACGGGGCGTCCATCAATACTCACCACCGGCAATACGATCTGGCTCGCGGAGGTGACAAAAGCCTCGCGCGCGGCATAGGCCTCCTCGACCGTGAAGCAACGCTCTTCAAAGGCAAGCCCCTGAGCCTTGATCACATCGATCACCACCGAGCGCGTGATCCCCGGCAGGATGTCTTGGCCGAGCGGATGGGTGATCAGCTTCCCGTCCCGGCTCACAATCCAGGCGTTCGATGATGCACCTTCGGTGACGCAGCCCTGCTCGTCTACAAGCCAAGCCTCACGTGCCCCCTGCTCGCGCGCGCGCTGTTTGGCTAACACGTTCGGCAGCAACGCCACCGATTTGATATCGACGCGCTTCCAGCGAATGTCCGGCACTGTGATAACCGCAACTCCCTCCGCGGCGAGTTGCTCGAGTTGCTCCGGATTATTGCTGCGTGCCGTGACAACCAGAGACGGCCGAGTTTCATCGGCTGGGAATGGAAAATCCCGTCGCGCAATACCGCGGGTAACCTGAACGTAGACGATACCATCGCGCACGTGGTTGCGCCGGATCGTCTCGCGCAGAACAATCTGCATCGCGGCTGACGACATTGGACGTGCAATACGTAGTTCGCCAAGCGAACGGTCGAGACGCGCCATGTGCCGCCTTTCGTCGACCAGGCGCCCTCCCCTGACCTCGCAGACTTCATAGACACCGTCGGCAAACTGGTAGCCGCGATCCTCGACGGCGACCTTCGCATCGTTCCCTGGCAAATAGCGTCCATTGACGTAAGCGATGCGCGACATGGAGAGTTAGTCGATTCCAAGCGCCTTGAGCTTGCGATGCAAGGCGGAACGCTCCATGCCGACGAACTCAGCGGTCCGCGAGATATTGCCGCCGAACCGGCTGATCTGTGCCACCAAATATTCGCGTTCGAATACCTCCCGGGCATCGCGCAGCGGCAGGCCCATAAGCTGCTCGCCGCCATTTCCATTCGGCATGCTTGGCACCATTGAGCCCACATCCGGCGGCAGCATGCTCGCATTCATGACAGCCTCCGGGTCGCCGCCAGCAAGAATCATCAAACGTTCGATGTTGTTTCGCAGCTGTCTTACGTTGCCTGGCCAGCTATGCGATTGCAAAACTGCCATGGCATCATCGCCGATCCGCCGCTTCGGCAAGCCGGTCGCCAACGAAATCTGATCCATGAAATAATCGACGAGATCGGGAACATCCTCGCGCCGTTCCGCCAGCGGCGGCACACGGATCGGCACGACCGCAAGACGATGATAGAGGTCTTCGCGAAATTTACCTTCGGCGATCAGCACTTCGAGATTGCGCGCGGTCGACGATACGATCCGGACATCGACGGCTATTTTGGTGCTGCCGCCGACCCGCTGGAAGGTTTGGTCCACGAGCACGCGCAAGATCTTGTTTTGCGTCTCGCGCGGAAGCTCGGCAATGTCATCAATAAACAGTGTGCCGCCATGGGCTTCTTCGAGAGCCCCCGACTTGCGTCCTTCCGAGCCGTTGGATTGATCGACTCCGAACAGTTCGATTTCCATGCGATCCGGTGTAATCGCGGCTGCGTTGATGACGATGAAGGGACCGCTCGCCCGTCCGGATAATTGATGAAGCGTTCGCGCGGCGAGTTCCTTGCCCGCCCCCGAAGGACCGACCACAAGCACACGGCTATTGGTAGGCGCTACGCGTTCGATGGCCTGACGCAATTGCCCCATCGTCGCCGACCGCCCAATCAGCGTCGAGGGCTGCGGCGACATCTGCTTGAGTTGCTTGACCTCGCGTTTGAGTCGTGAGTTTTCCAGGGCGCGGTCCGCGACGAGAACCAGACGGTCAGCCTTGAACGGCTTCTCGATAAAATCGTAGGCGCCATGTTTTATGGCAGCCACAGCGGTTTCGATGTTGCCGTGACCGGAAATCATCACGACAGGCAATTCAGCATGCTCTTGCTTGACGGCGTCAAGCAATTGCAGGCCGTCGAGTTTGCTGCCTTGCAACCAGATATCCAGAAAAACCAGATTTGGCCGACGCGTTGTGATTGCCGTCAACGCGTCATCGCTGTTACGCGCGGTCCGCGTGCTGTAACCTTCATCCTGCAAGATCCCCGCCACGAGATCGCGGATATCTGCTTCATCATCGACGATTAATATTTCCGAGGCCATCAGGTCACTCGCACATGATCTTTGGATTTTTCGGGCTCAGGGTCGACTTTGCCTTCGGCGGCAAAACGTAACCGCACCCAGGCACCGCGTTGCTCGGGAATTTTCTCGGCAGCATCACGCAGCTCAATGCTTCCGCCATGCTCCTCGGCGATCCGCCCCACGATGGCAAGGCCAAGCCCTGTCCCCTTCTCCCGTGTGGTGACATAGGGCTCAAGCAACCGGCTGCGGTTTGCTGTCGGCAAGCCAATGCCGTTATCAACCACATCGATCACAATGTCCGCGCCATCTCGTGCTGCGTAAACGCGAATTTTGCCCTTCCCCAGCTCACCCGGAGGCACGGCCGCAATTGCCTCAGTCCCGTTCTTGATAATGTTGGTCAGTGCCTGCGAGATCAAACGCCGGTCAAATCGCGCCGGCATCGGATCTTCCGCGATCTCTGTTTCTATATCGATTTCCGAATTTCCGACGCGCATCAGAAATACGGTTTGCCGCACCACATCGGCGACATCTTCCGAAGCAAGCACCGGTTTCGGCATCCGCGCAAAATGAGAAAATTCATCAACCATCCGCCTTATGTCATCGACCTGCCGGACAATGGTGTCGGTGCACTGCTCGAAAACGCCGCGGTCTTCGCCAATCATTTTTCCGTATTTGCGGCGCAAACGCTCGGCTGAAAGCTGAATTGGTGTGAGCGGATTCTTGATCTCATGCGCGATGCGCCGCGCAACGTCGGCCCAGGCGGATGTGCGTTGGGCGGTCACTAGATCGGTGATATCGTCGAGTGTCACCACGTAACCGCGATCGGAATCGCCCGATTGTTCGCTGGTGACCCGCACCGATAAATTGCGTTCCCGACCGTTACGGCTGATCGTGATCTGATCCTGCGTGGGAGCGCCCGATTGTGCGCCGGCCATGATGTCCGCGAGCTCAGGCAGCACTTCGTTCAGTGGCCGGCCAAGCGCTTCGCTCTCGGCGCGTCCGATCAATTTTTCTGCCGATCGGTTGAGGATGCTGACATTTCCGGCGTTATCAACGCCAATAACGCCAGCGCTGGCGCCAGCAAGCACGGCTTCCGTAAATCGCCGGCGGCTGTCGATAAGATCGCGCGCATGCATGATGTCATCGCGCTGCGTGCGCAACTCCTGCGTCATGCGGTTGAAAGTTTCGCCAAGGTGCGCGAGATCGCCTTCTGCTTGCCGTACCGGCACGCGAACATAAAGATTTCCTGTTGAGACGGCGTTGGCGGCTCCGATGAGTCGTCGGATCGGCGCAACCAGACGGTTGGCGAAATTGAAGCCAATCCAGACCGCCGAAAGAAGAACGATCAAGGCGATTACCGTGTACATCAATGCAAAGGCCACTTGTACGCCAACGCGTCGCGATTCAATGGCGGCATATTCAGTGACGCTTGCCCGGGTGGCCTGCAGCTGCGGTACGACGCGTGGGTCGAGCAGGCGGGTTATATAGAGGTAATAATTTTCGTATTGATCGAGCTTGATAATCGCCGCGACATAGTTCGTGTCCGGCAACAGGACGATTTGCGGCTCTTTCTCGGTAATGTGAGACAATGCATCGCGCGGCGGCAATGCGAAGGTCTGGTTCACATTCAGGTCAGCACGCGCGATGACCTTGAGATCTTTGTCGATCACGATCGCGGCTGCCAGCCCGCGCACAGACGCCTGGAAGGTGAGAAACTGCCGGAGCTTGTCCGGATCTTGGTCGAATATCGCTTTGGTGCGCCCGATATCGAAAGCCATCACCATGATGTCGGATCGAACGATCTGCGCATGATCGCGCAGGTAAGCTTCCGCGACGATTAGCGAGTTCTCGATTGCCGAGCGCGTGCGCGTGGAAAATAACCGATCGAGACCACGGTCGAGTGTCACACTCGCCACGATCGCCACCATGATTGCCGGAGCGGCGGCGATGATGGAGAACAGCCCTACGATGCGCACGTGCAGCCGCGCAGCAGCGCGTCCGCTGCGCCGGGCCTGCACCACCTGCCACACTTCCCGGACGATGAGGCTGAGTAGCAGCAAGACCGTCGCTGCATTCGCAAGCAGCAGCGTCACGACGACATTGTGGGTCGGCGAAATGGGTGTGAGGTCGGCTAGAACGACGAAGGTGGCGAAGGCCGACAGCAACGCAAGCGCGACCGCCATCGGGCCGAGAACGCGTGTTTCCCCACGTTTCGCGGGTGCGCCGGCAAGCGCTGTCTCGGCTGTGGCGGCCTGTTCGACGCTCATTGACCCCTGGCAGCGACAAATTGGGAGGAGTGGCCGTCCTACTGGACGTCTCCGCGAGTAGTGATGCTTTTATACAACAATGTTGCCGAATTGCGACAAATCCGCGGCGTGATTCGCTCGAAATTCACCGGGCTGGCGATCAGTTGCCGCCGCGATAAACCTGAATATCGAGATCGCGGATCTTCTTCCGTAGTGTATTGCGATTGAGGCCCAGAAGGTCTGCTGCGCGGATTTGATTGCCGCGGGTGGCCGCCAAAGCCGCTGTCAGCAAGGGATATTCGACCTCACGCAGAATACGATGATAGAGGCCGGCCGGCGGCAAGCCGTCGTCGAACCCCGAAAAATAGGCTGCGAGATGCCGCTCAACGGCGCCACTGAGATTTTCTTCCCGATGCGGCTCCTCGCTGCCGAGCGGAAGCGACGGCTGCGCCAGCTCGGCATCCACAACCGCGAGGCTGATGGTTTCCTGCGGATAGAGAGCCGCCAGCCGGCGCGCCAGGTTCTCAAGTTCACGGACGTTGCCGGGCCAGCGGTGTCGCTTGAGGCGATCGAGCGCGGCCTGCTCCATTTGTTTTGGCGGCAAGCCCTCGCGCTGCGCCTGCGCGAAGAAATGGCGAATGAGGTCGGGTATATCCTCGGCGCGCTCGCGCAGCGGCGGTAGGCGGATCGGCACGACGTTAAGGCGGAAGAACAAATCTTCCCGGAACAAACCTTGCTGGATCAACAACCGCAGATCCTTGTTCGTCGCGGCGATGATGCGCACGTCGCTCTTGATCGGCGTCCGCCCGCCAACGGTCGTGTACTCGCCCTGTTGCAGCACGCGCAACAATCGCGTTTGTGCCTCCATCGGCATATCGCCGATCTCGTCGAGAAAAAGTGTTCCGCCCTCGGCCTGCTCAAAACGGCCGGCGCTGCGAGTGTTGGCACCGGTGAATGAACCTTTTTCGTGGCCAAACAATTCGGATTCGATAAGGTCGCGCGGGATCGCGGCCATGTTGATGGCCACAAAAGTGCCAGCGCGCCGTTTGCCGTAGTCATGCAATGCGCGGGCTACCAATTCCTTGCCTGTCCCGGACTCGCCCGAAATCATCACCGTCAGGTCGGTCTGCATCAACCTCGCCAGCACGCGATAAATTTCCTGCATGGCCGCCGATCGGCCAACAAGCGGGATGCTTTCAAACTCTTCGCTTTTGACAGCAGCCGGACGCGGGTTTTTTGGCTCTGACAGCGCGCGACCAACAATGGCAATGAGTTCCTTCAGATCGAACGGTTTCGGCAGATATTCATAGGCACCCCGCTCGGAAGCGCGAATTGCCGTCATGAAAGTGTTTTGGGCACTCATGACAACAATGGGCAGATCGGGACGCGCCTTGCGGATGCGCGGAATGAGATCGAAAGCATTTTCGTCAGGCATCACGACGTCGGTAATCACCAGATCGCCATCTCCCTGAGTGACCCAACGCCACAGCGTTGCGGCATTTCCGGTAGAGCGCACCTCGTATCCGGCGCGCGAGAGTGCTTGATTGAGGACGGTGCGGATCGCGGCATCGTCGTCGGCAACCAAGATGCTTCCCGTCGGCATGTCTTGCCTCACGAGCTCTGGACCGACGGCGCATCGCCAGTGACTTCGCCGTCGCCGCTGTAAACCGGCATGAGCACGCGGAAGATGGTCCGCCGCGGCTGTGATTCACATTCGATAATGCCCCCGTGGTCGCCAACAATCTTGGCCACCAATGCGAGACCGAGGCCGCTGCCACTTTGCTTTGTGGTGACGAAAGGATCAAACAAATGCGGCATCAGGTCTTCGGGCACGCCCGGGCCGTTGTCCTTCACGCAAAACTCTAGCGGTAACGATACGCGCGTTTTACTGCCGGGGACGGACAGCCGCACGCCGGGACGGAAAGCGGTTGTAAGCTGAATTTCGCCGTCAGTTGCCGTTTCGCCGATAGCCTCGGCGGCATTCTTGAGCAGGTTGAGAAAAACCTGAACAAGCTGATCGCGATTGGCAAGAACGAGTGGCAACGAGGGGTCATACTCTTCGACGAATTTGATGTGGCGTCCAAAACCCGATTGGGCGAGCCGTTTTACGTGGTCCAGTATGACGTGAATATTCACTGGCTCGCGGTCGATAGGGCGCTCGTCTGCAAATACTTCCATGCGATCGACCAGCTTCACGATGCGATCGGTCTCATCACAGATCAGCTTCGTCAGCGGCCGATCATCATCCCCCGCCGACTGCTCGAGCAGCTGTGCGGCGCCGCGAATGCCCGACAGCGGATTTTTGATTTCATGCGCCAACATCGCTGCCAGCGCGATAACCGAACGTGCTGCTCCGCGATGGGTCAGTTGGCGATCCATCTTGTCGGCTATGGTGCGCTCCTGCAGCATGACCACGACGTGTTCAGGATATTCGGGCAATGGCGCCACATAGAGGTCCACCAGGCGCTCGCCCGGATTGCGTGGCGTTGCAAGGTCGACCTTGTATTCGTTAACCGCCGCACCACGCTGCCGTACCTGTTCGATCAGCGGCAGCAACGGAGAACCGAACGGCACCAGTTCCCGCAGCATGTGCCGGCGCAACATTGCGGTTGACGCCTCGAAGAACTGTTCCGCCGCAACATTGGCGTCGGCAATTTTGCCGTCGGGCGACACCATGATCACCGGGTGTGGCAGCGCATGCATCATCGCGTCGGCTGGTGTGTTGACGATCGCCGAGATGGCCTGGGCACGGGTCATGCGGCAGTCCTCAAGGCCAGATCGTCGTAGGCTTCGGCAAGAAAACGCCTTGCCAGTGAGGGCGCTTCCGCGGTGAGAACGCGATTGCGATAACGCTTGACCAGCTCGATCGGCGCGCCAGTAGTTACCGCTGCGGAATCGAGCGCCCACCCAAGATGTTTGCGGGCATGACGGCGACCGATGGCTTCGCCATGATGTTGCAGCATCTCATCGTAAAGCCTGTCGACCAGTTTGAATTGTTCGCTGAGCGGCGGAGCCTGCTCGCGTGTGCCGGTCGCGAGGTAGCGCGCAACCTGCCCCGGAAACCAGGGTCGGCCCTGCACCGCACGGCCAATCATGACCGCGTCGGCCCCGGAAATAGCCAGCGCGCGTATGGCATCCTCAAATGAGCGGATATCGCCGTTGACAACGACCGGAACCGAGACGGCTTGCTTGACGGCTCGCACGGCCTGCCAATCGGCAGAGCCGTCATAAAACTGGCACCGGGTCCTGCCGTGGACCGTGATGAGCTTGATTCCGGCACCTTCCGCGCGGCGTGCGAGTTCCGGCGCATTGATGGTCGAGGTGTCCCAGCCAAGCCGCATCTTAAGGGTGACTGGCACGCGGACGGCGCCCACCGTTGCTTCGATCAAGGCCAGCGCGTGGTCGAGATCGCGCATGAGCGCTGACCCTGCCACACCATTGGTGACCTGCTTGGAGGGGCAACCCATGTTGATATCGATGATGTCGGCACCTTGGGCTTCGGCAATGCGGGCGCCTTCCGCCATCCATCGCGCCTCACAACCCGCGAGCTGCACGACGTGAATTCCGACGCCAGCGCCTTCGCTTCGAACGCTGGCCTCGCGTTCCCCCCGCACCAGTCCAGCGCAGGCGGTCATTTCCGAAATGACGAGGCCGGCACCGAGCCGCTCGGCCATCCGCCGGAACGGCGTGTCGGTAATTCCGGACATTGGAGCCAAAAAGACCCGGTTAGGCACCGCAACCGACCCGACTGCAATCGAGCTGGACGGAAAACCCCTAAATTCAAAGCCCCCGGACCGCTTGCCTATCATTTAGGCTAACCTTTTTGATGCTCATACTTTAGCCATTTCGCTACGCAACGCAAGTGCTGCAGTGCAAAAAAATGTTCATGGAATAGAGGCTGTGCAAGTGCTTATCGCGTTCCCGCCGCGAGACGAACGCGCTAAAGGCAGAGGGCTCGAGGGGAGTATTCGGATGGCGCAAGTCGCAGCCGTTGTAGTCGCTGCCGGGCAAGGCGTACGCGTGGGCGGCGATTTGCCCAAGCAGTTCCGGCGCGTTGCCGGTCAAACGCTGCTTGAACGCGCCCTGTCGGCCTTCGCGGACGTCCCCAACATCGCCTTTGTGCAGCCCGTCGTACGCCCGAACGACTTGGCCCTCGTTAGCGCCTTGTCCCACAACCTGAATGTTCTCGAACCGGTATCGGGCGGCGCTACCCGCCAGGCGTCGGTACGGGCCGGACTCGAAGCGCTATTGCCGCGCTCACCTGACATCGTCCTTGTCCACGACGCGGCGCGGCCTTTTGCGAGCGCGGACCTCATTGCGCGCGCCATCGCGGCGGTCGAGAAAACCGGCGCAGCCATTCCCGCTCTACCTGTCACCGACACTGTCAAACGTGTCGACGAGGCCGGCATGGTGGCGGCAACCGTTGACCGTAATGCCATCCGCTTGGTGCAAACGCCGCAGGCTTTCGCATTCCCTGCCCTGCTGCAGGCGCATCGGGACGCCGCCGCGCAAGGGCGCAGCGATTTTACCGACGACGCCGCACTCGCCGAGTGGGCCGGGATGAAAGTGAGCGTATTCGCCGGCGAGCCCGGCAATATCAAACTCACGACACCGGAAGATTTTGCACGCGCGGAAGTCATGCAATCTGCCGTGCTTGGCGATGTGCGTACCGGCTCGGGCCTGGACGTGCATGCATTCGGTCCGGGTGATCACGTCATCCTCGGCGGCATCCGCATTCCACACGGCAAGGCGCTCACCGGTCACTCCGATGCCGACGTGGCGCTGCATGCCCTGACCGATGCCATCCTGGGCGCACTCGCCGATGGCGACATCGGCGCGCATTTCCCGCCGAGCGACCCGCAGTGGCGCGGCGCATCATCCGACCGTTTCCTCGCATTTGCCGTCGAACGCGTGCGCGCCCGCGGCGGCCGGATCGCCCATCTCGATCTTACGATCGTCTGTGAAGCGCCACGCATTGGCGAGCATCGTGACGCCATGCGCACGAGCATCGCGCGACTTGCCGGCATCGACATTGACCGGGTAGCCGTCAAGGCGACGACCAGTGAGAAGCTCGGTTTCACCGGACGCGGCGAAGGCATCGCGGCCTATGCAACGGCAACCGTTCGCCTGCCGTGGGGCTGATGCGATGGCGGACACGAAATTGCACGATGCAGCGAACGCGTTGCTCGAAATCTGCAAGACAAAAAAACTGACATTGGCGACGGCCGAATCCTGCACGGGCGGGTTGGTCGCAGCGGCAATCAGTGAAATTGCCGGATCCTCCCAGGTGCTTGACCGCGGCTTTGTTACCTATTCAAACACCGCCAAGCAGCAAATGCTGGGAGTGACGCCCGCAACAATTGATGTCTACGGTGCAGTGAGTCACGAATGTGCCGAGGAAATGGCCAAAGGTGCATTGGCGCACGCTTCTGTCGATCTCGCCGTTTCAATTACGGGAATCGCAGGCCCGACTGGTGCAGTCCCCGGCAAACCAATTGGCCTTGTATTTTTTTGCGCTGCTTCACGCAGCGGCCGGGTCATCGCGCATGATCGCAAATATGGCGACATCGGCCGTGCCAATGTGCGCCATGAATCGGTTTTGCAGGCGCTGGCCATGCTGCAAGAGCTGGCGGAAAAAGAAGAGCCCAGGCCACCCGCTGGTAAAAGTTAGCATTCATCGTCAAGTGGGGGCTTTTGCTTTGTCCCCATTGGCGTAAGATTGTTTAGTCGGCCGCCGTCACGAGGCGACTTTAGACATTCATGAGTAGAATCTCCTTCGGTCGGCGGACCGGCGTCAACGAGGGGAAACGCCATGAAACGTCGTCAATTCCTGCAAGCCGCGGGCGTGGGGCTCGCTGCATCGGCTGTTGCCGCACCTGCAATTGCACAAACGCCAGAATTGAAATGGCGGCTGACAGCAAGCTGGCCGAAGTCGCTCGATACGCTCTACGGCGGCTGTGAATATTTCGCCAAGCGTGTTGCCGAGATTACCGACAACAAATTCCAGATCCAAGTCTTCGCCGCCGGCGAGATCGTCCCCGGTCTGCAGGTCCTCGACGCGGTCCAAGGCGGCACGGTCGAGATGGGTAACACCGCGATGTACTACTATTTCGGCAAGGACCCGGCCTTCACCTTCGGCACGGCGTTGCCCTTCGGTCTGAATACACGCCAGATGATTTCGTGGGTCCGTCACGGTGGCGGCGAAGAGCTGCTGAATGGCCTACTCAACGACTACAACTGCATCGGCTTTGCGGCGGCCAACACCGGCGCCCAGATGGGCGGCTGGTTCCGCAAGGAGATCAACACGAGCGAGGATCTCAAGGGACTTAAATTTCGCGTCGGCGGTTTTGCTGGCTTGATCTTGCAGAGGGTCGGCGTTGTGCCGCAACAACTCGCGGCCGGCGACATTTATCCGGCACTGGAGAAAGGCACGATCGACGCCTGCGAATGGGTCGGTCCTTACGACGATGAAAAGCTCGGCTTTGCGAAAATCGCCAAGTACTACTATTACCCGGGCTGGTGGGAGGGCTGCGGCCAGGCTCACAATCTCATCAATCTCCAGAAATGGCGCGAACTTCCCAAGCCTTATCAGTCGGCAATCATCACAGCATCCAACGACGCCTGGGTGTGGACGTTGTCGAAATACGACTACGTCAATCCACCCGCCCTCTTGCGGCTGGCAGCCACCGGCACGCAACTACGCGCGTTCCCGCAGCCGGTGCTTGAAGACTGTTACAAGGCGGCAAGCGGCCTTTACGACGAGTTGTCGAAGACCAGACCGCACTTCAAGAAACTCTACGAGAGCCTCGTGCCCTACCGCACGAACGCCTACGCGTGGTTGCAGGTCGCCGAGCTCGGGTTCGACAGCTTCCAGATCCGCATGCGCGCACGGACCTGATATAGCAGTGAGCGTTAGCGGCTCCGGAGCGCTTGGCTCCGGGGCCGCTTTTCATTGCCTGTCGGTCTTTGCGCGGTTAATAAATTTCAGCAGCGCGTCACAAACGTTTGGGATCACGCTATCCCATGAGCGGGTGCGGTCCTGGCGGAACAGGCGAGCGGTCGGATACCAGGGGCTGGTATCGCGATCGAGCAGCCAGCGCCAATCGGGCAAATACGGCAGCAAAACCCAGACGGGGCGGCCTAAGGCCCCGGCAAGATGGGCAACGCTAGTGTCGACCGAGATAACGAGATCAAGATTCGCTATCAGCGCCGCCGTATCGGAAAAGTCTCGAAGCACATCGGCGAATTGAATGATGTCCTTTTGCTCGCCAAGCACCGCCGCATCGGCGGGACGAACGTCTTTCTGCACGCTGATAAAAGTCGCGTCAGCATCCAAAAGAGCCGACAGCGCGCTCAAGTTGATCGAACGGATCTGGTCGCGGTGATGCGCCGCGTTCCCCGACCAGGCAAGTCCGACCCTGGTTCGTGTTCGCGTCCCGAGTCGCGTGTCCCATTCCATCAATTTGTGCGGCGATGCGTAGAGGTAGGGTACTGACGACGGCATGGTTTCCAACTGCGTTTCGAAGACGCGCGGCAGGCTGAGCAAGGGGCAATGCAAATCGAAATCCGGCAAGGAGTCCCCCGCGGACACGACCTGAGCAGCCCCGGAAAGACTGAGCATCAAGGGGCGAAGCCGCTCGTCGACCTCGAGGATCACTCGCGCGTCGCGGGCGGTAACCAGCGGCGCATAGCGACAAAACTGAATTGTATCGCCGAGCCCCTGCTCGCCATGAAGTAAGATTGTCTTGCCGTCGATCGTTTCGCCACGCCAAAGCGGCTGCACAAAATTGCGCTTCGCAGACGCCAAGGTTTCATATTTCCAGCGCCATTCATATTCCATCCAGCCCCGTGTGAAGTTACCGGTGAGAAGACTGAGCGAAGCCGCATTCCAATGAGCCTCCGGATAGTCCGGTTGCAAGGCAATGGCTCGATCGTAGCTTTGCAGCGCCTCGCCGTGTCGTTTGAGTTCATACAATGTGGCACCGCGATTGGAGAACGCCTCGGGATAGTCAGGCTGCAAGGCCAGCGCGTGGTCATAGCTTGCGAGCGCTTCCTCGTATCGCGTCAACGCATGCAGAGTTGTACCGTAGTTATAGTGGGACGCCGCGTGACCGGGATTGAGACGCAGCGCACGATCGTAGCTCGCCAGCGCCTCTTCGAACCGCTTCAACCTGTTCAGCACATTGCCACGATTGCACAGTGCTTCGACAAGATTTGGCTGCAAGGCGAGCGCGCGATCGAAGCTCTCCAGTGCATGGTCGAGCCGATTCAACTCGTTAAGTGAATTTCCGCGGTTCGCATAGGCCGCGGCAAACTGGGGCCGCAGCGTGATGGCTTTGTCGTAGTTCGCGACGGCCTCCTCGTAGCGCTTGAGCGCGTGCAAGGTGCCGGCGCGGTTATAAAGCGCTTCGGCCTGATCCGGACGTATGGCGAGGGAGCGGTCGTAGCTCGCCAGCGCGTCGGCATAACGCTTAAGATCGAACAGAACTGCGCCGCGATTGGTGAGCGCCAGCGCATAGTTCGGTTGCACGGCGATTGCCTTGTCAAAGCTTTCCAGCGCCGCTTCGAGGCGCTTAAGCGCCTTCAATGTATTGCCGCAATTGGATAACGCTTCCGCGTGCCGCGGTTGCAAGGCGAGCGCACGATTATAGTGTTGGAGCGCAAGCTCATGCTTGCCGAGCATGGCTTGGACGACAGCCAGCACATAGAGTACATCGAAAGCATCGCCCTGCGTCGAGACAATTTGCTGGCAAATTTTTTCGGCTTCGACATATTGCCTTGCCCGGTATGCCGCAACAGCCTGGCCGAGGGTCGGCTGTAGTTCAAATGCGGGACTCGTCATCGCTCCGTCTTGCGGCCATCGAGAATCGGAATCACCCGATCTCTGGTTACAGGGACGCTAAAGCCCGGTGATGCGCTGTCAAGCGACCGAGGTGTTCGACGATCAGGCAGTCCGCTGGCTGCCGTAAATTTCATCGGCACGTTGTTCAAATGCTGCGGCAAAACGCCGGAAGGCGGTGTCAAACATCGCCCCCATCAATGCCGCAAGGGTGCGACTGCGAAACTCATAATCAATGAAGAAGTCAACATCGCACGCGTTTTCGCCGATCGGGTGAAAGGTCCAGCGATTCTGCATGCGCTTGAACGGACCATTGAGATACTCGACCAAAATGTTCAGGTTTGACCGGTCGAGGGTGACACGGCTGGTAAACGTCTCGCGAACGATCTTGTAGGCAACCGTCATATCGGCGACCAAAACCGCCGCGCCGTCCTTTTCCATGCGGCTTTTTATGGCCAGCGCGCTACAGAGCGGTACGAATTGCGGATACCTTTCCACATCAGCGACCAGGTCAAACATTTCGGTAGCGGCGTGGCGGACCTGGCGCTTCGTCGAAAATTGCGGCATTGAACGTCAGGCTGTGGCACGCGCGGCTTTCAGCCGCGAAAAATCCTCGCCGGCATGATGCGATGACCGCGTCAGAGGCGAAGCCGCCACCATCAAGAAACCCTTGCTATAGGCAACTGTCTCTAACGCCTTAAACTCATCAGGCGGCACGAAACGCTTGACCTCGTGGTGCTTGCGCGCCGGCTGAAGATATTGTCCTACGGTGAGAAAATCGACGTCCGCAGAACGCAGATCGTCCATTACCTGCAGCACTTCGTTCCGCTCTTCCCCGAGACCGACCATGATGCCCGACTTTGTAAACATTGTCGGGTCGAGCTCCTTTACACGCTGCAAGAGCCGCAACGAATGGAAATATCGCGCGCCCGGTCGAACCGTCAGGTAAAGCGATGGGACAGTTTCGAGATTGTGATTGAAAACGTCGGGCTTTGCCTCCACGACGATCTCCAGCGCGCCGTCCTTGCGCAAGAAATCGGGTGTAAGCACCTCGATGGTGGTCGTGGGACAATGTTCGCGGATGGCCCGGATGGTGTCAGCGAAATGCCGCGCTCCGCCATCGGCGAGATCATCGCGATCGACCGAGGTAACCACTATGTGCGCAAGCCCAAGCTTTGCGGTCGCATCGGCGACTTGCGCCGGCTCGTTTCGATCGAGATCGCCCGGTCGCCCGGTTTTCACGTTGCAAAAGGCGCAGGCCCGCGTGCACGTGTCCCCCATGATCATAAAGGTGGCATGCTTTTTCTCCCAGCACTCACCGATATTTGGACAGCCGGCCTCTTCGCACACGGTGTGTAGGCCGTTATCACGCATGATCTTCTGCGTTGCGAAGTAGCCGGGTGACACAGGCGCCTTGACGCGAATCCAATTCGGCTTCGGAAGTACCGCTGAATCCGGTTTGTGCGCCTTTTCGGGATGGCGCGGGCGCGGGTTGTTCACGAGGTCAAGGACGATCGCCATGGGCCCTACTTACGGCTGCGGCCGCGTCCCTGCAAGACTGCGGCCGATCATGCCCTTCGGATCGCGCGCCAGATCAGCAGGAAAACGACGGCGCCAATGGTCGCGGTGATCAGATTGCCCCAGAAATCCGGCACGACTTCGAGCCGAAGCTTTTCAAAAAGAAAACCGCCAACAATCGCGCCCACGAGCCCAACGGCGAGATTGTACAATAAGCCCCCGCGCCCGCCGAGAATCTGGGTGGCGAGCCAGCCGGCAATCAAGCCGATAATGATCCAGGCAATGACGCCCATGAATATCTCCCGATTTAGGATGCGGCCCGGGGCAGAAATCTATACAAATCCATACGAAATGCGAATGGCCGGCATTCGTACCCCGCCCCACCTCAAACGCCGCGATGGCTAAAACAGCACGACGACGTTCGAAAGCGAACGCCCACGCGCTCATCCTCGGTGTCTATATCGCCGCGGTATTTTTGAGTGCGCTGCTGCTGTTCGGCGTGCAGCCCATGTTCACGCGCATGGTGCTGCCGCGACTTGGCGGCTCGCCGTCGGTCTGGTCGGTGGCGATGGTCTTCTTCCAAACGATGCTTTTGGCCGGGTATGCCTACGCGCACGTGCTGATGCGCCTGCCAAATCGCTACGCGCCGATTGCGATTCATCTCATGCTTTTGCTTGTGGCAGCGCTGACACTGCCGCTCGCAATAGCTCAAAATTGGGCGCCGCCACCCAGCGCCGGTGTCGCGCCTTTTTGGTTGCTCGGATTGTTTGCCATCTCTATCGGCTTGCCATTCTTCGCACTCGCCGCCAACAACCCCTTATTGCAGGCATGGTTCGTGTGCACCGGCCACCACGACGCGCACGATCCCTATTTTCTCTACGCCGCATCGAATGTTGGCAGTTTCATCGCCCTCCTGTCGTATCCCGTATTGTTCGAGCCTGTCTTTACACTGCGTGCGCAAAGCAAGTTATGGACTACTGGCTTTCTGTTGCTGATCGTGCTGATCGCCGGTTGCGCCTTTCTGATGGCACGCATGCCTGGTCGAGCGAGCGTGCGCGCTGCAGCTAAATCAAGACCAAAACCAGATTGGCCGACGATCGGACGTTGGGTTTTTGTTTCGGCGGTTCCATCCGGACTTCTCGTTGCCGTCACCGCTTACATTTCCACCGACATCGCGGCCGCACCCCTGCTCTGGGTTATCCCGCTGTCGCTTTACCTGCTCACCTGGGTGCTTGTTTTCCAGCGCCGGCCACTGATCCCGCACAAACTCGCGTTGTTGCTGCAACCTTTCGCAGTCGCCGCCATCGTGACATTGATGCTCTATACGAAACGCCTGGGCTTGTTTTTCAACCTCACCGGCCATCTCGTGGCGTTCTTTATTATTGCCTTGGCTTGTCACGGGGAGCTCGCACGCACGCGGCCCGCACCGCAGCACCTCACGACGTTCTATGTCGCGCTCTCGTTCGGCGGAATGCTTGGAGGTCTGTTCGCTGGACTGATCGCGCCTTACGCTTTTCCCTGGCTGGCTGAATATCCAATCCTGGCGGTGTTTGCGGTCCTGTGCCGGCCGTTTGGACAAAACAACCTCAAGGTTTGGCCCTCCGCGCCATCGTACTGGCCGGTGATCCAACGCTCGTTCTGGCCGGTTGCTATCGGCACTGCATTCTTGCTCATCGTGCCAAGTTTCGGATTTCGCGCTGATGACAATACCGAATCGAACCTCATAGTTCTGGTTCTGGTACTTACGGCGATTTCTCTGGCGCTCCTGCGTGATCCACCCAAGTCTGCGCTTGTCGTCGCAGTCGCGTTTGCCATGATGTGGCTCTACCCGACCGATGAAATTCGCCTCGAAACGCTGCGAAGTTTCTTTGGCGTTCACAAAATACTCGTGAGCGATGACGGGCGTTTTCGCATTCTCAAGCACGGCTCGACCATTCATGGGGCGCAGATGATCGAAGATGAGGACGGCGAGCCGGTTACCGGGCGGCCGACTGCGATCACCTATTACCACGATAAATCAGCGATAAATCAAGCCATCGAAGCAGTGCGCGCGCGCAAACGCGGGCCGTTGCGCGTGGCCGTAATCGGTCTCGGCACCGGCACCCTCGCATGCCGGGTTGCAGAAGGCGAAAACTGGCGGTTTTTCGAAATCGACCCGACTGTCATCGCAATCGCGCGCGACCCGGAACGATTCTCCTTTATATCGTCCTGTGCCCCGAACGTTCCCATCATTGTCGGCGACGCACGACTGACTTTCGCGCAAGAGCCTGACCACACCTATGACCTCATTATCGTTGATGCCTACTCTTCCGACGCAATTCCTGTACATCTGGCGACAGCCGAAGCGATGGAGACCTACAAATCCAAGCTGGCGCCGCACGGCGTGGTGGTCATGCATATTTCGAACCGGCACCTTGAATTGCGGAGTGTGGTTGAAGGAATTGCCGCCGCCAACGACCTTAAGACCTGGATCTGGAGTAACGACAACGAGGAAACTGACGACGATGAATACATTTTTGGATCGGACGTAGCGATCGTGGCAGAAAACGCCGATGATATCGGCGCGCTCTCTCGCGACAAGTTCTGGGTGTTGACACCACCTAACCCGGCGGTGCGCACATGGACCGACGACTACTCCAACATCGCCGGTGCCGTCTGGCGTAAATACAATAAATAGACTGTCAGTGCGCTCAGGCCGCCTTCGGCGCCATCCGATAGTTCGGGGTCGAGTTGGAAATCTTCACTTCGTCGTCATTCATGTCCACGCCGATATCGGCGAACAGGGGCGTTGAAAGATAACGTTCGCCCGTGTCCGGCAACATGCAAAGCACGGTCGAACCGGGAGCAGCGCTCTTGCACACCTCGAGCGCGCCCGCAAAGGTCGCACCCGCCGTGATGCCGACAAAAATGCCTTCCCTTTGCGCAAGTTCACGGCTCCATTTCATGGCGTCGGCATTGGCGATAGTGATAATGCGGCTGATCACGCCCATGTCGACGGCGTCACCCGTAATTTTCGGAATGAAATCCGGACTCCAGCCCTGCATTGGATGAGGCTTGAATGCCGCATTCGGCTTTGCCGGTGAACCGTCTGGATTGCGCTCCTGCTTCGTACCGCTGGACAGCATGGGGGCATCAGCCGGTTCGCAGACGACGATTTTGGTGTCGGGACGTTCTTTGGCGAACACGCGGGCAACGCCTTTGAGCGTGCCGCCGGTACCAAAACCGGTGACCCAATAGTCGAGCTTCTCGCCTTTGAAATCGTCAATGATCTCGCGCGCCGTCGTGCGTGAATGCATGTCGGGATTGGCTTCGTTCTCGAACTGGCGCGTAAGGAACCAGCCATGCGCTTTCGCGAGTTCGATCGCCTTGTTGACCATGCCCAGCCCACGCTCGGCCGCCGGCGTGAGCACGACCTTGGCACCGAGAAAGCGCATCAATTTACGTCGCTCGACGCTGAAGGTTTCCGCCATGGTCACGACGAGCGGATAACCCTTCGCCGCGCAAACCATTGCAAGACCAATGCCGGTATTGCCCGAAGTCGCCTCAATGACCGTTTGCCCTGGCTTGAGTTCGCCCGATTTTTCCGCCGCCTCGATAACGCCAAGCGCCAGGCGATCCTTGACGGAGCCGAGCGGATTGAACGCTTCAATCTTGACGAACAAATTGATGCCTTTCGGTCCGAGCTTGTTGATCCGGACCACCGGCGTACGGCCTACAGTTTCGAGAATGTTTGTGAATTTTGTCATTGGCTCACTTCCTTCGCGCGCTTACACATTCAATACACGTCCATACGCATCCAGCACTGCCTCCTTCATCATTTCTGACAATGTCGGGTGCGGGAAGATCGTATGCATCAGCTCTTCTTCGGTTGTTTCTAGGTTCATGGCCACGACATAGCCCTGGATCAGCTCTGTCACTTCGGCGCCAACCATATGTGCACCCAGCAGCTGGCCGGTCTTCTTGTCGAAAATAACTTTCACCAGTCCCCGATCTTCTCCGAGCGCAATCGCCTTGCCGTTGCCCAGGAATGGAAAACGGCCGACGCGAATGTCGAGCTTCTTGTCTTTCGCGGCCTGTTCGGTCAGTCCGACTGACGCAACCTGTGGCGAACAGTATGTGCAACCGGGGATCATCGATTTGTTCATGGGATGCGGGTTGAGGCCTTTGATCGCCTCGATGCAAACAACCCCTTCGTGCTCGGCCTTATGCGCAAGCATCGGCGGACCTGACACATCGCCGATGGCATAAATACCGGGAACATTGGTTCTGTTGAATTGATCGATGACGATGACACCACGATCAGTCTTCACGCCGAGCTTTTCCAGACCGAGGTTTTCGATGTTGCCGACAACGCCCACCGCAGAGATAACGCGCTCGATGGTCATCGTCTGAGACTTGCCGGCCTCCTCGATCATCGCCGTGACGCTGTCGCCCTTCTTGTCGAGCTTGGTCACCTTGGCATTGGTGTGAATCTTGATGCCCTGTTTTTCAAAACTCTTGCGCGCAAAGGTTTGAATCTCGTGATCTTCGACCGGCAGAATCTGTGGCAATACCTCAACCACAGTCACGTCGGAGCCGAGTGTGCGGTAGAACGAGGCAAACTCGATTCCTATCGCGCCAGAGCCGATGACCAGCAAAGACTTTGGTACGCGGTCGGGGGCCATCGCCTCGAAATAGGTCCACACCAGTTTTTTGTCTGGCTCGATCCCGGGCAATACGCGTGGCCGCGCCCCCGTGGCGATGATGATGTGCTTTGCTTGATACGAGCCCGCGCCGAGAACGCCTTTCGGCACCTCACTCTTCGACGCTTTCACGGTCACCTTGCCGGGCGCATCGATTGCGGCTTCGCCCCAGATAATCGATACTTTGTTCTTCTTCATCAAAAAGCCAACGCCATCACTGAGACGTTTCGACACAGCGCGCGAACGCTGCACGACGGCTTTGGCGTCGTAGCCGACATTGTCGGCTTTCAGCCCGTAGTCCTTGGCGTGCTGCATGTAGTGAAAAATTTCCGCAGAACGCAGGAGCGCCTTGGTCGGTATACAACCCCAGTTCAGACAAATGCCCCCGAGGTAGTCGCGCTCCACGATTGCCGTTTTGAACCCGAGCTGGGCAGCGCGAATGGCGGTCACATAGCCGCCCGGACCGGAGCCGATGATCAGAACGTCAAAGGAAGTGTCGGCCACGCGCATCCCCGCTCGTCGGTTAGTACTGCCTTCCGTCTCCCACAAGGGACCGGTTCAATCAAGCACTGCGCACCACCCCATTGAATTGGGTGATTTTAGGGAATTTAATTCCCGCAAACGACAAGACTGAAAACGGGGAGAATACATTATGGTCGGGGTCATCGCTCGTCTTGTTATCTATGCGCTCTTCATTACAGCACAGTCGAACTTGGCCAACGCCGCCGAGATCAAAGTGTTCAGCACGATTGGGGTCAAAAGCGTGCTGGAAGAGTTGATTCCCAAATTCGAAAAATCCAGTGGTCACACATTAAATGTGACCTGGAGTACAGCTGCCCTGCTAACCAAGCGAGTGGAAACCGGCGAGCAGGCGGATGCCCTGGTCCTGATTAAAAACAACGTCGAGAGCTTGCTCAAAGAAGGCAAGATCGTGCCCGGCACCGAGACGTTATTTGGACAATCAATCTTTGCCGTCGGCATTAAGACCGGCACTCCAAAGCCAGATATCTCCACCCCGGAGGCATTCAAGAAAAGCCTACTGTCCGCAAAGGGGGTGAGTTACTCCAATCCGGCGTCGGGTGGCGCGAGCGGCGTTTATATCGCGAAACAGATCGACAAGATGGGGATCGCCGACCAACTCAAGGACAAAACAAAGTTCCCACCGTCGGGTGGATTTTCAGGCACACTCCTCATCAGCGGCGACGCTGACATGGCCATTCAGTCGAAACCCGAACTTCTGTCGATTCCGGGCGTCGAAGTGATCGGGCCGCTACCTGGCGATATGGCATTCACCGTCATTTATGCGGCTGGCGTTCAATCAGGCGCCGCGCAAGCGGACGCAGCAAAGGCTTTCGTCAATTTCCTGAAGTCGCCCGAGGCACAAGCGGTATTCAAGGCGAAAGGGTACGATCCGGCGTGACGTCTCTGTTCAGACGTACTGCGCGAAACCGTTGCCGAACGACCAATTCGCCTTGTCGACCTCAAGGAGGTTGATGAACACGTCCTGCGACCGCACTCCCGGCTGCTCGGACAGCAATTCGACGATACGGGCGAATAACGCCTTCTTCTGATCGACGTTGCGCGAATTGGTGACGGTGATCTGGATGATCACAAGATCATTTGTTCGATCAATATTGAAGTAATTTTTGCTGTAGAAAAATCCATCTTCATCGTGCTCGGTCACCACCATGAAGCGATCTTCTTCCGGCACAGTGAATGTCTCACGCATCGCTCGATAGATGTTGTCCCCAATCGCCTTTTTATAGGCAGCCGGTTTCCCCTTTCGCAGGTCGATACGAACCAAGGGCATAAGCTACACCACCATCATCACCGGGCTCTCGATCAGCATCTTGAACGCGCGGATCAATTCCGCGCCGAGCGCGCCATCGACTGAACGGTGATCGCAGGACAGCGTTACACTCATGATGGTGGCAGCTTCGATCCTGCCATTGCGCACGACGGCCCGTTCTTCGCCTGCACCAACCGCCAATATCGTGGATTGCGGCGGGTTGATCACCGCAGTGAAATCCTTGATGCCGTACATGCCGAGATTGGATACCGACGACGTCCCGCCCTGATATTCCTGCGGCTTGAGCTTGCGCGAACGCGCGCGGGCTGCAAGATCGCGCATTTCGTTTGAGATCGATGATAAGGACTTGCTTTCGGCATTGCGCACGATCGGCGTGATCAGTCCGCCCGGCAAGGCCACGGCAACGCCGATATCGGAATGCTTGTGCCTGAGCATGCCAGCCTCGGTCCAGCTCACATTTGCATCGGGAACACGCTGGAGTGCCAGCGCAAGCGCTTTGATGACGAAATCATTGACCGAAAGCTTGTAGGCGGGTTTGCCGTCCTTGTCCTTAGGCGCGGCGGCGTTGATCTCCTCGCGCGCGGCCATCAACCGGCCGATGTCGCAGTCCATCGTCTCGTAGAAATGCGGGATGGTCTGCACCGAAGCGGTAAGACGCTGCGCGATAGTGCGGCGCATACTGTCAAGCGGCACCAGGTCATACGAGCCGTCTTCGTACAGCGAAAGGATTTGCGCGTCCGACATCGCTGGAGCGATCATTCCGGCGCCGGCAGGCGCGCCGGCAGGTATGCGCAAGCCTTTGCCCGATTTTGCCTGTTCGATGTCACGCGCAATGACGCGACCGTGCGGACCGGAGCCCTGCACGCGGTTCAGATCGATGTTGGATTCCCTTGCCAGGCGGCGTGCGAGCGGTGAGGAGAGGACGCGGTTCGCGCCGCGCGACGGTTGAGCAGGCGGCAGCAGCGGCGGCACCTTGGGGGCAGCTGCTGAAACAGCCGGCACAGGCTTTTCGCCGGCTGTAGGTGCCGGCACGGGCGTTGGTTTCGGAGCGGCCTGAGGTGCGCCTTTTGCAGCGCTGGCCGCTGACTTGACGTCTTCGCCTTCGTTCGCGAGCACCGCGATCACCGAATTCACCGCCACGTCCTGAGTGCCCTCAGGCACCACGATCTTGGCGAGCGTGCCATCGTCGACCGCCTCGTATTCCATGGTGGCTTTGTCGGTCTCGATCTCGGCGATCACGTCCCCCGACTTAACCTTGTCGCCCTCTTTCTTCAGCCAACGCGCCAGGTTGCCCTTCTCCATTGTGGGCGACAGCGCCGGCATGAGGATGTTGGTGGGCATGCACGCCTACCGGTAGCAAACGGCCTTGGCCGCCTCGACAACTTCGGCGACCGAAGGCAGCGCCAGCTTTTCAAGATTGGCGGCATAAGGCATGGGCACGTCTTTTCCGGAGACGCGCGTTATCGGCGCATCGAGATAGTCAAAAGCATGTTCAGTGATGCGGGCGGCTATCTCCGCGCCGACGCCGGATTGCTGCCAGCCTTCCTCGACAGTGACGGCGCGACCGGTTTTCTGCACAGACGACAGGATCGTATCGGTATCCATGGGCTTGAGCGTGCGAAGGTCGATCACCTCCGCATCAATGCCATCGTTGGCCAATTCCTCGGCCGCCTTGAGCGCGTAGGTCATGCCCATCGACCAGGCAATAATAGTCACGTCGTTGCCCGCACGCGCGATCTTCGCCTTGCCGATCGGCAGCACAAAATCATCGAGTTTCGGCACGGGCGAAGAATGGCCGTACAGAATTTCATTTTCGAGAAAGATGACCGGGTTGGGGTCGCGTATTGCTGCTTTCAGCAAGCCTTTGGCGTCGGCAGCAGTCGACGGCGCGATCACCTTCAAACCCGGGATGTGGGAATACCACGCCGAGTAGTCCTGGCTGTGTTGCGCGGCAACGCGTGCGGCCGCGCCATTCGGCCCGCGAAAGACGATCTGGCAGCCCATCTGCCCGCCAGACATATAGAGCGTCTTGGCGGCAGAATTGATCAGATGGTCCATTGCCTGCATGGCAAAGTTGAAGGTCATGAACTCGACGATGGGCTTGAGACCGGCAAGCGCCGCGCCAACACCGAGCCCGGCAAAGCCATGCTCCGTGATCGGCGTGTCGATCACGCGCTTGGCGCCAAATTCCTGTAATAGCCCCTGCGTGACCTTGTACGCGCCTTGATATTCAGCGACCTCCTCGCCCATCACAAACACGTCTTTGTCGCGCCGCATCTCCTCGGCCATTGCATCGCGCAGCGCTTCGCGCATGGTCATGGTGACCATCTCGGTGCCTGCGGGAATATCGGGATCGCTCGCTGCCTGTTGCGCGGGAGCCTCGGGTGCTTTCGCCGGTTTGGGCGTGGCTGCGTCCTGCGTTTTCGCCTGCGGCTTTTGCGATCTCACCTGGGGCGCGGAGTCCGCAGCTCTTTGCTGAACGGGTTTCGACGACTTGATCGCGGTCTTGTCCTCGCCATCACCGAGAATCACAGCAATGGGTGTATTCACGGCAACGTCGGCGGTGCCTTCCGGTACAAGAATTTTGCCGAGCGTGCCCTCGTCAGCGGCCTCGACCTCCATGGTTGCCTTATCGGTCTCGATTTCAGCGATGACATCGCCGGATTTGATCTTGTCGCCCTCCTTCTTGAGCCATTTGGCAAGATTGCCCTTCTCCATCGTGGGCGAGAGCGCGGGCATGAGCACTTCGGTCGGCATGGGCACAATATCTTCCAGGCAACAGGATCAGCGATAGACGTCGGTATAAAGTTCTGACACGTCCGGTTCCGGATCGTGGGTGGCGAACTCTGCGGCCTGGTTGATAAGGTCGCGTACCTCGCCATCAATCTTTTTCAACGTTTCCTCGTTCGCAAATTTCCTTTCCAAAATGCGATGCCGCGCCATATCGATCGGATCGTGGTGCGTGCGAACCTCATCAACCTCTTCGCGGGTGCGATACTTTGCGGGATCGGACATCGAATGTCCGCGATAACGGTAGGTCAGCATTTCGAGGATGTAAGGCCCTTTTCCGGACCGGCACCAGTCGGCCGCCTTCTCGCCCGCCGCCTTCACAGCGCGCACGTCCATCCCATCCACCTGGTCACCTGGAATGTTGAACGATAGTCCACGGCGGGACAGGTTTACTTCAGCCGAGGAGCGCGTGATCGATGTGCCCATCGCGTAGCGATTGTTCTCGATCACATAGATTACGGGGAGCTTCCAGAGCTCCGCCATATTGAAGCTCTCATAAACCTGACCCTGGTTTGCGGCGCCATCACCGAAATAGGTCACACTGAGATTTTTGTTCCCGCGGTAGCGATTGGCGAAGGCGAGGCCCGTGCCCAACGGAACTTGTGCGCCGACAATGCCGTGGCCCCCGTAGAAGCCTTTCTCCACGCTGAACATATGCATGGAGCCACCTTTGCCTTTGGAATATCCGTGCGCACGGCCGGTCAGTTCTGCCATCACGCCCTTTGGATCCATGCCGGTCGCAATCATGTGACCATGGTCACGGTAGCCGGTAATGACCTGATCGCCCTCTTTGAGCACCATCTGCATGCCGACGACCACCGCTTCCTGGCCGATATACAGATGGCAAAATCCGCCGATCAGCCCCATGCCGTACATTTGGCCCGCTTTCTCCTCGAAGCGGCGAATGACCAGCATGGTGCGGTAGGCGGAAAGTTCCTGCTCCTTGCTAAAATCGGCGACGGATTTGACGTCGGCGCTCGGATTTTTCTGGGCGACCGCCATTAGCACTCCCTGCGAAAGCGTCCGGCAAATTGAGACGGGCGTCGGTAGGCTTCCAGACCCCCCATAGCGTAAATCACCCTGCGGCGAAAGCGCGAGCCCGGCTGCCTTGCGCCCAAAACGGTGTGGATATAGCCAAGATAAGGCAAGTTGCCGCGCTGTTCGGTACCCCTAGCGAGGATGCAACAGGAGGGTCAGATCGCGCGGGTCGACGTAGCCGAGGAGAGAGCGGGCACGTTCATCGAGCATGTCCGGATCGATACGGTCCGCACGGAGGAGCGAAATCCGTCGTTCCCAAAGCGCCCGCTCCGCTTTGAGCTGCCCTAACTCGCCCTTCATCGATTCAAGTTGCTTTTCGAGATCCTGCTGCGCACGCAGGCCGTGATTTCCGGTGAAGGCGTTAATACCGAAATAGCCGATAAACAGGGCGGCAAGAAAATAGAGACCGAGCACGGTCAGGATGGTGCGACGGCGGCGATGGGTGACCATGGCCGCCAAGATGGGGCAAGCCCGTTAAGGCGTCTT
The DNA here is from genome assembly GCA_035519415.1 of Pseudolabrys sp. Lineage (GTDB taxonomy): Bacteria > Pseudomonadota > Alphaproteobacteria > Rhizobiales > Xanthobacteraceae > Pseudolabrys. The sequence continues at coordinate 34,247 of DATIWJ010000087.1, forward strand.
TAAATTTCCAAAATTTTTATCTGGTCCACTGCCCAACAGCGACTGGCCGGGGCGAATGCCGACGGGTTGTTCGGTGTTATTACCAGCATCGGATACGGAGGTTGATGATGACCCGCATGTTTTTCATCGCGACAGCTGTCTTTATTGTTCTGGCCGTGAGCCAGCGACCGGCGGCAGCAGACTACTATGGTGCCCCCTGGTGCGCAGTCCTCGCGATGGGCGACGGTGACATGCAGTGGGACTGTGAATATCAGTCGATCGAAGCATGTCGGCCAAATGTGTTGGCCGGCAATCGGGGTTGGTGCAATCCGAACCCGTACATGGCCGCTTCGTTTCAGCCGAAGGAAAACAGGCGCCCGCGAAAGCACCGCGCGCACGCGCAATAGCGGACCCTGCCGCGGACTTGTTTGCCTGCGCTAGATTCGGTGGCGAATTTCGTTGAGTACGAAATTGCCCAGCCGTTTGCCGCGGTTGCGCAAAATCTTCAGCACGCCCTGGTCAACGAAATAGGTGAGCAGGATCGAATCGCGCGTCTTCACCCGATTGTGCACAGGGTCGGCGGAGTGCCAGGTGTCATTGCCGACTGCGAATGCATAGCCGGTATTAGGCGCAAAACGCATCTGCGCTTTTTTCGGCATGGAGCCGTCGGCCAGCTTCTCATGGAAGATGGTGCCGATATCGGTATTTGCGTCGTCCTTCGGCAGATAAAGCTGAACGGTAATCCCTTTCCAATGCGTGTCAGTGTGCGGCGTAATCAGATAGCCGGGAATATCGCGGGTGAGGATCGGGATTGGATACATACCGACCTTGGCGAAGTCATTTCCGAAACGCTTTGATAGGCCGGGCGCCAGTCGTCGAATGAATGCTTGCTTGACCGGTTCTGAACACAGCGCGCGACCAACCACACCCCATAGAGCGCGCTTTTCTGGTGGCAGGTGACGGATGTATTCCGGGAACAAATCGATTTTCACGCGCGTATGGGTGCCATCATCGAGATCGTGACCCTTGCTCCGCCCGTGCATCGGCCGGTAGTCGGCGGACTCCGGCATGAGCGCCAAAATCTGGGCGTAGATATCGTCAGGGAACACCCGATCAAACTCAAGATGGTAAAATGGTTTCTCCGAAGCGCGCGCGCCATCAATCGACTGCACAATAAATTCTGCCAGTCGATCAGCTGCTCTGCGTCGATCGTAGGTGGACAGGGTTGTGGTCTGATCCATCGCAACTACTCACGTTTGGTTATTGGACGCAATTTGCGGCGAAACCGCCGGCAAATGCAAGTTCTCGAATGCCGCAACTTCATCGGCGCGATTTCAAAGCGTGACGCCCGGCGTATTTCGCTTGCGGGCCGAGTTGCTCCTCAATTCTTAGCAACTGGTTGTACTTTGCGGTGCGATCTGAGCGTGCAAGCGAACCTGTTTTGATCTGGCCGCAATTGGTCGCGACAGCCAGATCGGCAATTGTAGAGTCTTCGGTTTCGCCGGACCGGTGCGACATCACGGCCGTGTATCCGGCCTTGTGCGCCATCTCAACCGCAGCCAGCGTTTCGGTAAGCGTACCAATCTGGTTGACTTTCACGAGGATTGAATTGGCGACGCCGTCCTTGATGCCTTTCGCAAGCCTCGCGACATTGGTCACGAACAGATCATCGCCAACAAGTTGGCATTTCGCTCCAGCCAGATCGGTTAGAATTTTCCAACCCTCCCAATCGTCCTCTGACATGCCATCTTCAATCGACACGATCGGGTAACGTCCGATCAGTTCGGCTAAATATTTTGCCTGCTCCTGTCTCGATCGCTTTTTGCCTTCGCCTTCGTAAACATAGGTTCCGTCTTTGTAGAATTCAGTGGCGGCGCAGTCGAGCGCCAGCATCACATCGCCGCCCGGCTTGTAGCCGGCTTTGGCGATAGCTTGCATTATAAAATCAAGCGCGGCTTCCGCTGACTTCAAGTTGGGAGCAAAGCCGCCCTCATCGCCGACATTGGTGTTGAGATTTGCCGAATGGAATTGCCCCTTCAACGTATGAAAAATTTCCGCCCCGGCGCGCAGGCCCTCGGCAAAGGTCGGTGCGCCCAAGGGCATGATCATGAATTCCTGAAAGTCGATCGGGTTGTCGGCGTGCACGCCGCCATTCACGATATTCATCATCGGGACGGGAAGCACCCGCGCGGCCGTGCCGCCAACATAGCGATAAAGCGGCGCCGTCTTCGCCGCAGCCGCGGCCTTGGCCACGGCGAGCGATACGCCGAGAATGGCATTGGCGCCGAGCCGGCTTTTGTTGGGCGTACCGTCGAGAGTAATCAATGTCTCGTCGATCTTGGCCTGCGCCTCGGCGTCCATACCGCCGAGGGCATCGAATATTTCGCCAGTGACCGCGTCGACCGCCTTGCGCACGCCCTTGCCACCGTATCGTGCCTTGTCGCCGTCCCGCAGTTCCACCGCCTCGTGAGCGCCCGTGGATGCACCTGAAGGGACGGCGGCGCGGCCCGTCGATCCGTCCTCCAAATGCACATCGACCTCTACGGTCGGATTGCCGCGGCTATCGAGGATTTCGCGGCCGATGATGTCGGTGATGGCTGTCATAAGCGGGTCCGGCACTGGTAATCCGGGGCTTCTACAGGATCGACAACCCCCTTGTCATGTCCCGCGCTAACCGGGCATCCAATAGGCATAAACCATGCGATAAAAGCCAATGGCCAGAAAACGATGGCAGCTGGGCCGCCCAAGCCCGATTCCCGCTTCGCCTGACAGGGCGGTGCTTGACCGCGTGCCCAATCCGCACGCCGGCACAAATTATATTGCGCGTTTCACCGCTCCGGAATTCACCACTCTTTGCCCCATCACTGGTCAACCTGATTTTGCGCATCTGGTGATTGATTATTTGCCCGGGCGTTATCTGGTAGAATCCAAATCGCTCAAGCTTTATCTCAACAGCTTCCGCAACCGCGGTGCGTTCCACGAAGATTGCACCGTTGCCATCGGCAAAAAACTCGATGCGCTCCTGAGGCCCAAATGGTTGCGCATCGGCGGTTATTGGTATCCGCGCGGCGGCATGCCCATCGACGTATTCTGGCAGACAGGAAGATTGCCGAAGGACGTTTGGGTGCCCGATCAGGGCGTCGCGCCCTATCGCGGACGCGGCTGACATTCACCCAACAATGGCGTGCGGTAGAAAACGTGACGTATTTTTGGTGATCGGCCCCGCGTCCTCACGCACCGACAGGCCGCAAGGCGCGCCCGCGGCGAACCAAGACCCAACCACCGTGTAGTTGCCATCGAACTGCGGCAGCGGCGCGATCGCCTGGCGTACGAAACCTTCCGCGCCATAGGGCCCGTCATCTTTGTCGAATGACCGGCCATCGCGAATGAGCTCGATGTTGGCGCCTTCACGCGAATAGAGCGGTTTGCGGGCGTAGGAATTACCGAGCGTCGCGGCTTTCGGGTCATCGTCAAAAAAGGCCGGCAGCAAGTTCGGATGGTCCGGATAAAGTTCCCAGAGCAACGGCAAAATTCCCTTGTTGGAAAGAATCATTTTCCATGGAGGCTCTACAAATTGCGTTATTGAACCGGGCAGCGAAGCGCCGAACGCTTCCCGCGTCATCCATTCCCATGGATAAAGCTTGAACAACAATTCGATCGAGCGCTCGCCGTCGTCGATAAATTGCCCAGCGGAACTCCTCCCGATATTCTCGATCGGCAGCACTATCGTCGCCAACCCCGCCTGGTGTGCACAATCTTCAAGATACGCGACGGTTCCTGCGTCCTCGGGATTGTCCATCATGGCAGTGAGATGCAGCGGACGGCCCTTGCCGATTTCTTTCCAGCCCTGAATTAGCCGTTCATGCAGCGAATTGTACTGGTCGGCATCTTTCGGCAGGACTTTTCGCTCAATCGCCTGCTCAAGCCACACCCACTGAAACACGCCGGTCTCAAGTGCCGACGTTGGCGTATCGGCATTGTACTCCAGCATTTTTGCCGGTCCGCTGCCGTCATAACGCAGATCGAAGCGGCCGTAGAGGCTGGGTTCGGATTTCTTCCAGCTGCGCGCAACCCAGTTCCAGAAGGGCACCGGAATCGCAAGCCGTTGCATCATCGCGTCGTCGGCAATAACGCGTGCGACCAACGCGCGGCACATCTCCTCAAGTTCAGCCGTCGGTGCTTCGATATCCTGTTCGATTTCCTTGAGCCTGAAAGCGTAGTAGGCCCGCTCGTCCCAATAGCGCTGCCCGTCGATAGTGTGAAAATCGAAGCCGATCTCTTCCGCGCGTGCGCGCCAGTCCGGGCGCTCTTCGCAGGCGATCCGCTGCATCAGCCACCGTGCGAGTGACCGCCAACCGAATGACCGACACTGCCGAAGCCGCCGTACGTCCCGATCCCATGCCCGACCGACGGCACCGACGTATGGCTTCTCGACGGTGAAAAATAGCCGGCCCGGCCGGATCTCTGCGACGACGACGAGCCATAGCTGTATGAGCGGCTGGACCAATATGTCCGGTTGCTCCAGGACCAACGCGGGCCTGACTCGCAGGGCACCATCGGCTTCGCGGCCGCAACAGAGCCGGGAGCTAGCGCCTGTGGACTAATCGCACCGGAGGCGGCCGCCCCTGGTGCCGCACAGTCGCGAGGCGGTAACAGGGCATAGGCTGACGCGCCGGCGGTCGTCACGCCCATCAGTAGTAGCGCAACGTGATGTGATCGCTTCATCGACGGATCACAGCGTCATTGAAGCAGCGCTCAGCAGGCCGGCAGTGAGCGAGGCAAGGCCGAGCCAGATTGCCGGTGCAAGTTCCCCGGCCACGATCCGGTTTGAAAGGTCTGGCACGGGAATTCGTACCGCAAAGAAGGTAATGATCTGCACGACGAGCGCGACCACGCCCCAGATCGCGCAATCGATCAGGTCGGAGGCGTGCGCAATCGCGCTGGCCAGAGGCATTGCGAAACCAAAAAGGCTCAAACCCAACGCAACGGCAGCGCCAGGCACGTTTTTGCGGACCAATTCAAATTCGTTTATGGGCGTGATGCGCGTGTAGATCAGCAAGAATGCGATCACCAGCACCGTCGCCAGGCAAAAATACGCAACAAATGCCGGCAACCCTTCAAGCGATTGCAACACCATGACTTGCCCCCCGGTCATTTGTGCCGGTGAGATCATAGCGGAGTCGTTGCGCCTGCGAAGCGCGTTTGCGGCGATTTCAACCGGGTCGTACTCAGACGCTCTGTGGGTGTTTCAAGCGCCAGGCACAGATCCAGCCTGTGGCGGTCAATGCGGCCGCGCCGACCAGCAGCACCGGGGTCACACCCACGCTGTTCAGCCCGACGCCATAAACAACCGGCCCTACTGCCTGGCCAAGAAAAAAGAAAAACGAGTGCCCGGCCATCGCCGACCCGCGCGCAGATGGCGCAAGTTCAGTGACATAGACCTGGATGCAGCCGTGCAACATATAGAAGCCAAAGCCGAGCAGGATGAAATTGGCAAACTCCACCGGCCAGGGCGCGCGCAGCGCGATCACGATCAGACCAAATGCCATGACCATGCCGCCGGCCGCCATCAGCCGGTTTTCGCCGACGTATGCGAGCAGCCATGAGACCGACACGGTATAAACGATGCCGCCGACGCCAAACCCGGCGATCACAATGCCGGCGATCGAGGCGCTGGTCACGCCTTCGGTGTGCAGCAAGGTGGCCATGTACGGAAACACCCCGAACAGGAAAATTGCTTCCACGAACACCGCGCCGAAGCAGTATTTGGCCAGCGGATTGCGGAAGATCGCGCGATAGTTCGGGATCAGCGTCGAGGGATCGAAACGGCCGGCGGTCTCACCCATTCCGCGAAAGCCCGGCATCGCAAATGCAAGTGCAATCAGGTTGATGGCGCCGGTCACGAAAAATACGCCGCGCCAGCCGATCAGGTCGCCGATGACACCGGCAGCCGAGGCGCCCAGAAGATTGCCGCTCATGGCCGCAAACAAAAGCTTGCCGAACGCTACCTGCCGCTGCGCAACTGGAACGCGGTCGCCGGCAACTGCGAACGCAATCGGGAATATGCCGCCGGCCGTCATGCCGGCGATGATGCGCAAAACCATCAGCGTCTCGAAATTGGTCGCCAGTCCGCAAGCAAGCGTGGCAATGCCGACTATGAGCATGCAGAGCGCAATCAACCGGGTTTTGCTGAACATATCGGCGAGCGCACCGAGCACCGGTTGCACCAACGCGTAGGGCAAGGTGAAGGCCGTTGACAGCATCGCCGCGGTCGCCGTTGCCACGGCCAACCCCGTGGCAATCTGCGGAATCACCGGATCAACCGAGCGCATGAACAGCGACGTCGCGAATATGACGAACGCCAAGAGATTGATGAAGTTGCCCATGGGAACTAAATGCCCGCCAAGGATCAGCGCTTGGCAAGCCGGTCGAACTCGACCAGCGTGCGCAACAGCGGCTCCATCTCCTTGAGCGGCATCATATTGGGGCCATCGGACGGGGCCTTGTCAGGATCCTGATGGGTCTCGATGAACACACCGGCAACTCCCACGGCGACCGCCGCGCGCGCGAGTACGGGAACGAATTCGCGTTCGCCACCGGATGACGTGCCCTTCCCGCCCGGCTGTTGCACCGAATGGGTGGCGTCGAATATCACCGGGGCTTGCGTCGTACGCATGAGGATCGGCAGCGCACGCATGTCGGAGACGAGTGTGTTGTAGCCGAAGGATACGCCCCGCTCCGTCACCAGGATATTGCGATTGCCTGCGCCAGTGATCTTCTCAACGACGTTCTGCATATCCCAAGGGGCCAGAAACTGCCCCTTCTTCACGTTGACGGTTTTGCCGGTCTTCGCGGCGGCAATGAGCAGATCTGTTTGGCGGCAAAGGAACGCCGGAATTTGCAGCACGTCGACCGCCGGCGCGACGCGGTTACACTGTTCGGCGTCATGTACATCAGTGAGAACCGGCACTTTTAGCTTGTCACGAATTTCAGCGAATATCGGCAGGGATTGTTCGAGGCCAAGGCCCCGTGCGGATCTGGCCGAGGTGCGGTTGGCTTTATCGAACGACGTCTTGTAGACGAGGCCGATGCCGACACGCGCGGCAATTTCTTTCAGCGCATTTGCCATTTCCAATGCGTGGGCCTTGCTCTCTAGCGCGCAAGGCCCTGCAATGAGTGACAACGGCAATTTATTGCCGAAGCGCATGGCGCCGACCGCAACGGTAGAATTTGGCATTTGACCCAAGCTCAAATCCTCGCGGGCGCGACCATGAAGCGGGTCGGCCATCCGGTCAACGGGATGGTTCAAATACCAGGACTGCGCCCATGGCGTCCTCCTGGCCTATCACCGTGTTGTTTTCAGCGTAAAGCCCGGCAATGCCGGCTTCGGTGGACACGTCGGCCAACAAACTTGCGTCCGCTACGGTAAACCGCAATGCGGCGAGCCTGGCGCCCCTGGAAATGTCCGGCGGTGACACTCCAAAGCGCTCGATGAACGTAGCCGGCGTCATCACATCGATGTCTCCCCGCGGCGTCGGGATTGTCACGCCGTTCGCGGTCGCACGACTGCTCACACCGGCGAAGGTGGCAAGAAATCCTGCATGGTCACGCGGCGCTTGCGCAACCAGCACGATGCCGGCGACCCCCATTGCCGTATTGGCATGGACCTGAAAGGCGGGATTCCAGAAACTCTGCGGATCGTGCTGAAAGCTGGTGAAGAACCCGATGTCAGGCGCGTGGGGATCGGACGCGAAAGCAAGTCCGAATGCGAGCTTTACCGCCGCGCCGTCGGGCCGCTTGCCTTCGCGCTCGAACTCGTAAAGCTCAAAGTCTCCGATCCGGCCGTCGCTAAACGCATTGGCGTCCGATTGTCCGTGTCCTTCGAGCGCCAACATTGAAAGCCCCTGCCCACGCGTCAGGAAATCGCGGTTAAACGCACCGAACGAAAAGTGCCGCGCCGCGTGCGGCGTAATTCCGCTAGCGTCCGCAATCGCCAACAGCTCTACGTACGTGCCTGGCAGCTGGACGATATTGTTCTGGGTGCCCCAACTTTGCGGATGCCGATTGCGGGCGCCGACCTGGAAGCCTAACCGGCGATAGAGCTCGACGGCCGCATCGAGGTCGCGCACCGCATGGACAATATGATCGAGACCACGGGCCATCGCCGGCGCTTATACCAGCCGGCTCTGCTCGACTGCGGCGCCGATGAAGGAAGAGAAAAGTGGATGCGGCTCAAACGGCCGCGATTTCAGCTCAGGATGAAACTGAACGCCGATAAACCAGGGATGATCTTCGTATTCGATAATTTCAGGCAGAATGCCGTCCGGCGACATGCCTGAGAAACGCATGCCACGTTGCTCGAGCCGGCCCTTATAAGCGGTATTGACCTCGTAACGATGCCGATGGCGCTCGGAGATCTCTGTTGCACCATAGATCTGCGATACCCGGCTGCCGCGCGTGAGCACGGCATCGTAGGCACCGAGCCGCATGGTGCCGCCGAGATCACCACTTGCCGTGCGCCTCTGCAGTTCGTTGCCCTTCAACCATTCGGTCATGAGACCAACGACCGGCTCCGACGTTGCGCCGAACTCGGTGGAATTGGCGTTTTCAATGCCGCACAGATTTCGCGCCGCCTCCAGCACCGCCATCTGCATGCCAAAGCAAATGCCGAAATAAGGTACGTGGCGCTCGCGCGCGAACTGCGCCGCCTTGATCTTGCCTTCCGCACCACGCTGGCCGAATCCGCCGGGCACCAGAATGCCGTTGACGTGTTCAAGAAACGGCGCCGGATCCTCGTTTTCAAAAACTTCCGACTCGATCCAGTCGAGATTGACCTTCACTTTGTTGGCTATCCCGCCGTGCGAGAGCGCCTCAATCAATGATTTGTAGGCGTCCTTCATGCCGGTATATTTACCGACAATAGCGATGGTGACATCGCCTTCCGGATTGCGTACCCGCTCATTGATCAGCCTCCAGCGCTCCAGGTCTGGCGCCTGACGCGGCTCGATCCCGAATGCTGCAAGCACTTCGGCATCGAGCCCTTCTGCGGAATAGGCCTCCGGGACCGCGTAGATATTGTCGACGTCGCGCGCCTCGATCACGGCGCTTTCGCGCACGTTACAAAACAGCGCGAGCTTGTGCCGCTCGCTTTCCGGAATTGGCCTGTCGGTCCGGCAGAGCAGGATGTCGGGCTGTATGCCGATTGAGCGAAGCTCTTTGACGGAATGTTGTGTCGGCTTGGTTTTTAGCTCACCCGCGCTTGAAATAAAGGGCATCAGGGTGAGATGGATGTACAATGCATGTTGGCGCGGCAGGTCGTTGCCCAATTGCCGGATAGCCTCGAAGAACGGCAGACCTTCGATGTCGCCAACGGTGCCGCCGATCTCGCAAAGCACGAAATCGAAGCTCTCGTTACCTTCTCTGATGAACTCCTTGATGGCGTTGGTGACGTGCGGGATCACCTGAATAGTCGCGCCGAGATAGTCACCCCGCCGCTCGCGCGCGAGGATGTCCTGATAGATGCGTCCGGTAGTGATGTTGTCGTGACGCGTGGCGGGACGACCGGTGAACCGTTCGTAGTGACCGAGGTCAAGGTCGGTCTCGGCTCCGTCATCGGTGACGAAGACCTCGCCGTGCTGATATGGCGACATCGTTCCGGGATCGACGTTGATATACGGATCGAGCTTGCGCAGGCGCACCTTGTATCCACGTGCCTGCAACAGCGCCCCGAGCGCTGCGGAAGCGAGACCCTTACCGAGTGAGGAGACCACGCCGCCGGTGATGAAAATGTACCGCGCCATGGGACCTAAGCTTTAGCCTCCGCGAATCGATTCGACGAGCACGAAAAAGTCAGAGCCGATCCGCGCCTGTGCGTAGCTCGATAAATTTCCGGTTTTCCAGATGCTTGCGACAGAATTTTCATGTTTGCTTCTATTCCGATCCTGAACCTTTCGACGACTTGCCATTGCCAGAATGCCGAAGGGCCGGAATTCCCCGGCCCTTCGCTCGCGATTTTCATTTCGACTGTGGCACCTGCGGCCCCGATGGGGCAGCTGGAGCCGCCGGCGGCGCCGGTGGCGCGCCTCCTTGCAGTTGATTGAGCAAACCGCCCCCTCCGCCGAGCGGTGTCGGCGCACCGGGCGCGGCCGGCGCATTTTGGCCGCCTTGGAGGATAGAGGCCGGCTTGCGGTTTATCCCAGCCAGGATCGACAGCATGAGACTGGTCACGAAGAACAGGCCGGCCAAGATTGCGGTCGCCCTTGTGAGCACGTTGGCGGTGCCGCGGCTGGTCATGAAGCCGCCGGTCGAACCGATGCCAAGTCCGCCACCCTCGGAACGCTGTAAGAGAACAACGCCAATGAGGGCGAGAACCAGCATCAAGTGGATAACGATGATGACGTGCTGCATCTCAGGCCAATATCCGTTCAAACTTCGCCGGTCTGGGCTCTCCGCCCAGGCGGCGCTTTGTGGTCCATATAGGAATTCGCCGCGGTCTCTACACGATCGTTTGCCGCTTTTCCACCCTTGCCGTGCCTATCGGTAAACCGAGGCAATACCGAGGAAATCCTGGGCCATAAGGCTGGCGCCGCCAACCAGTGCCCCATTTACGTCAACAGCCGTCAAAAGCTCCCTGGCATTGGCAGGCTTGACCGAGCCGCCATAAAGAATGCGCATATGCGCCCCCTCCGCGCCAAAGCGCTCGCGCAAGCACTTGCGGACAAAGGCGTGGACCTCGGCAACATTATCTGCCGTCGGAGTGAGGCCGGTTCCGATCGCCCAGACCGGCTCATAGGCGACGACCAGATTGGCGGCGGTGGCGCCGGCCTCCGGTAGCGATTGATCGAGCTGACGGCCGACAACGCCGAGTGTTTTGCCGGCCTCGCGTTCGGCGCGCTTTTCTCCGACACAGAGGATTGCGGTCAGCTTGGCCCGCCATGCCGCCTGGGCCTTCGCGCGCACCAGCGCATCGGTCTCATGATGCTCCGTCCGCCGCTCCGAATGACCCACAATCACGGCACTGGCCCCCGCGTCGGCCAGCATCTCGGCTGACATGTCACCTGTGTGGGGGCCGAAAACTTCGGGATGGCAATCCTGGCCCCCGATGGTTACCCGCGAACCTCGCACCGCCGACGCAAAGCTTGCAATCAAGGTCGCGGGCGGACACACCATCAGGTCGGCTTTGCCTGCGAGCGCCCCAGCCCCGGTGATGATTTTGGCGAGCTCCGCTTTGGAAGCGGCAAGCCCGTTCATCTTCCAGTTACCCGCAACCAGCGGAATTATCTTGGCCATCGCCATCGAAAAATCCCTTTTAGCGTGCCGTTACCAGACCCGCCCGGGCAATGCCAGAGTGCCCGGCAACAAGCCAATCCCTCTTCAGTTGCAAGGAGTTGGGTCGATCACTATGGTGCGCCCGGCTTGCTTGAGCTAGACAAGCGCCCATCCATTCAACCAGTCATCGCAAGCCAAGATAAACGCGCGCATGCTCCGTGGTCTTCACAAAGCCTCCTCGACCTGGCTCGGCAAGGGCGTCATGGCCCTCGTCATGGGTTTTCTTGTTATCAGCTTCGCCGTCTGGGGTATCGGCGACATCTTCCGCGGCTTTGGCCGGAATGCCGTGGCAACTGTCGGAGACGCCGAAATTTCGGTCGAGCAGTTTCGGCAATATTACAATGAACGTCTGCAGCAGTTTGGCCGCCAGGTCGGCCGCCCGATAACCCCAGAGGAAGCGCGAACACGCGGGATTGATCGGCAGCTGCTTGCACAGCTGATCGCCGAGACCACTTTCGACGAAGAAGCCAAGCGCCTGCGGCTGGGCATGAGCGAAGCCGATATTGCGAAACGTATTACGACTGATCCGTCATTTCGCGGCCCTACCGGCCAGTTCGACCGGACGCGTTTCGAACAGCTAATTCGCCAAGCTGGTTTTAGTGAAAGCCGGTTCATTGCCGAGCAGCGAAAGTCGATGTTGCGGCGGCAAATCGCGCAGAGTGTCAGCGGCGACATGAAAGTGCCGCAGACTGCGATGGCGGTGCTCAATCAGTACCAAAATGAAAAGCGTCAGATCGAATATGTCGCCTTGGGCACCGCGCAGGCAGGCAATATTCCGGCGCCGACGCCGGAAGAGCTCGCCAAATATTTCGACGAACGCAAAACTCTTTTCCGCGCTCCTGAATATCGGAAGATTACGATCGTGGCGCTTGCTCCGGCCGATCTGGCCAAGCCCGATGCGATCAGCGACTCTGAGGCTAAAACCTACTACGAGCAACGAAAGGAAAACTACGGCAGACCGGAAAAGCGGGAACTGCGTCAGATCGCCTTTCCGAACGCGGATGATGCTGCGGCCGCGCGCGATCGCATCAGCAAGGGCGCGAGTTTCGACGACATCGCCAAGGAACGCGGCATGAAAGCGTCGGATACCGATCTCGGCATGGTTGCCAAAGCCGACGTTATCGATCCGGCAGTTGCCGATGCTGCGTTTGCACTCAAACCCGGGGAAATAAGTCAGCCAGTCAAAGGTCGGTTCGGCACAGTCTTGTTGACAGTCGGCAAAATCGAAGCAGGCGAGGAAAAGTCGTATGAGCAAGTGGCCGGCCAGATCAAGAAAGAACTTGCCGAGAGCCGGGTGAGGACCGAAATCGGAAACCTGCGCGACAAGATCGAGGACGAACGCGCTGCGGGCTCGACATTAGCGGAGGCCGCCAAAAAACTCGGCCTTAAGGCGACCTCCGTTGAAGCGGTCGATCGCTCCGGTCGTGGACCGGAAGGCACGCCGGTGACCGGCCTCCCACAAACGCCGAATGTTGTCAGCGCAGCCTTCGCAAGCGATGTCGGCGTCGACACGGACGCGCTGCAGTTGCCCGATGGCGGTTATCTCTATTTCGACGTCACCGGCGTAACGCCTTCGCGCGAGCGCTCGCTTGACGAAGTCAAAGATCAAGTGGCCGCGCGTTGGCGCGACGATGAAATTGCCAAGCGGTTGCAGACGAAAGCGGACGATCTCATTGGGAAACTCAAGGCTGGGACTCCATTCGCGCAGATTGCAAGCGAGGCGGGTCTCAAGGTGGAGACGGCGGCCGACCTGCAGCGCGGTAAACCCGGCGGTTTTGTGCCGGCAAAGGTGGTCGAATCAGTATTCCGCACGCCGAAGGGAGTGCCGGCCAGCGTCGAAGGCGACAAAGAGACCGATCGTTTTTTATATCGCGTGACCGAGATCGTCGATCCAGCGTTTGATGCGAGTTCGGCGCAGGGCAAAGCAATCGCCGACACTTTGCAAAACTCTTATTCCGAAGATCTCGTCTCCGAATATATCGTGCGGCTGGAAAATGATTTCGGCGTGTCCATCAATCCGTCGGCGTTAAATCAGGTTGTCGGCGGCGGCGCCCAGCAATAGTCAGCCCAATGCAGATCGAGCCATCGGAGACCGCCTTTGCTGAACGCTATGGGCGGAACGAGCCGCAGGTGGTTTGGACTACCTTGATCGCCGACCTTGAGACACCGGTCTCCGCTTTTCTAAAGCTCGGCGGCAAGGCTATGAGTTTCCTGCTCGAGTCAGTGGAAGACGGCGCTGTGCGCGGTCGATATTCCATCATCGGACTCGAACCCGATTTGATCTGGCGTTCAAACGAAGGCACAGCTGAAATCAACCGCACGGCGCGGACCAAGTCCGACGCGTTTGCGCTCTGTTCTGACGCACCACTCCAGGCGCTCCGCGCGCTGATCTCGGAAAGCAGAATCGCATTACCTGACAATTTGCCACCGATGGCCGCAGGTGTTTTCGGTTATCTCGGCTACGACATGGTGCGGCTGATGGAGGAATTGCCTGCATCAAAGCCGGACCCTATCGGGATTCCCGACGCGATACTGGTTCGCCCCACAATCGTTGTCATTTTCGACGCCGTGAAGGATTCGATTGCGGTCGTGACACCGGTGCGACCTGAGAAAGGCACTGACGCAAAGACAGCACTCGCTCGCGCAACTGAAAGGCTCGCGAGTGTGGTCGAAAATCTCGAAAGCCCAACGAAGAGCGTGCAATCGGATTATGACGACGGGCCAATCGATGTCCCAGCAAGCTCGAATACCACGCCCGAAGAATACAAAGCCATGGTTCGCAAGGCGAAGGACTACATCGTCGCCGGCGATGCCTTTCAGATTGTGTTGGCGCAACGCTTCGAGGCGCCGTTCACCCTGCCGCCATTTGCGCTCTATCGCGCACTTCGCCGAACCAATCCCTCACCCTATCTCTACTTTTTGGATTTTGGTGACTTCGCGGTCGCGGGGTCGAGCCCAGAAATCCTGGTGAAGGTTTCCGACGATGTCGTCACGATCCGTCCAATCGCGGGCACGCGGCCGCGCGGAGCAACACCACAGGAGGACAAGACCCTCGAAAGAGAGCTATTGGCTGATCCGAAGGAACGCGCCGAGCATCTGATGTTACTTGACCTCGGCCGCAATGATGTCGGCCGGGTCGCCTCCATCGGCACCGTCAAGGTCACGGACCAGTTCTTCATCGAGCGGTATAGCCACGTGATGCACATCGTATCGAACGTGGAAGGTAAGCTTGCTAAAAATAGTGACGCACTCGATGCATTGGCAGCCGGATTTCCTGCCGGGACTGTTTCGGGCGCGCCCAAGGTGCGCGCCATGCAAATCATCAATGAACTCGAGAAGGAGAAGCGCGGCCTCTATGCCGGCTGCGTTGGCTATTTCTCCGCCGCAGGCGAGATGGATACCTGTATCGTCTTGCGAACGGCGTTGATCAAGAACGGCACGATGTATGTCCAGGCCGGCGCCGGCATTGTCGCCGACAGCGATCCCGAGCTCGAGCAGCAAGAGTGTATTAACAAGGCCAAAGCCTTGTTTCGCGCGGCGGAAGAGGCTCGTCGCTTCGCGAGCACCGCCAAACGCGGTCAGTAGACACCGGAAAAGCGGGCTGCTTGACCCCCCTTGGGGGGCACCGTAAACCCTTGTCAAAGCGGTGGAACATGATTGTCCTGGTCGATAACTACGATAGCTTCACTTTCAATCTCTTCCACTATCTGGGAGGGCTCGGGGCCGAGGTTGTCGTGCATCGCAACGACAAGATTTCGGTCGCCGATATCATGGCCGCAGAACCGGACGCGATCGTACTGTCGCCCGGCCCTTGCACGCCGAACGAAGCCGGCATTTGTCTCGATCTTATCGCCAAAGCATCGTCAACTATTCCGATCCTCGGGGTTTGCCTCGGTCATCAGGCGGTCGGCCAGGCTTTTGGCGGTAAAGTTGAGCGTGCAATTCCGCGCCACGGGAAAGTGTCCGAGATCAGGCACACGGGTACCGGAGTCTTCCGCGGCATTAACGGGCCGCTGAAAGCCACGCGCTATCACTCGCTGGTGGTCGAACGCGCCAGCATGCCAAAAGAACTCATGATCAACGCCGAAACTGCCGATCAGCTGGTGATGGGCTTGATGCATAACAGTCTGCCGGTGCACGGCGTTCAATTCCATCCGGAAAGCATTGCTTCCGAGTACGGGCACTTAATGTTGAAGAATTTTCTCGATATCGCCGACGCCTGGAACAAGCAGCGCGGGCGCCGTGCGACGCGGGCGCGCAAAGCGGCGCCTCTGCACGCGGCGACGTGAGACAAACTACAATGCCCGATGATTTCAAAGCGCTCATCGCCAAGGTTGCGACTGGTGCCAGCCTTACGCGCGAGGAAGCAGCCGGCGCCTTCGACAGAATGATGTCAGGCGACGCCACGCCCTCACAGATGGGCGGGCTGCTAATGGCATTGCGTGTGCGGGGTGAAACCGTCGACGAAATCACCGGCGCGGTCACTACCATGCGCGCCAAAATGTTGGGCGTGAAAGCGCCACCCGGTTCGGTCGATGTGGTCGGCACAGGTGGCGATGCGACGGGCTCTTTCAACATATCGACCTGCGCCGCATTTATTGTGGCCGGTGCCGGCGTACCGGTTGCCAAACATGGAAACCGCGCGCTGTCGTCCAAGTCGGGCGCGGCCGACGTGTTGCAAGCGCTTGGGGTCAAGATCGAACTTGATTCGCGTCAGGTCGCGATGTGCATCCGCGATGCAGGTATTGGCTTCATGTTTGCACCCGCACATCATCCCGCGATGAAAAATGTCGGTCCGACCCGTGTTGAGCTCGGCACCCGCACCATTTTTAATCTGCTTGGGCCACTGTCCAATCCTGCCAGCGTCAGGCGACAGATGATCGGCACATTCTCGAAGCATTGGGTTGAGCCCATGGCGCAGGTGCTGAAAAATCTCGGCTCCGAAAGCATCTGGGTCGTTCACGGCTCAGATGGTCTCGATGAGATCACCACGGCTGGTCCAACGAGCGTGGCGGCGCTGGAGAATGGCAAGATCCGCACGTTCGAGGTGACACCGGAGGACGCTGGCTTGTCGCGTTCGAAACCGGAGGCACTGCGCGGCGGCGATGCCGAACAGAATGCAAAGGCGCTGCTTGACGTGCTCAAGGGCAAGTCGGGCGCTTTCCGCGATGTGTCGATCCTTAACGCTGCGGCAGCGCTCATTGTTGCCGGCAAGGCAAAAGACCTTAAGCAAGGCGCGGCACTTGCCACGAAATCGATCGAAACGGGTGAAGCGGAGGGTCGGCTCGACCGGCTGATCGCGGTTTCGAACGCCGTGGAGGTATGAGCGTGTCGGATATCCTCGCCAAGATCGAAACCTACAAGCGCGAGGAAGTTGCGGCCGCCAAGCGCGTTCGTCCGCTTGCCGTGCTGGAGAAGGAGGCAAAGGCGGCCTCGGCGCCCCGCGGCTTTCTTCGCGCGATCGAACGGCGGATTGCTGGCGGCGACTACGCCCTGATTGCCGAGATCAAGAAAGCAAGCCCGTCGAAGGGATTGATCCGCGCCGATTTCGACCCGCCAGCGCTTGCCAAGGCATACGAGGCCGGCGGCGCCAACTGTCTCTCGGTGCTGACCGATGCACCCTCGTTCCAGGGCAAACCCGAATTTCTTGTCGCGGCCAGGGAGGCCACTGCGCTTCCCGTCCTGCGAAAAGACTTCATCTACGAACCGTATCAGGTTGTGGAATCGCGGGCGCTTGGAGCCGATTGCATCCTGATCATCATGGCCGCAGTCAATGACACGGCAGCCCGGGCTGTCGAGGATGCCGCCTTATATCATGGAATGGACGTGCTGCTTGAAGTTCATGACGAAGTCGAGCTTGCCCGCGCCCTTAAACTGAAATCTCGGCTCATCGGCGTCAATAACCGCGATTTGCGTACATTCAAGACGTCGCTTGCCGTAAGCGAGCATCTGGCGCCGAAAATCCCACGTGATCGCGTGGTCGTCGCCGAAAGCGGACTTAACGCACCGGCAGATCTCGCGCGCCTTAGCCGGATCGGGATATCCACATTCCTCATCGGCGAAAGCCTGATGCGGCAATCGGACGTTACCGCAGCGACGCGCGCCTTGCTTGCTCGCGAGACGCGTCGCGCAGTTGCGGAGTAGCGCGATGGCACGGCACAGGAAACCGATTTCACGCAGTCGCAACAAAAAGAGCGCTGTGCACCGTCCCAAGGCAAAAAGTATAGCAACCGAAGCCAAGCCGAGCGGGGAAAATTCCGTGCCGGCGACTCCGGCGCCGTCCCCCCTCACCCACATCGATCAGCGTGGCGAGGCCCGCATGGTCGACGTCACCGAAAAAGGCGCCACCGAAAGGATTGCCGTCGCAGAGGGCCGCGTGATCATGCGTAAGGAAACGCTCGATCTCGTGCTCGAGGGCAATGCGATGAAAGGCGATGTGCTCGGTGCCGCCCGGTTAGCTGGCATCATGGCAGCCAAACGTACTCATGGCCTCATTCCACTGTGCCATCCGCTTCCCCTCTCGAAGGTCGAGGTCGACATCAATCCAGAGCATGTATTGCCAGGATTTCTGGTGCAGGCGACCGTAAAGGTCACAGCCAAGACTGGTGTTGAGATGGAAGCACTGACTGCGGTCGCGATCGCGTGCCTGACGATCTACGACATGGTCAAGGCTGCCGAGCGTGGTGTACACATTGAAGGCATCCGTCTTCTGCATAAAAGCGGCGGCAAGTCGGGCGAGTGGCGCGCGGAGTCGTAGTCCATGGCCCTCATGCCGGTTGCCGAGGCGCTTCAACGGGTGCTGGCTGACGCAAGCGCGCTGCCCGGAGAGTGGGTGCCCCTCAATGAGACGCTTGGCCGCGTACTGACCGAAAATGTAACAGCACTGCGGACCCAGCCGCCGGCGGCGGTTTCGGCTATGGACGGATACGCGGTGCGGGCAAGTGACGTGGCAACTGTACCGGTCACGCTTAAAGTTATAGGTGAAGTTGCGGCAGGCCATCCCTTCCCCGGCCAGGTGGGCGGTGGTCAAGCCGCGCGTATTTTCACTGGCGGCGTCATGCCGATTGGCAGCGATACCGTGGTCATCCAAGAGCTCGCCACGCTGTCCGGCGATCTAGTTACAATTCAAAAACCAACCGCGAAGAACCGGAATGTCCGTGCGCAAGGCATCGACTTTGCACAGGACCAGGTGCTGTTGCACAAAGGGCGCCGGCTGACCGACCGCGACTTGATGCTTGCTGCCGCCATGAACCATCCGGCTCTTTGCGTGCATCGGCGTCCAAAAGTGGCGGTGCTCGGCACTGGTGACGAACTGGTCCCGCCCGGCAGCACACCTGGACCCGGCGAGGTTGTCTATTCCAACGGCTACGCGCTCAGCGCAATGGCGCGCAGTGAGGGCGCGGAGGTCCACGACCTCGGCATTGCCAGCGATTCCATCGAGGACATCGTGTCCGCTGTGCGCGGCGCGCGAAAATGGAATGCCGACATCCTGGTCACTTCCGGCGGCGCATCGGTTGGCGAACATGACCTGGTTCAGCGCGCCTTGGCCGCGGAGGGTCTCGATCTTTCTTTCTGGCGGGTCGCGTTGCGCCCGGGCCGACCCATGATGCATGGCCGCCTGGGCGGCATGCAGGTTCTGGGTGTGCCGGGCAATCCGGTGTCGTCCTTCGTCTGCGCCTTTCTGTTTCTGGTGCCTCTCATCAGGCGTCTCGCCGGGCGCCAGGATGTCGAGCGGATCCCGCAAAGCGCACGTCTCGGCTGCGATCTGCCAGCCAATGACGAACGGGCAGACTATCTGCGCGCGACCCTCGAAGCGGGTGCCGGCGGCCCTGTGGCCACCCCGCTACCGGACCAGGACAGTTCCCTGATGGCGCCGTTGGCGAAGGCTGATTGCCTGCTGATTCGCGCGCCGCACGCCCCGGCAGCGGCCAAGGGCTCAGACTGTGTCATCCTTAAGCTAAGCCTTTAGGCGACTTTCGAGTTTTTCACCCCAAATTAATTGGTTGCGGAACACATATCGAACATATAGTGTCCGTTCATGATTTGTTTCTGGCTTGGTCCACCCCCGAGGGGGCCAGCCTGACGGGGAGAGACAGATGCTGACCCGCAAGCAGTTCGAGCTCCTACGGTTTATTCACGAGCGGCTGACCGAAGCCGGTGTGCCGCCTTCCTTCGACGAAATGAAGGATGCCCTGGACCTGCGCTCAAAATCGGGCATCCACAGGCTCATTACAGCCCTGGAGGAGCGCGGCTTCATCCGCCGCCTCCCCAATCGGGCCCGTGCGATTGAGGTGATCAAGCTGCCCGAATCGGTCGGTCATGGCCTTGGCTCGGCCCGGACGCGCGGCTTTACGCCGAGTGTGATCGAAGGCGATCTTGGTCGGGTGCGCACCACGTCGGAAGAGGACGGCGGGCGGCCAGTTGCGGTGCCGGTCATGGGCCGCATCGCCGCCGGCACGCCAATCGAGGCCATTCAAACCCGCAGCCACATCATCAACATGCCGCCTGATTTGCTTTCGGCTGGCGAGCATTTCGCATTGGAAGTTCGTGGGGACAGCATGATCGAGGCCGGCATCCTCGACGGCGATATTGCGCTGATTCGCAAATCCGAAGCGGCAGACACTGGCGACATCGTCGTCGCGCTGATCGACGACGAGGAAGCCACCCTCAAGCGCTTCCGCCGCCGTGGTGCCTCGATTGCGCTGGAGCCCGCCAATACGGCCTACGAGGTGCGCATTTTGCCCCCCAACCGCGTGCGCATCCAGGGCAAATTGGTGGGTCTGTTCAGGCGATATTAGTCGTCCGCTTCGAGAGCGTCGGGACGCGGTGTGACGTCGCCTGATCCGAGCGAGGGCGATAGCCTCGTATCTTTCGCAGCTTCGGGCGAGCCGTGCCCCCACGGGCGATCATAGTCCGGCGGCAGCGTAACGGTTTGCTCGAATCTGTCGCCCATCCAACGCAACGCCACGGCGCCGCGGGTCCGCCAGACATTTCGATCAACCAGCGCGGCCACACAGTTGGGCGACATTGCCTCCCGTACGCTCACGACCACGGCCGCGCGCGTGCAATCCTCGGCAAGAGCCTCAAGCGCCAAAGCCATCGATATGAGGCGACCGTCGCTAAGCTTGCCGATGCAGCCAATAGCGTCGCAGGTCACACCGTTGGCCAGGCTCGGATCTTTCGGTAAGCGCGCATCGGCGTCTGCGGCCAGCCATTCCTTGATCGCGAAGCTGTCGCGGCCACTGTGCAGCACGGCGAGCCGCCCATCGGCCCCGCGAAAAGCGGCCGCCTGACCGTCACCGGCAACCAGCACATCGGCGCGCGGAGTGAAAACCGCCCACAGACCTGCGGCGAGGGCAACGACGGCTCCACTCCACCGCAGCGGGGTGCGGAGCAGGCAAACGATCAATAGACCTGCCGTTCCAGCCAATAGCGGACCGGTGCCGAAGGCCTGCATGCGTCCGACGGCGCCGGGCAGATTGGCCACCCACAGTGACACCCAGATCATCCAGTCAATGCCGTCGCCCATAAGACGCCAGAAGATCGAATCGTAACCGAACGGCATTGCCACGACCCCGAGAATGCCCATCGGCATGACGGCGGCCGAAACCACCGGCATGGCCAGCAGATTTGCCAGAGTTCCGTAGGGCGCCAGTCGATGAAAGTGGTAAGCGGCATAGGGTGTCGTAGCGAGCCCGGCGACCAGCGAAGCCAGGATCAATCCCGCGAATTCCCGGACGCCCCATAGCGCCATGCGCAGGCCGAGAGAACTATCGCGATCGGCATGCCATGGAAGCCCATGCTGATAGGCGGCGATAAGCGCCAGCGTTGCGGCGAAGGACATCTGGAAGCTCGGATGCACGACCGCCTGCGGCGCCAACACCAGGACCGCGATGGCCGCGACAGCGAGCGTACGAAACGTAAGCGTGGGACGATCCAGCATGACGCCCACAAGTACGATCGCGATCATGATGAAGGAGCGTTGGGTTGCGACTTCAGCCCCGGACAACAAAAGATAAAACGTTGCCGCGATCAGTGCGCCAAACGCCGCCCATTTTTTTATGGGATGGCGGTTCGCCAGCAATGGGATCAAGGCAAGTCCAGCGCGAATAACGAAAAATACAATGCCGGCAACCACGGCCATGTGATAGCCGGAAATCGACAGCACGTGCGCAAGGCTTGAGACATACATTGCATCGTTGACCGGTGTCGATATCGCGTCGCGTTTTCCGGTGATCAGCGCGGAGGCGATTGACCCGTTGTCGCCCGGGATGACTGCACGGATGCGCTTGTCGATTGTTTCGCGCAGATCATCGATTATGGTGGCATAGCGCAGCCAGAACCCGCCGGTGAATGGCGGCGTTGCGACCTTCACCGCACCAAGGGCGTAGCCGGAAGCTCCGATACGCTGGAAATACATATCGCGCGCGAAATCGTAGCCTCCGGGACGCAGCGGCTGTAGTGGCGGAGATAGATGCGCCTTGAATTCGACAAAACTGCCGACGGCGGGGGCGCCGCCTTTGCGCACGGCGACGCGCACGCGATTTGGCACGGGCGCGGCGCGCGCCTCATCGAAACGTTGGACACGCACCACAATGCGATCGCTACGCTCTCGCTCCTCGCGGATTTCGACGAAGCCCGCGACCGAAACACTCGACAGGGGAAACTGCAAGATGGGGTGCGCAATGCGCGCGCTCTGCACAGTGGCAATAGCGAGACCCGCAGTACATGCGGCAAACCCAAGCGAAAGAGGAAAGGCAATCGGGCGCCGGCGCGCCAGGAACGTCACCGAGATGCCGCCCAGCGCCAGCATCGAACTCGCCCACCAAGCCGGCTCGTGATCGGCAGTAAAATACACCACGACGCCAAACCCGAAGGCGACGGGCAGCCATGGCATCAGCCGGCCCGGTGCAACCTCAGCCGCAGCCCACTGCGAGACCAGGCCACGCAGCCAGCCAGCCGCGTTGGCAACGCCATCCGGCAGCAACAGACCCGCGGGACGCCCGGCAGCGTCCAAACCTGGCGCCCAGGTCTTCGCGCCAGCCCGCGAGTTGCCACGATTGGAATTCTGTCGTGCCATTGCGCCGGGGCGCCTCCCCGACGCTTGCCTGCTACAACCTGGCGTATATTAACTCATCCACAGGTTGTAGCCATAGATTTCAATCAGCCTGTGGCTTTCTCCTTGGCCCAGGTATCGCGCAAGCCGATCGTGCGGCCAAAGACAGGCATTCCGGATTTCGAATGGCGATCAAGACAGAAATAGCCTTGCCGCTCGAACTGCACCGGTTGCTCCACCTTTGTGTCGGCCAGCGCAGGTTCAAGACGCGCCTGGCCTAATACCTCGATTGAGTTCGGATTGAGATCCGCAGTGAACCCTTCCCCACCGCTTGGATCGGGTCTGGTGAACAGCGGATTGTAAAGCCGCACTTCCGCTGGAATGGAGTGCGCAGCCGAGACCCAGTGGATGGTGGCCTTCACCTTGCGTCCATCCGGCGCGTTGCCGCCGCGCGTCGCCGGGTCATAGGTGCACCGCAGCTCGGTCACCTCACCCTTGGCGTTCTTCACAGACTCGCGGCAGGTTATGAAATAGGCATAGCGCAGACGAACTTCAGTACCGGGAGAAAGCCGGAAGAATTTCTTCGGCGGATTCTCCATGAAATCGTCCTGCTCTATGTAGATTTCGCGAGCGAATTTGACCTTGCGTGCGCCGGCGGCCGCATCATCAGGATGATTAACCGCCTCGAGTTCTTCAACTTTCCCTTCCGGGTAATTCTCGATCACCACCTTGAGTGGCCGCAACACGGCCATGCGGCGGAGCGCTTTTTTATTGAGGATCTCGCGCACTGAAAAGTCGAACATCCCCATGTCGACAATGCTGTTGGCTTTAGCGACGCCGATGCGTTTGATGAAATCACGTATGGCTTCAGGCGGTACTCCTCGCCGGCGCAGGCCGGCAAGCGTCGGCATTCGCGGGTCATCCCAACCGCTCACATGGCCATCGCGTACCAGTTCGGTGAGAACGCGCTTGGACAGAACGGTGTACGTAAGATTGAGACGCGCGAACTCATATTGATGAGGCCGCGACGGGACTTTCAGATTGTCGATGAACCAGTCGTAGAGCGGCCGGTGATCTTCAAATTCCAGCGTGCAAATCGAATGGGTGATGTGCTCGAGCGCGTCGGATTGCCCGTGCGCAAAATCATAGCTCGGATAGATCTTCCATTCAGTGCCGGTGCGTGGATGGTTTGCATGCAGGATTCTGTAAAGCACAGGGTCCCGCAGATTGATATTGCCCGATGCCATGTCGATCTTGGCGCGGAGCACGCGTGCACCGTTGGGAAATTCGCCGACGCGCATGCGGCGGAAAAGGTCAAGATTCTCATCGACCCCACGGTCGCGGAACGGGCTGTTCCTGCCCGGCTCCGTCAACGTGCCGCGGTTAACCCGCATGTCGTGCGGGCTCTGATCATCGACATAGGCCTTGCCGGCCCGGATCAGGTCCTCCGCCCATACATAGAGCTGCTCGAAATAATCGGAGGCATGGTACAGATGCTTCCCCCAGTCGAAGCCCAGCCAGCGCACGTCGCGTTCGATTGCGTCGATATATTCCTGCTCTTCTTTGGTCGGATTCGTATCGTCGAAGCGCAAATGACAACGGCCGCCGAATTCCTCCGCGATTCCGAAGTTCAGGCAGATTGACTTGGCGTGGCCAATGTGCAGGTAGCCGTTGGGCTCCGGCGGAAAGCGCGTAACGACGCTTTTGACGCGGCTCGAATCGAGGTCGGCCTTGACGATATCGCGGATGAAATCCCGCCCTGCGTCCGCTACTGCCGCCGCGTCTGATGCCATGCCGCACTGCCCTTTTGCTGATTGCGCATTCGCCGGAACGGCACGGCGCGCGGCCTATGTGCCAAATCCCGGCCGTCGCCTCAAGCCGCATGTTCAGCTTGAATTCGCGCATTGGCAAACAAAAAGCCCGGCGCGAGCCGGGCCTTCGTTGCCGAGTCGAGGCGATATAGACTTCAGACGATCTCGTAGAAGTCCCGCCCGCCGTCAGCTGCGTCGAAGCAATCTTATCGTGCCGAGGTTCCACCCCTGCTACCGCCGCTACCACCATTGCCTTGAACCACACCGACCTTGCCGCTCTTAATATCGTTATAGTTGACATGAGGGCCGGGATTTGAGGCGCCTGTCCATCCTCCTCTCCCTGGTTCATTCTCCTGCACAATGACTTGAGGCTTTTTGGCCGCTTCGTCGGTGCGTCTCTCCGCCCTACTGAGACAACGTTGATCCGGCCTAAGCGTTTTATCTCTTGCTGTGGAGGCGTTGGGGCAGGTTTGGGTTGTTTGCGCCGAAGCCGGTAGAGTCCACACAGCGCTAAGGGTCGCGGCGCCGAAGACGAGCAGAGCAAGTTTGATCGACGTTTTTGTCATTGGCATTCCCATTTTGATTTTTGCACGGCACTGCCGGCAGGAAAGCGTTGGCAACATCCTGCATGGCGACGGTCACTCGTCATGAGCAACTCAGATTCACTACCGTGCGCGATCCGAACGTGATCTGACGGCCGCATTGGGGAAAGGTTCATCTTGGCTGAAATGAATCAGGCGAACGTAGGACATTGCTCGCCCAGCAAACAAAAAGCCCGGCGCGTAGCCGGGCTTTCCGTTTAAACGGATCTCACGTGTCAGCTATCGTGCCGAGCGACCACCCCTACCGCCGCCGTTGCCGCCGAGCCCCGACGCGCTCCCTGATCCGGCAACCCCCCCGCCGCCGCCTACGACAATTCGATAGGGGTCACCATTGCGGTTGACGCCATCATAGATGACGACAGGATTTTTGTTTCTGTCGAACGTATCCGTTGTCTTTTGGGGAGGATTTGCTGCAGTAAACGCTTGTACAGCCTTACCAGCCCGTTCAGCCGCTTCGTTGGTGTATGTCTCCGACGTCGCGTTGACACAGCGCGAATCCGGCCTTTGAACTTTATCTCTTGCGGTGGATTTATTATCGCAGGTTTGGTCTCTTGGTTTATAAGTTTGCGCCGAGGCCGGCAGAGTCATCGCGGCGCTAACGCTTGCGGCAGCGACAGCAAACAGCACTGATGTGATCGACGTTTTCATTTGGCATTCCTTTTCGAATTTCAGACTACTTTGCTAAAGCGTCACCGCTCTCAGCGAACACTCTTTACTTATCCCGCGCGGTCCGAACCCGGCGTGACTGCTGCATTGAGCTTAGGTTCATCTTGATGAAATCGCGTCAGCCGACCGGAGGATGCCGTGCGCTGGAGTCGCGCATAGGGCACGCTAACCAAGAAATCCTTGTTCTAAATTTGTCGTTTTAAGCCACAAATTTTGGGTATCGAGTCAAAACTTATGATACACGGGCGCAATATATTGACCGTTGGGCGTCGAATTTACCGATCCTGAAAATGGCCGAAGAGATTGTCACCCGTTTTGCGCCCTCGCCTACCGGTTTCCTTCACATTGGCGGGGGCAGAACCGCCCTGTTCAATTGGCTGTACGCACGTCGGCACAATGGCAAGATGTTGCTGCGCATCGAGGATACCGACCGTGAACGATCAACAGCGGCGGCCATCAACGCCATCATCGACGGCCTGACCTGGCTCGGGCTGACTTGGGATGGCGAAATCGTTTTCCAGTTTTCCCGTGCGGCGCGTCATCGCCAGGTGGCGGAACAGCTGCTCGCCTCCGGCCATGGCTACAAATGCTATTGCAGCCCCGACGAGCTCGCCGCAATGCGCGAGAAAGCCCGAGCAGAGGGCCGCACGCGCCTCTATGACGGCCGCTGTCGCGACCGCGATCCGAAAGACGCGCCTGCCGGGGTCAACCCCGTTATTCGCCTCAAGGCGCCCCTGACCGGGGAAACGATCGTCGAGGATCAGGTGCAGGGCCGCGTGATCTGGCAGAACGAGAACCTTGATGATTTCGTGCTGCTGCGGTCGGACGGTACACCCACCTACATGCTGGCGGTGGTCGTGGACGATCACGACATGGGCATCACCCACATCATCCGCGGTGACGATCACCTTAATAACGGCGCTCGCCAAACGCAGATCTATCAGGCGCTGGGCTGGAAGGTTCCGGTGATGGCACACATCCCGCTCATCCATGGGCCGGATGGCTCCAAGCTGTCGAAGCGTCACGGAGCACTGGGCATCGATGCCTACCGCGCAATGGGATATCTGCCAGCCGCCATGAGAAATTATTTGGTGCGCCTCGGGTGGGCGCACGGCGACCAGGAAATCTTCACGACCCAGGAAATGATCGCCGCCTTCGATCTTGCGCAGATAGGTCGCTCGCCTGCGCGCTTCGATTTCACAAAACTCGAAAGCCTTAACGGCCACTACATCCGTTCAAGTGATGACGCTGATCTTCTCGCCGCCATAGAACAACTTTTGCCGCACATTGCCGGGGGGCAGGAACTCGCAAGCAAAATGACGCCGGCGCTACGCGCCAAACTACTGGCAGCCATGCCCGGACTGAAGGAGCGAGCCAAGACTTTGGTCGAGCTGTTCGACGCATCGCGCTTTCTGTGGACAAGCAGGCCGCTCGATATCAACGATCAGGCGAAGGCTCTTCTCACCGACGAGGCCAAGACCCTGATTGCCGCCCTGCTGCCTGAATTGGAGGCGGTTGCAGACTGGAACGCGACCTCCGCTGAAGCGGTTGTACGGCCTTACGCCGAGCGCGCCGGCCTGAAACTTGGCGCCGTCGCGCAACCTTTGCGCGCCGCCCTCACGGGCCGGACGACATCGCCGCCGATCTTCGACGTTCTTGCGGTCCTTGGCCGAGATGAAAGTTTGGCCCGGCTGCGGGATCAGACGGCACACTAAAGTTTCATATCGGGCCAATTATCCCGGGCGTGCCTATATGCATAGCGATGCAAGGCTTTTCGCTATCTTGCAGTGCACACTTGAATGGGATACCCACAAAGCAGCACCGTTCGCGGCCAATTCGAGGGCCCTACCATGGACGTCAAGACCAGCGCCAAGAATAAAACCGGCACACTGACGGTTGGTAACAATAACTGGGACATGCCGATCCATCCCGGCACGATCGGTCCTGACGTCGTGGACATCTCGAACCTTTACGGCCAAAGCGGGATGTTCACCTATGACCCGGGCTTTACCTCCACGGCCAGCTGCGAGTCTAAGATCACCTATATCGACGGTGACGAAGGCGTCCTGCTCTATCGAGGCTACCCGATTGAACAACTCGCCGAGCACGGCGACTTCCTGGAGACTTGCTACCTGCTGCTCTACGGCGAATTGCCGACCACTGCACAGAAGGCCGACTTTGACTATCGTGTAACTCGCCACACGATGGTTCACGAGCAGATGAGCCGGTTCTTCCAGGGCTTCCGCCGTGACGCACACCCGATGGCAGTGATGACCGGATGCGTGGGCGCGTTGTCGGCTTTCTATCACGACTCTACCGACATCTCGGATCCGCACCAGCGGATGATCGCTTCGATCCGCATGATCGCGAAGGTGCCAACGCTCGCCGCGATGGCGTACAAATATTCGATCGGCCAGCCCTTCGTCTATCCGAAGAACGATCTCGACTACGCGTCCAACTTCCTGCGCATGTGCTACGCGGTGCCGACCGAGGATTACAAGCCAAACCCGGTATTGGCGCGCGCCATGGACCGCATCTTCATCCTGCACGCCGACCATGAGCAAAATGCCTCGACATCGACGGTGCGGCTCGCCGGTTCTTCCGGGGCAAACCCGTTCGCCTGCATTGCGGCCGGCTGCGCGTGCCTCTGGGGTCCGGCACATGGCGGCGCCAACGAGGCCGCGCTGAACATGCTGCGCGAGATCGGTACGGTCGACCGCATTCCGGAATTCATCAAGCGCGCAAAGGACAAGAATGATTCATACCGGCTGATGGGTTTCGGCCACCGCGTCTACAAGAACTATGATCCGCGCGCCAAGATCATGCAGAAGACGTGTCACGAAGTGCTGACAGAACTTGGCGTCAAGGACGATCCACTGCTTGACGTTGCCATGGAGCTCGAGAAGATCGCCTTGCACGATAATTACTTCATCGAAAAGAAGCTTTATCCGAATATTGATTTTTATTCGGGCATCACCCTCAAAGCCATGGGCTTCCCGACAACTATGTTCACCGTCCTGTTCGCGGTGGCACGCACAGTCGGCTGGATTGCGCAGTGGAAGGAAATGATCGAGGACCCGAAACAGAAGATCGGCCGGCCGCGTCAACTGTATACGGGCGCCACTCGTCGGGACTACGCGCCGATTTCGCGACGGAAGTAAGTCGCGTTAACTGCTTTTCCCGTTACTTTTTCCATTGAGCTTCGGCGCGCTGGCGCCGTCATAGGCCCATTGCACGTAAACGCCGGCCCAAGTGAAACCGCCGCCGAAGGCGGCGAGGACCAGGCGGTCACCGCGCTTTAATTTGGGCTCGTAGTCCCACAAGCAAAGAGGAATGGTGGCATTGGTCGTGTTGCCATATTTTTGAATCGTCACCATCACCTTGTCCATCGGCAGACCCATACGCTCGGCGGTCGACTCGATGATGCGCTTGTTGGCTTGATGTGGAACGAGCCAATCAATCATGTCTGCGCGTAGATTGTTGCGCGCCATGATCTCACCCGCGACCTCGGCCATCTTGGCGATGGCAAATTTATAGACGGCCGCCCCTTCCTGGTGGACATAGTGCAGCCGCTTGGCGACCGTTTCCGCAGTCGGCGGCATCCGGCTTCCGCCCGCTTTTTGATGCAAATGAATCATTCCCGAACCGTCTGAGCGGATCAGGCTATCCATAATGCCGTAGCCGGCGTTGTCGGGTTCCACGAGCACCGCGCCGGCCGCATCGCCGAACAGCACGCACGTCGCGCGGTTGGTGTAATCAATGATCGAAGACATCTTGTCGGCGCCGACCACAACAACCTTGCGCGCTACCCCGGTGGTAATGAATTGCGCCGCGATCGTGAGCGAGTACAGGAAACCCGAGCAGGCAGCCTGTACGTCGAAACTGCCAACATTGCGCACACCGACCATTTCGCAGATCAGGTTGGCGGTGGACGGGAATTGCATGTCCGGCGTAGTGGTCGCGCAAATCAGGAGATCGACCTCTTCGGGCTTGGTGTGGGTCTTCTGGAGCAAACCGCGCACGGCTTCAGCGGCCATGTGCGAGGTGCCGAGGCCCTCGCCCTTCAGAATGTGGCGTTCCTTGATCCCGGTGCGCTCGGTGATCCAGGCATCGCTCGTATCCACCATGCGCGCGAGTTCTGCGTTGGTGAGCAGATCCGGCGGAAGGTAGCCATGTACAGCAGTGATTGACGCGCGGGGAGGCAGGGTCAAAGGCTGAAATCCGGTTTTCTAGAATGACATACGCCTATCCGGGACCGCGCAGCAAGTCATACCGAAGGGCGCGCCAAAGCCAGCGTTTCCGGCACTGACCCGCGTTTGTGGTCCGCAATATCGACCACGATGGCCGCTGCTCGATCGCTGGGACTAGCTTTACCGGTCTCTAAAACGACGTCCAGGCGGGCGAATGCGTCGATCTGTCGCCGACGCTCTGGTGTATCGCTCAACAGCGGCATCAAAGCCTTGGCGAGCCGACCCGGAGTGCAGTCCCGCTGAAGAAATTCCGGAACCACATTTTCGCCCAGCACGAGATTGGCAAGGATTACGGACGGAACGTTGAGAAGGAGACGCGCCGCCAATTCTTCGACCAGGGATACCCTGTAGGCCGCCACCATCGGGACGCCGGAAATTGCCAGCTCCAGCGTCGAGGTGCCCGATTTTGTCAGCGCCGCACGCGCCACGCGAAACGCTTCATGTTTTTCGTCCGTGTTCGATATCACGCGGGCTGGAACACGCCATGAGGCAATTGCCGCTCGAACGGTATCTGCAAGTCTCGGTACAGTCGGCACAACAACCTCGACCGCGCCAAACTGCTCGCCGACGCGGGCGATCGTGACACCAAATACCGGCGCCATCCGACGAACCTCACCCGTGCGGCTGCCAGGCAAAACCAAAAGTAATGGCGGGTCAGCCAGACGCAGGCGCTTGTCGAGGTCTTTCGGACGCAGTTCGTCGAGGCGCTCTGTCAGCGGATGGCCAACATAGCTGCAGGGTGGCCCGCCAAGCTCGCCGATAACCTTTGGCTCGAATGGCAACAGCGCCAATACGTGATCAACGTACGCACGCATGGCACGCGCCCGGCTTGGCCGCCAGGCCCATACCGACGGACAAACGTAATCGACAATCGGAATTTCTGGCGCACGCGCGCGCACGCGCCGCGCAACGCGGTGGGTGAATTCAGGACTGTCGATAATAACCAGAACATCGGGTTTCGCGGATACGATCGCATCGGCGGTCTCGCGGATCCGCTGGAAGATTTTCGGCAAGCGCGCCGGAATTTCGTTGAACCCCATCAGGGCGAGCTCCCCGAGGGGAAAAAGACTGGGCACTCCCTCCGCTACCATGTGGGCGCCACCAACACTGGAAAACTGTACCTGCCCTTGCGTGCGTTGCCTGAGGGCTGCGATGAGCGCGGCACCGAGCCGATCGCCCGATTCCTCGCCGGCCACGAGAAATATATGCCGGCTCATTGCTCGGTTCCGGACGGCACGCCCATGACGAAAATATTCGCGCGGTCTGCGGCCGCCACCATCTGTTCCGGCTCGGCAACGATGGTGCTGCCGGCGACGACCGCGATACCCGCAAGTCCCGCACGCGCGGCGCCTTCGACCGTTCGGGGGCCAATCGACGGTAAGTCAAAGCGGCGATCTTGCGTCGGCTTCGGCGCTTTTACCAATATGCCCGTGCGACCCGGCGTCCGTACACGACCATTTGCGCGCATTTCTGCAACGCGCGTGAGCATGGCATCGGTACCCTCTGCCGCCTCGACCGCCAGCACATGGCGGCCTGCAACCACCACAGCTTGTCCGATATCAAATTTTCCGGCGGTTCGCAGGTAGTCGAGGCCTAGAATGATATCCTCGCGGTCGCGTTCGGATACCTGGGCGCGCGCCAGCGCACCTTCAGGCATCAGAATATCCGGTGCAACCTCATGGGCACCAAGCAAATGCAGACCTTCATCCTCGAGCACCTTGCCCATGCTGGTCAGCAGATGGTTGTCCCCACCGCGATAGGCCGAGAGTGCCCGGGGCAAGACGCTGAGCCCTTTGAGATCGAGATGCACTTGCCACAGCGATGGCCGCACCAACGATCCGATGAGAACCACATCTTGGCAACCCGCCGCACGCGCTAGACGCAGGAATTTTCCAATTTGGCCGATATGAACCCAGTGATGCGGAAACCGCTCGACCGCAGTTCCCTCCGCCGCACCGCGCAACGGAAACAGCAGAACCGGCCGCCCGGCCGCCACCACTTTATCCGCTACCGCCAGCGGCAGGCTGCCGCCACCGCACAACATTGCGAGCGGGCTTTTCGCTCCGGCCAGCGTGGCGCTCATGCGTCCTCGTCCACCTCGCTGCGTCTGACCGCCATGGTGAAGGGTCGTTTTCCGGCACGAATGAACTCAATGATCTTGCCGACCAGTGGATCGGCGCCATATTCGGTTGCCACTTTTTCGAGGCGATCTCGAAATTCGCCCTCACCGAAAAACAGGGCCTGATAGCTGCTGCGTACGCGATGAATCTCGGCCTTGGTGGCACCGCGGCGACGCATTCCGATGACATTGAGCCCAATTAAGTTCGCAAGCGGTCCATGCGCCATACCATATGGGATCACGTCAGCGCGAACGCCACTCAGGCCAACAATCATTGCACCGTCGCCGATACGGACAAATTGCCGTACCGCAACTCCGCCACCAAACACCACGTGGTCGCCAATGTGGACATGGCCAGCCAGCAGAACGTTATTGGCAAACACCACGTGACTGCCAATTTTGCAATCATGCGCGACATGCGTGCCAACCATAAAGAAACAACGGTTACCAACTTCAGTCACACCGCCGCCGTCCTCGCTGCCGGTACTCATCGTTACGTTTTCGCGAATGTCGCAATCGGCGCCAATCACAAGCTTCGTTGGCCCGCCACGATAGCTAAACGACTGCGGCGGTGAGCCAAGCGACGCAAACGGGTGAATAACAGTTCGCGAACCGATGGTCGTGTGGCCCGTGAGATTGACGTGGGCAATCAGCCGGCAGCCATCACCGACGCTTACATTCGCGCCGATTGTGCAGTACGGACCGATTGAAACATCTTTTCCGATCGTAGCCCCGGCTTCGATCCAAGCCGACGGGTCAATCATGCGCGCGCTCATGCGTCGGAAAGCATAGCGCCAACTTCTGCTTCCGCGACGATCTGGCCCGCCACTTTCGCCTCGCCGCGGTACCACCACATGGACTTGCGCCGCGTGATCCGGTTCATGTGGTATTCGATGGTATCGCCGGGGCGCACTGGCTTGCGAAATTTCGCCTTGTTGATGGTCAGAAAAAACACCGATGCCGGCTTTGCGCCGGTCGCTGCAATGCAGAGAACGCCGGCCGTCTGCGCCATTCCTTCAATCATCAGCACGCCTGGAAATACCGGGTTGCCCGGAAAATGACCCTGAAACTGCGGTTCGTTGATGGTCACGTTCTTGATGCCGATACCATGTTCATCGCCCCGAATGTCGATGACCCGATCAACCATCAAAAACGGGTAGCGGTGCGGCAGCATCTGCAGCACAACTGCGATGTCGGCCGCTTCAAGCGTCACGATCTTGTTCATGACAACCGCCTCATTCGTCGTCCGCCGTGCCGGCATCGCCCTTCTGGCGCGCGAGTCGTTCGAGAATCATCATTTCCCGGAACCACTGCTTCACCGGTTTGGCCGGAGTGCCGCCCCAGCGCGCGCCCGGCGGCACATCACCGTGGACCACACTGATCGCGGCGATCTGTGCTCCCTCGCCGATCGTAACATTGTTGTTCAGCCCCACACGCGCGCCCAGCACAACAAAGTCTTCAAGGGTCGAACTGCCGGAAATTCCAGTCTGAGCAACTACAATGCAGTGCCGGCCAATACTGACATTGTGGCCTACCTGAACCAGGTTGTCGATCTTGGTACCCTCGCCAATCACGGTATCGCGGATTGCACCACGATCAATCGTGGTGCCAGCTCCTATTTCGACATTGTCCTGAATGATAACGCGCCCAACTTGCGGAATCTTGACGTGACCGCTTCCGCCCATGACAAAGCCGAAACCATCCTGGCCGATCTTGCAGCCGGGATGAATAATAACTCTGTCACCGATCAAGGCATTACTGATCGTTGTGCCTGCGCCGATAGAACAATCACGACCGATCCGCACATCCGCACCGACCACGGCATTCGCTCCGATCACGCTGCCGCTGCCGATTTCGACGTGCGCGCCTATGACAGCACCCGGCTCAACCGACACGCCGTCTTCCATTCGTGCGCTTCTGTCGACATGGGCATCGTTAAAATTGCCTGGTTGAGTTAGCGAGGATGGCCTGAGCGCATGTGGAAATAATTCTCGCGCCACGATGACGAAAGCGCGGTAAGGATCGCCGACGGTCAGCACTGCGACCCCTGCCGGCATCTCCTTCGCGAGGGCTGCTGTGGTCAGGCAGGCTCCGGCATGGGTCGTGGTCGCAGCTTGGACAAATTTCTTGCTGTCAAAAAAAGTAAGATCGCGAGGCGCCGCGCGATCGAGCGGCGCGACATTCACGATGCGGCGCGAATGCGATGGCTGCGACGCCAGCGTCGCGCCAGTCAGGGCAACGATCTCATCGAGCGTGAGACCCCGGGAATGACGTAAGAAAAGCGGATCACTCATCCGGCTGGAGTCCGACCCGTCGTACCGCCAGCTGCCGCCACCAAGACTAGAACCTGGTGCCGCCACTGAAACGGAAAACCTGCGTGCGGTCGCATATCTGTCCACCACCTACCTGCGCCGCACAATATTTCGTAATGGGATAAGCCAGGTCGAAGCGTAGCGGGCCGAGCGGCGAATCCCAGAGCAGGCCGACACCAACCGAAGATCGAATGAAACTTGCGCTGTCGAGGCCGACCTGAAGCGTCTCACCCGTCACATTCCAGCTGGTCGGTCCCTGGTAGTCCCACAAGTTACCGGCATCCGCGAAAGCCGCCACCTTGATACCGACGTCTTTCGGCAGGAAGTACAATGGCGTTTGCGCCTCGAAGCTGGCGCCCCAATACAGGCTGCCGCCAAGCGCGTCATTGGTAGTGCCCACGGTCAGGTCGCG
>DATIWJ010000088.1:0-8778 GCA_035519415.1 Pseudolabrys sp.
GCATCCTCGCGGCTACCGGCACGGGCGGTTAGCGGCGCAAATGAAGCACAAGCCAGCCGACAACGAGGTTTCCGTTCCACAAGTGGTGACTTTTGACGCGATCATGCCGGCAAGCATGGCCGTGCGCGCCGAACAGAGCGGCGTGAAAAGAGCTTCACTCGACCTGACAACCCTGATTGTTCTCAGCATCACGGCCGGCGCATTCATTTCCTTCGGCGCAATCTTCGCAACGACGGTCAGCGCAGGGGCAACTGGGCTGCCTTACGGCGTTGTGCGCCTCCTCATCGGACTCGTGTTTTCGGCCGGGCTCATCATGGTCGTCATCGCGGGAGCGGAGCTTTTCACCGGAAACAATATGCTGGTCATGGCCTGGGCCAGCGGAAAGGTCACGACACGCGCGCTGCTGCTCAATTGGGGTATTTCATTTGCCGGAAATTTTTTCGGCGCGATCGCAACCGCGGCTCTGATGTTCTACACCACGCAATATACCTTCGGCGGAGGTGCGGTCGGACTCGCAGCATTAAGCACGGCAAATGCGAAAACATCGCTGGCCTTTATTCCGGCACTGGCTCTCGGGATCATGTGCAATGCCTTGGTCTGTCTGGCGGTATGGATGTCTTTCAGCGCACGCACGAACATCGACAGGGTCGTAACCGTTATCCCACCAATCGCGGCATTCGCAGCAGCTGGTTTTGAACACTGTATTGCAAACATCTACTTCATACCGGCCGGCCTCTTTATCAAAGCCGGGGCGCCCGATTCTTTCTGGAAAGCCATAGGCAGGACAGCGGCAGATTTTCCGGAATTGACGTGGGGGAATTTTTTTGTCGGCAATCTGCTTCCCGTGACAATCGGGAACATAATCGGCGGATCGATCATGGTCGCCGCGGTTTACTGGTTTGTCTATTTGCGAGCTACGAAAAAACCTTGGACGCAATATCCAAAATGAAGAGTCAGACCGCTTCGATGTGAATCAAGCGAATACAATTACGCGTTCCGTACGGAATGTGTGACAATTGTTTTGCAGTCAAGGCGTCAGGGATGACGGACCCCGCGGAGCACGGATCGACCTGGCTTTGGTGGTTTCCGCCAGCGCGTTGGCTGGCAGGTTATCGCGTGGACTGGTTGCAAAATGATGTCATCGCCGGGGTGACGCTGGCAGCCTACGCGATCCCCGTTTCCCTTGCCTACGCGGGACTTGCGGGCTTACCCCCGCAAGTCGGCGTGTACGGCTACCTGCTGGGCGGCCTGGGCTACGCTCTGCTCGGCTCTTCACGTCAACTTGCGATCGGTCCCACGTCCGCTATCTCGCTCATGGTTGCCGCATCTGTGGGAGCAATGGCGGACGGAGACGCGCAACGCTATGCACAGATTGCCAGCCTGGCAGCCTTCACGGTGGCCGGACTTTCCGTGCTCGCCTGGTTGTTGCGGCTCAGCGCGCTCGTGAAGTTGATCAGCGATAGTATTCTTGTGGGCTTCAAGGCCGGCGCAGGGTTGACTATCGCCATGACCCAACTGCCGAGTCTTTTGGGCGTGGCAGGAGGAGGGCATAACTTTTTTGAACGAGCTGTGCTGATTGTCGGCCAGCTCGGCCAGACGCGTTATCTCGTGCTCGCCGTCGGTGTCGTCGCGATCGGGCTGCTCGTACTTGGCGAACGTATCCTGCCAGGAAAGCCGATCGCGCTTGCAGTTGTTGCATTTTCAATCGTTGCTGCAACCATGCTCGGGCTTCCGGCTCTCGGAGTGCCGACGACGGGAGAGATACCGTCGGGGCTACCCACATTCGCGGGCCCAGCGCTGCGGCTACATGACGTGGAGGGGATCTTCCCGTTGGCCGCCGGCTGTTTGCTGCTGGCCTATATTGAGGGCGTATCGGCCGCACGCACCTTTGCCGCCAAACACAGATATGCACTGGATCCGCGACAAGAGCTTCTTGGCATCGGCGCGGCCAATCTTTTGACCGCATTGGGGCACGGCTATCCGGTGGCGGGTGGATTGTCGCAATCGGCAGTGAATGACAAGGCGGGCGCACGTACGTCACTCGCGCTGGTCTTTGCCTCAATCACACTTGCTCTGTGCCTGCTTTTCCTGACCGGCCTGCTGGAAAATCTGCCCAAAGCAGTATTGGCGGCCGTTGTGCTTACAGCAGTGTACGGGCTTTTGGATTTTCCGGCGCTGTTCCACATGTGGCGCGTGAGCCGGCTGGACTTTTATGCCGCAACGATTGCTCTTGGTGCCGTTCTGCTTCTGGGAATCCTTGACGGCATCCTGCTTGCTGCACTCGCCTCCATCATGCTGCTCCTGGCCCGCGCATCGCAGCCGCACGTGGCGTTTCTCGGCCGCATTCCCGGTACCAACAACTATTCAGACATGGATCGCCATCCCGAGAACGAACCGCTGTCCGGCGTGATCGTATTCCGTCCCGAAGCATCACTAATTTACGTCAATACCGACGCGGTCCTGGAAGCCGTCTTGAACCGGCTACGGACGGCGGCCGGTGCCGAAGTCCACCTGGTCATCTGCGATCTCTCTGCATCTCCATATCTCGATCTTGCCGGCTCGCGCATGTTGAATGAATTGCACGGTCAACTCACAGCCCGCGGTATCAAATTGCGCGTTGTCGGCGCGCATGGTTCAGTGCGTGATCTCCTGAGAGCCGACGGTATGGCCGAAAAACTCGGGCGGCTCGACAGGAGCGTGTCCGTTGACAGTTTGCTTCGCGGAGACGTCGGTAGCTGACGCCAACCTAAATATATGCTGGCTCAAGTTCCGACAGGAACCACTGCGGCTGTTTGCACTTAATTTAGATAATGAGATGCGCACCCTTTTTCTGGGATTAGCGCAATACTTGATTTCAATGGCCGCTTTGCCCTCGGAAACGGACATTTTACCCGTTTACCCGTCTTGAAAAATGCCTGCTTACCCGCTTACCCGTCTTAAAAAATGCCTGCCAACGGCAACGAGCGGACATGGCAATCTCTTGCTTAATCTGAATCAACCGGCTTGTATTCTGATACGAATTTATGGCGATTTGTCTGTGGACCACCGTTGCGTTTGAGTGGAGGCGCAGATGGCTTTGCACCAGATTTTAGTACGCGTGTTACCGTTTTTTTTCGTCATTGTGCTGACCCCCTTGGCTGTTTTGGCGCAAAGTCAGCCGCCGCCCGCGGCGGCGCCCAGCGAGCAACTGCTCAAGCCCGAACAACTCGATGCTCTTGTTGCGCCCATCGCGCTTTATCCCGACAACCTACTCGCCTTGACTCTGATGGCATCGACCTATCCGCTCGAGGTCGTGGTGGCCGATCGCTGGGCGAAAGAAAATAAAAACCTGAAGGGCGATCAACTAAAAGCGGCGGTGGACAAGCAGGCTTGGGATGACAGCGTGAAATCATTGATTGCCACGCCGGACGTTCTCGCGATGATGAGCACCAAGATTGATTGGACGCAGAAGCTCGGTGATGCCGTGCTCGCCCAACAACCGGATGTCATGGATGCCATCCAGCGGCTACGCACCAAAGCCGACGCGAACAACAAGTTGACGACTACCAAGCAGCAGAAAGTCACCAAAAGACAGGAACAGGGCAAGCAGGTCATTTACATTGAACCGACTGATCCCGAAACGCTTTACGTGCCGTATTACGAACCGTCCGTTGTCTACGGCGAATGGCCTTATCCGGAGTACCCGCCATATTATTTCGGGTATCCCGGGTATATCCCTGGCGCACTCATTGGGGCTGGCCTCGCGTTTGGTGCCGGGTGGGCGCTCGGGAATTGGGGTTCGGGTGGCAATTACTGGGGTGGCGGGTTTAATTGGAATAACAACAACATCAATATCAATCGGCCGAGAGTTAATCCCTTAAACGGCAATAACTGGCAGCATCGACCCGAACATCGCCAGGGCGTGCGATACAACAACCCGCGCGTGGACCAGCGGTTTGGCAACAAGAACCTTCGTAACGGCGCTCAGAACCGGATGGATTTTCGCGGCCGTGGCGGTGATCAGGTTCTCAGGCCTGGCGGCGACCGGCCCGGCGCCGGACAAAGACCAGGAGCAGGACAACGGCCGAGCACCGGACAACGGCCAACGGGTGGACGGCCGAGCGCAGGGCAACGACCGTCGGGTGGACGCCCCAGCGCGAAACGACCCTCAGGCGGACGCGGCGGCAACGCTCTGGGGAATATTGGCTCCGGTAGGGGTGCAAACAGGGCATCTGCGCGCGGCCGCGCAAGCATCGGTGGCGGTGGTCGCGGCGGCGGCATGCGCGCTGGTGGCGGTGGTCGGGGCGGCGGCATGCGCGCCGGCGGCGGTGGCCGGGGCGGCGGTGGTGGCCGCGGTGGCGGTGGCCGTGGTGGCGGCGGCCGGCGATCGGATATCGCGCTCAAGCACGACATCGCTCTGCTCGGTTATCTCCCCAATGGGCTTGGCTACTATCGCTTCAGTTATAACGGCAGCAATCGCGCCTATGTCGGCGTGATGGCGCAGGAAGTGCAATCGGTCATGCCGAAGGCCGTCGTGCGCGATCGCGACGGCTACCTGCGCGTCTTCTACGACCGGCTGGGCGTCAGGTTCCAGACCTACGAGCACTGGGTCGCGTCGGGCGCCAAGGTGCCCGCCGCTGTCGCGGTTTCCCACTGACATGTCTGCGCAAAAGAGGATGCCATGAACAAAGCTTTTGTCTCATCGACGATAGCGGCTCTCCTTTGCACAGCCGTATCCGTCGCCAGCGCCCAACAGGCCTTCAAGACCCCCGATGAGGCCGCAGCCGCGCTGGTCAGCGCGGCCAAGGCAAGTGACATGAAGGCATTGGCGACGGTGTTGGGTCCCGACGGCGAGGACATTGTTTCGTCCGGCGATGAGGTGGCTGACGCCGCTACGCGCCAGAAATTTGTCACCGCATATGATGCAAAGCACCGGATCACCATGGAGGGCGACGACAAGGCGATCATGATTATCGGGCCGGACGATTATCCGCTTCCGATCCCGCTCACCCGCAAGGATGGAATGTGGCGGTTCGATACGGCCGCCGGACGTGACGAAATCCTTTTCCGTCGCATTGGGAAAAATGAATTGGAGGCAATTCAGTCATCGCTCGCCTATGTCGACGCACAGAATGAGTACGCGCTGAAGGACCGTACCGGCGCAGGCGTGAACACATATGCGCAGCGTATCATCAGCCAACCCGGCAAAAAGGACGGACTTTATTGGCCGATGTCAGCCGGCGAAGAAGCCAGTCCACTGGGCGAGCTCGTCGCACAAGCGACCAGGCAGGGCTACCGAGTTGGCGGCGGGCGGACGCCTTTCCACGGATACTATTTCAAGATCCTGACAAAACAGGGCGCGGCGGCTCCCGGCGGCGAGATGGATTATGTCGTCAACGGCAAGATGATGGGCGGCTTCGCGCTCGTAGCGTATCCGGCCGAGTACAGAAATTCCGGCGTAATGACGTTTCTCGTCAACCATGCAGGAACGGTGTTTCAGAAAGATCTTGGTCCCGCCACAGCCAAACTCGCAGAACGTATGACGTCGTTCAATCCGGACTCATCCTGGCAAAAGGTTGCCGATAGGGATACGGCCCCGCTGGAATCTGCGAGCAGCCCCAACTAGGTCCGGACATGCAACTGGCATGTCCCTTTGGCCAAAGGCGGACATCAGAGAAGTTACGCGCATCAACAAGAAGTCACGCTGTCATAGATGTCCATGGCGAAGAACAAATAGCTACCAATACACGAGCATATAGATCGCGGCGGTTACAATAGCGCCGACAATCAGCCAGCCAAGCGTCACTCCAAGCAAAGCCAGCTTATCGCCAGTGTTCAATTTCATGGTCAGCTGACCTGATTACAGCTTACATCGGCGTGATGTGTCGTTGGGATAGTAGCGATGTCCGCTTTGCCTCCGAAAGCGAACGACACAGCCTAAAGTCTCAGCAGATCAAATTCCGCCATCGATAACTCCAGTTGATGAACATGCTCTCGAATCGTTTCTATGTGCTGCTTGAGCATGTCCCCGATGGACACCATCCCAACAAGGCGGTCCTTCTCGATTACCGGCATATGGCGAAATCTGCCTTTCGTCATGCGATCCATAACACTGGCAATTGAGTCGTCAACCTCGCACGTCGAGACATCCCGCGTCATCACTTGCGCGACAGGCAATTGCAGAGCAGTCATTCCATTTTCCGCCATCGCGCGCACAAGATCGCGCTCGGAGAGAATGCCAGCGAGGCGCCCGCCGACGCCAAGGACCACCACCGCGCCGATATGATGTTTGGTAAGTAATTTGGCCGCGGTGGCAAGATCGGCAGTAAAATCGATGCTCACGACCTCGCTGCCCTTTCCGGCAAGAATCGCTTTCAAAGTCATGCTTGCCTCCGTTCGGTCCATTTCGCGCCGACTTTATGGTCGGCTGTGACAGGTGTCTATCGGCGAGCTCCGGAGTGGCGCCAGGGGCAAATTACTGTGGCGCGCTAGCGGGCGTTCTTCCAAGGATCGAACGTTTCACCGGAGTCGGGTATACTTTTGAGTGCATCTTTGTATTTTTGTCATGCATTTTATTGTGCTGCGTGGCTTTCATCTTTTGCGCATCTTTTTGCAAGTCGCGCGCGTAGGTTTTGCTCCTGTGTGAACCGGTAAGTGAAGGGTTTACCCCCCGAAAGCGGACTTTGTCTTTGGGAGTGGCATGTCTGCTTTGGATAGCGGACACTTCGAAATAGCTCAGTAAGGAAAGAAAGACCGCCTCGCGGCGGTTTCAATGTCATCTTTGAGCCATGACCTTGTGCTTTCATTGTTGCGATATCCAAAAATCACTAGGGAGGTAACCACATGACGAACTCGGATTACTCTGAGCAATGGAAATCTATGCAGAAAATGTTTCTGCCGACTTCCGCACTCTCGGAATCGTTTCGAGAAAATGCTCGTCGTTTTTGGGAAAACCAAGACAAAATCCTGGACAACATGCAGGCATTTACAAATAGCTGGTTCGACCACCGCCATGCGGGGACCCATTCGGCACAAGAAGCCGCAGAGCGTATGTGCAGAACGGAGTCCATGGTCGATCTGGTTCAGGCGTATCAGGATTGGGCTAAGGGAGCATTTGAGCGAATCATGGCCGACGGACTCGCCTGTCAGCAACAAATCATAACAGCCACCGGTGCGCTCACATCACCTCCGCTAGCGCCGCTGGCGGCCGAAAAAGGAGGGGAGCCTGCGAGGCCTGAAACAAAGGCACCGGCGCGTTCCAAGACCACATGAAGCGCCGCTCATTCGTGAGCTGAACGACGTTCACAGTCGGGTCTGCCGCCGTCCGCTTTACCCCCTGAATCTGTTGCAAAACTATTTTGAGGGGGTAGCGCGCGCAACATTGATTCAAGATCAGACGAAAACGAGCAACCTTGATTCGTCGCGACGCCCAATCGGATTCGATTGTTGCGCTATCGCCATGCGGCAAAGAGTTTTGCAACACATTCGCTCCGAAAGCAGACATGAGCGGTGCAACTACAGATGTCCGCTTTGTGCCAACAGCGGACATCGGTGCTATTCGATCACCTCGTCGGCGATCGCAAGCAGTTTGGGCTGCACTGTGAGGCCGAGCGCCTTAGCGGTCTGGCGGTTGATAATCAACTCGAACTTGCTCGACTGCACAACCGGCAGGTCTGCCGGTTTGGCGCCCTTGAGAATGTGTCCGGCGTAGACACCCATCTGACGATAAGCATCTGAAATGTTGGGCCCGTAGCTCATAAGGCCACCGGCCTCGGCATATTGACGGCCTACAAAGATCGCGGGGATCCCGTAACGCCCGGCCGCGAGAGCCAGTTGGACACGACGAGCGGTGAAGAAGGGAGCACCGCCTACGAAGAGGGCGTCTGGCCGCTCCGGCTCAAGCGATGCGAAGGCCGCATCGATCTCACCGCTTGTGCTTGCCTTCAAGACTTTCGTTTGCAGCCCCATGGCACGAGCGGTTGTCTCGACGTCTCTGAGCGTAGACTCCGTCACCGGCATATTGGACGGATCGACGAGCACGGCGACGCGAGCTGCTCCGGGCACCAGCTCGCGCAGCAGTTCCAGCCGTTTCGCCGCTAACTCACCTGCGAAAAAATTAACTCCCGTGAGATTGCCGCCTGGCCGAGCAAGGCTAGCGACGAGACCTTGCTTGACCGGATCTTGGCCGGACACGAACACAATGGGGATGGTCGCGGTTGCGGCCTTGACCGCGAACGCCGCAGCTTCACCTCCAAGCGTTACGATTACCGCAACCCGGAGGCGCACTAGTTCGGCTGCCAGCATCGGCAGCCTATCCGCTTGATTCTCGCCCCAGCGATATTCGATCACGACGTTCTCGCGCTCGACGAAGCCTGCGTCCTTCAGCCCTTGGCGAACTGCGCGGATGCCCTCCGGAAAAGCATCAGGCGATCTGGTATCGAGCAACCCGACCACCGGCAACGCCGACTGCTGTGCATGCGTAACGAGCGGCCACGCGACTGCCGCACCGCCGAGAGATGTGATGAACTCGCGACGTTTCATTGCCTCCCCCGAGGCTCAGAACGGGCCATCGTACTGCCGCAGCCCGTCCGCTTGAAGGGGTAGTGGAAGATGGCGATGTCCGCTTCTCTAATCGGCCGGTTTAGGTCAAGCGCTTTCAGGCTATCCCACACTATGCCCCGCTCTACCCGAAAGCATACACCTGTGGCGAGGCTCTACTGTCCGAGATCCTCGACCAATCGCGGACCGGCAATGCCGAGAGAGCGTGCGAGCCGCGCTGCTTCCTGAATCAGCTCCTCA
>DATIWJ010000089.1:0-6973 GCA_035519415.1 Pseudolabrys sp.
ACAAGCTCGCGCGGATGGTGTGGGCCATGATGAGCAGAGGTGAACGCTATAGGGCCGGTCGCGCTCGCGGCCTGAACAGAATCGCGCCGCTCACCCGGCGTGATGTGACGGTTGGGAAGGGCAAACAGCACGTAATGCAGAGCTAGTCGCGAAGGGCATTATGGCCAGCGGTCATGCTTTGCTCCTAGAAGCGGACCCGTGCGGTGCACCAACCCATATGTCGGCTGAGACCCAAAGCGGACACCTGCCGACCTAACAACGGGTCTTTCCCACAATGGCTTCGAGCCGCTACGATGCTTTGTCCTGAGCCTCGGGGGAGGCAATGAGACAGCGCGACGAAGCAGACAGCAACGAAGCAAAAACGCAACGGTCCAAGACGTTGAAGCGCCGCAATGCGCCAAAGACGGCAAACCGTCGCACCTCTCTGACTGCCGGCAAGGATATCGCGCAGTTTATCCGCGAGCGCGACGAGGCGTTGGAACAGCAGGCTGCGATGTCGGAGATCCTGGGCGTGATCTCCAATTCGCCGACCGATCTAGCGCCTGTGTTCAACGCTATCCTCGCCAACACGACGCGGCTCTGTGAGGGCAACCTCGCGGCGCTGTGGCGTTACGATGGAAAATTTTTAATCGGCGCGGCCCAATACAACGCCTCCACAGCATTCGTCGATAAGTACATGCGCATAAAAATGGAGCCCGGCCGCTCGGGGCCGGCGCGATTGGCTGCGCTAGAGCGGCGGACGGTTCACGTCGCGGACATCACTGCGGAGCCTGGCTTTTCGCCACTCGTCCTCCAATATGAGCGCGCGCGCTCGGTTCTGGCCGTCCCATTGCTGCGGCAGAAGGATCTGGTCGGCGTTATCGCGATATGGCGTCGCGAGGTACGCCCATTTACGGACAAGCAGATCGAGCTCGTTAAGAACTTCGCCGCCCAAGCCGTGATCGCAATCGAGAACACTCGGCTACTCAACGAGCTGCGCCAGCGCACCAATGATTTGTCGGAGGCACTCGAACAGCAGACAGCGACATCAGACGTACTGAAAGTCATCTCAAGCTCGCCCGGTGCGCTGGAGCCGGTGTTCCAGGCGATGCTGGAAAACGCCACGCGCATTTGTGGAGCGAACTTTGGGAATCTGTGGCTCTGCAAAGATGGCGGATTTCATCTGATGTTGTCCCATGGGGTCCCGGCTGCATATCGTGACCAGCTTCAACAGCAACTGGGCGTCATCGTT
This sequence comes from Pseudolabrys sp., assembly GCA_035519415.1. GTDB lineage: Bacteria > Pseudomonadota > Alphaproteobacteria > Rhizobiales > Xanthobacteraceae > Pseudolabrys. The sequence goes on from DATIWJ010000089.1 coordinate 1,232, forward strand.
CATCCTGGTCCGAATCTTCCGATTGCGCGGGCCGCAAGGACGCGCCAACCCGTTCATATTGCTGATCTCCGTCTGGACCAGGCCTATCTTGAAGGCGAGCCAGTCGCCAAAGCCGGTGTAGAGATTTTCCAGAACCGCACGTTGCTGGCTGTGCCTATGGTCAAGGACAAGGACGTTGTTGGCGTGCTTGTGATCTATCGCCAGGAGGTGCGACCCTTTACGGACAAACAGACTGAGCTGCTCGTTAACTTCGCCGCGCAGGCGGTCATCGCCATCGAGAACACGCGGCTGCTCAACGAATTGCGCCAGCGCACCGATGATCTGAGCGAGTCGCTAGAGCAGCAGACGGCGACGTCGGAAGTGCTGAAAGTCATCTCGATCTCCGCCGGGGCGCTTGAGCCCGTCTTTAACGCGATGCTCGAAAATGCAACCCGCATCTGCGAAGCAAAATTCGGCAATCTCTGGCTGCGCGAAGGGGAGGACGGGTTTCGCTCGGTGGCGGTGAATGGGGAGTCCCACTATGCCGAGTGGTCGCGGCAGGAGCCCGTGGTCTACCTACGCGACCATCCGGGGGCCCCGCTAGATCGCGTTCATAAAACCGGCAAAGTCGTCCACATTCCTGATCTCCGTCTCGATGAAAGTTATCGCAAGGGCGATCCCCGCCTCGTCGCGCTGGCCGACACCGCCGGCGCGCGGTCGCAAATCGTGGTGCCGATGCTTAAGGACGCGGAGCTGATTGGCGCTATTGTCATTTACCGTACGGAAGTCCGTCCGTTTTCCGACAAACAAATCGAGCTGCTGACGAACTTCGCCGCACAGGCCGTCATCGCCATAGAGAACACGCGGCTGCTCAATGAATTGCGTGAATCGCTTCAGCAGCAGACGGCCACGGCCGACGTCTTAAAGTTGGTCAGCCGGTCGACGTTCGACCTGCAGACGGTTCTCAACACGCTGACTGAGTCGGCCGCTGGACTTTGCGAAGCAGACGTCGCTGCCATTATTCGCCAAAAAGATACTGCTAATTATTGGGCAACGAGCTACGGGTTGCGGGCGGAACATAGCGAACGTGTAAAAAAGTTGCCAATTGTGCCGGGACGCGGAACTGTCGTGGCGCGAGTTCTGCTCGAAGGTCATACGGTTCACGTTTCCGATGTCCTGGCCGACCCGGAATACACCTTTTTTGAAGCTCAAAAAATTGTCGGATTTCGCACCGCGCTCGGCGTGCCCCTTCTACGAGAAGGGTCGCCAATTGGTGTCCTGGCGCTCATGCGTTGCTCAGTTCGCCCCTTCACGGACAAGCAGATTGAATTGGTCGAGACCTTCGCCGCCCAGGCCGTCATCGCCATTGAGAACACTCGGCTGCTCGACGAATTGCGTGAATCTCTCCAGCAACAGACGGCGACGGCCGACGTCCTCAAGGTGATTAGCAGCTCACCCGGCGACTTGGAGCCCGTGTTTCAGGCCATGCTGGAAAAGGCAACGCTAATCTGTGAAGCGAAGTTTGGCGTGATGTTTCTCCACGAAAATGGGTTTTTCCGTACGCGCGCATTGTGCGGTGTACCCAACGCCTTGATGGAGGAGCGCCAGCGTAACCCAGTTGTTCGTCCTTCGCCGGGAACGGGTGTTGGCCGCGTTCTGCGGACCAAGAAAACGGTTCATATCGCGGATGTTTTGGTGGAGCCGGAGTACCTCAATGTTCCTGAGGGCTTCACGAAGCCGGGCATAGTCCAATTCCACGGCGCGCGCACCGAGCTTGCCGTTCCGATGCTTAAGGACGATGAGTTAGTCGGCACCATTGTAATCTACCGCACAGAGGTCCGTCCTTTCACCGACAAGCAGATCGAACTTGTCACAAATTTCGCCGCCCAAGCTGTCATTGCTATTGAGAACACGCGCTTGCTGAGCGAGTTACGCACTCGTACGAATGAACTTGCGCAATCGGTGAGCGAATTGCAGGCACTTGGCGAAGTAAGCCAAGCGGTCAACTCGACGCTCGATCTTGAAACCGTCCTCACCACCATCGTTCGCCGAGCTGTAGAACTGTCACGTACCGACGCAGGCGCAATCTACGTTTTCAACGAGCAACGCGAAGAGTTTCGCCTGCATGCCACCCACGGCATGAGCGAAACCATGATCGCAGCGATCGGCAGCCAGCATATTGGACTTGGGGATGGGAATAACATCGCGACGGCAACGACAGAGCGCAAGCCAGTCCAGGTTGCTGATACGCGTGACGAGCCACCGTCCGCAGTCAACGACATCGTGTTGCGCGAGGGCTATCGCAGCATTTTGGTGATTCCGCTGCTTCGTCCCGATCACACCGTCGGCGCGCTAGTAGTACGACGCAAGACGCCGGGCGACTTTCCGCAGTCCACCATCGAACTGTTGGAGACGTTTGCTGACCAGTCGGTTGTAGCGATCCAGAATGCACGGCTGTATGAAAACGTTGAAACTCGCACTCGCCAATTGGCTCAATCACTGGAAGACCTGCGAACAACGCAGGATCGGCTGGTGCAGACGCAGAAGCTTGCCTCACTTGGTCAGCTCACTGCCGGCATTGCGCACGAGATCAAGAATCCGCTCAACTTCGTCAACAATTTCTCGGTGGTCTCCAGCGAGCTGATTGACGAATTGCAGGAGAGCCTGAAGGGCATATTAGTCGATGATAAAGCGCGAGCTGAAATCAAAGAATTAACTGACACGCTGCGGGGCAATCTCGACAAGGTCGTGCAGCACGGCAAGCGCGCCGATGCCATCGTCAAGAATATGCTGCTGCATTCGCGCACGGGTTCCGGCGAACACCGGCCCGTCGATATCAACGCCCTGGTCGAGGAAAGTCTCAATCTCGCCTATCACGGCGCACGCGCCGAGAAGCAGGGTTTCAATATTACCTTAGAGCGGTCACTCGATCCGGCCGCTGAGCAGGCCGACGTATTTCCGCAGGACATCACGCGAGTCTTGCTAAACCTGATCTTGAATGGCTTTTATGCGGCGACCCAGCGTAAAGCCGAGGCTCATAATGATGATTACGAGCCCGGTCTAGTGGTTGCGACACGCAATCTCGGAGACCGCGTGGAAATCACGGTTCGCGACAACGGCACCGGGATTCCGCCTGAAGTAAAGGACAAAATGTTCAATCCCTTCTTCACCACCAAGCCAGCTGGAGAGGGGACCGGCCTCGGCCTCTCCATCAGCCACGATATCATCGTGAAGCAGCATGGCGGGTCGATTGAAGTCGAGACCGAGCCCGGCGAATATACCGAGTTTCGAATCATCCTGCCGCGCGCGGCCGCATTCGTAACGACATCGGGGGCGCAGTCATGAACCTGCTTATTTTGGTGGTCGATGACAAGCCTGACGTTGAGATGCTGTTTCGTCAGCAGTTCCGGCCCTCAGCCGACATGAGCCAGTGCAGCGCACACGTCCGCTCTCGGGGGGAAGAGCAGACATAGCCTTTTGCGAGAATCCGCTTTCGCGGTCGTTATGCGGGCTAAAGCGGACATGACGTTTTGCGAAGCGGACATCAGTTGGCCCTAACGTCAGTACTTCCCGAGCACCGTGTGATCGAATGAAAGCGGACATCGCATATTTCTTATGTCGGGCGATCGGCCATTTTCCGTTTCTTGAGCGACGCCATCTCGCGCTCAAGGCGATCGAGCCGGTTGAACATATCCTCCGCGGGATTTAGCTCGATGGCCTCTGCAGTGCGCATTATCACTGCCCACGTCCAGCGCACCCATCCAACAAAATCTGTCTTGTGTTCTGTTTGATCTATGGTTCTCTCCTTGTGGGCCTATTTGGGTAATTGCAAAGCCAATGGAAAATCCGGATTCATCAGCGAGCTGCCGCCGTCCACAGTGATGCGTGATGTTGCGCGACAAATCAGTGCGCCAGAGTAGATCTAATCAGCAGCTTTACCGGGATTGGAATATCAGCTTCGAAATGTCTGCTTGTGACTGCCAAAGCGGACGCGCACCATCTCAGCAAGTCTCCACAATGTCTGAGATGCGACAACACGTCCAAGTGGGATTGCCTTAGTAAACCGTGAGTACTAGGTCAGTAGATATGACTGCTCAAACCGTGCTGATCTCGGGCGCTGGGATCGGCGGACCAACGCTTGCCTACTGGCTGAAAGCAGCTGGGTTCGAGCCGACGATCATTGAGCACGCGCCGACATTGCGCCGCGGCGGATATGTCATCGATTTTTGGGGTCTGGGCTACGATATCGCTGAACGCATGGGCCTGATCGAAGAAATCAATCGGGTCGGCTACCACATCCGGGACATGAGAATTGTTGACGCCAAGGGCAAGCGAATTTCCGGCTTCGGCACAAGTGTTTTTCTCGAACTCACTGGCGGACGCTATGTGACCATAGGCCGTAGCGTCCTTTCGCAGCTGCTGCTGGAGAAGATCAGCCGCGACGTCGAAGCGATCTTTGGCGATGAAATAATTGAAATCGATGATCGGCAAACGCATGTGAGGGTACGGCTCAAATCCGGCGTCGAGCGGCAGTTCGACCTTATCGTGGGCGCCGATGGACTGCACTCCGGAGTGCGTCGCTTGGTGTTTGGTCCGCAGGACCGCTTTGAGAGGCGCCTCGGCTATGTCGTCGCTGCATTCGAAGCGCCCGGTTATCGGCCTCGCAATGAAGATGTCTACACGATGTATAACGAGCCTGGTCGCATGGTTGGGCGCGTCTCGCTCCGTGACGACAAGACTTTGTTTCTTTTTGTTTTCGCTGAAGATGCCGACACGCCGATCCATGATTTACCGGCGCAGAGGCGGCTGGTGCGAAACAAGTTCGGCAATAGCCGATGGGAATGCCGAAGCATCCTCGATGCCCTTGACGACGCTCCGGAGGTTTATTTTGACCGCGTCAGCCAAATCCGCATGGAGCATTGGTTTTGCGGCCGGGTAGCGCTTGTCGGAGACGCAGCATATTGCGTCTCGCTTCTGGCCGGACAGGGGTCGGCCTTGGCGATGACCGGCGCTTACATTCTTGCGGGTGAGCTGGTCAAAGCGGCCGGGCAGCACGACGTCGCATTTGCCACCTACGAGAAGCTTCTGCGAGGATTTGTCGAAAAGAAACAAGTCGGCGCAGAACGTTTCGCATCGGCTTTTGCGCCGAAGACGCTGCTAGGATTGTTCTTCCGCAATCAGGTCATCAGAGCAGCGGCCATTCCTGGATTCGCCCGGCTTACGTTTGGGCGGGACATTCTCGACCTGCTACATCTTCCTGACTATCAGTGGCCAGACCGACCTAGACGGGCATAATCTACCAGGGGCACATCGCAATAACCGGTGTCTAAGGCTGCATCCTATGTTTGGTATTCCACGCAGATATAGCCATTTTCTTTTTGGTGTTATTCAGGCTGGGCTGACAAGCTTGATCGCCGCTGGCATCGCCACTTTCCCATCGCCCACCCTCGTGGGATTTTTCAAACATTGGCTATTGTCCAGTCTAGTTGCGTGGATCGCGATGTTACCGGTGGTGATCTTGGCCGCCCCCGCGATTAGGGCGCTCTCGATCGCGCTCACGAGAGAAGAGCGGACATGATGTCTGCTATTGATGCTGTGGACGGCTCCTCCACCGGCACGTGAGTGCCATGAAAGTGGGTGCTGTTAAGGCGCCCACGATTCAGAGGAGCCAATCATGCAGGCAGTCAAGACAATCGGTCTGGACTGCGAAGTCGATTTTTCAGGTGCATGGCGTTGATGCCGATGGCCAGGTGGTCATTCGCC
>DATIWJ010000090.1:0-16119 GCA_035519415.1 Pseudolabrys sp.
TCACGGCGACGGCAGCGTCGCACTTACTCCCGCCGTGCAATACACCGGGGGTGTCGCCGGTGCCGGCGCAGGCGTGATGCCTTGCCTCATGAGTTGGTCCTGATAATCCGACCACGTTACCAGCGGGGGAATGTTCATATAGGCGGCCGGAACGATACGCGGCTTTCCCGCTTGCTTCGCCGCTGCATTCTCGTTCCACGCCGATTGCCCAAAGCTGCGCACCGCCTGCCACATTAGATCGCGCTCATAGGGCTTGACGTTACTCTCGGCCATCGCCACGCGAAAGATCGCGTCAGCCTGTTCGCGCGTGCAACCCTGATCCCAATACAGGAAATCGTGAACCACGGCCGCGAGCTGATAGCGTCCAGTCGGCGGTATGACCGACCACAACGCGCGTGGCGTACTAGCAAAATCGGTCACGAACCCGGCCGGCACGACGATGACAAACGTCGTTTGCAGTACTTGATACTGCAGATTCCCGGTGAGCACAGAATCCTGACCGTCGCCGAAGGGCGTCATTGGTACCGGCGCGATTGGCTGTTGAGCGATGGCCCACTGTGGGAAAAGTAAGCCGAGAACGAAAGTCAGACATAGCGCCTTCCCCATCGATAGACCCTCCCGTTGCTGCATGGCAGAGCGTAACTACATGCCTTCGGCAATGAACGACCGCGACTTTGTTGTTTTGACGCGGATTGCGGTGGTTTCTTTTATATCCACATTAAAGGCTTTTGCTTTCTCCATGCTGTCGAAAGCAATGAGGATAAAACGTTTCGGTGCAATTCCATCAATAGCGGTTATATTTTCTGTGCGCGCTAAATAACGGCCGTCAGCCATTTTGGCTGAGGCGATGTTGGCGGGACCCGTTTTAAGGAGAGCCTTAAAGCCTTCAGCATCGGTTATCTCGTCAATGTCGATCACAACGTAAACCGGCGGCTTGGATTTTGCGTGCAGGCTTTGGCCTGCAATCGCACCGAATGCGCCGATGGCAAACGCTAACGCGGTTGCATACCGAATTTTCATGCGAGACGCTCCCCAAGTAGTCTTTTGATCCGAGCACGCAATAGCAGCCTAGTATAGGCCCCTCGCCAGACCAACTCGGATCACCCAAGGTAAATCCGGTTTCAAATTCTCGATTGGTAATGTAAAAAGTAACCAGGTGGGCGGTAGGAAATTCATGTTGCTGATATTGATTTTGCTTGGCTGGCTAGTTGCCCTGGCCTGCATTGTGTATCTCGCCACGCACGCGATCGGACGCCGGCTGGTGGGGCGAAATCGGCGCAAGCTATTCGTCAGAAGGGTCCGGGAATTTAAAAGACACCACAGCTTTGATGAGAAACGCCAGCAATGGGTTCGAAAACTGGATGGCGTGGCCGTGGTCGATGAGGCCAGCGAAGATCGCCGGATGATGCTTGTGTTGTTGGGGTGGCTGTTGCTCGTGATGTGGGAGGTTTATTGGATTTTTGAAATTATCGAACGAGTGTCCGGAAATTCCAAGCCATTGCAACTGCCATATTTCTTTTTGTTCGTCGTTTTGGTCGTCATTCCGCTGGCGGTGAATATGGTTTTTCGTCGGCGAATGCGGCGCTCGGCCCGCTCGCTGGACATGCTGAGGAATCTTTAGAAAAATTTGCGCGAACCCGGTGATATGTCCCGCGTCATATCTGCTTTACCCCCTAAAAACACCGGCGGGCATAATGGGCACGGACTATTCCAGCCCGGCCTTACGCATGCCGGAGAGAAACTTGGCCATTGCGCTGCCGGTGTAGGGCACGTATTGCTCAATCCAAGCAATAGAAATACTGGGTTGCAATTCCTTTAGACGTTGCAGTGCTTCATGCGCTTCATCGATCTGACCCGCTTCCGCCAGGCTCGCTACATAGATGCGATAAGCACCGCTTAGCTGAGGGGAGAGCTGAGTTGCCTTTCGGCCAAAGACGACTGCTTCGGTGAAACGCCCTTCGAGATAGTGGGCGGCGCCGAGAGCTACGTTGAATAGTGCCGTTTGCGGATCGTGCGGGCTCATGCGAATGGCCTGCTCACCGTGCACAATCGCTTCCTTGGATCGATCGGCAAGGGCGAGTGCCAATGCTAAATATCCATGGGCGGCAGCAAAGTTTGGGTTGAGGTCGAGCGCGTGCGTGAATTCCTCGACCGCCTCGTCGGTCGATCGTTTTGTGTACGCGACAAACCCGAGCGCTAGGTGCGCCCACGGATCGCTGTTATCGAGCGACGTTGCTTTTGTGGCAAGCTTTTGCGCCTCGGGAACCTGTGCTTCTAGTTCAGCTGATGTCCAGGCAAGACGACCCGACAGCAATAACATAAAGGCCAGCATGCTATGCGCCGGGCCGTAATCGGGATACTGCTTTACAGCGCGTCTGAGAATGGCAATGGCCGCCTCACCGTCGGGCTTGTTCAGCCGCCAGAACAGGGAGTTCGCGTGAATGACCATATCCCAAGCACCGAGATCTTCCGGTGAGCGGTTTTGCGACCGCATGCCTTCGGCTTCCAGCAACTTAGGCTCAATCGCAGCCACGACCTTGTGGGTGATTTCATCTTGTAGGGAAAATACGTCACTAAGATCGCCATCGTAGCGATCCGCCCAGACGTGATTACCTGTCGTGGCGTCGATTAATTGAGCGGTGATACGCACACGGTTTCCGCCCTTGCGTACGCTTCCTTCCAAGACATAGCGAACGCCAAGTTCACGCGCCGCGCGTTTCACATCGACGGCTTTTCCCTTGTAGGCAAACGAAGAGTTGCGCGCTATGACGAAAAACCAACGCAGCTTCGACAGGCCAGTAATAATGTCCTCGGAAATTCCATCGGCGAAATATTCCTGCTCGGGGTCGCCACTCATGTTCACGAAGGGCAATACAGCGATGGAAGGTCGCTCGGAGACCGTTCGTTCGGTCTTGCCTCCAACAAAAGCAACTGACCGTTGTGATTGCTCGGTTAAATGAATGCGGTGAACGCCGACTGGCCGGGCGATGTTTTTGACGGACTGCTCTCCCAAATCGTCGAATTCGAAACCAAGTTTATCCTGGACCTGATCGTGCACGACACGCGAAACCATAATGCCGCCGGGCTCAGCCAGTGCTTCCAGCCGCGCCGCCACATTGACGCCATCACCAAAAATGTCGTCACCGTCGATAATGATATCACCGACATTGATGCCGATGCGGAACTGGATGCGTTTCTCGGCCGGGACATTGGCGTTGCGTTCGACCATGCCGCGCTGGATGTCGACGACGCAGCGCACCGCGTCGACGACACTAGCATGCTCGACGAGCATGCCGTCGCCGGTGGTCTTGACGATCCGGCCCCGGTGCTCAGTGATCTTGGGATCAACGAGTTCCTTGCGATGCGCTTTGAGCTGGCGCAGCGTGCCTTCCTCATCAATGCCCATGAGCCGGCTGTAGCCGGCAATATCGCCTGCCCATATCGCAGCAAGTCTGCGATCGACGCGGTCTCCCGGCATTTGTCGCCCCGAAAATCTTGAAAAATATACCATTCAGGCGTCGAAGGGCGACGGCAAAACAACAACTACGGTCGGAAGCGACATTTTGTCCGCTTTGGATAAAAAGCGGAAGTAAAGGCCTTTCACATCAACTTCGACCTTGGCCCCGAAAACGGAGATTCGGTGGCGCAATATAAACGTCCACCAGAAGCGGACATGGCACCATTTAAGCACAACCCCTCATGAGAATACCTGCGCCGCATCCGTTTCGGCCCTGATAAAATACGCAGCCAAGCGGGCTGCCACGAAGCCGATATATAGTCGGCGCTGAGCGCGAGATAATAGATGCAGGCACCTGTAAGGGTCTGGCCATGACATTGCGTTTTGTAATACCTGCGGTTGCGATGCTCGTATTGTCTGGGTTCACCCAGGCTGAACTGGAAAAAGCCAAAAACACAAAGGAGTTTTTCAAAGACGGCTATTGGAAATGCCTGGCTACCGAAGTTCTCAGAGTGGTCCCGACAAATATGTCAGCACAGGAATTTTTTGTGTTCACAAAACGAGCGTGCCCAAAAGAACGCAATGACTTTTTTGTTACACTCTCTAACTACATCGAAATGCTACATCCCGATGCTGATAAAAGCACGGTTATTGCGGCAGCAAATATAGCAATCCTGGAGGCGCAAAAAGATGCTGTTACGGCTTTGAATGATTTAAGATCTGGCAAAAGAAAAATGCCCGCGAACTAGGCAGACTCGCACGTCGCCACAGGTGTGGTGTCTGGACCTTGTTGTCGGCGACACCAGTAACACTGGGAAGGAGAACTAACCATGAGTGGCAAGGCGACAGCGTTTGTGGCGGGCGTGCTCCTCGCGAGCATGTTCTGGATCGTGCTGGCACAACAAAGCTATTGCACTGGCAGTCTTGCAGACTGGCTGCACATGGGTGACGTGGAGGAGTGCCAATGACACGGAGTCATTGTCGTTGGCCCTCAGGAAAACGTCCCTTTTTCCCATTGGGCTACTGGGAACACTCAGATGTCCGCTTCATTCCCGAAAGCGCACGTAGGTGAAGGCCAGCAGCATATCTGCCAATGGCCACCGGCGAATATCGCTGCCGTCATTGGATCACATCGTCGGCGCGCCCAAGAAGCGACTGCGGGAAGGTGACGTCGAGTATTTTGGCTGCCTTCAGGTTGATAAACAACTCGAGTTTGGTGACCTGCTGGACCGGTAGATCAGCAGGCTTGTCGCCCTTGAGTATTCGTCCGGTATAGATGCCAGCTTGCCGGTGCGACTCGACAAAACTGCCTCCGTAACTCATCAGGCCGCCGGCAATAGCGAAGTCGCGAGACTGCTGGATCGCGGGAACCGCGTGGCGGACAGCCAGAGTAGCAAGCTGTTCACTGTGTGTGGCGAACATGGTGTCGGAGGCGCACACGAGTCCGGCCGCTTGCAGCTGCGGCCAGGTTGCAAACACGGTATCGATGTCTCGTTCACTACCGGCCTGCAGGACATGGAGCTGCAATCCGCGAGCGCTCGCTGACGCCTGCAGGTTCCTCAATTGTGAATCGGTCGTGGGACTGGTCGGATTGACGAGAATGGCGAACTTGCCCGCCGCGGGAATTACCTCGTGCAGAAATTCCAGCCGCTTCGGCGTGACTTCGACGCTCAAGCTCGTCACGCCGGTGAGGTTGCCTCCTGGCCGGCTAAGGCTGCCGACAAGTCCGATTGCGATTGGGTCGGCACCCATCTCGAAGACGATTGGGATAGTCGTGGTCGCCGATTTTGCCGCGAGCGCTGCAGGAGCGCCTCCCGGCGCGACAATTACAGCCACCTGACGACCTACCAAATCTGCCGCCAGCGCAGATAATCTATTGTGTTGACCTTCAGCCCAGCGAAATTCGATCGCGATATTTCGACCCTCGACATATCCGGTTTCACCGAGACCTTGGCGAAAGGCTTTTACACGGCTGGCAAACGCTATCGGCGATTCGGCGCCAAGGTATCCGACAACCGGCATCGCGCTTTGCGCACGCGCCGTTAGGGGCAACGCGGCCGCGCCGCACAGAAGGGTGATGAACTCGCGCCGTCGCATGCTGACCGACCCTCATGCTCGGGACACACGCAATTTACTACCTTTATGTGGTGAGATTGTGAGGTCGCGAATGTTCCGCTTTGGTCAAAAGCAGATGTTGCAGCATGCCCCTCTGATGTCCGCTTCACGCTAAAAGCGGACAACGCGGCTGCGTTCCGGTAACTATCAGGCCATTTTCTATTGCCACCGGCGCTCATTCGACCGTGACGCGCATGCTGCCTATATTTTCGACCGTGCAGGTCATCACATCACCCGGCGCCACCGGCCCGACGCCCTCGGGCGTTCCGGTCATGATCACGTCGCCTGGATATAGCCGATAAGCCTGTGAGGCATAGACCACCAGTTTCGGGATATCGAAGATCAGGGCGCGGGTGTTTGAGCTCTGGCGTAGCTCGTCATTCACCGAAAGCGATAAATCAAGCTCGCCGCTGTCGCCGACCTCATCCTGCGTGACCAGCCAGGGGCCGAGCACGCTAAAGGTGTCGTATGACTTGCGCCAACTGCGATCTTCCGGACCGCGCACTGACATATCGAGCGCGATGGTGTAGCCGCAGACCATGTCGAGCGCCTGCCCGCGCGCGACGCGGTAGCATTCGCGGCCGATGACCGCTGCCACTTCGACCTCATGGTCCATGCGCCGGTCGATCTTTGGGAGCTTGACGCGTTCACCGGCGCCGATCACGGAAGTATTCGACTTCAGGAACAAGCCATAGTGATCGATGGTCTTGATATCGGCGCCAAAATTTATCGCCTTATCAGCGCGCGCCTCATCGGCGTGCTTCAGGTAGTTCACTGGCGCGGCTATAATCTTGCTGGCATTGGCGACCGGACTAAGCAACGTGACGGCGGCGACCGGCAAAGCTGGACGGCTCGAGGCGATTTCCTGGGCACGGCGGCCGACCTTGTCGAGATGGGCGATCAGCGGATCGCCATAGGGCAGCGGCCAGCGATATGACGGCAAAAGATCGAGCGCCGGCGTGACGTCGACCACTAGATCGCCACGCACCAATCCGAGGCGGTTGTCGTTGAAACGGCATATGCGCATTTTGTCATCCGTGGCTTACGGTGTTAATTCACTTGGAAGGGGTGACGGAGGAACCAGGCGTCGTGCGCGACCGGCGCGCGGCGCCCGCCGTTCAGCCGCAGGGTAATAATCAGAGCTCCCGGCCCAGCTTTCGATCAAGCGAATAGGGCCCGCCCCCCCGCAGCGCAATCGCGAACGAGACGAGGCCCCACAACAATGCGTATTCGTAGCCACCCCTGAGCCAGGAAAAGCCGACATTCCAATAGACGCAAAAGATAACAAGCATTTCGATCGCTACGGCTGCAGCGAAAAAACGCGTGAACAGCCCGAGCAGGATTCCGATGCCGCCCAGCAGCTCAATCGTAAACGTCGTCGCAGCAAAGACATTGCCCGGCACAAATCCCATCTTCTCGAAAACCGGAGCCAGGGCCAGCGGCCCGCGCCCGATACTGAAATAGGCATGGACGAGAAGATTCCATGCGACCGCAAAGCGCACGATCAGCCAGGACAACGGAATGACCCGGTCATAGAAGGGCCTCAGCGCCGGGAAAAGCAGACTTGGTTCTTCTTGCTTGCTGGCCATGACGTCCCCCAAAATTGAAGTTAGCCCTGCCGGTAGCGACAGAGTTGACAAGCTAACATCAGCAGGAGCCCTGTCGACAAGGCTTGAAGGACTGCATTCCGCTGCGCCGCCCCAGATCGTGTTGCCGACGTCCGCTAGCGGCCAAGAGAGGACAAAAAAATCGAATCCTGATTTCTGTGAACTCGCTTGGCTGCGTATCGACCTCGATTGAGCCTGTATTCGGCGAGCACGCTGTCGCCCGCCGTGTTGAAAATACGACCGTCGTGGCGAGCAATCAGGCGATCAATCACGGCGCGGTGCGCCTTGAGCGTGCGCAGCGCGTCTTCCTCATTCTCTGCCGTCAGGCGGCTGTAGCCGAACACATCGGCAGCGAGGATCGTGGCAAGGCGGCGCCGCTGGCGATCTTCGGTCATGCCTACCCCCTGGCGACCTGGAGATCGTATCTGCTTGAGCCCCTAGTCTGGAAGTAGCTCGAACAGGCTCAGACCGGGTTGGTTCGGCCAGCAGGACGGTGGCTGCCGCTCGGCGTTGGGCTCACCAGCATCTCTTTGTTTATGTTGACGACATTCTTGATTTTCGCCGTGAACTGTCAGAGGTAGCGTGGACCGAATCCGCCGGGCGATATCCGCATTGCGTAAAAAGCGGACATGCATGCTAATAGTGCTTCGGTGAACGACTTCGCTTCAGCGTTTTTTACCGCAATTGATTTGATCGGCAGATTCGATCTCGATGTGCGCGAAATTATATTTCTGTCCATTAAAGTGAGCCTGACTGCCAGTGCTTGCGCGTTTGCAATAGGCGCTCCGCTTGGTACAGCGTTGGCGGTGTATCGTTTCCCGGGCAGAGGTGCGCGATTGTTATCGTCAACGCACTTCTCGGCTTACCGCCTGTCGTCGTGGGACTTTCGATTTACCTGCTGGTGTCGCGCTCTGGGCCGTTGGGGTCACTCGGTATACTGTTCACACCAGCAGCGATGATAGTTGCGCAATGTGTGCTTGCGACTCCGATTGTGATGGCGCTGGTTCATCGCACAACGGCGGGACTATGGAACACCTACGGAGATGCTCTTTTGAACGACGGCGCTAGTCGGTTTCGAAGCATTTGGTCGTTGATGAACATCGGCCGGGATGGGTTGCTCACAGCGTCTAGCCGCCTTTGGACGCGCCATTGCCGAAGTAGGCGCCATCCTAATCGTTGGCGGCAACATTCAAGGCTATACGCGGACTATGACAACGGCAATTGCGCTGGAAACAAGCAAGGGGGATTTAAGTTTAGCTCTCGCGCTTGGGATAGTTCTGGTTATTCTTTCCACGATGGTAAGCGCCATCAGCTTTTTTTTGGACGCGGCCTGAGCAATCGTTAGTGGTTGCGTTTACTCGACCCAGTCCGCGGCGGCATCTCTGAGTTTAATTGACTAGCCGCTCGCCGTGGTGGAGTGCTTGTCCAGCCGTGGGGCGCGAGCATTATTCATGTAGGCCTCGCGCGTCGGCAGAACGAACTTAAACAGCGCCCCGTTCGTACCATCCGACGACGCAGAAAGCAGTCCACCGTGACGCTCAATAATCATGCGGCAAATGGCCAATCCCAATCCTACTCCGTGTGATTTTTTTGTAAAAAATGCATCAAATACACTGTTCAGATCTGCTGGATCAATTCCCGGTCCCGAATCCTTGACTTCCACAACAATTGCATCGTCGCCATGTTGCTTCGTTCTCAGCTGCACCGTCCTGCGACCATCTTTGATGCCGTTCATTGCTTCAATCGCATTTTGGAGCAAGTTTATTATAACCTCTTGCAATTGCCCCTTATGGCCCATGACCAGCGGCAGATTGGACGCCAGTTCAACCTCGATCATGACACCGTGAGCATTCAACTGTTCTCGAAGAAGGCGCAATACCTGAAGAGCAATTTTGTTCACATCAACGGGCTCGTGTCCCTGATCGGTTTTCGCAAATAAAGCACGAGTGCTATTTAATATTTGGCTTGCACGATGACTGTTAGCAACGATGCTGACCAAAGCCGACCGCACCTTTCCAAGGTCAGGCTTCGGATGCTCAAGAAGCTGTTGTGCCGCCTCGCCTTTTAATGAGATTATTGCAAGCGGCTGCTTTACCTCGTGAGCCATCGTGGCGGTGGCCGCCTGCACATTCATCAACTTATAGTCTCGCTCGCGCTCGAGCATAATGTTCGAGTGAGCGAGTTTGGCCTCGTTCGCCTTTCGCTCTGCGAACAACGCGGCAAGCACCAATGCGCAGAGCGCGGCCGTCAAGAGGCCCGCTTGAGCACACAGAATTCGCTGCGTGGACGGAAGGCTCAGATCGCCGAGAATGCCAATGCCGAATGTGGTCGTCGAAACAACCGTCAGTGCGACGATGAATGCGGCCGCCGCAGCGAAGACCGGTCTGCAGCGCGCGGTAACCCAGAATAGAAGTGGGAAGAGCAAAGCAGTAGGCACCACGGCCACCCACAACTCCCGCGGCAATAAAACAATGAGTCCGCTCGCGATGGCCAGTATGACCAATACCGCGGCGCCTTCGAAAACTTCACTGCGCAGGGGCGGATCGCGTGCCGCGGCAGCTAGTCCAATCAAGAGCGGCGCAACTGTGATAATGCCAAGCGCGTCCGACGTAAACCAATGGTGCCAAATCGTCAGAATGGATGATGGCGAACTGTGGAATAATTCAAAGCCCAATGCTCCACCGATCCCCGAAATGGCAGTTCCGATGATCGTGGCCGCAACCAATCCGACTACGTTACGCAGTTTGTCCAGACTGAACGACGAGCCAAAGTAGCTTTCGATTAGAGCGGCAACAATCACGGCCTCGCCAGCGTTGCATAGGGCGAAAATAACCGCACTCCAGATGCCGCGATCGCCTAACAGGTTAGCCGCGATGGTCGCAGCCATCGTGCCGGCGACTACGGGCAACCGTGCGCCCGACCCCAGACTGATCAGTACGCCGGCAGAAACCCCCGCAGCCGGCCAGAAAACGGCAACACCATCAGGCTTGGTGAGGAGCACAAGACTAAGACGTGCCGCCAGGAAGTAAGCGATGGCTAGCCCAATGGCCAGACCCAGGGAATCAATCCAACTGTATGACAATTTAGCGGACTGACGATACGCGACACGACCTAACGAATACTGTGTCATCAGGAGCCAATCCGCTCGCGGGATTGTTGACTAACGGGTACGTTGACCTTTCTCAGACATTATGGCGCTTTTTGCCATCGGCCAAGAGCTGTCTCGACAGCTTCGCCTCGCTGAATCCGCTATTTTAATGTCACCGAACACAACGGCGCAAAACCAGCCCTGTGTCCGCTATAGAATAGCGGGCATTTGGTCGTGGATTTGTGATGTTTACCCCCCGAAAGCGGACATTCGTAAGCATGATGTCCGCCAACAGCCAAAAGCGGGCATCGCCGAACGTTACTCGATCACCTCATCGGCAAGCTGCAAGAATGAGCTGGAGACAGAGAGGCCGAGCGCCTTGGCCGTCTTAAGGTTGAAGACGAGTTCAAACTTGCTAGGAGATTGCACTGGCAAATTGCCCGGCGATTCGCCCTTGAGAATGCGATCGACATAGGAACTCGAACGTCGGAAGATATCGGCGGTATCGGGCCCGTAGGACATCAGACTTCCTTCAACAACGAATTGCCGATAGGGGGAAATGACCGGCACTCGGTGCTCCCCTGCCAATTTTACGATCGTTTTGCGGACGCCGACGATAAAGATATCCGACCCGGCGATCAGACCACTGTCCGGATTGCGGCCTAACTCCGCAATTGCGGCTTCGACCTCGGCAATACTGCGAACGTGCACGGCCTGTACCTCGACCGAGGTTGGCTGCTGCAACATTTTGAATGATCGCAGGAAGTCGTCAAAATAGGCCGAGGTATCAGGATTGAAAATCAATGCGACCTTCGACAGGCTTGGCTTGACGTCGCTGAGCAAGTTGATCCATTTTCCGACCATTTCGAAATCGATGAAATAGAACCCGGTAATGTTGGCCTCGGGGCGTGCAAGACTTGCGATAAATCCCTGACCAACGGGATCGTTCACCATCGCGAATACGATTGGAATCCTGCTCTTTGTCGAGCGCAGTGCAGCTATGATCGGAGTGCTGTTTGCAACAATAATATCTGGTGCGAGCCGAGTTACTTCCGCGACATGCTTGTTGATTGACTCAAGATCGCTACCGGTAAATCGAATTTCGACCTGAATATTGCGTCCTTCGATCCACCCCAAATCGCGCATACCGATCCGGAATGCCTTGATGCGCTTTTGCGCCTCGAGGTCGCTTTCGTCTAGGCCAACCAGAACGCTGATCCGCCGCGTCCGCTCGGATCGCTGCGCCCGTGCCGCAATTGGCCAAGTCGCCGCCGCGCCACCAACAAGCGTGATAAACTCGCGCCGTCTCATTGCCTCCCCCATGGCCCAGGACAAGCTAGCACACTAAAAGAGAGCGGATATGCATTCAGCTGGCGATCGACTATTCGACCCTATGAGCGTGCCGGTCAAGGCGCGTCGGGTCTGTCGCCATCGAGCTTATGCCTTGATGAATGCCAGCAGGTCGTCGTTGACCTTATCCTTGAGCGTCGTGCACATGCCGTGCGGCGCGCCCTTATAGATCACCAGTTTCGCGTATGGCAGCGGAAACGATCGGGACGATCTGATCGTCGTCGCCGTGCAAGATCAGCGTTGGGACATCGAATTTTTTCAGGTCCTCAGTCGTGTCGGATTCGGAAAACGCCTTGATGCAAAAGTATGAGCCCGGGAAGCCGCACATCATCCCTTGCAGCCAGAACGAACGACGCACACCTTCTGATATTTTAGCGCCCGGCCTGTTGTACCCGTAGAAAGGAAGGCTGAGGTCTTCCCAGAATTTCGAGCGGTCTGCCTGAACGCTGGCGCGCAGTCAGTCTAAGACCTCGATCGGCAAGCCCACAGGATTGGCCGCGGTCTTGAGCATCAGTGGTGGGATGGCGCCGATGAGCACGGCCTTAGCCACGCGTTTGGTGCCATGGCGGCCGATATAGCGGGCGACCTCACCGCCGCCGGTCGAGTGGCCGACATGAATTGCGTCCTTAATGTCGAGCTTCTGCATGAGCTCGGCGAGATCATCGGCGTAGGTATCGAGGTCATTGCCTTGCCAAGGTTGACTCGATCGCCCATGTCCGCGGCGATCGTGAGCGATGCAGCGGTAGCCGCGCGAGGCAAGAAAATATATCTGATTTCGAAGGCATCGGCGCTGAGTGGCCAGCCGTGACTAAAGACATTGGTTGCCCCCTGCCCCAGTCATTGTAGTAAATTTCAGTACCGTCTTTTGTGGTGATCCTGCTCATTGTGAAAACCCAACTGGTCACAACACCATCCGGCAAATCAATATTATTACGCGTGGATATGAAAATTAGATCACGCTCGTGTTACTCACAAAAGGCTCCTCCCTCGGCGCGGGATCCGTCCGTTTTTTCCATCTGGTTTTTGACTAGATCAGCTCGGGGCCAAATGCGCTGCGATCGCGGCAAAGAAGTAGAAATAGAGGCCACCTTGCTCAAGCAGCCGAGATCATTGTCTGGGCGATTGTGCTTTCGTCGATACGTCTTTGTTTAACGAGAAGGCTGGCCAGCCGTTCAACCTCGGGCGCGTTACGTTTCACAATTTCGATGGCACGGCGATAACCGGCGTTTCTAATTTGAAGCCAGTGATCCTCCGTCAGGCCTTCCATAAGTTTGCTGATCTCTTGGTGCTCGTCTGAAACAGCGAGCGCGTGACTGCGGCAATTGAAAACAGTTCGAGATGCCTGACCAGCGCAGTAAATTGCTACCCGGTCGATGAGCGGCAAGACGTCGGTAGCGCCGACCGTGTCAGTCTTGCCGCTCGCATCTTCACGAATTTCGATCTCTATAACCGTTAGCCCAAAGTAGCGCGCCACGACGGCATGCCCGGCCTCGTGAAAGGCGGTACCGCAAAGTGCATTGCTCGCGTAACTCATTTGGGACGCTCAAGGGTCGTCCTCAGCCATCTCGTTTGAATAAAAAAACTGCGTCTAAAGTGCGACCGCAGAGAGTCGATTGGCCTCATTGGAATCTGATCATCTAATCGAAAACGGTACGCTATTAGTCTCGCGCTAAAGAAAATCACATCTTCTCTACCGGAGCACCGCCATTCGTTTCATGAAGAGCGATAGTCTCAATCATTCGGGTATCGGTGAGGTAAAGAACATGGCCCGTGTGTTGAAATGCAGCGACTGCGGCAGAACCCCCAAGGTGACAGAGCTCGCGCCGATGCTGCACGATTCGGTGTGGCGCAAGCTCGCTGCGTCGCATGAAATGCTCTGTGTGCAATGCATGTTCACGCGCGCTGCCGCACGGGATATTTACCTCTCGCTCGCGAGCTTGCAGCCGTGTGATTTTAACTTGATGTGTTCACCCGTCAGTTGGTTCGAACTGTTCGCCTCCGTTGAGATGAGGCCCCCAGCAAATCTGGATGCATGGCGAACGGCCGCAGCAGAAGTTCCAAACGCGCCTGCCGCGTTAACAAGAGAAGAACCATCGCTGTGGCCGAATTCGCCGCGCGGCGAACGCCGATTTGTTCGCGCATCCGCATGAGGCGCGCAACTCGCGCATTGCCCCGAGGTCAGGACAGGCGCTACTTGAATAACGGAAAGATCGGCCGTGACGGTGGCCAGGTCCGCCTTGGGTCAGGACATCGCGACGGCCATCGGTGCTGCGTTGAAAATCAGTTTATAACGCCCCTATTTGTCGGCGGTTTGCGATAACCGCCGTTGATGGCGCGGGCTATGCACGACATGCGCGGGCTCTTCTTGCAAGGTGAAATCGCAATACGCGAAGCTCAGTCCTGAGATTGAGCCGCGAAAGCTCTCGGCATTGGTGCGCTCGAGGTAAAAGCACGGCTGGATGATCGAGTTCGTCAAATATGCACAGACCCGCTCACCTTCGACATGCAGGGTCGCGGCCGGCATGGTGCCATAACGCGTTGGACCAGTGGCTCGAACTTGCATGGAGCCTTCTACGGAACCATCGGGATGGACACGAGCCAGTCCGCGGGTGCCGTCGTAGCAATTGTAGCTGAACAGTTTCCCCGTGACGAAATGGCGGGCCTCGCTCGCTGTCAGCTCGGCACCCATCGCCGGCAAAGCGGATGCCAACCCGACCAAGACCGCAATCTCACGAACCATTCCTGCTACTCCTGCTGACACCGCCAGCGAACCCTTAACGTATGGTCAAAACGTGGCGGGCCCGGGCGCGAATTTCACAGCTGGCAAAAAAATTGGCGCGATTCAGCGGCAGGCGAATACCACCGCGGCGATTTCAACGGCCGACGCAGATAAATTCATTGAGTCACCCGATCTTGCACGTGCCGTCTTTCGGCGGGGCGATAATTTCCATATCCACGTTGGGGTCGGGAACAGTACCAAGTGCATCGTAGATGTCCCATTGGTCCTTCATCTTGGAGGGATCCTTCGCTCGCACCGCGTACATCTCCATGACCATCTGATTGTCGTATGGGCGGAAATACGCCTCACGTACCTTCATCACGTCGAACTTCGCACCCTTGCGAAGATACTCCGCGAGCTTCTGTGGATCGGCCGATTTGGTGTCATTCATTGACTGCGCGACAATCTTTAGCGAGTTGTAATCACCCCACGACTGGTTGTCGGGCGGCTTGCCGTATTTCTTTTGGAATGCGTCGACGTATTTTTTGGAACTCGGCGTATCGACGAGGTGATGCCACACGAGCGGCCAGATGCCGGAGAAGTTACCCTTGCCCGCACCCCAGGCGACGACCGTGTCAAAGCCAAAGCCGGCCACGGGATATTTCAGTCCGAATTCAGAATACTGCTTGAGAAAAGTTGTGATCTGATTGCCAGCAAGGTTAGAGATCACGAGGTCGGGCTGTGCCTGCCTGATTTTCAGAAGATAGGGACTAAAGTCAGTAACGTCGGTCGGCACGAGCTCATCGGCGGCGAATTGACCGCCGTTCGCTTCCATAAATTTCTTGGCAACGCGCAGAAGGTCGTGACCGAAGGCGTAATCCGCAGTCAGCGAGAACCATTTCTTGCCCTTCACCATGTTCTCGCGGAGAAGATATTGGCCGACCGCCGTCACATACATCGAATTGGCGCCTTCAATGTGGAACATGTATGGATTGCAGCTTACGCCGCGCAGAGCGTCTGAATTGCAGCCTGTGTTGATGAATACCGTCTTCATCCGATTGGCCACCTGACCTATAGCAAGGCCGGAGGCTGACGAGATTTCGCCAATCATCATCACAACCTTGTCGCGTTCGATCAGGCGCTCGGCCTTGGCGGACGCCGTTTGCGGGTTGACCGAATCCTCCATCACCAACTCGATTTTCCGCCCCAGCACGCCGCCGGCTGCGTTGATCTCCTCCGCGGCGAGCTTGATTCCCATGACTGCGTATTCGCCCAGCGACCCGAGGAATCCGGTGAGCGGCGTAAGGTGACCGATGCGGATGGCATCGGTCTGCGCTTTAACGATCGCCGGGGCGCCCATTCCAGCCAGTAGCGCCGAGCCTGCTGCACTCTTTATAAGGCTTCGGCGCGATAGTTTGGAATTCATGCCGTTTCCCTCCCTTTCAGGTTGCAGGCCGTCGATGCGCTGGCGCCGTTTAGCCCAAAGCGGTGCGGCCTGCTGCTGCATCGATAGCATACTGCTCGGCACCCGTTTCGGACATGCGTCATCTTTCACATTGAGCAGCCGGCCAGTGCTGCCAACTAATGTCCGCCCTGCCCCCGAAAGCGGACATTCGTGGCCGCGATTGGAATGTCCGCCAAAGGCGGTGGATTCAACCGGTCGACGCAACACTTCTATCTCATTCTTTCTGCTGGGGTTTGAATCCCAAGGCGTTGCGCACATCGCCTGCGATCCCAAAGTCCCTGGTTTTTCTGCCGCAGCGAAGTCCTCGAAAAACCCTCG
>DATIWJ010000091.1:0-72299 GCA_035519415.1 Pseudolabrys sp.
TTTTCAAGGGCGACGACATCACGCACCAGGCGTCATTTGAAACTGTGCGCGGCGGCATGGGACTGGTGCCGCAGGGCCGCCGCGTATTCCCGACACTTGGCGTTGAAGAAAACCTGCAGGTCGCCGAGCGCAGCCCAGACCGGCACAAGTGGAATCTTGACCGCGTCTATAAGCTGTTTCCGCGCCTGCACGAGCGCCGTCACCAACGCGCCAAGACATTGTCTGGCGGCGAGCAACAAATGCTGGCGATCGGACGTGCACTAATGACCAATCCCGATTGCCTGATCATGGACGAGCCGTCGGAAGGCTTGGCGCCGATCATCATCCAGGGTCTTTGGGAGGCTATCGGAACACTGAAAAAAGAAGGACTTTCCATTTTGCTGGTGGAGCAAAATGCACATCTCGCACTGAAGCTGGTCGACTATGTGCATGTGATGAGCAAGGGTCAGGTGGTCTATTCCTCGAAGCCGGAGGAATTGCGTAACAACGACGAGATTAAATCCAGTTATCTCGGCATCTAGCAGCCGACTGTCAAAATCTGGCTCGTGCGACGGGTTGCCTATCACCGTGGTGTGGCGTGCAGCGTAACCCGGCGACCGGGCTTTACATCATGGAATGGCTTGGCCGATGATGGGCGCAATTTGGTCCGCCGCGGTGGGGCATGGCGGTCAAAACATGAGCCCCGGCACGGGGTAAAGGGAGGAAACGTAATGTCTCGCAAGGTCACCCGTCGTAAATTCATGGCCGGCACAGCCGCTGGCGCAGTTGCGGTGAGTTTCAAATTTCCTGCACCGGCGATAGCACAGGCGGCACCATTCAAGCTCGGCCTGCTCACCATTAAGACCGGCCCGCTAGCGCAGGGCGGCATCCAGATGGAACAGGGCGTCATCACCTATCTCAAGGAAAAGGACAACACCTTCGCCGGCCGCAAGGTCGACTTCATCTCAGCCGACACAGGGGGCAGTCCGGCGGGCGCAAAGACGAAGGCGCAGGAACTCGTCGAACGTGACAAAGTCGACACCATTGTCGGACCGCTCGCAGCCTTTGAGCTGCTGGCGATCACCGACTACATCGCGCAAGCGAAAACGCCGCTGCTAAGCCTCGCAGCCGCCGAAGACCTTACCCAGCGCCGGCCAAATCCGTATTTCCTGCGCGCATCTGCCTGCTCATCTCAGGCCATGCATCCGATGGCGGACTACGCAGCGAAAGAAATGAAACTCAAGCGCATGATCACAATTACCGAAGATTTTGCCTTCGGTTACGAGCAAATGGGCGGCTTTCAGCAGACGTTCGAAGACAACGGCGGCAGGATCCTGAAGAAGCTATGGCCGCCACTCGCGACGCCCGATTACACACCTTATCTCGCCCAGATCTCGGACTGTGATGGCGTGTGCCAAGGCTTCGCAGGTGGAAATCCGCTGAAGTTCATGAAGCAGTACGCCAGCGCGGGTCTCAAGTTTCCGGTAGTCACCGGCCAAACTGGCGGCGATGACGCGCTTTTACGCAGCTACGGCGATGAAGCCATCGGCCTCGTCAGTTGTTGCCCCTACACGCTCGACGCCGACACCGAAGCAAACAAGCGCTTTGTGGCCGGCATGCAGAAGAACTTCAACCTCGATCCCGGTTTCTACGCGGCCGGTCTCTACATCAATTGTATGGTGATCGACGCGGCGTTGAAGAAGGCGGGCGGAAAGAGCGACGACAAAGCCGAGTTTATGAAGGTGCTAAGATCCGTGTCGCTCAACGATACGCCGCGCGGGCCGGTAAAGTTCGATCACCTGGGGAACGCAGTCGGCAATTTCTACATCCGCAAGTGCGAAAAAACCGGCGGCAAGCTCGTCAACAAGACGATCAAGACCTACCCAAATGTGAGTCAGTTCTGGACTTATGACGAGAAAAAATTTCTCGAGCAACCCGTCTATTCGCGCGACTTCCCGCCGCTCAAGTCGTGATGCATGACATTGCGCGGGCGCCGCACAGGCGCCCGCAATATTTTTGACATGGCGAGCTTGGGACAAAGGCAACCATGAACTTCTGGCTGGTGCTGGCGGTCAACAGCATCACTTTTGGGGGACTCCTGTTCCTGTTGTCGGCGGGCTTTTCGCTGATCTTTGGGCTAATGCGCATTCCAAACCTGACGCACGGCTCGCTATTCATGCTGGGCGCCTACGTTGGCGTCACCTTCGTTCTGGGTGTTCGCGGTTTTCAACTAAATTTCTGGATTGCGGCGCTCCTGGCGACGCTGACTGTCGCGGCGCTTGGCGCGCTGGCCGAACGATTGCTTCTGCGCCGCATGCCAGGCGATCAATTGGCGCAAGTGTTGGTGACCCTCGGCCTGTCGTTCATGGCGGCGGATCTTTGCTTGATGATATGGGGCGGCGATCCGATTTCGGTGCCGACGCCCCCCGAACTCGAAGGCTTTGTACGCTTTGGAGTTCTGGTGTTCCCCGCTTATCGTGTCGCAATCATCGTAATTGCGGTCGTGTTTGCCGTTGCGCTTTGGCTGCTGCTCGACCGAACGCGCTTGGGAGCCATGATCCGCGCCGGCGTCGATGATCCGGACATGGCACGTGTAGTCGGCATCCGCGTTTCGCAGCTATTCACTATTGTGTTCGCTCTCGGTGCGGGCCTTGCAGCTTTCGCGGGGATCATCGGCGGACCCATCCTGTCGGTCTATCCGGGCCTCGATCAGGACATGCTACCGTTGGCACTGGTGGTGGTCATCCTCGGAGGCACGGGGAGCCTGCTCGGCTCTTTTGTCGGCAGCATAATTGTCGGCTTCATCTACAATTTCGGTCAGGCCCTCCTGCCCGAACTTGCATATTTCGTGCTCTTTCTTCCGATGCTGCTGGTCCTGCTGCTGCGGCCACAAGGCCTTTTTGGCAGGCACGTGCCATGACCGTTCGTCTGCTCGCCCTCGGCACCGCGCTCATTGCGCTTGCGACACTGCCGTATTGGATGACCGGCATTTATTACATCAATGTCTCCAGTCAGATTCTCTTCTACGCTATCTTTGCGCTCGGCTTGAACGTGCTGGTTGGCTATGCCGGGCTGGTTTCACTTGGTCATGCGGGCTTGTTCGGCGTGACCGCTTACGCGACCGGATACATGCTACAGCTCGGGTTCGGACATCCCGCAGCGATCCTGATCGCGTTAGTGATCAGCATGATTGCGATGGCAATCTACGCGGCACTCTCGCTGCGCTCGACCGGCATCGGCTTCATTATGATCACTTTGGCATTAGGCGAAATTCTTTGGGGTCTCGCCTATCGCTGGATCAGTTTGACCGGCGGCGATAATGGGCTCAGCTTGAAAACTCGCCCGGCACCGTTCGGTTATTCGCTGGCCGATGTGAACACATTCTATTACGCGACGCTTATCGTATTCCTGCTGTCGCTCGCGGCAGTGGCGGTGTTTGTTCGCTCGCCACTCGGAGCCGCACTGATGGGCACGCGCGATCAACCGCGCCGCATGAACGCGCTTGGCTATCACGTTTGGGCGATCCGTTTTTTTGCCTGTTTGTTCTCCGGCCTGCTGACCTCGATATCCGCCATCTTGTTCGTGTATTATACGCAGTTCATCAGTCCGCAGACGCTGGCCCTCACCTCATCGGCCGAAGTCTTGCTGATGGTGATCTCCGGCGGAGCCGGCACTCTGCTCGGGCCAATTGTCGGCGCCACTTTGGTGGTGGTGGTCAAGACCGTGGTGAGCGGTTTCATCGAGCGCTGGAATTTCCTGCTTGGCGCCATTTTCGTCGCCATCGTCATCCTGATGCCTGAAGGATTGGTGCCAGGCACCGCCCGCCTCTGGCGTCTGGCCTGGAGTAAGCGGGGGCGTGGCACCGGCGCGGTCGCGAGCAGCGTTGGGGTAAAACCATGACCGCGCTGGGCGTTTCCGGCCTGAGCAAGGCGTTCGGCGGCCTGCACGTTACACGCAGCGTCGATCTCAATGTCGCGTCCGGGGAACGGCGGCTGATCATCGGCCCCAACGGCGCCGGCAAGACGACGCTATTTAATTTGATCACGGGAGAGCTGACCCCAGATACCGGCTCAATTCATCTGTTCGGGCAGGACATCACCAACGTACCAAGCCGACGCCGCGCCCATCTTGGTATGGCACGCACTTATCAGATCATCACGTTGTTCGCGCGCGACACTATCCTCCACAACGTAACGCTGGCGCTGCTTGGCCTATCACCCTCCCGCTGGAATCCGCTGATCGATCTCAAACGCCAAGGTCACTTTGTCGAGCACGCACAGGCGGCGTTAGAACGGGTTGGCCTTGGACACATTGCGAACAGGCCGCTGGCGCAGACTTCTTATGGCGAACGCCGGCGCGTCGAAATTGCGATGGCCCTGACACAAAATCCGAAAGTATTGTTACTCGACGAACCATTTGCCGGTTTGTCGATCGATGAACGCCGCGATGTAAAACAGCTACTGTTGGCAATTCCGCGCGATGTCACCATCGTGATGATCGAGCATAATATGGACGTGGCATTGGAATTCGCCGAGCGCATCACGCTTCTGCATTTCGGCGAAGTCATTGTCGAAGGCAGCCGGGCCGAAGTCGTTGCTGATCCTCGCACGCGGGAGGTCTATCTTGGCCACTAGCGCGCTGAGCCTTAGCCATATTGATGCTTTTTATGGCGATAGTCACGTTCTGGGCGACGTGTCGTTCGAACTCGGTGAGGCACGCATGCTCGGGCTGCTCGGCCGAAATGGTGCCGGTAAATCGACCTGCATGAACGTCACCATGGGCCTGCTGCCGCCACGCCGGGGCGAGGTGGCGGTATTCGGAGAACAGGTCGGCGGCCTTTCACCCGAAATGATTGCGGCGCATGGCGTCGCGCTGGTGCCGCAGGGGCGGCGTATCTTTAAAAGCCTGACCGTCCGGGAAAATCTGGCCGTGGCCGCTCGCAAGCCCGAGCCCGGCAGCAAGCATGCCCCTTGGACCATGGACACCGTATTCGGGATGTTTCCACGACTCAGTGAAAGACGCGGTCAGATCGCGGCCCATCTGTCGGGCGGTGAACAGCAGATGCTGGCCATTGGCCGCGCGCTCATGGGTAATCCTCGCGTATTGCTGATGGACGAACCTTCGGAAGGCCTGGCGCCGCAGATCGTCGCCGAAGTGATGGCCACGATCCGCAAGCTGAAGGAAAGCGGCTTGTCGATCGTGCTGGTCGAGCAAAACCCGAAGCTGGTGTTTGACGTCGCCGACGACATCGTCATTCTCAATACCGGGCGGGTCGCGGTGGTCTCTACACCTGCGAAGCTCGAAAAAGACGGCGTCGATTTGCGCCAGCACCTCGGGGTGTTCTAGGAAGATTCCACACAAAGGTGTCGATGCGTGGCACGAGGCCACGCCACAACAGAGGCAATGCGAAATGGCTGAGATCTGGAACAAATACGCCGACACCGCTGCGCGCAAGCACGGCAAGCCGGGACGCGAGGCGCGACCGAAAAGCCTCACCGTCGATATGCACGCCCATGTCGCGGTGCCGCGCGTCGTCGAAATCGTGACGCCTCATCTCAAACAATCTACCGATCCGCTGGTGGCGGATTCTACGCCGGAAACGCAGGCCTTGATGGCCAAGCAGGCGGCCGACATCCGCACGCGCATTGCCACGACGGACGAGCGTTTTGCCGTGATGGACGAGATGGGCGTCGATATGCAGCTCATCTGCCCGGCGCCGCCGCAGATCTATTACTACCTGCCCCTCGATGTCGGCGTGCAGGCCGCCCGTACCCTCAACGACGGTATTGCCGAATATGTCGGCAAGCATAGTGATCGACTGGTTGCGCTCGGCGGGGTGCCGATGCAGGACGGCAACGAAGCTACGAAAGAGCTTGAGCGTTGCATGAAGCAGCTGAAGTTCAAGGGCGTCGAGATTCTCACCAATGTCAACGGAAAGGAACTATCCGATCCTGTTTTCGCGCCGTTCTGGAAGAAAGCCGAGGAACTCGATGCACTGGTGCTGATCCACCCAACCGGTTTCACCCAGCCGCAGCGTTTCGGGCGTTTTTACTTCAACAACGTCATCGGAAACCCGCTCGACACGACCGTCGCGTTGCACTACCTGATCTTCGACGGCGTGTTCGAACGGCATGCCAAGCTTCGCGTTCTGTCCGTGCACGGCGGAGGCTTCCTCGGTGCCTATTCCGGCCGCATTGATCACGCCTGGGGCGCACGCTCGGATTCACACGGCAATCTACCGCAGCCGCCGACGACCTATCTGCGGCGGAACGTCTACCTGGACACGGTCGTTTTTACCCCGCACCAGCTCGAGGCGCTGGTGAACACCTATGGTGCAGACCGCATCGTCATGGGCACCGACTATCCGTTCGACATGCTGGAACACGACCCGATCGGTCACGTCAATTCGGTGGCGAGCTTCGACGACCGCACCCGCGCCGCGATCTGCGGTGGCAATGCCAAGAAAATACTGCGGATGTGAGCCGAAATCGTTAGCAGGTTCAGTAGCGACCATTTAACGCTAATATCTACTCTGCCGCGCTCAGTAGGCGCGAAAATTCAAGGCTTTGAAAAACGGCGGAGGTGACAGTGATCGGGGTCCAACCGCACATTCCGACGGAAGTGTATTTTGATTTTCTGGGAATGACCATCCCGGTTCATTGGGATTATCACGCCATCCTGATGGTCACGGTCTGGTTCGTGCTGGTTCCGATCTGCATCATCACCATCCGTTTCGGTAAACCGAAGCCGACGCTCACCGGCATCCATCCGAAGGTCAGCATTAAAAATGCCGTTTGGTGGTGGTTCAGCGTTCATAAATACGGGCTGATATTTTCCATCAGTCTCGCGCTCGCTGGAGCAATTGTCGCGGTTACGGTCAGCGGCGGCTTTAGTGGCTCGTTGCATTCGATGTTCGGTCTGACGACGGTCGCGCTCGGGTGTTTACAGATCATGGGCGGCTGGCTCAGAGGCAAGCACGGCGGGAAAAATTATTACTCCGCCGATCCGAATGATCCGAAGACCTGGTTCGGCGATCATTACAATATGACGCCGCGCCGGCGTAAGTTCGAGGCCTATCACAAGACAGCGGGTTATTTCGTCTACTTCTTTGCTGCCGGAGCGGTTGCCAGCGGCCTGATGCAATATCCCATGCCGGGTCTGGCGATGTTCATCGTCACCATGGTGCTCATCGCGTTCGTTGTATCCATCGTGCTGGAATACAAGGGGTACCGCTACGACGGCTACCGCGCCGCGCACGGCTACACGATGGACGCGCCTTTCAACAAAGAACGCGAATTTCTGTAAGTCAATAAATTGCGACTCACGCGTACAAGAAATCCAACACCGCCGTCTCGGCAATTACCGCTGCGTCGGTACTATGCTGGCCGGCGCGCGCCTGCTCTTCCTGCGTCCGTGTAGCCTGCAAATAGGCGCCAAGATGGCGGGCGCGCTCGATAATGCGGTAATTCTCCGGTAACCGCGCCGCTTCAAAACGTTTGAGCGCGCTCTCGACATCAGGCTCGTGCTGCAAGGCCTCGGCCAACGCAGCTGCGTCATCCGCCGCCTTGGAAACTCCTGCCGCAACGTGCGGGCGGGCAACAAAGGCCGCATCGCCCGCCACCGCCACCCGGCCGAAGGCCATGCGCGGCGATTCAAGGTCGTAAATCGGTTGGAGGATTGGTTCCTCGATCAGCCGCACGATCTGCCGGAATTGCGGGGCCACCAGACGTTCGGCATCGGCGCGCATTTCGGCGATCGCCTCTTGCCGGATCAAGGGAGGCGGAATCGAAATGGCGTGCGTCACTCCTCGCTCGTCTGTCAGCAGCCACTGTAATTTGGTCGCCTCATCGGCAGGCCGGTACCAGACCACATTGTAACGGCGGTGACCGGGGCGCAGATCGTTGTCAGGCCCTGCCACCGGATAGCCAAGAAATTGCTCGCCCGGTGGCAAACCGAAAGTCATGTATTCAAAAAGCTCGCGGTGCACGTCCGGCGGGAAAGCGCTTTCGGCAATCAACGCGCGCCACGCGCTGTAACCCGCGTAACGCGGCGTTACTTCCGGCAGACATTGTTGACGCACCGTCGAGCGAATGCCATCGGCACCGACCAACAAATCAGCCTCGATAATTTCGCCGTTGGAAAAATGTGCCCGCACGCCTTCCGGACCTTGCGCAAACTTTGCGAGGCCGCGTCCGCGACGGTAGTGCTCCGGCGGAAAAGCATCGCGCAGCAGGCGATAGACGCGTTCCCAAGCGGTGAGCACCTGCGGGCACTCTATTTCGTGTGTCAGCCGCCCCTGCGCATCGAGAATTTTGCGGGTCGTGATGTGGACGCCAAGTTCATCGGTAGCAAAACCAAGCCCGCGCAACCGCTCAATCAGTTCATATTGCGCTACGATTCCCGCGCCGCGGCCCGAGAGTTCGCTTTCAACACGCTCGTAAATGTCGACCGCCCACCCGGCTCGCCGCAGCAAAAGCCCGCTAAGCAAGCCGCTCATCGAGCCGCCGATGATTATCGCGCGTCTTGTCCGAGCCCCGGCCAAGTGATCAGCCTCGATCTTTCCGTTTACCCATTTATCCTATATAGGACAGCCAGCAGATTTGGAGGAATTCCCATGGCACTGACCATGCTCGACAAGCAGGCCGAGAAAAAGGGAAAGTCGCAGTGGCCGGCCGATATTGCCGCCGAGTTCGATCGTGAGAGCAAAAACCCGAACCCGTGCGTCGGCTCCACTTTATTGTCGGAAAATGAACGCACGCGCGTGTGGATTATCCGCCTCGCGCCTGGCGAACGCATCGGCTTCCACCGCCACGTGCTGGATTATTTCTGGACCTGCGTTAGCGGGGGCCGCGCCCGCCAATATGTGCATGATGGTACTGTCGTCGAATTCACCTATCAGCCGGGCGAAACCCGCCACGAAACCTATGGCAAAGGCGAGTTCAAGGTGCATGATCTGGCAAATCTTAGCGACCATGAAATTGTGTTCATGACTGTCGAGTTCAAGGATAGCGCCAACAAGCCTATGCAGCTGCCTGCCGGCGTGCGGCCGCAGTCAGAAGCAGCCTGATATTCGCAGAATTTCGAGACGCCCGCCCATTGGGCGGGCGTTTCATTTGTCGCGCTTGCAAAGCTTCTTCTGATCGGTCAATAGGCTAGCCATGTCACTGACGGTCCTGCAAACTGCTAAAAAACCGCATGGCAGCGGGACAATCGCTGTGAGATAACAAAAAGCTCGGGGTTCAGAGGGGAGTAACGCCGGTAGATTTCGACACGCTGGTTGCGACCGCGCATCGCGCCCGATGCGCTGCGTCAGCGATGCCGGCTTAAGCGCGTATGGATATTTCTTTCGATCTTCTGATCAATGCGATTGTTGCGGGGTTGTTGCTCGGCGGCTTTTACGCCGCCGTCACCGCCGGAGTGTCGATCTCCTTCGGTATGCTCGACATTGTCAACATTGCGCACCCAGCCTTCATAATCCTTGGCTCCTACATAGCCTATTTCATCAATATCAATTTCGGCGTCGATCCGATTGTGGTCAGCATCATCATGCTGCCGGTATTCTTCGCACTCGGTGCGTTCGTCTATCAGGTCTACTACCTGTCGTTTGAGCGACGCGGACAGGAATCCCTGCGTGGACTCGCGTTTTTCTTCGGACTCTTGTTCGTTACCGAAGTGACGCTGATCCTCGTGTTCGGCGTCGATTACCGTTACGTCGAAGCTGCCTATATCGGCCCCAGCATCCATATCGGGCTGATCGACATGCCGCTGCGCATGTTGGTGCCGTGTGTGGCGGCCTTGACGTTATACGCAGCAATCCAACTGTTCATCACCCGCACCTTTACCGGCCGGGCCATCATGGCGGTGTCGCAGGACCAACTGGCATTGCAATTGATGGCGGCAGATCCGATCCGTATCAAACGCATCGCCTTTGGAATTTCGATCGCGACCGCTGCGGTCGCTGGCGCGCTGCTGATCATCATTCAACCGGTCGAACCTTCGGTCGGACGCGAATATATCGGGCGGGTTTTCGCGATTTGCGTGCTCGGCGGGCTTGGCAGCATGCCCGGCGCGTTGATCGCAGCGCTTCTGCTCGGCGTGGTCGAAAGTCTGACTGCGACTTTTTATGGTCCGTCATGGGCGCCCGCGGTTGCCTTTGGCTTTCTCCTTCTTACCCTCGCCTTCCGGCCGGCTGGACTCATGGGACGGTGAAGGCGATGAGCACCGCAAAATTCTCCTTTATCGCGATCGCCATCGGCGGACTGGTGATGGCCTTCGCGCACTGGTTCCAAGTCGATTATTTGTTTTTCGCCAGTTACACGATCCTGCAATTCATCGTGCTGGCGACCGCCTGGAACATCCTTGGCGGATATTGCGGTTACGTCAATTTCGGCTCCGCGGCTTTTTTCGCGCTCGGCGCTTACAGTTCGGTTGCATTGATAAAATTCGACGCTGAAATCGACAGCTGGTTTTCCGAAGGCATCGCCAGCTTCCTCCACCATATCTTTCCGTTGCCGATCCCCGTCCTCATTTTGTTCGGCGCCCTCGTTTCCGGCACCGTTGGCTTCGGCATGGGTTACCTGACCTTACGTCTGCGGGGCGCTTTTTTCGCCATTGCCACCCTAGCGATGGCAGTGGTGTTGCAGACCTTGATCGTCAATTGGGACTTCGTCGGCGGCTCGCGCGGCGCCTATATCATCCGGCCTGAGAGCCTCGAGTTCGCCGGGATTCAGGTCAACTACATCGAATATCTGTTCGCGTTAATGCTGCTGCTGGCGGTGATCGCATTGGCCACGGCGCGGGCAATCGAGCGCTCGCAGCTTGGCTTTGGTTTCGCCACTATCCGTGACGATGAGCTTGCGGCGGAAGCCTGCGGCGTGCCGACGCTTCGGCTGAAACTGATCGCAACCACACTGTCAGGCGCCTTCATGGGCATGGCCGGCGCGCCGTTTCCCTATTACATCGGCTATTTGCAACCGGCTTCAGCGTTCGGTCTCGAATATGCAGTCAACTCGATCGCCATGCCAATGATCGGTGGGACGACCAGCTGGGTCGGCCCACTGGTCGGCGCCATCTTGCTCGGCTCGGCGCAGCAATATGCCACGGTAACCATTTCCTCAGCGGTGAACCTGCTGATCGTCGGCCTGATGCTGGTCGCGTTCGTGATCATCGCGCCGAACGGGCTGATCGGTCTGGTACAGGAATGGATGCGCGCACGGAGGCGGTCATGACCGCGCTACTGCACGTCGACAATATCAGCAAGCGTTTTGGCGGCTTTATCGCGCTTGATGGCGTGGAACTAGAGGTTCAGCCGGGCGAGCGCCTCGGGCTGATCGGTCCAAACGGCTCCGGCAAAAGCACGCTCGTCAATTGCATTTGTGGCACGCTGCAGAATGAGAGCGGCAATGTGTGCTTCGACGGCCACGTCATGGACGGCCTCGCGGCTCACCAGCGGACTCACCGCGGGGTCGCACGCAGCTTTCAATTGCCGCGCCCGTTCCACAGCATGACGCTTGCCGACAATCTGCGCATCCCTCTCCTTTATACCGTGCATGCCCGCACGGGGCCTTTGCGCTCGGCCGGAGATCTCAATTCGCGCTGTGACGAGCTGCTCGACATGGTCGGCCTGATGAAAAAGGCCAAGCAAATGCCTCGCGATCTTACGCAGGTTGAGATGCGCAAGCTCGAGTTGGCGCGCGCAATGGCGGCGGAACCAAAGTTGCTTATCGCCGACGAATCCATGGCCGGCCTGTCGCACTCGGAGATCGACGATATCCTGGCCCTACTGGTGCGGTTGAACGAGCGTGGTATCACGATCATTCTGATCGAACATATCATGCGAGCGGTGATGAGCTTCTCGCAGCGTCTGGCGGTATTGGTCTCGGGCAAGAAGATCGCCGACGGCAAGCCGGAAGATATCGTGCGCGACCCCGAAGTGGTGAGGGCTTATCTTGGCCAGTAGCAGCCTCACCATCGAGAATGTGCACGCCGCTTACAGCGCGGTGCGGGTGATCGAGGACGTCTCGATTAACGTGAAAGCTGGCGAGACCGTTGCCTTGCTCGGCACTAACGGTAACGGCAAAAGTACCTTGATGAAATGCGTTATGGGTATTGTGCGCCCGACTGCTGGCCGGATCATCGCCGAGATCGACGGCGTCAAACACGATCTGGTCGGGATGCCGACAGAACAGATTGTCGATCTCGGAATCGCGCTGGTGCCAGAAGGCCGCCGGCTGTTCCCGAAGCTGACAGTCGAAGAGAACTTGCTGCTTGGTGCGTTCCGCGCCAAGGCGCGCGCGCAAATCAAGACCAATCTTGATTTCTGTTTCGAGGCGTTCCCTCGGCTAGCCGAACGGAGCAAGCAGCTCGCCGGCAGCATGAGCGGCGGCGAACAGCAGATGCTGGCGCTGGCCCGCGCGCTGATGCTGACGCCGCGTATTCTGCTGGTGGATGAACCCTCAGTGGGTCTCGCACCGCTTTTAGTTGCACGCACTATCGACGCCATTAAACAGCTCAAAGATCACTATCAGCTCACGGTGCTGATGGCCGAGCAGAACTTTACCCAGGCGATCCGCATAGCCGACCGTGGCTATGTCATTGTGCACGGCAAGATCGCTTTCGAAGGGCGTTCAGCCGACGAGCTCAACAACAACGATCTGATCCGCCAGTTCTATCTCGGGATGTAACGGCCGCCAAAATAAAAACGACGCCGGAAGTTTTCCGGCGTCGCTTCTATTTGCCCTACGAAAGACAGTTAGATTACTTCGCTTTCTCGTAAGGATAAACTACCTTGCCAGTTGCCAGATCAGGCGGCGTAAGCACGGTCTGGTACGACATGCCGCGCCACACATCGAGACCGTCGCCGTCTTTGATGCCATGATATTGCACTTGCATCATGCGCGACTTGGTCCACTCGCCACCGGGGCCGTAGCTCCAATCGCCCATGATAGTCTTGTGAGTACCTTTGCGCAGGGCTTCCGCGACCTTGTCGTCGTTTGTGCTTTTGGCGGCGGTGACGGCTTCACCCAGCAAGTTGATGTAAGCGTAGCCCCAACCGCCGAGATAATAGCCGAGCGGATCGACGCCTTCAGCCTTTGCGCGCTCCTGGTACTTTTTGAAGAACGCGGCAGCCGGCGCCATCATCTTCTCCGACGGCAC
The DNA here is from genome assembly GCA_035519415.1 of Pseudolabrys sp. Lineage (GTDB taxonomy): Bacteria > Pseudomonadota > Alphaproteobacteria > Rhizobiales > Xanthobacteraceae > Pseudolabrys. The sequence continues at coordinate 13,135 of DATIWJ010000091.1, forward strand.
CCAGGTCTCGTAGTTCACGATACCGTTGAGCTTGGAGCCGAGCTTCTGCTTGAACACGGTGGCTTGCAGGCCGACCATCGCCCCGCCGATTAGCTTCGGCTTGTAGTTCGCTTCGTTGATGGCGAGCGCAATACCAACCGACGAGAGCGGATAGGAGCACACAATGACGAGGTCTGCGTTCGACGCTTGCAGCGCGCGCACGATCGGCGAGAAATCAGTTGTGCCCGGCGGGAAGGTCTTGTCGTACACGATCTTGACGCCGAAGGTTTTGGCATTCTCACGCGCGCCTTCGCAGGCATTGCGCGAGAATTCCGCATCTTCGGCTGTCAACGCGACCGTGGTCGGTTTCGGATTCTGCTGCATTGCCACCTGGAAGAATCCTTCCGTGAACGACGGCTTGGTCTTTGGGCCGGTCGGCAACACAGAGAAATATTTCGGATATTTGAACTCTGAGTTCACATCAAGTGCGAACAGACTGATGAATGTCTTTTTCTTCTGGATGACGACCGGCATCGCGGGGGCTACCATATTGGTCGCGTAGCCTCCGACAACGAGGTCGACCTTGTCGACGTCAAGCAATTTGGTGTAGATGCCGGGAACGGTCGAAGGATTGGACTGATCGTCGTAGTAAACGAGCTTGACCGGACGCCCGAGCAAGCCGCCTTTAGCGTTTGTCTCTTCTTCCCAGATTTTCATGCCAAGCAGCGCCTGCTTGCCGTTCGGCGACAATGGACCACTGAGTGCCATGCTAAAGCCGATCTTGATCGGCTCCTTATCTTGGGCTTTCGCCGAAACCACGAACATCGCGCAGACTGCGACGGCAAACGCCGTTCCCGCCAGCCAGGCGGATGTCCGAGACTTAAGTTTCCTGAACATGCGTTCTCCTCCCGTGAAACTTCGTTTTATTTTCGATACCCAATAATGACAGCGCCCGATGCAATGGTCCATCGGCAGTGCTAGAAAGTCTCCCGGATTAGACCAATTGCCGGATGCGGCAAATTGAACACGGCACGGCCACTTTTGGCCGCGCCGCTATCACAGGATCAAGCCGTGGGCAAAGGTGGGAAAGCTTATTGTCTGGCCTTTTCATATGGATAAATCACATTGCCTGATTTGTACTCAGCCGGCGTGATGATCGCCAAGGTGTCGGGATTCTTGAACTGATCGACACCGTTGCCCTTGATGCCGCGGAATTGCGCCTGGAAGACCCGCGACTTTGCCCATTCGCCGTTTGGCGCGAACTTAACGTCGCCGACAATCGTCTTGAATGTGGTCTTGCGCATTGCATCGGCAAGCTTGGCGTCGTCGAGGCCCTTTGTTTCCGTGATCGCCTGTCCCAGAACCTCCAGATAGGAGTAGCTGAACGGCGCCATATAGTAACCAAGGGGATCAACACCGGCTTTGGCGGCGCGCTCCTGATACTTCTGCATGAACTCGGCGGTGCCATTGAACATCAGCGATTTCGCCGGCAGCCAGAAATCGTAGTTCATGAATCCGTTGAGGGCCGGGCCGAGCTTCATCTTGAAGACCGTCGATTGCAGCCCCACCATTGCGCCACCGATCATCTTCGGATTGAGGCCAGCTTCGTTGACCGCCTGCACCATACCAACCGAGTCGAGCGGATAGGAGCAGATCACCACAAGATCCGGATTGGTCGCCTGGATCGCGCGTACGATTGGTGCAAAGTCGGTGGTCGAGGGCGGATAGCTCTTGTCGTAAACGATCTTCAAGCCCGCCTTTTTGGCGTTCTCGCGTGCACCATCGGAGGCGTTTTTCGAAAACTCCGCATCCGCGGCCACGATCGCCACAGTGGTCGGCTTCGGGCTCTGCGCCATCGCAGTGTCGAAAAAGCCCTTGGTGAAAGAGGTCTTTGGTTCAGGCCCCGACGGGATCATCGCGAAGTAGCGGTCATATTTGAAGTCGGTGTTCACGCCCAAACCGTAAAGGCCAAGGAAAGTCTTCTTGCGCTGCATAACGATTGGCATAGCCGGGGCTAGCATGTTGGTGCCGTAGCCACCAACGATGACGTCAACTTTGTCTACGTCGAGCAGCTTGGTGTAGATGCCTGGCACAGTCGACGGATTGCTCTGGTCGTCATAGTGCACGAGTTGAACCTGCCGCCCGAGCAGACCGCCCTTAGCATTGGTCTCTTCAACCCAGATTTCCATCGCAAGCAGCGCCGACTTGCCATTCGGTCCCAGTGGACCGGTCTCGGCCATGCCGAAGCCGATCTTGATGGGCTGCTTGTCTTGCGCCGCGGCCGGTACCGCCGCCATTGCGCCCAACGCAGCCGCCACGAGCCCAAATAACGCGCACTTCACATATCGCAGCATCATTTCCTCCCCAGAATTATTGTAGTTTTGCGGAACATTTAGCCCAATTGATCTGCCCACGCCAGTAGCCTTCATTGTATGGTGGGACGATCACACGCCCTCGACCATGATGGTTTCGACCTCGCCGGCACCGCTACGCCGGAAGGCAGCGGCCTTGTCGTACTCTGGCGATGTGAAACAGGCGACGCCTTGCTCAAAAGTCGGGAATTCGATCACAATGAACCGGTGGAATTTATCCGGGCCTTCCATGATCTGAAAACGCCCGCCTCGTGCCAGCACCTTGCCACCGAACTTGGCGATAATGGCGGGGACCAGATCAGTGTATCTTTTGTATTCAACAGGGTCGTTGATTTTCGAACGCGCAACCCAATAGGCGGGCATATTCGACTCCCTATCAACCGTCATGCCCGGCCTTGTGCCGCGCATCCACGTCTTTATTGGTTTAACTATCCAAGACATGGATGGCCGGGACAAGCCCGGCCATGACGAGGAAGGAACGCAACGAATGCCGCGCAAAATAGTCGACATTTCGGTGCCGCTCGAGAACAACGTAGCCGCTGACCCGCCAGGTTATGGCCCAACGATCGAATATCTTGACCATCAGGCGACGGCGGCCGACGTCCTGAAGTTCTTCCCCGGCCTAAAAAAGGAAGACCTGCCCGACAGCGAAGGTTGGGGCTTCGAATGGGTCCGACTGTCGACCCACTGCACAACCCACCTCGATGCACCATGGCATTTCGCTTCGACCATGGACCACGGCAAGCGCGCGATTACGATCGACGAGGTGCCGCTGGACTGGTGCTTTCAGCAAGGCGTAAAGCTCGACTTTCGGCATTTCCCTGACGGTTACGTTGCAACTGCGAAAGACGTCGAAGCTGAACTCAAACGCATAGACCACAAACTTTCACCGTTCGAAATCGTAGTGGTCAACACAAGTGCCGGTGCGGCGTACGGGCGGCCCGATTACGTCGCGAAAGGTTGCGGCATGGGGCGCGAGGCGACGCTCTATCTGCTGGAACGCGGCGTGCGCGTGACCGGTATTGATGGTTGGAGCTGGGACGCGCCGTTCATCTACACAATGCAAAGATACGCCGAAACGCACGACGCAGCGCTCATCTGGGAGGGCCATCGCGCGGGCCGCGAGATCGGTTATTGCCATATCGAGAAATTGCATAATCTCGAGGCGCTGCCGGCGAAAGGCTTTATGGTGAGCTGTTTTCCGGTGAAAGTGCGTGGGGGCTCCGCTGGGTGGACGAGAGCCGTGGCGATCATTGATGCTTGATTGCCCACGGGGCCGGGCTATAGCATCCCATCTAATAATAAAGTCGGGCCAAGTACCGGCAAAATAAGAACTTCCAGGGAGGACTCACGTGGACAGACGCCATTTCGTCGTCAGTAGCGCCGCGGCGGCCGCAGCTACTGCCATGCGGCCGGCTTTCGGCGAGGATGCATACCCGTCGCACGCGATCACATTCATCAATCCATTCCCGCCCGGCGGTGCGGCCGATGTGGTTGGCAGGCCGCTTGCAGCGCTGCTCGAACCCATCCTCAAGCAACCGTGCATTATCGAAACCAAGGCAGGCGCGGCTGGACAAGTGGGCGGTCAGGTTGCCGCGACGGCAAAACCTGACGGCTACACGCTTCTCATCCACATCGTGTCCATTTCCGGCTTTGCCGAAGTCGATAAGCTATTCGACCGCCCACCCAAGTTTACCCGCGCCGATTTCATTCCGATCGCACGGCTAACTTCGGGCCCGATGGTTCTTCTGGTCAACGATCAACAGCCGTATAAGAACGTCAAGGAACTGGTCGCCGACGCCAAACAAAATCCTGACAAGCTGATCTTCAGTTCGTCGGGGCTTTATGGTGCGTTGCATTTGCCAACTGCGCTGTTCATGCAGGCGGCCGGTATCAAGATGAAACATCTGCCGACCAATGGCGGCGGACCAGCACTGACTGCCATTCTCGGCAACAATTCGCAGGTACTGGTGTCGTCGATTGCCGCTGCCAGCGGACAGATCAAGGCCGGCAAGCTCCGCGCGCTGGCCTGCTTTAGCCCGCGGCGCGCTGCATCGATGCCGGATGTACCGACGCTGAAGGAACAGGGCTACGACGTCGAATTTTCGCTGTGGGTTGGCGTGTTCGCGCCGAAGAATACGCCTGCGCCCATCGTCAAGACGCTGGGCGATGCGATCAAAAAGGCGGCGACGGGCGAACAGTTCAAGACGGCCATAAACAATATCGGCGACGAGGTTGCCTATCTCGACCAAGCGGCGTTCGCAAAGTTCTGGGACGAGGACGCCAAGCGGGTCGAAGCGGCGGTGCACGCGATCGGCCGCGTTCAGGGTTAGTGCGACCGCTCGCACGTCGCCTCGCGCAGCTCCGGAGGAACATGATGGATCGCCGTAGTTTTATCGCCGGAACGGCCGCTTTCGTGGCGGCCGGTCCGATATCAGCACAAGAAGCATTTCCTTCGCACGCGATCACGATCATCAACGCGTTTCCACCGGGTGGCGTCAACGATATCGTGACGCGACCGCTGGCGAACATGATGGAACCGATCCTGAAGCAACCGGTGGTGGTCGAGACCAAAGCCGGCGCGGCGGGACAGGTTGGCGCACAAGTTGCTGCCAGCGCCAAGCCGGACGGCTACACCCTGCTCTCGCACAACACCGGTATTTCCGGTTACGCCGAGGTCGACAAACTGTTCAGTCGGCCCGTTAAAACGTCGCGTTCCGACTTCATCCCGCTGGCACGGATCGTCGCCGATCCGGTCGTGTTGCTGGTCAACGATCAACAGCCTTACAAGACCGCGAAGGAGTTCATCGACGACGTAAAAAAACGACCGGACGAGCTGGTATTCAGCTCGGGCGGGCTTTACGGCGCGACCCATTTGCCGCTGGCTCTGCTCGACAAGGCGGCTGGCGGTCTGAAGTTACGTCACCTCCCGACCAATGGCGGCGGACCGGCCATTACCGCCATCCTTGGAAACAACGCCCAGTGCACGACGCAGTCGGTCTCCGCCACGCTTCCGCACATCAAGTCCGGCAAGCTGCGACCTCTCGCGGTGTTCAGCGCAACACGCTCCAAGGAACTGCCTGACATTCCGACGCTTAAAGAGCTTGGTTACAACACTGAATATTATCTTTGGGTCGGAATCTTTGCGCCGAAAGGCACCCCTGCCCCGATTGTGCTGACCTTGCGGGACGCAATAAAAAAAGCCGCGTATTCCGAGCAGTTCAAGACCGCGCTTGCCAATACCGGTCAAGAACTTGCCTATCTCGACGGTCCTGATTTCCAGAAATTCTGGGATATCGACGGCGAACGCACAGACGAGGCAGTCAAGTTGATCGGTCGCGTGCAAGGATAAGCAGGCATTAATCAACCGATAAGCCGGAGGGAACCGGCGTCACCCAAATGGAGGGAGGAAGATGGATCGCCGTAGCTTCGTCGTCGGCACTGCTGCGTCAGCTGCCACAATCGCGTCGGGACAAGTTTTCGCGCAGGACGCATATCCTTCGCATGCGATCACTGTGGTCAGTCCATTTCCACCCGGTGGTGTGAGCGACACGATTACTCGCCCACTGGATGCAGCACTCGAGGTCGTACTCAAACAACCTGTCGTGCTCGAAAACAAGCCTGGAGCGGCCGGAGCAGTCGGCGCGCAGTTTGTCGCGGCTGCAAAACCAGACGGCTACACCCTGCTGACCCATATCGTGTCGATTTCCGGCTTTGCCGCGGTCGATAAATTGTTTGGCCGCACACCGAAATTCACCAATGCCGATTTTATACCGATCGCACGCATTATTGCCGACCCGATTGTCATGATCGTCAACAACGACTTGCCGTACAAGACACTGAAAGATCTGGTCGCCGACGCCAAGGCCAATCCCAACAAGCTGATCTACAGTTCATCGGGTCTTTATGGGGCGTCGCATATTCCAACGGTCCTGTTTGCCAAATCGGCTGGCAATCTGCAGATGCGGCATTTGCCCACCAATGGTGGCGGTCCAGCAGTCACCGCCGTGCTCGGGGGAAACGTCAACTTCTTCATGTCGCCAACATCGATTGCATTGCCGCACATTCGCGCCGGAAAGGTGCGGCCGCTGGCGGTGTCCAGCGCCAAGCGCACCAAATCGCTGCCCGATGTCGCGACGTTCAGGGAACTGGGCCACGATCTCGAATATTATTTCTGGGTCGGCATCTTCGCCCCAAAAGGCACGCCAACGCCCATCGTCAATGCTTTGCGCGACGGACTCAACAAGGCAGCTCACAGCAAACAATTCCTCGACTCGCTCGATAACCTCGGTCAGGAGCTGGCGTATATGGACCAGCCTGAGTTCGCGACGTTCTGGGCCGCCGACGCCAAACGCCAGGAAGACGCGATCAACGCCATCGGCCGTGTACAGGGATGACTCTACGCGCCGATCATGTTGCGGGCACTTTCTTCATCGGCCTTGGCCTGCTGGTAATCGCACTCAGCGGCGACCTGCCGACCGGCAGCCTGTCTATGCCGGGCTCGGGCTTCTTGCCGAAAATTGTGGCGGTGCTGACAATTTTCTTCGGCTTTGTGCTGGTGGCGCGAGCGAAGGAAACCAAGGCGTTTGCCACGCTTTCATGGAGTGACGCCAAGCATGCTGCACTGGTCGTCGCAATCACCGCCGCGGCGATTGCGCTGTTCGAGCCGCTCGGCTTTCTCACCACCAACGTACTGTTGATCTTCGCGCTGTTGGCAATCATCGAGCGGCGCCGGCTGCTGCCGACGACCATCTACAGCGTCGGGGTGGTTGTGACCGCGTACATTCTATTTGTCTACGTGCTCAAAACGCCGCTCGAGCCCGGTCCCCTCGGATTCTAGGATCGCCGTGGAAACCACACTTCACAGTCTCTACCTCGGCTTTTCCGTCGCTCTTCAGCCGGCCAACGCCTGGTATGCGTTCCTCGGCTGCTTGGTCGGTACCCTTGTCGGCGTGCTGCCGGGTATCGGGCCGCTTGCGGGCATCTCCATCCTTTTGCCGGTGACTTTCGGACTGAATGCCACGCAAGCGATCATCATGCTCGCCGGCATCTATTACGGCTCGCAATACGGCGGCTCCACCACGTCCATCCTGATGCGAATTCCGGGCGAGGCATCGTCAGTAATGACCTGCATCGACGGATACGCCATGGCCAAGAAAGGCCGCGCCGGGGCAGCACTCTGCATCGCAGCGATTGGCTCGTGGATTGGCGGCACATTCGGCGTTCTGGTCCTCACGGTCGTGGCGCCGCCGTTGGCCACCATCGCTATACGTTTTGGGCCGCCCGAATACACAGCACTGCTCGTGCTCGGCCTCATATTCCTTGCCTACATGTCGTCGTCCTCGTTGATCAGAACCTTGTTGATGGCTTGTCTCGGTTTGCTGCTCGGCATGATCGGTATCGACAACATGACCGGCCATTTCCGCTACAGCTTCAACCTCGCAGAATTGGGCGACGGCATCGGCATTGTGCCGGTTGCGGTGGGGCTGTTCGGCCTCGGCGAAATCCTGTCGACGCCGAGTGCCGACGCAGTGAAGGACATCATCACACCACGACTGCGCGACCTGCTGCCGACGCGCAAGGAATGGGCCGAGGCCGCGATGCCGATTACGCGCGGCACGCTTCTCGGCTTCATCATCGGCATTATTCCAGGCTCCGCGCACGTCATTTCCAGTTTTCTGTCTTACGCGTTGGAAAAGCGCGTCTCGAAACATCCCGATCAGTTCGGCAAGGGTGCTGTCGCGGGTGTCGCCGGGCCAGAGACCGCCAATAATGCGGCGTCGACCGGTGCCTTTGTGCCACTGCTTGCGCTCGGCATTCCCACCAGCCCGATCACAGCGGTGCTGATTGGCGCCTTGATGATTCATGGTGTTTCGGTCGGCCCAACGCTTGTCAACGAGCATCCCGACGTATTCTGGGGTTTCGTCGCCTCGATGTACGTCGGCAACCTCATGCTGCTTGCACTCAATCTGCCATTGGTCAGTGTGTTCGTGACGGTGTTGCGGATTCCGTACGCCTATCTCTACCCGTTGATCATCATGTTCTGCATCATCGGCGTCTACGAGGTGAATAACTCGGTCGTCGATGTCTGGATCATGCTGATCATGGGCATTCTCGGCTATGCCTTGCGCAAATTCGATTTTGATCCAGCCCCGCTCGTACTGGGGCTGGTCATCTCGCCGATCCTGGAACAGAGCCTGCGCCAGTCGCTGATCATGTCGAATGGCAACTACTTCATATTCTTCAGCCGCCCGATTTCACTGGGCTTGATGATGGTCAGCATCACCCTGCTCGCGCTTGCGGCCTATGCATTTGTGCTCAGGCGCACAGACTGGCGCACCAAGCTGGCCGAGGCGGAGGCCGGTGAGGCGGAGAAATAACGCTACGCCGGCGTCATCCGGGTCATGCTGCGGCCTTGCGCGCGTGCAGGGCCATGGCGATCAGCGCGGTGCCGCCGAATATCATGTTGATGCCGACCAAAAGCCCGACCGCCCAGGCCGCCGTGCTGGGCAGGCCGGCAAAGATCATGATGGCCAGCACCAGATCGATAATACCGCTCATGAGCATCCAGCCCCATTGACCGGATAATTCGCGCCTGTGATCGAGCGCGAACATGATCGAAACGGCGCCCTCGATCAGGAAGAACGCGATCAAGACCAGCGTGAGCGAGAGCGCTCCGGTCACCGGCGACGCCAGCAGCAGGGCGCCGACAATGATGCCCAGCACTGCGGACGCCAGAGACCACCAGAAGCCCGGCGCCTGACGCATCCAGAAGGTCGTGACCAGGCCGACGATGCCGCTCACCAAAAACAGCCAGCCGAACAGGATCGTGACCGCCAATGTCGCAATTGGCGGCAGCACGACAGCGGTCGCGCCCAGGACCAGCAGCACAACGCCTTCGACAAGGAAGAGAACCCAGTGTTCATGCAACGCGGCGGTCGCCGCGCGTTGAATTCTTTGAATGTCGGATTGTTGAGCGGACATTGAGACCTCCACAGGGACCTACCGCACGCACCCACAATACTCTCACTCAGGGCCGCGGCATAGCGCCCGGCTCTCACGCCCAGAGACGTTCGCTTTCCATGCCTTTGTAGAGGTCCGCGACGTAGTCGCCATAGCCGTTAAAAAGAAGCGTCGGCCGCCGTTCGCCGGTACCGATGACTTCTTCCGTCGCCTGACTCCAGCGGGGATGCGGTACCTGCGGATTGACGTTCGCCCAAAATCCGTATTCCGCGGACTGCAATGCTTCCCACATGCCCTTCGGACGTTGGTCGGTAAAGCTGAAGCGCACAATCGATTTGATCGATTTGAAGCCGTATTTCCAGGGCAGCGCGAGACGCAACGGTGCGCCATGTTGGCGGGCGAGCGGGTGGCCATAGGCGCCGGTGACAAGGAAAGCGAGTTCGTTCCTCGCCTCCGCCATGGTCACACCTTCGACATATGGCCACGGATACCAGGGCTGCCGCTGCCCGGGCGCCAATTTCGGATCCAGGAAGGTTTCCATCCGCACATATTTGGCCGAGCCAAGCGGGCGGGCGAATTCGACAAGTTTGCCAAACGGGAAGCCTGTCCAGGCGATCGCCATACCCCAGGCTTCAACGCAACGATGGCGATAGGTGCGTTCTTCCAGCGTCAGCTTGCGGATCAAGTCGTCGATGCCGATCTCTGTTGGCCTTTCCACCATGCCGTCGATCTTCACCGTCCAGGGCCGGATCGGCAGCGCCTGCGCGGCGGCGCGGATCGTCTTCGACGTGCCGAATTCGTAGAAATTGTTGTAGTTGCCGTTGACGCTCTCGTCCGTGATCGGCCGATCCAGCACATATTTGTCGTTGCGCTTTGCCGGATAAAGATCGGCACTCGGGTCCGGCAGCGTCGCGACATCCGTCAGGCGCTGCGCCCTTGCCGCGCATGGCGCCAGAGCGAGAGCGCTGGCGCCGCCAGCCAGAAAACTGCGGCGGTTGAAGACCAGATGCTCGGGCGTTGCCAATCGGTCGGGAATTTCCCACCCGCGGCGGCGAATAACATGCATTACGCTCATCCTCCTGAATCGCGGGCCCAGAAATACGGGGTGCGGTGCTCACTGGCAAGTCACGGTTATGAGAGAGGAAATCCTCTGCTCCGGCCCGCGGAAATCAGCTGGCCAGGGCCCCTCCGTGCACGGCATGAGGCATAGCCGCGCCTTTCATGCGCATGCGCAAGCGGCCGACGAACTCGCTTTTTGGCATCGGCTTGGCGAACAGACAGCCCTGCCCGATTTGACAGCCGAGCGATTGCAGCTTGTGGCTCTCGTGTGTGGTTTCAATGCCCTCGGCCACAGTGCGCAGGCCAAAGCGACGGCCCAGCTCCACAATCGTTTCGCAAAGACCCGCATTGAAATGGTCTTCATTGCAATTCGCCACATAGCTGCGGTCGATTTTCAGTTCGTCGAATGGCAATTGCTTCAGGTGGACGAATGACGAATAGCCGGCGCCGAAATCGTCCACCGCGAGGTCGCACTTGAGCTCGCGCAGCGCGTTGGAAACCTCTTTCGCAAGCTCCAGGTCGTGGATGATTTGAGCTTCCGTCACCTCCAGGGTCAGGCCGGGCCAATTAGCCGCGCTCGGACGCGCCTCCCGCAACATCCGGGCAATTGGAAGCTCGACCAGGGCCGAGACCGGCACATTGACAGCAAGCCGTACCGGCACGCCGCACTCCGCGAAATCCTCCCAGTCGCCGAGCGCGGTGAGGATCGCCCGCTCGGTAAGCTGATGCATGGCGTCCGCGCTCGCGCCCGGCAGGAACAAGGCGGGTGAAAGAATGCCACGCGTCGGATGACGCGCGCGCGCCAACGCTTCGGCGCCCACGAGGTGCAACGTCTTCAATTCGATCTTCGGTTGATACCAGAGCTCAAACCAATCGTGATTGAGCACCGCGCCCAGCGGAATCATCGCTTTCGGGTCGGAGTAAGGCACGAACCGTGGTGAGAATAGGTCGCGCAGCCCTTCCATCATATCCATCGTTCCGCACGTCGAACGTCGCGCCTCCATGGTGCGCGCGGTGCCGATTTTGCGAGATCACGGCGGCTGCACCGTTAACGGCAAGCGGCCGCCCGCGAAGCTGCTTTTCGCCTGCTTACCGGAATGAAGAAAATTTTCGCTGTCATGCGCAAATGACGGCGTCCCGCGCATGGAATATCGCGCGCATATACGCGCCAATGACACCATCACGTAAGTGTGAGGTTGCCTACTCCGCCGCCCGCCTGGCCGCGACGATCTGGTCGGCCGTACGGCCCGTCAGTTCCGCCATGTGGTCGAACTTGAAGATGAACGAACCAACGCCGGCAGTGGCCGAGCGCACCTCGATAATGAGATCCCCGATCTCGGCCTCCGCCATCTGCGCGCGCACGGTGTCCCACCCATCCCAGCCTTCGCGCGTATCGAAACCCAAAATCTGGCCGCGCCGACCCGACAAGATGGCGTTCATCTTCGCCGTCGCCTCGGTCGGACAAACTATTTCGACTTGATGAATCGGCTCCAGTAATACTGGCTGGCATTGCGGCAGACCTTCCACGATGCCGATGCGTCCCGCTGTCCGGAAAGCCTGATCCGATGAATCCACCGTGTGGTAGGATCCGTCGATCAACGCAACGGACAAGTCGACCACCGGGAAGCCGAGCGGCCCATGTTTGAGGGCATCTATGACGCCCTCCTCCACCGCTGGAATGTAATTGCGCGGCACCACACCGCCCGTGATGCGGTCCTCGAACTTGAATCCGGAGCCACGCGGTAAGGGCTTGATCTCAAGCACCACGTCGCCGAACTGGCCGTGACCACCTGATTGTTTCTTGTGCCTGCCCCGCTGCGTGATCGGCTTACGGATGGTTTCGCGATAACCAACCGAAGGCGGCCGTGTTGATACGGGCACCATGAACCGGTCGGCGAGCCGTTCCGCGGCTACACGCAAATGCATTTCGCCCTGGCCCCAGATCACCACCTCATGATTTTCGGCGTTATGCACGACCGTTAGCGATGGATCCTCTTCGGTCAGCTTGGTAAAAGCGGGGCCGAGCTTGACGTCGTCCTTGCGCTCCTTGGCTTGCACAGCTATGGCCAGCACTGGCGGATAGGGCCTCGCTTGCACAAGCGCGGCCGCCGGCTGTTTGCCGGACGATAGTGTGTCACCGGTTTTCGCAGTGTCGAGTTTGCCGAGCGCAACAGTCTCGCCGGCGGTGGCTTGCGCGCGCTTCTCGAAATGCTGGCCCATCAGTTTGAAGACGCCGGACACACGGCCCGCATCGCCGGCCGGCGTCGTGAGCGTTGTGCCGTCACCGGCCTGGCCTGCGAGCAACCGGACAATCGACATTTTGCCGCCGTGAGTGGTGTGAAAAGTCTTGAGCACCAGCGCTATCGCCCCATTGCTGGTTTTGACGCCCAGACGCTGTGCCGTTTCGCTGGCCCCCGGTGATTCATGTCGCAGCGCCTTCAATAGCCGCAGCACACCATTGCTTCGGGTGGCAACGCCTAAAAGAACCGGGCAGACGATACGGTCACGCAGCTCCTTGGCGAGATCGTCAAACACTTTGTCGCGCGGCGGCTCGATATCCTCGAGCAATTGCTCCATCAGCTGATCGTCGTGATCAGCCAGCGTCTCAAGCATGGTGAAACGCGCTTCTTTTTTGCGATCGAGGTCCTGGCCTTTAAGTTCGATGATCTCCGACGGCGCGTGCTCCCTGTAGACGTAGGCACGCTCGAGCGCGAGATCGACGAAACCAGAAATAATGTCTCCGTTCCAGATTGGAATTTGGCGCAACAGTAGCGGCACGCGCGAAGCCGGCTGCAACAGCTTGATGGTCTCACGCACGCGCTTGTCGGCCTTGTCAATCTTATTGAGGAACAAGAAATGCGGAATGTTTTGATCTTCCAGCTCACGCAGGATCAGTTGCAGTTGCGGCACTTTCTTTTCATCCGCTTCGCAAACGACCACTGCGGCGTCCACCGCCGGTAGCACACTGCGCATATCCTGGATGAATTCGATCGAGCCCGGGCAATCGATAAAGGTGTAGTTGTCGTCCATGAAGTTGGTGGTAGCGAAGGTCGCTTCCACGCTCATTTTGTGATGGCGCGCCTCCTTGCTGGCGTCGCCGATCGTGGTTCCTGCGTCCACCGTGCCCTGGCGCTGTACAGCACCTGTGCGGGAAAGGATCGCTTCAAGAAGTGTGGTTTTACCGCTTTGGAACGGGCCCACCAGCGCGATGCACCGGGGACCCAAGTTCCTTGTGCCATTGGGACCAGTACCGCTTTGTCCCATAATTGCCTCCCTTGCCGGCCGGGAGGTCGGACCTGGTTTCCCGGCCCTGTCATATTATCGTCTCAGGCAATGGGGAGGCTGGCAAGGGCGGAAACCCGCCCGTCCGAAGAAATTCGCTACTTGACGAAACCGAGATCGACAACATCGCGTGCATTGACGCTTTTGTCGACCAAACCCTGCGCCTTGTACCAGGCGATCTGGCGCTCGATATCCGCGACATCGAGCCTCGCCTGCGGTTCGATAAAGTAAACGCTGGCCTCGACCGCCGCTGCTCCGCCCTCTCCCCGGTCAGGATAGACGTAGCGCGCAATAGTCGTCGCCGTTTCATGCGATTTGGTGTCCGAGGTCCGTTTGGAGTTGCGGTCCTTGCGCAGCAGCGCGGCAGCGTAATCGTCCACGCCGCGACGGTAGGCACGCATGAATTTTTCGATCGCGTCGCGTCGGGTGTTTATCATCTTCGTCGATACGAACAGCGCGCCAAATTGCTGTTCATCCAGTTCCGAGTACCAACCCACGAGCTTGGCCTGATTTGCCGCCAACAGCTCGCGCGCGAACGATGCGGGCATGATTCCTGCATCGACCTCGTTTGTGCCCACCGCGCGCGCAATAGCATCGAACGTCTTCATCGGCTTGACCGTCATGCGGTTGAAGTCGATGTGCTTGACGCGGGCTATTTGCTCGAGCTGGTAGTGAGAAACCGAGCCGAACGCACTGATAGCGATCGATCTGTTTGTCAGATCTTCGAACTTGTGCAGGCCTTTGTTATAACCAAAATTGGAGGCAACGATTTCAGTGCCTTCAAAGCCGCGCTTCTCGCGCACTTGTCCCGCAATTGCCTTTATCAGACCTCTGCCTGCAAGATTGAACGCTGCCGGCGTGAAACCGGCAAGACCAAAATCAGTGGTGCCCGACGCAAGTGTCTCTGCAACCGCTTGATCGGATCCATAGGCCGTCATTCCGAGATCAATGCCTTCGGCCTTAAAGTAACCCTCGGCTGCAGCCAGGAACAGCGCGCCATTGTCGGTAAGACGCTGCGTACCGACAACGACACGCTCTTGCGCATGCGCTGGGGCCGCGAGAAATGTGAGTGCAATGAAGGCCGCAATCCTGAGGCGAATCATCGTCGCAGATTAACGAAGCCGTGCATAAGGGAAAGTGAATCCGCGAGCCACCTATCGGCTCACAAACGCGTGATGCCGGCGTCTATTTCATATTCCCGCAAAACCGCTGGATGCGCCGACAGGCTTCTTCCAGGTCTTCGGTCTTGGTCGCATACGAAATGCGAAACGCCGGGCCAAGCCCAAACGCCGTACCCTGCACGACAGCAACTCCCTCCGCTTCCAGAAGCTCAGTGACGAAATCCTCGTCGGTCGCGAGCTTCTTTCCGGTGGGCGCGGTCTTGCCCATGGTGCCGGCGCACGAGGGATAGACATAGAACGCGCCTTCCGGCGTTGGGCATTTAATGCCGTTGGCCTGATTGAGCATCGAGACAACGAGGTCGCGGCGCTCCTTGAAGATTTTGTTGTGCTTTGCGATGAAATCCTGCGGACCGTTGAGCGCTTCCACCGCCGCCCATTGCGACACAGCCGCCGGGTTCGAGGTCGATTGCGACTGGATCATTGCCATCGCCTTGATCAATGGCTCCGGACCACCCGCATAGCCGATGCGCCAGCCCGTCATGCAATAGGCCTTCGAGCAGCCGTTGATTGTCAACGTGCGCGGGTAGAGCGACGGCTCGACCTGCGCCGGCGTCGTGAACACAAAGTCGTCGTAGACGAGGTGTTCATACATATCGTCGGTCATCACATGCACGTGGGGATGTTTGACCAGCACGTCGGTGAGCGCCTTCAATTCGGCGCGCGTATAGGCGGCGCCAGTCGGGTTCGATGGCGAGTTTAGCAATACCCATTTTGTTTTCGCCGTAATCGCGCGTTCGAGTTGCTGCGCGGTCATCTTGAAGCCGCTCGCCATGGTGGTCGCAACTTCGACTGGCTCGCCGCCGGCAAGCAACACCATATCTGGGTAACTCACCCAGTACGGGGCCGGAATGATCACCTCGTCGCCAGGGTTCAGTGTCGCCACAAATGCGTTGTACAGCACCTGCTTCCCGCCGGTGCCTACGGTGACCTGGCTTGGTTTGTAGTCGAGGCCGTTCTCACGCTTGAACTTCTTGACAACGGCGTCCTTGAGTTCGGCGATGCCGTCCACATTCGTGTACTTGGACGCCTTGCCGCTCTCGATCGCCTTGATTGCGGCCTGCTTGATGTTGTCCGGTGTGTCAAAATCCGGCTCACCAGCCCCGAGGCCTATGACGTTGCGGCCGGCCAGTTTAAGCGCGCGCGCCTTGTCCGTAACGGCGATGGTCGCCGACGGCTTGATGCGCTTCAGCTGGTCCGAGAGAAAGGCCATCGTTGT
This sequence comes from Pseudolabrys sp., assembly GCA_035519415.1. GTDB lineage: Bacteria > Pseudomonadota > Alphaproteobacteria > Rhizobiales > Xanthobacteraceae > Pseudolabrys. The sequence goes on from DATIWJ010000091.1 coordinate 29,187, forward strand.
CTCCAATCCATGCCACAGCTTGTGCAGCGCACATGTCGTAATGCGCATGCTCGAGTCCAGCAAGAGGCGATTTGTTGAAGAAATTCGATTGATTTGATCGGTTCTGGCGATCAATCCACGCCCCTGGCGCATGCGGAACTGGCAGCGGCCGCAGCCCAAGGCCCGTTATTGAGCCACCGGTAACTAGGCTTCCAGCCGGTCCGCCGATAGACTGCCCTGAAAATACCCCCAGAAAGGGCCGGACGAATTCGGGAGCACGCCATGAAACTTTCCGCCGAGCAACTGAAAGCCTTCGACGAGCAAGGCTACGTCTTTTTTCCCAATTGCTTTTCAGAGGACGAGATCGCGCTCTTGCGCGCAGAGGCGGACAACATCCTCAAACTCGACCGCCAGGAAGTCTGGCGCGAGAAAACCGGCGCCCCGCGAACGGCTTTTGCCGCCCATACCTTCAGCGACGTGTTCGGCCTCCTGGCGCGACATCCGCGACTGATCGAACCGCTGCGGCAATTGTTCGGTGAGGAGGTCTATGTTCACCAATTCAAGCTCAACGCCAAGGCCGCCTTCGAGGGCGACGTCTGGCAATGGCATCAGGACTACGGCACCTGGGCACGCGACGACGGCATGCCGGAAGCGCGTGCAATGAACATTGCTGTATTCCTGGATGAGGTGATGCCGATCAACGGGCCGCTGCTCTTGATCCCGAAGAGTCATAAGCAGGGTGTGTTCGCCGCCGGCCACGACAAGCTCACCACCTCTTATCCGCTCTGGACGCTCGACAAGGAGACGGTGACACGGCTCGCCCGCGACGCCGCAGGCCCTGATGGGATCGGCATCGTCGCGCCTACAGGAAAGCCAGGCTCGGTATTGATGTTCCACGGAAACCTGGTGCATGCCTCGCCGCCGAACATCACCCCCTATCCACGCAAGATCGTTTATCTGACGCTTTGCGCGGTCTCCAACCACATCACCAAGTTCACGCGCCCGGATTGGATCGCGCATCGTGACTTCGCACCGATCAAGCCGGTTGATGACGATGCGCTTATCGAATACGCCCGCGCGCATCGGGTGGCGGCGGAATAGAATTCCGCATTTCGCAGTTGCCAGAGCTTGTGTATTCGCTCGTTGCACTGCAGCGAAAACGTTTTAATGCTATACTGCATCTGCGGCGGCCTTTTAATTGCCAGACTTTGTTCGTCCTATTGCACACACTGACGCTCGGGGGTGTGGCGCATGTTCCGCAAAAGGTTGCCGTCGGATTTGGTCCGATGGCCAGGGCTTTCAGAGCGGCCATGCCCAGATAGATCGGATTTTGAATGTACACGCTCTATTCGATGCAGCGTTCCGGCAATAGCTACAAGGTCCGCCTCGCGCTGGCCCGTTTAGGCATTCCGTACAAGTTGGTCGAAGTCGATATCCTGAAGGGCGAAAGCCGCACGCCGGAATTTCTCAGCAAGAATCCCAACGGCCAGGTCCCGTTGCTCGAGGTCGCGCCCGACCGTCATCTCGCCGAATCCAACGCTATCCTCTGGTATGTCGCCGGCGGTTCGGTGCTGGCGCCGGAAGATCGCATCGCGCGCGCCGAAGCGCTGCAATGGATGTTCTTCGAGCAGCATAGCCTCGAGCCAAATATTGGGGCCGCCTATTTCTGGCTCGCGCTGATCAAGGGCGGCCGGGAATTGCAGAGCCACGCGCTCGAGGATTGGATGGAGAATGGCTATCGGGCTCTTGGCGTTATGGAGACGCATCTGGCCGCAAATCGCTTTTTTGTCGCTGACCATTTCACCATCGCGGATATCGCACTTTATGCCTACGCCCACGTTGCCGATCAGGCAGATTTCGATCTCAGCCGTTTTCCCGCGATTCGCGCCTGGCTCGCCCGCGTCGCCGACGAGCCAGGCTACATTCCGATGGACTGGCAGCCGGAGCTAGTCGCAGCTCAGTAGCTCCTTGGAATTCCATCGCATTTTATCGATACGCCACGAAAACGCCGTTGTTCGTTACCTCCTCTGCCCTAATCGGGTCGAACCGTTGCCGGGTTCCGGCGTTATGGTTTCGAGATTATCGAAACGGTTATTTTCAGGCTTTGCCATGCGTAAGCAAATTCGATCTGCGGGGTTTACACCCTCACCCAGCTGCCGACTTGGCCGTGAGCACCGTTCGACCGCACTTGCCGAACTTGTCGCCAGCCTCGCCCTTGCACTTTCTACGCTCGTCGCCGCAACCGTGGTCTCGATCGGAATCGCACGCGCGGATGTTGCGAGCAACGTGATCGACAACGAGAGCGGCCTGTTCGCCATCGCCCTTTTGCTTGGCGTTTTGTTCATTGGCATGGGCGGCCTGACCATACTGTCGCTGCCACACCACCGGCATAAAAAGACACACAGCTAGACACCGTCTATCGAAACTGCCGGCGATGCCGCACAGTTGAGGCGCCATCGATGGAGATCGGTATGCGATTTGCTCTGGTCCCGTGTATTGCGTTGGTTGCTGGCGGATTGGCACGGGCCGCCGATCCGACATTCCCCAGTTCTGCCGGCAGCCTTTCGATTCAAACTGTCGCTGGTGGCCTCGTCCATCCATGGTCACTCGCGTTCCTGCCCGGCGGTCGCATGTTGGTAACCGAGCGGCCGGGCCGCATGAGATTCATAGGACGCAACGGTCAACTGTCACCGCCGCTCGGCGGCGTCCCGAAAGTCTATGCGCAAAGCCAGGCCGGGCTAATGGACGTTCTGCTGGCACGCGACTTCGAGCGCACGCACACAATATTTGTCTGCTACGCGGAGCCGTTCGACGGCGGTGGCCGCATCGCAGTCTTGCGCGCACGATTGGTAGATGACGAAACGCCCCGGCTCGACGCGGTGGCGACGATATTTCGGCAACAAGGCCCGGTTTCGCGCGGGCTCAATATCGGCTGCCGTATGGTGCAGGCGCCCGATGGCAATCTGTTCGTGACATTGGGCGATCATTTCGCGCCGAAGGAACTCGCGCAAACCCTCGACAACCACATCGGCAAGATCGTGCGCATCACACCTGATGGCGCGGCCCCGTCTGACAACCCTTTCGTGGGCAAGCCAGGCGCGCTGCCGGAAATATGGGCCTATGGCCTGCGCAACGCAGAAGGTCTCGCCTTCAATCCGGCTGATGGAAAACTGTGGGAGCAGGAGCACGGTCCCATGGGCGGCGACGAGATCAATATTATCGAGAAAGGTCACAACTATGGTTGGCCGCGCGTGAGCTACGGCGTCAATTACGACGGCACGCCTGTCGGCAATGGCAGAGCGACCATGGAAGGCGTCACCGGTCCGCTCTGGCAGTGGACCCCGTCGATCGCGCCGTCCGGCATGGCCTTCTATACCGGCGACCTGATCCCTGCATGGAAAGGCAGCTTGATAAACGGCGCGCTGAAATTCGCATTGTTGTCGCGACTCGAGCTCAAGGGTGACAAAGCCGTGAAGGAAGAGCGTCTGCTGCAGGAACTGCACGAACGCTTCCGCGATGTACGGCAAGGCCCCGACGGCGCGCTTTACTTGCTGACCGACAATGCATCAGGACGCGTCTTGCGTCTCGTGCCGGCGCGATAGCTCACCATTTGTGAAACACAAAGAATGCGCCGGCCGCGATCAACGCAAAACCGAACGCCTGGCTCAGTGTAATTGGTGCGCGCAAATAGACTGTCGAAAACCCGGCAAACACCACGAAGGTGATGACCTCCTGTATCGTCTTGAGCTGAGCGGGGTTGTAGACGGCGCTGCCGTAACGATTGGCCGGCACCGCGAGGCAATATTCGATAAAAGCAAGTCCCCAGCTGATAAAGATCACATAAATAAGCGACACGTCCTTGTAGCGCAGGTGCCAATACCACGCCGTGGTCATGAACACATTGGAACCGATCAGCAGCAAAATTGGCATGAGATAAGGAGACAAGAAAGGCATTGGAATCTCTGAGGGTTTGCGGAAGCGCGCAAAGCGCACTGGATTTAACGGCGTTATAGCGCGGAAGTTCACTCGAAGACGGTCATGTCACCGTGCCGTCATAGCGTTACGCTAGCAACATACTGCTTCCGTCTGTTTCCGCGTATAGCGTTGCCCCTTCCTGCGGTCCCGCCGGCTGATCCTGCGCTCCGGGACCGCAAATTTTTTGCCCTTGCGGATGTGAACCTGACAACTTGTGTTAGATTTCACGGCGGCAAGGTCGCCCGTGCGCGCCCTGTCCGCAAACGGGCCGGAAGCAAAATGATGCGCATCGTCGGTCTAAGGTTCGTGTTCGCAATCCTGTTGGTCGCAGGAACAACTTCGGCATTTGCACAAAACCCGCCGAGAGGCCAACCGCAGCCGCCTCCCGCTAAAGTTGGTCCCTACAAAATCGTTGCGATTGTGCCACCACAGGCGATAGCCGACCCCGCGTTCGAGACGCTGCGCAAGCAGATGGGCGAAGTGGCACAGCGCAAGGATCGCGCTGGTCTCGCCAAGCTTGTTGTCAGCCAAGGGTTCTTTTGGGTAGGTGAAAACGGAGACCGCGCCGACAAGCGCAGACCCGGCGCCGACAATCTCGCGGCGGCGCTCGGCTTGAACAACAAGGACGGTGCCGGCTGGGACATGCTTGCAAGCTTTTCCGACGATCCGACCGGATCCCCCTCGCCCGATCACAAAGGCGCGCTCTGCGCGCCTGCCGATCCGAGTTTCGACGGCAAAGCTTTCAACGACCTGATGCAAAGCACAAAAACCGATCCGAGCGAGTGGGGCTACCCGGTTTCTGCCGACGTTGAAGTTCGTGCGACACCGCAGGCCAATGCGCCCGTACTCGAAAAGCTTTCGCTCGCCTTCGTGCGAGTCATGCCCGAAGGTGGTCCAAACGTTCCGGCTTTTTTGCGCGTCGTTACGCCAGCCGGCAAGACCGGTTATGTGTCTGTGGACTCGATCGCCCCGATAGGTAATGACCAGATCTGCTACGTCAAGGACGCGACCGGCTGGAGAATCGGTGGTTATATTGGCGGCGGCGATTCACAGTAGTCGCGCTTACCCGTAGCGCAATTTCATCACCAGGATCGGCACCATCAGCGTGAGCGTCACCGCATTGGAGCCTATCAGCGGCCAATCATCGATCGCCAGTCCATACACGAGCCAGAGAATGACGCCGAGCGTAAACGCGCCCGTCGCCGGCAATGACAGCGCACGCGTCTCCTTTTCGCGGATCACTTTGAACGCCTGCGGCAGCCAGCACAGCGTTGTAAGCATGGCACCGGTGGCGCCGACAAAATCGATGAGCTGGGCAAAATTCATGCCTTTGCCATACGAGTGATTCGCTTACGCCATATGACAATCTTGCCTTTGCCACCGGCCGCGCGCAGGCTCGCATCATGACGACTGCAACCGCAAGCACGCCTCGCCGCCTATCGTGTGCACGCTGCGGTGTCGCTTTCGAGTGCGGGCTCAACGCCGATTGCTGGTGCGCGACCGAGCCCTACAAGCTCCCGATGACCAAGGCCGGGATCGAGGATTGTCTGTGTCCAACTTGCCTGCGCAAGGCTGCGGCTTCGCTCGCGGAAAACGTGCGCGCCGCGGGGCAAAATCGCTAGGCTATTCCGCGAGCGGCGCTACAGCGAGACAGACCGGCATCCGTTCGTTTATAGAGGACCGCGATCCCCTCCTAAACGAGACAATCACCATGATCGACTTCTATGCGCTGACCAGCCCCAACGTGCAGAAAATCTTCATCATGCTCGAGGAATGCGGGCTGCCGTACAACATCAAGCCGGTGGACGTATGGGCGGGAGAGCAGTTCAGCCCGGAGTTCGCGAAGATCAATCCGCTCCTGAAGGTGCCGGCGATCGTCGACAGCGATGGCCCGGCTGGCAAGCCGTACACGGTGATCGAATCGGGCGCGATCCTGATCTACCTCGCGGAGAAGACCGGCAAGTTCATCCCGCATGAGCCGATCGCCCGTTACGACACGTTGCAATGGGTTTTCGTGCAGGTCGCCAATCTTGGCCCGATGAGCGGCCAGCACGTGCATTTCAGCAGATTCGCTGGACCCGGCCACGACTACAGTGCCAGCCGCTACCGCACGCAGGTCCTCAAGCTGTTTGATCTTTACGAGAAGCAGCTGTCCGCGCATCCCTACGTCGTCGGCAATGACTACACCATCGCCGACATTGCCGCCTTTCCCTGGTTGCGCAATTTTGAATTGCTCGCGATCGACCCGGGTAAATATCCCACGATCAAAGCGTGGGTCGACAGGATCGCCGCCCGTGATGCGGTCAAGCGGGCGCTCGCCCAAGTCGGTACGCTCAAATCGATCCGTGACAAGGCGAGCGACGACCAGAAGGACCGATTTTTCGGCAGGGGAAAGTACGCCCGGGTATAATTCGCACACGCTGGCGATCAGGCCGAAGAAGCACTCTTTTCACTGCGCGGGGCGCAGACCATAATGCTTGCGCCGCGACCATTCTGCCAGCGAAGGCTCCGAACATGATTCTCGAAATTGCACAAATCGACGTGAAGCCCGGCATGGAAGCCGAATTCGAAGCGGGCGTGAAAAAGGCCGCGCCGATTTTCAAGCGCGCCAGGGGCTGTAAGTTCATGACGCTGCAACGCTCCCACGAGATGCCACAGCGCTACCGGCTGTTTGTGCAATGGGAGACACTGGAAAACCATACCAAGGACTTCCGCGAATCCCCCGATTTCCACGAGTGGCGCAAACTCGTCGGCCACTGCTTCACGACGCCGCCGAACGTCGAGCATGTCGTCGAGGTCGTGCGCGGGTTCTAAAATGAGCCGCTTTCTCACAACCCACACCGGCAGCCTGCCGCGCACGCCGGAAGTGGTGGAGCTATTGCTGGCCGAAGAGCAACACCCAGGCGCGCACCGTGCAAAACTGCAGGGTGCCGTGCGGGACGCAGTCGCGCACGTTGTAAACAAGCAGATCGAATGCGGCATTGATATCATCAACGACGGGGAACAAGGCCGTACCGACTATACAGTGCATGTGATGCGGCGGCTTACCGGCTATGACGGCCCGAGCGCGCCGCCGATGGGCACCGGCGACGAGGAATTCCCCGAGCTTGCGCAACTGCTCAAACAGTTTGCCTCGCCATTTCAGCATCGCCCGGCATGCTCCGGGCCAGTCGACTGGAAGGACTGGCCGGCTGCACAGGCTGACATCGATCTGGCCAGGCGCGCCATGCAGGGCGTGAAGGCCGAGGATATTTTCATGACCTCGCCCTCGCCGGGCCAGATCGCCCGCTATCTCAAGAATCGCCATTACAAGAACGAAGAGGACTATATTTTTGCACTCGCCGACGTGATGCGGCGCGAATATCAGGCGATCGTCAAAGCCGGCTTCGTTCTACAACTCGATTGCCCCGATCTCGCGATGCTGCGCCACATGGTTTATCTCGACCTGCCCCTCGCCGACTACCGCAAGATCATCGCCACGAATGTTGCTGCGCTCAATCATGCGGTACGCGATCTGGCTCCGGAGCGAATGCGCATGCACGTGTGCTGGGGCTCGACCATGGCACCCCACCACACCGACGTTGAGCTCAAAGACATAGTCGATATCGTGCTTTCGGCGCGCCCGCATGCGGTGTCGTTCCCGGCCGCCAACGCGCGACACGAGCACGAGTGGAAAATCTGGCGCGAATTCAAACTTCCGGAAGGCAAGAAAATTATCCCGGGCGTGATCGATTCCACATCGAATATCGTCGAACATCCGGAAGTCGTCGCCGACCGCATTATGAATTTCGCGTCGGTGGTCGGCCGCGAAAATGTCATTGCCGGTGTCGACTGCGGCTTCGGTACGTTTGCCGGCCGCGTACAGGTCGACACGAAGATCGTGTGGCTCAAGCTTCAGTCGCTGGCCGAAGGCGCGCGGCGGGCATCAAAGCAGCTCTGGGCCAAGGCGGCATAAAACTGCGCAAATCCCGGCGTGAACTGGCTCACATTCACCCACACTTTTTAAGTGTAATATTTCTGCCTTGAACGCAGGAGTTAATAGCCGTTTTCATGGGAGACAAAGCCATGCCTGCAAAGCAGCACGCCAAACTTCCCCAGCCCATTTTTCACGAACCGATCTTCACCGAAGAAGAGGCCACACCAAGCCCCACCGGTTTCGAAACGAAACACCCAAGCGACACCAGGACATATAACGAAGTCGAAAAGCTGCTGAAGAAAGACATCGTCGAGGTTCCCAAATCTCGCATAGCCGACGCAGATCTGTTTCCATTGCAAGATGCCTACGGCAGCAATCACGGACCGAAGGTGGTGCAAAAGATCCAGTCCGCCAAAAAAATTATTTTTCACGCGTTTGGCGACTCCGGCGCATCCAATGTGCGAAAATACAGCAACGAGTTGCACGTCTCCGATCAGGTCACGCTCGACTGCAACCAATCCGATGAAGCCAACAGGCCCGCCTTTCTGTTTCACCTCGGCGATGTCGTCTACAACTTCGGCGAATCCCAATACTACTACGACCAATTCTATGAGCCGTTCCGCAACTATCCGGCGCCGATCTTCGCTATTCCCGGCAACCACGATTCCTTCATCGTTCCCGGAACGCCAAAAGGCAAAGAGCCGCTGACGACATTCCAGCGTAACTTTTGCGCCAAGGATCCCGTCATTACCCCAGAAGCAGGCTCTCTGCACCGCACGGCAATGACACAGCCGGGTGTCTATTTTGCACTCGACGCGCCCTTCGTGCGGATCATCGGGCTGTTCAGCAACTCGCTGGAAGATCCAGGCGTAATCTCGAACAACGAAGGGAAGTGGCCCGGCATCAATGACAGGCAGCTGAAGTTCCTGAGCGCCCAACTCAAACGCATCAAGAAGGAGAACTATAAGGGGGCCGTTCTGCTTGCCACCCATCATCCGCCATACAGTTATTCGCCCGCGCCGAAAAAAGGCGGCACCGGCGGCAACCACGGCTGCAGCGCAATCATGCTCAAGCAAATTGACGAAATTTGCCTGCAGGAGGGCGTCTATCCGCACGCGTTCCTGGCGGCGCACGCGCACAACTATCAACGTTACACCCGCATCATGAAGTTCGGGAAGGCCGAGATTGACGTGCCCTTCATCGTTTGCGGCGACGGCGGGCACAACGTCAATCCGTTGGTGCGTGCGAGCAAGGGACACCCCGCGGAAGAACCGCATCCAGGCAGTACAGTCGATTACATGGAGTCAAATCACGCCGCGATCACAGCGAAGCAATTGTTGCTCGAGAAATACGATGACACCAATTACGGCTACCTGCGCATCCACGTCGACAAGGAGCAGCTCAGGATAGGGTTTCACCAGGTCGGCGCGAGCACTCTGGCGCAATCGCGCTACGACATGGTCACGGTCGATCTGGCCGAGCACGTCATGGTGTCGAATTAGGCGGTGCAGGGAGGCGGGATTTACTGATCTCGCCGCCCTTTCCTCGCCACAGGACTCGTCCCATATTCGGAGCAATGGCGAAAATTCCTGACAAGCCGAAAAAGGATCCGGCGCGGCCCACGCGCGCCAAGGCCGCGCGCCCTGACGAAAAGCCTACTCCGGACGCACTTGCGAACCTTCTCAACCCGGGTATCGGCCGTGGCACCGCGGGTCTGGGGTCCGGCACGGGGCTACAGCCGCCACCGGACAATTCATGGGACCGGCGGCGGGATTTTTCCGAAGCGCACAAGGCGCGCAAGTCCACGCCCAAGGAATTCAACGAAGCGGCGCAGCGCGAATACACGGCTTCGCCGATAACCGGGCTCGATCCCCGTTTGGCGGAAGAGCTGGGCCTGGGCGACGAATCCCCTCCCGTGCCGGAGAAAACCGATCCGAAATATCGTTTGCCGCGAGCCGATCTTCCGACCCAACCGGGTGGTTTCGGCGGCATCGCGAGCCAACAGTCGCTTGAACGGCTGCTGCGCGAGGGCCGCCCGGAATTCAGCGCGGTACCTTGGACTCCGCATCGCCCGCCGCGGCCGGAAAAATCCGAGGGCGGCAAGCGTCTCGTCATCGCGTCGAACTTCGAGCCGAAAGGGGACCAGCCGCAGGCTATCAAGGACCTTGTCGAGGGCGTCCAACGCAACGACCGCACGCAGGTGCTACTCGGCGTCACTGGCTCAGGCAAGACCTTCACGATGGCGAAGGTCATCGAGGCAACACAGCGTCCCGCCCTTATCCTCGCGCCAAACAAGACTCTGGCCGCGCAGCTCTACGGCGAGTTCAAGTCATTCTTCCCTGACAACGCGGTCGAGTATTTTGTCTCGTACTACGACTACTACCAGCCGGAAGCCTACGTCCCGCGCACCGACACCTATATCGAGAAGGAATCATCCATCAACGAGCAGATCGACCGCATGCGCCATTCGGCCACGCGCGCGCTACTCGAACGTGATGACGTTATCATCGTCGCGTCGGTATCGTGCATCTACGGCATCGGCTCGGTGGAAACCTATTCGGCGATGACGTTCACGCTCAAACAGGGCGGCAAGATCGACCAGCGCCAATTGCTCGCCGATCTCGTGGCATTGCAATACAAGCGATCGGGCGGCGATTTTTTCCGCGGTTCATTCCGCGTGCGCGGCGATATCGTCGATATTTTCCCGGCGCACTATGAAGATCGCGCCTGGCGCATCCATCTGTTCGGCGACGAGATCGAGAAGATCGAGGAGATGGATCCGCTCACCGGCCAGAAGACCGACGAGCTCGATTTCGTAAAGATCTACGCAAATTCGCACTATGTGACGCCGCGCCCGACACTCCTCCAGGCGATCCATGGCATCAAACAGGAGCTGCACCAACGTCTTGACCAGCTCAATGCCGCCGGCCGTCTCCTGGAAGCGCAACGCCTCGAGCAGCGAACGATCTTCGACCTCGAAATGATGGAGGCTACGGGCTCCTGTGCGGGCATCGAGAATTACTCGCGCTATCTTACCGGCCGTAAGCCGGGCGAGCCGCCGCCGACGCTGTTTGAGTACGTGCCGGACAACGCGCTGGTATTTGCCGACGAGAGCCACGTCACCGTGCCGCAGCTCGGCGGCATGTTCCGCGGCGACTTCCGGCGCAAGGCGACGCTGGCCGAATACGGCTTCCGCCTGCCCTCTTGCATGGACAACAGGCCACTGCGTTTCGAAGAATGGGACGCCATGCGGCCACAGACGATGGCGGTTTCCGCCACACCCGGCCCTTGGGAAATGGAAGAAGCACGCGGTGTGTTCGTCGAACAGGTCATCCGCCCGACCGGCCTGATCGACCCGCCTGTCGAGGTTCGACCGGCGCGCACGCAGGTTGACGATCTCGTCGGCGAGGTGCGGCAGGTCGCGCAAAAGGGCTTCCGCTCGCTTGTTACCGTGCTGACCAAACGCATGGCCGAGGATCTCACCGAATATCTGCATGAACAGGGCATTCGCGTGCGCTATATGCACAGCGACATCGATACGCTGGAGCGCATCGAGATCATCCGCGACCTGCGGCTCGGCGCCTTCGATGCGCTCGTCGGCATCAACCTGCTGCGCGAGGGCCTCGACATTCCGGAATGCGCGTTGGTTGCCATCCTCGATGCCGACAAGGAAGGGTTCCTCCGCAGTGAAACGTCATTGATTCAAACCATCGGCCGCGCCGCGCGCAACGTGGACGGCAAGGTGGTGCTTTATGCCGATGCGGTCACCGGTTCTATGCAGCGCGCCATCGAGGAAACCAACCGGCGGCGTGAAAAGCAGAAAGAATACAACGCGGCGAACGGCATTACCCCGGAAAGCATCAAGACCTCGATCCACGACATCATGAATAGCGTATACGAGCGCGACCACGTACTGATCTCCACCGGCGGCGCCGACAGCGGCGAGTTCGGCGAAGCCGCGACGATCGGACACAACCTGGAAGCCGTAATCGCCGATCTGGAAACGCGCATGCGCGAGGCCGCCGCCGATCTCGACTTCGAACAGGCCGCACGTCTGCGCGACGAGATCAAGCGCCTGCGCGCCACCGAGCTGGCTGTACTCGATAACCCCACCGCACGTGACGTGGTGATTGCGCAAGATTCCAAATTGCGGCGGGCCGTCACCAGACCGCACAAACCGCATCTCGACGAGATGGGCATTGCGCTCTCGCATGAGGTCAAGCCGGTACGGCCGGAGTCACCGCGATCAAAGCTCGGACGGCCAGGAATGCGAGGAGGGTTCAAGAAGAGAGGGCGTTAGCCCTGCCTAGTACCTGTGTCGATGGCGGCGCGAGTAGTATGCAAGGGCGGAGGGACGGTCGTCCCACGGATAGGAATAGACGTATCTATCCCAAGCATAGAGACAGTAGTAGCCCGCCCAGGCGCACCGGTCGCGCCAATTCGAGTAGCCCCACCCTGTCCTGACGTATCCGGCGTCCGATCTGTAACCGCGGCCGAGGTCAGCCGCCTGTGACGGTGCGCACGCACCGCCGAAAACGGCCGCAGCGATCGCGGTTGCGAATATCAGTTGTTTCATATTGGCGACGTGCATGAGATCGAGCCTGGGACAAACTTTGGCCCTGTAGTGTCTCCATAAATTGAAATCCGATGGCAAATCACAACGGTCGAATTGGTTAAAATTGCCCAAGGCGTTGCCTGGGTGGGCCATTTCGGGCAAATAGCCGCCGCACGCCTGCGGCGGCCTCGAATCACGCGCGAAATCTCTGGAATGCGTTTATGAACTCATTGATTCTTAGAGCGCTCAGGTCCGTCTCCGCCCCACGCGTCCTGTTGGCTGCTTCCTGCGCGCTGGCGCTTGCAGGCTGCGAAACCGATGGCACCGGCCCATCGGCAGCCGGTGCGCCCAAAGCTGAAGTTGCCGCAACCAGGCATGAAGCCGACGCACCCAAGGCTCAGGCGGCCAAGCCGGCCGAGCCCGTCGTGGACTCCGAGCCGATGACGCGATCGCGCGCCGCGCGGGAATGCTGGATGCGAACCGAAAAGGCCAACGCCCGCGAAGACCTCGATAAGCGGGCGGATATCGTCAACAAATGCATTGACGAGAAATTGAAAGCAGCCGGCGCCTCGGCGCCGAAGACCTAGTCCACGCATTCCCTCGCCTGACCCCTTGCGCTGGCCAACGCGCCGGCTAGCATTCGCCGTCACTCGACTTCAGGGAGGTCGTCATGGCGAAAGGTCAGATGCGTTCGACGAAGGAAAAGAGGAAGCCGAAGGCCGACAAGGACAAGCCCAAGCAGCTCTCCGCCTATAAGCTGGCCCAGATGCAAGGCTCGTCCAGCAGCCCCTATAACGCCCCGCCTGGCAAGAAGCCCTGATTATCAGCGCTGGCCGACGGTCCCCATTTTCGATTCTTCCGGCAGCTCCTTTGCTTGCTTGGCCATTTCCAGGCAGGTCAGCAGTTCAACATAACTCGGCGCGCGATCGAGTCCGGCAAAGCCGGCGCACTGGCGACGCTGTGCAACAGTATACTGGGCCCAGTCTTGCTCGAGCTTGGTACGCGCCTCATTTTCATCGCGCTGGCATGCCGAAGCGTCGCGCCCCGGCAATACACCCGCTACGGCAGCAGGGCGGCATGTCCGTTCGATGTCGAATTTTGGCATTGTGTCGGCAGCCATAACGATATGCGACGCAGTCAATACGATCGGCAACAGTGCCGGCATGTTCGTCTCCTCTTGCGCCGGATCCCGCGACCTAGGGTAATTCCCGAAGCAAGTTCCGGTTTCATATCATTCGGACTTTTAGCCAACGCGAGAACAGGGCGCCCGAACACCGCCCATGCTACCGCCGCTGGTCGGTCTGAATGCTAATGAGGCAATTGCGGTGCGCTGCCTGACCGAAAATGATCCAGGTTGCTCCACAGCTTCGCCAAAGTTCCATGGCATTGGCGCAACCAATGCTTAACCGGTTCGCGTCGAACATCGCGCGCTAGAAACCGGAGCGGCATTTTCGGGGAGATTTTTGAATGCGGGCAAGCGCTCACTGCGCATGGTGGATGATCGGCGCTCTCGCCGTTCTGCCGGCTTTCGCGCAAGACGCACCGCAAACAGACGGCGTCACCCTCTCTTTCGAAACACCGCTTACCCCCGAGGAAAGCGCAATACTCTCTAACGCGCTGATCTTTGATCCGGCGGCGATGGCAACGCCGCCAAAAAAGCCACTGCGCTTGCCCGGAATGCCCGACAAAGGCTTCGATGTCACCCGCACAGAAAAACCGGACGGGTCCTCCACCATCGTGGTCAAGCAACCCCTGCAAACGGAATGGAGTAACTCGGTCGGCGCCGATTTCGGTGCGCCGAAATCCGGCATTGGCGGCGCATTTGATCGCCCACTGCCAACGGCGCGCGATAACTCAGGTTCGGGAGCCGCCTGGGCGTCCCTCGGCGTATCAAACATCGGCAGCGTGGATGTGCGCGTCGATCCATACAACGAGCAGGGCAAGTTCGGCACGACCCTCAAACAATCGATTCCGTTTGGCGGGCGGTTCGCAGTGACTCTTCAAGACACTTATTCGGTCACCGAAACACGCGGCCAACCATCTGCGGGTCCGGACGATATACCGTTGATGACCCAGCCATCCGCTTCTACTCCGATAACGCCGCAGGTTTTCGGCAACGAACGGGCGGTCAAGTTCAACATTTTGCCTACCGGCACAACGGTGGGTGCTGGACTTGCCACCGCCAGCAACGACCCGGTCACCCACAACACAATTAGTGCCGAGCAGAAGCTTTATGGCCCTCTCCAGGTGACCACCGCGGTGACGGATTTCGGCCAGACCACCAGCAACAAGAGCATCACCGCCGGCTTCAAGCTGCATTGGTAGGTTCGGCGTCGGAGCGCAAGCCTGTTTTCGTTAGAATCGATCATATTCGGGCTTTCGGCCGTTATTTCCGGGAGTTCCATCTTGCTGCCCCCGCCCTGCCCCACGGCCGCCCAAGTCGCATGCGGCAATCGGCTGCACTGGGGTGCGTTCGCGCAAGATTTTTGCGCTTGGCAGGAGTTGACCATGACGGCCATCAAACCCGAGCGGCTTGGTGCAGACAGGGCAGTTCCGGAAAAAACCGGGCCGGAGGTATTTGCCCCGAACCGGAAGTCATCGGAAAAGATGAGCGACGCGGATCAGGCGGCGACCGCTTTCGAGGGCGAGATCCGTGAATTTGTCCGGCGCGATGTCGCCTTGCTCCGCCGGCAAAGGCTCGATGGAGAGGCCGTCGCGGAACCGATCGCTGACAATCTGAGCGTGCTGATCCGACGAGTCTCCGGAGCGTCAATGGAAGAAATCGACCGGGTCATCCTCGAACTTCAGGGTGTGCGCGATATGCTTCGCCACGAAGGCGAGCGTGTCGGCAGGGAAATTGCCGGCTACGCCAGCCTCAACCACGCGGCAATGACTGCGATGAAAGTTATCGCCGACAGCCTTGCGCAATGGAAAAACGCGCCGAAAACTCAACGGCCGGCAGGCTGACGCCAATTTTCAAAAAGGCCATCGCCGCGAGCACCGACGATGGCCCGGTATTTGCGAATAGATCTGACTCTTTAGAAAGCGACCTGATCCACCACCGTGCGGATCGCGGGCTCGACCAACAAGACCTTTTTCTGGCCTTTCACATAGTAGAGGTTTGCGAGACCATCGATGCCATGCAGGCTCGCAGGCAACGGATGCATGTCATTCCGCGCCTGGTCTGGCGACAACTCGCTTGCGGGTTCGAGCGCCTCGGCGCCGGCCGCCGGCTGCGTATTGTCCGCCATCACTGCATCATAGATCTGACTAAGCTGCTGATCGGTGAGCGGCAGCGGGATCGCCATGATTGGCACGTGATCGAGAATATCGTTCCGCTTGGAGAACTTCGCCGGAACGGTTTGGCCGAACGAACCGATCGGCCCAGAAGGCGGTGGCTCGTTGGTTATTCCGGCCGTGTTTTGGGTGCCTGGTTGCTGTTGCGCTGCGGTCCCTGTCGTTGCAGCCGGCGCGGCACCGGTCGACGGCTGTTTCGATATGGGCGTCAGGAGTGCCGTGCGCGCCTCCTTCGGCGTTGGTATTTTGGCAGAGGCCGCCGACTGTGATGGCACCTGGTGCGTGATGCCGGGATTGATCTGTCCAGTGTTCGGAACGAAACCCGGATCGGTCGGAACCGTCGCGCTGTCTTCGGCGCGGAGCGGGTTCTGCGACGACAGAGCCAGAACCGCCGCCAGAGCTGCGCCCCGCCATAGCGAATACCTGTTTTTCATGAAAAGCCTCCATCGGCTGTCACAACAACGACCGAGTGCCAATAGAGGTTGCATGAATCCTGCAGCCAAGAAGCCGGCGGGCGTCGCCCGCATGAATCCATGCGGTCCGCGCGGGCGGACGATAATCAGACCCGGCGGACGTTCAGATCAGTTGGCGGCGGCGATCTTGGCCTTGGCGGCCTTGCGCGGCAGTGGATAGTCGGCGCTCTCATAGAGCTGACGGATGCCATTGCCGTCGAAACGCTTCTCTTCTACTTCAAGATATGCGCCCAGCAGCAACTCTGGCGGCAATTCCTCGATAGCAAAACGGATGGCCTCCGCAGCGGTCGGAAAGCGCTTGTATCCGATCGGGCGACGCGACTTGCGGCTCCGGCTAGGAAATAGTTCTGACGGGGCGCGGTAGTTGATCATCGACATAATCAAAGGCTCCTTGGGCACTAATATGGCCCTTGCGACGCCGAAAATCCAGCACCTCGAGAGCGGTGCATATCAGCCCGGCCCACTCAAGGTAAATGTTGAGTACCAAAGTATTGGGCCCGGCGGTGAGTGCGCCGAGCCCAAATTTCAACCGGTGGGACGCTTTAATCGGCCAGTTCGGCGACGACTTCGCTGGTAGCCGGATCGATCAACACAACGCGGTCGTTTACCACCATATATTTATACGAGCGGATCGCTGGTACTTCGACTGCGACCTCTTGCGGGACCGGATAAAGCTCTACGCTCTCCGGCACGCGGGTGCCGACACGATATTCGACCGTCGGCCGCGCCGGGGTGACGCGTTCGTGCACGATTGTCCGGTAGACCGTACGCCGCTGAACCGGCGTGAGCCGCAGAGGCTCGCTCGTCGTCGTCACCACGGTGCGCGATTCAACCGGTTCACGGGTGATGACGGTAGTTTGCGCGCTTGCCGCACTCGCGCCGGCCAGCAGCACGGCGGCGATCGCGGCATGGCGAAAATATGTCATTAGTTCCTCCTCTTTACACCAGTCCAGAACAGCAAACGCCGGGCCACAGGAAGGGGTTCCTGCGATGACATTTCACAAATTCCATCACAATGTGTGCGGTGGCTCGCTCATCAGCTTCAATTTTGCCTGAAGCATATCGATGCGCAGCGCCGCCTCGGCCTTGGTCAAATTCGGGCGGAAGGCCTCGGGCTCATAGGCATCGAAGGCAAGTTTCCGAAGCAGGGTTGCCTGCTCGGTTGTCATGATGCCGACGACGGCGGGATTTTCCTGCATTCCAAATCAATCATACGGGGTGTGGAATCGTTCCTTCACGTCAAGGCCAACACCTGGCCGCTGACAATCAGGACGTCCGCACAACCAGCGCCGGCCGCAATACGAGTGTTATCGGCAAGGTAACGAGCACTATCGCAGCGACCACAACCAGCGCGGTCGGCACGCCAACTGCGTCGCCAAGCAGGCCATAGAGAGCAGGTGACACCGCACCGGCACCAATCGTACCGGTATAAAAAATGCTGAAGGCGCGCTGGCGCCATGCCGGTTCGACCAAGTCGGGCACCGAACCATAGAGCACGGAGGAAGTGCCGTTCAGCGCAACGCCAACCACCGGAAGCAGCACAAGCGCGGCCCCGAGCGGCAGAGGCAAGAGCGCCACGATGCCGACCGCAGTTATTGTCTCGGTGACCCACACGGTCGCCACGGCGCCAATGCGTGCACCAATGAAGGCACAAACCAGCTTGCCAGCCGCCCCTCCGGCAAAAACCAGTGTGAGCGCCAGGCCAACGGTTTGCAGGCTTGCGCCTTTCGCGGTGAGCACGAACGGCAGGAATGTAAGGAAAGCCATGCGCGTCGCACTATCGATAACGCCTACTGACAAAAGCAGCGGGAAGCTGTACGCGCGGGCGGCACCGCCCGCATGCGCGGTGCTCTCATTCTTGCGTGGCGCCGGCTGGTCGTCGCGAACCCGAGGCATTATCAGGAAAATTGCCAGCGCCGCGACCGCCCCGAGCCCGCCAAGCAGCATGAGTGCGTACCGCCAGGGCAGCACTATGATCAGGAGCGCGGCCGCTGCCGGCAGCGTCATTTTCCCGATGTCGCCGGCGAAATTGTAGGTGCCGAGCGCTTTCAGCGATCGTGCACCTGCGAAGGCGTGGGCAATAAGCGACGATGCCAATGGATGCTGCGTGCTGGCGCCGAGGCCGCCGACGAACAGCGCCATGATCAAAAATATGACGCCATCGCTAAACCCCGCCAAGACATAGCCGAGACCGGCAAGCGCCGTGCCGAGCGCGAGCACCGCTGCGGCACCAAATCGTTCGGCCAGAAAGCCTGCCGGAATTTGAAAGCCGGCCAGCGTGCCGGAAAACACTGTCTTCATGAGGCCAAGCGCAGCGAACCCAAGGCCAAACTCGCTCTGCCATATGGGCAGCATCACATAGACAAGATCTGTATAGCCATCGTGCAAAGCGTGGGCGCCGCAGGCGACTCCAAGCGCGCGCCGCTCTGCGTCTTTGCGCTGCGGCGCGTTAATTTCGCTCGCGTGATCGGCCGGGATGGTCATATCGCAGATTCGTATCGTCCCTGTTACCGATGCATCAACCCGCTGCCAACAATCAATACTTGCTCAGGATAGCCAAATACGCTCGCTCCGCGGCGCTGAGCGCTGCTTTCGAGTTGGCGGACAGCGTAACAGTGACCACGAACTGATTGCCATCCTTGTCGCCATCCGTAGTGACGGCTTGCAATTCGTAGCCTTGCTCCTTGAGGCTGTGCGATTCGAACGCGTGACGCATAAAGGGCGGTTTGTCTCCGCGTGCGAGGTCATCAAGCTTGCTGATTCTGGCGTCTTTGGCGCGGCTCTTCCAATCTTTGATGCTGTCGGGCAGAAAATCGGAAATAGGCTGCTTATTGCGGTTGTAGCGCACGACAACGTAGATTTTCGCCGGCGCTTTTTCAAAATCGAGCCCCCTCGGCAACAGCATTTGCGCGTTAAAGTAATTGCCGGCCTCCTTGTCCTCGATCCAACCATCCGGAATTGTAATGGATGCGCGGAATTGGGCGCATAACTTTCCGCCGCACTGCTGCATAAACTTTTCGATTTCGGCCCTGGCTGCGGACGCGGTGAAAAGCCCCGCAAGAACCAGCATTGCGCCCAAATGGCGAGCAGCAGCACGCTGCGACATAATCCCCCCTGCACGTGTATATTTCGCGTGAATATTCGCGCCGTCGGCCGGTTCGTTCAACCGCTCAGGTCGCAAACCTGAAATGCATAACGTCGCCGTCAGCCACTACATAGTCCTTGCCTTCCAAACGCATCTTGCCGGTCTCGCGCGCACCGGTTTCACCGCCACACGCAATATAGTCGCCATAGGCAATGGTCTCGGAGCGGATGAAGCCGCGCTCAAAATCGGTGTGGATCACACCGGCCGCTTGCGGCGCCTTGGTGCCTTGCGTAATGGTCCAGGCCCGCGTCTCTTTTGGCCCGACCGTGAAGTATGTCACCAGATGCAACAGCGCGTATCCGGCGCGCACCAGACGATCGAGGCCGGTTTCCTTGAGCCCGACGGCTGCGAGATAGTCCGCGCGTTCCTCTGGTGGCAACGTCGCGATCTCCGATTCGATCTTGGCCGAGATCACGACCGCGACTGCGCCCTCGGCACTGGCCCTTTCTTCGACTTTGCGCGAGAACGCGTTGCCGGTCGCCGCGGACGCTTCGTCGACGTTGCACGCATAAAGCACGGGCGCCGAGGTCAGCAGGCCGAGCGAGTGAAACAGCTTTTCCTCTTCGGGTTTGCGCTCGACCATGCGCGCAGGCTTGCCTTCGCGCAGTAATGCGAGCGAGCGCTCGATCAGGCCGAGCATTTCCTTGGCCTGCTTGGCTTCTTCGCCGGTACCTTTGGCCTTTTTCTCCAGATTCTCGACACGCTTCTCCAGGCTGTCGAGATCGGCCAGCATCAATTCGGTCTCGATGGTTTCGATGTCCGCGATCGGATCGATTTTGCCTTCCACATGCGTGACATCACTGTCCTCGAAACAGCGCACCACGTGCACGATGGCATCCACTTCGCGTATGGTGGCGAGAAACTGATTGCCAAGTCCTTCGCCCTTGGAAGCTCCGCGCACCAGGCCAGCGATATCGACGAAAGTGATACGTGTCGGGACGACCTGCTCTGATTTTCCTAGCACCGCCAGCTTTTCCAGGCGCGGATCGGGTACCGCGATCTCGCCGACATTCGGCTCGATGGTGCAGAACGGGTAATTGGCCGCCTGCGCCGCAGCCGTTTGCGTCAGCGCATTGAAGAGCGTCGACTTCCCGACATTCGGCAAGCCGACGATGCCGCATTTGAATCCCATGGTTATTTGTCTCGTTGCTTACATTGCTATTCGGAGCCGGGCGGCTCCTCATCCTCGCCAAAGCCTTTGGCTTCCATGGCGAGGTGGACTTTGTTCTGGAATGTCGAATCCTTATTTTCGACCAAAAGCGGAGCATTGTCGGCGATCACGTCGCACAGCGCCTCGACCCAGGCCCACTCGCTCTTTGCGAAATCGCCGAGCACATGGATCGGCACCAATTCCTTTACATCAGGCTTTCCGATGCCGATGCGCACGCGCTTGTAGTCATTGCCGAGATGGGCGGTGATAGAACGCAAACCGTTGTGACCGGCGTCGCTGCCGCCGACTTTTACCCTGACTTTTGCGGGCGTCAGGTCGACTTCATCATGAAATACGATAATGCTCGCGAGCTCGAGCTTGTAGAAGTTTACGGCTTCCGCCACTGCTCGCCCTGACTCGTTCATATAAGTGCCCGGCAACAGCAGCAATACACGTTCATTGGCGATATTGCCTTCCACTGCAACGCCCTGGAAACGCCGCCGCCATGGCGAAAGGTCATGGCGGCGCGCGATCGCTTGCACCGCCATGAATCCGATATTATGGCGATTGCCGGCGTGCTTGGGGCCGGGATTACCGAGGCCAACGAAAAGAAGCATGGCGTCAACGGCACTGTCTTAGAGTTTGCGCGTGATTCATTCCGAAAACCGGTACCCGCTTTTCGGGATCATGCGCTCTGCCGATTACGCAAAAACGCTGACGACAAGGATTACGCGATGCCTCACTTCTTCTCGGGCTTCGCTGGCGCCGCAGCGGCCGCTACCGGCGCAGCGCCGGCGGCAGGAGCCGCACCAGGCGCAGCACCTGGAGCCGCACCAGGAGCCGCAGCTCCTTCGGCGCCGGGTACCACACCAGCCGCAGCGGCGGCCGCAGCTGCAGCTGCGGCGGCAGCAGCCGCTTCGGCGGCGGCTTTCATTTCTTCCGCGTAACCCGACGGCGGCACGACAGTAACCAGCGTCATGTCGGGGCGACCGACGACCCTGATATTCCCGGGCAGCGTCACATCGGTGAGATGCTTCGAGTGATTGATGTCGAGGCTTGAAATATCGACGTCGATCGATTCTGGAATTGCATCAGCCGGACACACCACTTCGACGGTATGGGTGACAATATTGACGGCGCCACCCCGCTTTACGCCCGGCGCCTGGTCGGCGTTGAGCACGTGCACCGGAATGTGCACGCGGATCGTGGCACCTTCCGACACCCGCAAGAAGTCGACGTGCAGCGGCAGATCCTTGATTGCGTCGAGCTGGAAGTCGCGCGGAATGACGCGATGTTTGGTGCCGTCCACATCAAGATTGTAAAGCGTGGTGAGGAAACGCCCCGCATAGATGCGCTGGCGTAGTTCGTCATGGTCGATCAGGACCATCAGCGGGGGCTTATTCTCTCCGTAGATCACGCCCGGCACGTGGCCGGAGCGACGCGCAGCCCGAGCGGTCCCCTTGCCGCCTTTCGGACGCGCCGTCGCCTTTAATTCCTGGACGGTCGCCATCTTGAATCCCTCATCTAAACCAATGGAAAAGGCGGCTTTTTTCGCCGCCCGTGAACGCGGCAAGCCTCCAGGGGTGCCGGGGGCCGCGAACGGGCGGGTTATAGCGGCGGTACCCGCAAAGGGCAAGAATCGGCATGGGTCGCGGGATAACAGCCCTTATTTGACGGGCGACTCCTTGGCCTTCCTGCTGGGCTTGTCGGCCCTGCCTTCCAGCGCCGCAATCCGCGCCTTGAGAGCTTCATTTTCCTCTCGCGCCAGCCGCGCCATTTCCTTGACCGCCTCGAATTCCTCGCGCTGAACCACGTCGAGATCGCGCAAGATCCGTTCGGCCTGACTGCGGAACAGAGTATCAAACTCGCGCCGCACCCCTTGCGCGACACCGGCAGCGTCATTCATGAGACGTGCCATCTCGTCGAAAAAGCGGTTGCTGGTCTGGGTCATATTTCGCCTCCGCACCAGGTTGCCACCACAATGGCGATCCGATCATCCCGCCGCAAGACCCGGCATGCTACCACTTGCAGGCGGGGACGACAGGTTCCTCGCCGATTCGGACATCGCAATGCCATCACTCATCATCTCCTATCCGAACTTTGACCCGGTGCTGGTGCATCTCGGCCCGCTCGCCATCCGCTGGTACGCACTCGCATACATTTTCGGCATCTTGATCGGCTGGGGATATGCGCGCTTTCTCATACGTTCGGGGAAGTTGTGGGGCGGCAAAGCGCCGATGACCGTCACCGACTTCGACGATTTCGTCTTGTGGGTGACACTCGGCATTATCCTCGGGGGCCGCATTGGTTATGTGCTGTTCTACAATCTTCCGTACTTCGCCGATCACCCGATGGAGATTGTACAGTTATGGAATGGCGGCATGTCATTCCATGGTGGGTTTACCGGCTGCGTTCTTGCGGTGTTGCTGTTCGGTTATAAGCGCGGCATTCCGGTCCTTTCGCTCGGCGATATCACGTGTGCGGTCGGACCGATCGGATTGTTTCTTGGCCGCCTTGCCAATTTCATCAACGGCGAACTATGGGGGCGTCCCACAGACGTGCCGTGGGCAATGATATTTCCAAGCGGCGGGCCCCTGCCGCGACATCCGAGTCAGCTCTATGAGGCGACGCTGGAGGGGCTCGTGTTGCTCGCGGTGCTCGCACTGTTGATGCGCGCCGGCGCTTTGAAGCGGCCCGGCCTGATCATCGGCTGCTTCGCTGTCGGCTATGCGCTCGCTCGCACGTTCTGCGAGTTCTTCCGCGAACCAGACGCCCAGCTCGGCTTTTTGTGGGGTGGTGCCACCATGGGACAATTACTGTCGGGGCCGCTGTTCCTCGCCGGCGTTGGTTTCATAATCTATGCGTTCAAGCATCCCCCGCTGCGGAGACGTTAGTGGAGGCGCGCTCGCCGCTCGAAACTGAAATTCGCCGGCGCATTGCGTTGGCTGGTCCAATGCCGGTTGCGGAATACATGGCACTCTGTCTGTTTGATCGAAAGCACGGCTACTACAACACCCACGATCCGTTTGGCGCGCGTGGCGATTTCATCACCGCGCCGGAAGTCAGCCAGATGTTCGGCGAATTAATTGGCCTGTGGGTCTCGGCAGTCTGGAAGCAGATGGGGGCGCCGGAGAATGTGCGCCTGATCGAACTCGGACCCGGCCGCGGCACGATGATGAAAGATGTTCTACGCGCGGCGAAAATCGTGCCGGAATTCCGGGCTGCGATCGTCGCGCATCTCGTCGAAATCAGCCCGTTGCTCAAGGCGCAACAGGAAAAGGCGCTGGAAGATGCAGGCGTTCCGATATTCTGGCATGCCGCGCTTGCCGATGTGCCGAAGGGCCCCGCCATCATTTTTGCTAATGAGTTTTTCGACGCGCTGCCGGTCAATCAGGCAATCAAGACCGAGCGCGGCTGGCACGAGCGCCGGATCCAGATCGATTCCTCCGACCAGCTGGCTTTCGCCATCGCGCCCGAACCGTTGCCATTTTTCCAAACGTTGTTGCCGCCGGATTTACAGGCGCCGCGCGCGGGCGCAATTTTCGAATGGCGCGCCGACACTGCGGCGATTGAGCTCGGCCGGCGTGTCGTCAACGGCCGCGGTGCGGCCCTTGTCATCGACTATGGCCACACGGAAACCGGTCTTGGCGAGACTTTGCAGGCCGTCGGCCAGCACGCCTATGCCGACCCCCTGACGTTGCCAGGCAATCTCGACCTCACCGCCCATGTGGATTTCCAGTCACTCTCACGGGCCGTCGAGGCCATGGGCACAAACGGGTTCGGCCCAATTGAGCAATCGCTTTTTTTACGCCGGCTTGGCATCGAACAGCGTGCCGCTTCCCTCAAAGCCAAAACCGGGCGTTCAACCGAAATCGACCAGGCCCTTGCGCGTCTGATCGGTCAAAATCGCACGGCTATGGGCGAACTGTTCAAAGTCATCGCTTTTGCACATCCTTCAATCGGCGTTCCGCCCGGCTTCGAGGCCTAGGGCTGGCCGCGCATCCTTGCGGTTACTATTTACGCCACTAAAAGGGACGCTGACGCGCCGGACGGAATCAATGCTGAAGGCTCCATCACTCGCCGCGCTCGCGCGCATTCGTCACGCGTTCTTCACGCGCTCCGGAGGCGTATCGCAGGGGGTCTACAGCTCGCTCAATGGCGGCGTTGGCTCTCATGACTCGCCTCACAAGATCGCCGAAAATCGCGCGCGCATGGCGGCGGCGCTGGGCGTGAAAGCGGATCGCCTGGTCACGCCATATCAAATCCATTCACCCGATGTTGTTGTGGCAGAGAAGCCGTGGACAACCGAGAATCGTCCGCGGGCTGACGCCGTCGTCACGCGAGTGCCACGACTGGCGATCGGGGTATCGACCGCGGACTGCGGACCACTGCTGTTCGCGGACGGCGTCGCCGGCGTGATCGGTGCTGCCCATGCCGGTTGGCGCGGCGCGCTTACAGGCGTGATCGAGGCAACGGTCGTTGCCATGGAACGGCTCGGCGCCAACCGTGATCGCATGACCACCGCACTTGGCCCTACGATCCGGCAGCCGAACTACGAGGTTGGGCCAGAATTTGTCGAGCGCTTTCTTTCCGCTGATCCTGGCAACGCGCGTTTCTTCAAACCATCGCAGCGCGCCGGGCACGCCATGTTCGATCTCACTGGCTATATTGCCGAACGTGTTCGGCAGGCCGGGATTGCTCAATTCGAGGATCTCGGCCTGTGTACTTACGCCGAGCCAGAACGGTTCTACAGCTATCGGCGTACGACGCTTCGCGGCGAACCGGATTACGGGCGGCATATCAATGCCATTGCACTCGCCGACTGAAGGATTCCGCGTGCCGTTGCGTCTGGACTCAACGGCAAAATTGCCGCTACGCTCAGCGCTGGCCGAGAATTAAAGACTAAAGACGGGCCAGCGGGGGGTCTATGGCGTGGAGTTGGGGTCGCCGCACGATTGGCGCGGCGAGACGCGTGTCGCGTTTAGGTGGACTATTGGCCGCGGCCTGCGCGTTGACGCTGGCGGGATGCAACCCCGATGGTCAGGGGCTGTCGGCCGCCCAGCCGCGCGGTGCGACGGTCGCATTCGATTCCCTCGATGGCCTGCCGCCTGGCCAATTCCAGAAGCTGGTCAAAAATCTCAATGAAGAAGCGCAGGCGCGGCACCTCGCGGTGATTTCGCGCGAACAGCCGTCTGCTTATCGCGTCCGCGGCTATCTCGCAGTCAAAGTAACGAAACACCAGACCACGGTGACCTGGGTCTGGGATGTATTTGATCAGGAGGAAAATCGCGCCATCCGTATCAGCGGCGAAGAAACGCAAAAGGTCCGGCACCGCGATGCGTGGACAGCGGCTGATGACGCGATGCTGCATCGCATCGCCCGTGCCAGCGTAGAACAACTAGCCGCGTTCTTGACCTCGCCCGAGGTCGCGCCGGGTATGGCGCCGTCGCCGGCAGCCGACGCCCAGGTAGCCCTGGCCAGCCCGCATGAATCCTCGCCGGAAGCCGCTGGTATATTCCGTATTTCGGGGCCGCAAATCGATCCGATAGCGGCCGACACAGTAGATGCTGTTAACGGCGACACGGATACGAAGCCAGCGCTGCGCCGCCGCCCGCCGGCAGGCGAGACGCGCTCTGAGCAAGAGACGTTGACATTGGCGGCATCGAGCCGCTAACGGCCAATTCATCCTTTCGGCGAAAGCTTCGGACAATCGCTTGCCGCTATATTGCCGGGCCCTGCCCGCCTTGTTATGACCACGCCGCCTGTGGCTGAGTGAGGGCGAGGGTTAGAGGATGTCTGGCAAGAACGGAGCGATAAAGCTCGTCGCCGGCAATTCCAATCCAACGCTGGCCCAGGGGATCGCCGACTACCTCAAGCTTCCGCTTGCAAAGGCAGTCGTCCGTCGTTTTGCGGACATGGAGATCTTCGTCGAGATTCAGGAAAACGTGCGCGGCGCGGACGTTTTCGTAATCCAGTCGACCTCGTTTCCCGCCAACGACCACCTGATGGAGTTGCTGATCATCATTGATGCGTTGCGCCGCTCATCCGCGCGTCGCATCACCGCGGTCATTCCGTATTTCGGCTACGCCCGCCAGGACCGCAAACCGGGTCCACGCACGCCGATCTCGGCCAAACTGGTCGCCAACCTGATAACCCGCGCCGGCGTGGATCGGGTGATGACGCTCGATCTCCATGCCGGGCAGATCCAGGGCTTTTTCGACATCCCGACCGACAATCTTTATGCCTCGCCGGTCATGGTCCGCGACATCCGGGAACGCTTCAAGCTCGACAATGTCATGGTTGTATCGCCGGACGTCGGAGGTGTAGTGCGCGCGCGTGGGCTGGCCAAGCGCATCAACGCCCCACTTGCCATCATTGACAAGCGGCGCGAGCGCGCGGGCGAGTCCGAAGTGATGAACGTCATCGGCGACGTCGCCGGTTATACCTGCGTGCTCGTGGACGATATTGTCGATTCTGGCGGTACGCTGGTTAACGCCGCCGACGCGCTGCTCGAGGACAAGGCCAAGGCGGTTTACGCCTACATCAGCCACGGCGTCCTCTCCGGCGGCGCGGTGCAGCGCATTGCCGGCTCACGTTTGAAGGAGCTGGTAATTACGGATTCGATTCAGCCGACCAAGGAAATCCAGGCTGCCGGTAATATTCGCATCCTGGAGATCGCATCGCTGATTGGCGAGGCGATCGGGCGCACGGCCGCCGAGGAGTCAGTGTCGAGCTTGTTCGACTAGCTCGCGCGTCATCCGAGTTATCCACCATGGAGTGATCTTGACGCAGCTTTGGCTGTGGAGAGTCGATTCCGCGCGGTTGCCTATGACGGGCAAATCACGGCTCATTGGCACTTGACGATGCCTTTGGCGAGCGGAATCAAGAAGGATATAGTCGAATCGCTTAGTGATTCGTCCTCGCCGTCAAGGCATCCCGTAACCCCTGCGTCAACTAGCGGTCCGGGCCCCCTCTCGGGTCTTCCTCGTACCGTGCGCGTGCGGTGGCGTGCGTTTCCTCTCGCTCCACTCGGCAAAGCGGAGACGTCATGTCCCTGAGCAGCTACGCGGAAGAACCGCGAATCAATCCCCTCGATGTGGTGGAGCGCCTGGCGACCGGCAACGACTGGTCCTTCGAGCGCGCCAGTGATGACGAAATTACCATTCTGGTCACCGGTCGGTGGACCGATTACCAGCTTTCCTACACGTGGATGGGCGACATCGAAGCGTTACATCTGGCTTGTGCCTTCGATCTGCGGGTTCCCGAACGGCGTCATGCCGAGGTGCAGACGCTGATATCATTGATCAATGAACGGCTTTGGGTCGGACATTTTGATCATTGGAGCAACGAAGGCATCATGATGTTTCGCCATGCGCTCGTGCTGGCTGGCGGCACCGAGGCGTCCGGGAAGCAATGTGAGGCCTTGCTCGGCACCGCACTCGAAACTTGCGAGCGCTACTTTACCGCCTTTCAATTCGTGGTCTGGGCCGGCAAGGGCGCGCGTGAAGCGCTCGACGCGGCTATGTTCGAGACCTCGGGCGAGGCATAAGGCCGGTGATCGGCCATGGCCAACCGTGATGCTAAGAGGTTGAGCAAATTCCGCGGCACACTTGTCCTGGCCGGGGCCGGCAAGATGGGCGGCGCGATGCTCGAGGGATGGTTCGCGCGCGGGCTCAAGCCGAACCAGATCATCATCATCGAACCGCACCCGGGCAAACTGGTAAAAGCCATGGCCCGGCGCGGGCTCAGGATCAATCCAAAAGGCAAAGCCAATACGGCCGGCGCGGTCGTGATTGCGGTCAAGCCGCAGACAGCGCCTGAAGCATTGCCGCCGCTCGCTGCCTATGTCGGCAAAGGTACATTGGTCTTGTCGATCATGGCCGGCCGGACAATCGCATTTCTCGAAAAGTCATTGCCGCCTGGGGCGGCAATCGTTCGCGCAATGCCAAACACCCCGGCAGCAATTGGCCGCGGCATCAGCGTGGCTTTTGCCAACGCAAAAATCTCGACAGGCCAGCGAAAGCAGGCGTCGGATTTGCTGGCAGCCATCGGCAAGGTGGAATGGGTTAGAGATGAAGCGCTGATGGACGCAGTTACAGCGCTATCGGGCTCCGGTCCCGCATACCTGTTCCTGCTGGCAGAGGCTATGGCCAGCGCCGGCATTGCGGCTGGTTTGCCACCGGCCCTCGCGACGCGTCTTGCCCGCGAAACCGTGACCGGTTCCGCTGAGCTGATGCACCGTTCGGATCTTGATGCAGCGACACTGCGGCAAAACGTGACGTCTCCCGGCGGCACGACCGCCGCCGCACTCGAAATCCTTATGGGGCCAGGCGGCTTCGACCGTCTATTGACGCAGGCCATTGTCGCAGCCACCCGCCGCTCTCGCGAGCTTGCCGGCTGAGCACCCTGCCCTAGAACCGTCGTCATTACCGACCTACAATTAGGGACGCACGTTGTTCCCTGGAGGCCGTCATGGCCCGCAAGCCCAAGCGTCAACGCAAAACTTCATCGGCGCCGCCGCCGCGCGGCAACAGCGATCGTGACAAAGCCATCGACGCGTTAATGGTACTTCTGGCTCAGCATCGCTTCGAACAGATTGGCCTTGCTGAAGTCGCTGGCCGGGCGGGAATTAAACTATCGCAATTGCGCGCCGAGTTCGGCTCGACACTTTCGATCCTCGCCGCCCACATCAAAGACATCGATCGCAAGGTCCTTGCCGGCGGTGACGCCGACATGGCCGAGGAACCGGCGCGCGAGCGCCTGTTTGACGTGTTGATGCGGCGGCTGGAAACTCTGGCTCCCTACAAAGAAGCCGTTCGCTCCATCATGTGTTCAGCGCGCCGCAATCCGGGTCTCGCCTTTGCGCTGAATGCAATGGCAGTACGATCGCAACACTGGATGCTGGAGGCCGCCGGAATAGGCGCGTCCGGCCCCCGCGGCGCTTTGCGCGCGCAAGGCGCGGCGCTGATGTTTGCACGCGTACTGTCCGTCTGGATCGATGACGAGGAGGAAGGGCTCGATCGCACGATGGCGGCACTTGATCGCGGACTTAACAGTGCCGAACGCTGGGCCGCATTTCTCGACGACCTCTGCGCCCTTCCCAAATGCATCCTGCGTGGGCCGCGCCGCCGGCGGCGGCGCATGCGCGATGACGAAGAGGCAGAAGCGGCCTGATTCGTGGTGCGCTAAACGGGCACCCTGACCGTCGCGCGAAGACCGCCGAGCGGGCTCTCACCAAGCGTGATATCTCCGCCATGTGAGCGTGCGATGTCGCGCGCAATCGCAAGCCCAAGCCCGGTTCCGCCTTCGTCCTGGTTGCGTGCATCGTCAAGCCGGAGGAACGGCTTGAATACTTCCTCGCGCAAATCTGCCGGAATGCCCGGGCCGTCATCATCTACCGTCACCGTCAGATAACGATGATCGCGGTGGCCGGTAATCGCAATCGAGGGCGCGTGGTGTGCCGCGTTCGAGACCAGGTTAGCGAGGCAACGTTTAAACGCCGCCGGGCGCACAGTAACGATCGGCGGGCCATGAAATACGACGCTTGACTTGTGGCCATGGCGTTCTGCGTCGAGCCGCAGTTCTTCCAGGAACTCCGCCATATCGGTCGGCGCTGCCGCCTCGCCGCTGTCGCCGCGGGCGAAAGACAAATAAGCCTCAAGCATACGCGCCATCTCGTCGACATCCTTCTTCATCGCGTCGACTTCGGGCGAATCCTCGATCAGGGCAAGCTCGAGCTTGAAACGCGTGAGGACGGTACGCAGGTCATGCGACACGCCGGCAAGCATTGCCGTGCGTTGTTCCATTGCGCGCTCGATGCGAGTCTTCATCTCGACGAAGGCGGCGGCCGCGCGTCGGACCTCTCGCGCGCCACGCGGGCGGAAGTTCGGCACTTCACGGCCTTTACCGAAGCTTTCGGCGGCGTCTGCCAGCCGCAGAATCGGCTTGATCTGATTGCGCAGGAAAATGATCGCCACGATCAGCAGCACCGTCGAGGTGCCGACCATCCAGAGCAGGAATATTTCCGAATTGGAGACGTAGGCGGCGCTGCGGCGCGCGAACACTCGCATCACTGTGTTGTCGAGCTGTACGCGGATTTCCAGCAGGGCGGACTTGCCGACTGTGTCGATCCAGTAGGGGCGTCCGATCTGCTTGCGCAATTCATCCGATAGCGCCTGATCCAGCAGCGAAAAGAATGGCTTAGGGCCCGGCGGCGGCATCTCGGTCAACGGCAGGAAATCGACCACCAGGCCAAGGCGCTCCTGCGCGATACGGCGGATCTGCGCCTGGTCGGCATCTTGCGGATAGCCGCGGTAAATATCGATCAGGGCTGCGATGTCCTGCACGACACTGGCGGATAACCGCTGAGTGACGACGTTCCAGTGCCGCTCCATGAACACGAAAGCGACCACTGATTGCAGGATCACCATCGGCGCAATAATGATCAGCAAAGCGCGAGCATAGAGGCCCTTCGGCATCACGCTGTTGAGCCAGCGGCTGATCCTGCGCCAGCCATCGGCGATCTGCCCGAGCGCACTATGAATTTTGCGCACGAGTGGAATGGAATCGTACCATTCCCATGCTTCGCGAAGATGCGTCAGCATGTTTCGAACGCCGTTTGTGATATCGAGGCTGGTCATGATGTGATCACCAGCCGATAGCCGATACCGCGCACGGTCTGCACAAAAAGCGGATTTGCAGGATTGCGTTCGATCTTGCGTCGCAGACGATTGACCTGCACATCGACCGCCCGTTCACTCACCGACCCGCCATTGCCGGCAAGCGACAGGCGCGGCACCGTTTCGCCTGGCGAGGCGGCAAGGATACGCAACATTTCCCGCTCGCGGTCAGTGAGCCGAATAATGTCCTCGCCTTTGCGCAATTCGCCGCGCGCAAGATGATAGACGAACGGTCCGAAGCGTACAGATTCTGCCGGTGGCGGCGCCGCCGGTTGCGCGCGCTTGAGAATATTGGCGATGCGCAGCGATAGCTCACGCGGCTCGAAAGGTTTTGACAGATAATCGTCAGCGCCCATCTCGAGGCCTTTGATACGGCTTTCGGCGGCATCACGAGCCGTCAACATCAGAATTGGCACCGCGGATTCGCCGCGGATCGCTTTGGCAAGATCGAATCCGGATTCACCCGGCATCATCACATCAAGGATGAGCAAATCGAAGCTCAAGCCCTGAAGCTTGGCGCGGGCATCGGCGGCGGTCTCGGCCGTGGTTACCCGATAGCCCTCGCCGGCCAAAAATCGCGAAAGCAGATCGCGAATGCGCCGATCATCATCGACCACCAACAAATGCGCCGCATCATCGGGAAGCGTGTCAGGCAACGTCATTGCCGAGGCTTCTCCCCTCTCGTCTCAATTTCCATTGCGCGCGATCTCGCCCAGAAGCTCCCGTTTTTCGGGATCATGCACTATCCCCGCGGTTTCGATGCACGGTCAGCGCGCGTAATCAGGCGGAGCACTCCATCGCGATTGTCGGCGTCAATCATGGAGGTAAGGAAGCGGTGAGCCGCTTCGTGTGCATTGGGGCCGAGCTCGCTGAATGCGCGCTTGATCCTCTGCGTTTGCAAGTTGGCGAGCTTGAGGGCCAACGTCTCGCCTTTCGCTGTCACATACAAAAGACGTTGGCGACGGTCTTGTGCGCCTTCCTTCTGCGACACGTATCCCTGATCGACCAGTTGCTTGAGCACGCGGCCAAGTGATTGCTTGGTGATGTTGAGGATATCGAGCAGGTCGGCAACCTTTATGCCCGGATTGCGGTTGACGAAGTGCAGCACCCTGTGATGGGCGCGGCCGAATCCCAGCTTGAGCAAGACCTCATCCGGGTCTCCAACGAAATCGCGATAGGCGAAAAAGAGTAGTTCAATGATGTCCCAGACTGGCTCGGTCGACAGACCTAGCGTCGCCCCGGCACCTGGACGCTCCGTAACGCTTGCGCCGCCGGCGCCTTTGTCAGTCACATTTATGTCAGCCATGTTGACATATTTTGTTTTTATGTTACAAAAACACTATCACAGACGAAAGGATCGTACCGAAACGGTCCTTTTTTGCCGGTGGTGCGCCCCCGATAGGGCCGCTTCGGACCAATTCATACCGGGTGTTGCCCCGCGACGTAAAGTGTTGGAATGGGCGCGAAAAATGCGCCATCACGTGAGCCAGACCGCCCGAGTATGGCGAAGGAGAAGATCATGGCTGCTCAATCCTATGACCGCCTCGATGGGGTCATCTGGTACGACGGAAAGATCGTGCCGTGGAACGAGGCCAATCTGCACGTGCTGAGCCATGGCCTGCACTACGCAAGTTGCGTGTTTGAGGGCGAGCGCGCTTACGGCGGCCAGATCTTCAGGTCGACCGAGCATGCCGAACGTCTGAAGCGCTCCGCGAATATCCTCGATTTCGAGATCCCCTATTCCGTCGCCGAGATTGTCGCCGCCAAGAAGCTTGTGGTCGACAAGAATGGCAAGAAGGAAGCCTATGTCCGGCCAGTTGCCTGGCGCGGCTCGGAAATGATGGGCGTTTCGGCACAGAGCAACACGATTCATCTGGCCATCGCGAGTTGGGAGTGGCCGAGTTATTTCGACCCTGAGCAGCGGCTCAAGGGAATCAAACTCGATCTTGCCGACTATCGCCGGCCGGATCCGAAAACGGCGCCGGCGCTCGCCAAGGCAGCCGGTCTCTACATGATCTGTACCATCTCCAAGCACCGGGCCGAACGTAAGGGTTATGCCGACGCCATGATGCTCGACTGGGAAGGTCGAGTGGCCGAATGCACCGGCGCAAATATTTTCTTTGTGAAGGACGGAAAAATTCACACGCCAATCGCCGATTGTTTCCTTGACGGAATCACGCGGCAAACCGTGATCGGGCTTGCGCGCAAGCGAGGCTTTGAGGTGATCGAACGCCGCATCATGCCAGACGAGCTCACGGGATTTTCCGAATGCTTCATCACGGGCTCGGCAGCCGAAGTCACCGCCGTAGCGGAGATCGCACACTGGAATTTCAATCCCGGCGGCATCACCAAGACGCTGATGGATGACTACACCGCAGAAGTGAAGCCAAAAGCGGCGGCGGCCTAAGCTTATTCGTGGGTAGCGACTGCGCGCGGCTCCAGCGGCCGCAACAACGTGACATATCGCACGCCATTGACCGCGACGAAATTATCCATGCGCTCGTCAAGAACGCGGTGCTTGCTTTGGGAAGCATGTCGCAACAGCAGATTACCGCCGCTATCGAACGCAATAAAGCCAACATGAAAATAGTCGAGATTCGGGCGCTGAGTGATAAAGCCGACAATGTCGCCTTTGGCGAGTTGCCGCTTGTTCGCCAAGAAAACAGTGCGCGGGATTACCGCAATTGAAAACCGGCGCCGGCCGAGTTCTTTGTGCCAGTAAACAGTCTTTTCAATCTTCACCGATCCATCGAGGTTGACCGACCGGCAGGTATTATTTTCGATATTGTGTTGGCACCATTCGAAAAAATAGTGGTTGCGTTCGCGCCAACTCACCACGCCGTTATGATAACGGATGGTGCGCAGCGCTGCGTCAAATTCTCCGGGGCTACCTGCAATCGCCGCCGCCAGAACCGTCTCGCAGAAAGTCACGCAATCGAAAGCGTCGTCGCGTATCACAAACCGTTCCGGTCGCTTCGGCCCGCCGATGAGCGTGTAGCCCTCATAGCGTGTCCCACGCAGAGACCCGGAAATGTAATCCAGCCTTTGCGAAATCGGACCTTTGCTACGGGCTTCGCCGATCAGGCGATCAATCCTTGCTTCCGTGGCGGAACTGCGCGCAATACCGGCGGCAAAAGTCGCGCCCGCGGTGAGCAGGTACAGGATGTCCCGGCGGCTGGAGTTATCGAACGACATCCATCATCCCACCGCAGTCAGTCCTTAATCACAACCAACCGGTCGACTCCGGATTCCGCACCCCATACTTCACCCGGCCGGCCGAGCAATTGCCGAACCGAGGCGCCGCGCCTGTCACTTGGAAAGCCTTCAAACGTTTCAGTCACCGGATCGAAACGCAGAATCGCGTTGGCAAGGAAGTCGGTCACCCAGACTTTATCTTTGTTGTCAACGTAGATGGCGTAACAACCACCCTTGCTCTTGGGCAGGCTCCAGACCTTCCATGCTTTATTGATCGGGTCGTAGCGACCGATTTCGCCGCTGTTCCAGAAGCTCACCCACAGCAAACCCTTGGAGTCCGACCAAATGCGTCGAGGCCCTACTCCGGGCCTGGGCGGCGGCACCATCAGCGCATCACCACTTACGGTGTCGATTTTGGCGATGTGGTCGCCCGCGAGCGACGCGTACCAGACATCACCATTCGGCGTCGTTGTGATGCCATATGGTCCGGTACCTTTCGGCGCTTTCCAGGCTTCAACCTTCCCACTCGCCGGATCAACGCGGCCATAGACACCGTTCTGGCCGGTGAACCAAAGAATGCCTTTGCGGTCGAAGGTTGCGGTATTGAGATTGGCGCCGGGGAATCCTTCCGGCAACGGAAACAGCTTCACAACCTTGGTCGTGGGGTCGAAGCGCGCGATCGCATTTTGTCCGCCTTCGGTGATCCAGGCAGCGCGGTCAGGGCCGACTATAACCCCGTGTGGCGCGGCACCTCTCCCGAGCGAGATTTGCGTCGCTTGTCCAGTTTTCGGGTTGAGAATACCGAGCGCGCCTTGCGATTGCGCGGTGTACCAGACACTGCCATCGGGCGCCGGCGCCACGTCGTGCGGATGCGCCCCGCGCGGGACTTCAAAGTAAGTTACTTCAGCAGCGACCGCTGGCTGGATGCCGAGCGCAGCGAGTGCGACTGCCGCGACTACAATCCGAACCATCTTACCCTCCAGCGACGCCAGCGTACTTTCATTCCGCCGCTTCATGTCCACCGCGCGGGACTGACCAGCGCGCGGCAGCGGTATCATCCACCGACTTGGCGTCGACCCAGGATTTTCCGGACGCTCTGTCAACCTGTTTCCAAAATGGCGCGCGCGTTTTCAGATAGTCCATCAGAAATTCAGCTGCTGCGAATGCCGCCTTGCGATGGGACGACGCCGTTACCACCAGCACGATATTTTCGCCTGGTTCGATGCGGCCATATCGATGAATCACCGTGACGCCCAGAAGCGGCCATCTTTCAATGGCCTCAGCGACATGCCGCTGGATCTCGGTTTCCGCCATGCCGGGATAATGCTCGAGGGTAAGCGCTGCAACCGGCTCGCCGCCTTCAGAGCCGCGGCAAACGCCGGTGAACGTGACCAGCGCGCCGACGTCGCTGCGGCCATGGGCTAGCTCCGCCGCTTCCGCGGCGGCATCAAATGGCTCGTGCTGCAAACGTACTGTGGCTTTCATACTCTCAATGTAACCCGCCACCGACGGCGAGGCTATCCGCCTGTCATAGGCGGAAAGAACGCGATTTCATTGGCACCTTTGATCACGGCATCGGCCCGCACATGTTTCTGATCTATGGCAGCACGGATAATCTTCGCGTTCGTGAATGCGTAGGCATACTCTTCGCCGCGCGAGGCAAGCCAGGTCATCAGCTCGGCGACCGTGGTGATACCCGGCGGAACGTCGACAGTTTCGTCAGGTTTGCCGATACGTTCACGCACCCAGGCGAAATAACGCAGTTTCAAGCTCATTCATCAATCATATAGCGCAGGCCGGCACGCATGTAGTCCCATCCGGTATAGAGCGTGAGGATTGCCGACAACCATAGTAACGTAATGCCGATCTCGGTGACCACGGGGACAGTGTCAATCTTCATGACCGCCGAGACAATCCGATCACCGGCTTCGCCCGCGATCAGGAATCCGACAGCAACCATTTGCCCAGTGGTCTTCCACTTGGCAAGTCGTGTTACCGGCACGCCGACGCGCAGCTCCGCGAGATATTCGCGCAGGCCCGAAACAAGGATCTCGCGGCAGAGAATGACGACTGCTGCCAGCAGACTCCAGCCGCGAATGGTTTCCTCCGCCGCCAACATCAGCAGGCAGGATGCCACGAGCAATTTGTCGGCGATCGGATCGAGCATGCGGCCGAGCGAGGATTGCTGCCCCCAGGTGCGGGCGAGATACCCATCGAGAATGTCGGTAAGGCCAGCCGAAATAAAAACCGCCAGAGCAACCCATCGGAGCCACAACGGTCCATCGAAAATGCTCTGCCAAAACATCAAACCGACCACGACCGGCACGGCGGCGATGCGCGCATAGGTCAGGAGGTTCGGCAGCGCCAGCGGGCGCGCCGGCAACGGCCGGGAACTGATGGCATTCATGCCCGGAAAGGAACACCCATGGTGCGGTCAGGTCAACCGGTCGCCGCGATCGAAACCCACTAACTGCACAATCTTTATTGAATGGGGGGCTTCGGCAGGCGGCTTTTACCCCGTTCCATCACGAAGGTCTGATCAAGCGAATACCATTCGCCCTTGACGTCATTCGCCGGGGCCGGGCCGTCGTGCCGCAGATAGTTGCCAACCAGCGCCCGAGTCACGCCGAACTGCACGTCGGTTTCAAGTTTGTCGTCGTGATTGACATAGATTTGCGAGATTAGCGTCTTGAACCCTTCCCTGAAGATCAGGAAGTGCAAATGAGCGGGGCGGTAATTGTGCCTCCCGGTAGCGCGCACCAGGTCGCCCACCGGTCCGTCGATTGGAATTGGGTAACCGGCTGGTTTTACGCTGCGAAAGCCAAAATGACCCTGCGCATCTGTCATAAATTTGCCACGCAAGTTCATCGGCGCCTGCTTGGGATCCTGCTGTTCATAAAACCCTTCCGGCGAGGAATGCCAGACGTCGACCTCGGCATCGGCGATCGGCTTGCCATCCTGGTCTTTGACCAAACAATTGACGAAAAGCGCCGGCCCGGGTGTCGGCGATCGTACAATCGAGGCGCCGTTTTCAGTTCGCGGAGAATTCATGCGCCAGAATGGCCCGAGCAAATTGGCTGTGGTTTCGGTCTGCCCGTTATTGCCGTTGTTGAGAAGGCAGATCAGGGTGGAGAAGCCGAGCGAGCCTGACATCAGCACCACTTCGTTGTGCTTGTCGTCGGTCTTCTGTCCGAGTCTGACGACATACTGCACCGCCTTTTCAAACTCCTCTTCGGTTAGATGCACATCGCGCGCGAACGCGTGCAGGTGGGTCACAAGGGACATAAGGATTTCCCGCAGCCGCGGAGGTTGCGTGTTTTTGAAAGCCTCCGTCACAACCTTGGTGACATCTTCCTGCCGCTGAATGATCATTCTCGCTTCCCGTCTAGTGAGCCGCTGACTCGTGGAAGAACTCATATATCTTTCGCGCAGTCTCTGCATTAATTCCGGGGACCTGCGCAAGGTCGGGCAGGCTCGCCCGCTCTATCGCTTTCACAGTGCCAAAATGGCGCAGCAAGGCTCGCTTGCGGGTTGGCCCGATTCCTGGAATTTCCTGCAATCCAGCTTCTCGGATATCTTTCTTGCGACGGACCCGATGCGAGCCGACGGCGAAACGATGGGCTTCATCGCGCAGTCTTTCGACGAAATAAAGCAAGGGATCGCGCGGCGGCAATTTGAACGGATCTCGGCCGGCCATGAAGAAAGTTTCCCGGCCAGCGTCGCGGTCGGGTCCCTTGGCGATGGCGACGAGCGGCACATCAGTCACTCCGAGCGAGCTGAGAGTCTCTTGCGCGGCCGTGAGCTGACCTCGCCCGCCATCAATCAGCACCAGGTCTGGCCACGGCTGATCGTCATCATAGCCTCGGAATCCTGCGCTCACGGTGGCACGTGGACTTTCTTCCAGCAGCCGTTTAAACCGGCGCTGTAATACTTCCCGCATCATTCCATAGTCATCACCGGGAGCGAGTTCGGCCGAGCGGATATTGAACTTGCGGTATTGGTTTTTGCGAAAACCGTCCGGACCGGAGACAATCATGGCGCCGACCGCGTTGCTGCCGGCGATGTGGCTGTTGTCATAGACTTCGATGCGGCGCGGCGTTCGCGGCAACGAAAAGGTTTCGCTTAAGGCAACAAGCAACTTTTGTTGTGAGGAGGTATCGGCGAGTTTGCGCGCCAGGGCCTCACGCGCATTGATCGTTGCATGTTGCACCAGTTCCTTGCGCTCACCGCGCTGCGGCGCGCTGACTTCGACCTTATGTCCGCTTTTGGTTGTTAGCGCCTCTGCAAGCAAAGCGCGTTCAT
This sequence comes from Pseudolabrys sp., assembly GCA_035519415.1. Classification (GTDB taxonomy): domain Bacteria; phylum Pseudomonadota; class Alphaproteobacteria; order Rhizobiales; family Xanthobacteraceae; genus Pseudolabrys. The sequence continues at coordinate 67,853 of DATIWJ010000091.1, forward strand.
CGAACTCGTGCGAAACCAGAACAAGCCGTGGCGGTGGCTTGTCATCGTAGAATTGCGCCAGGAAGGCGCTGAGAACTTCGCCTGGTCCGATTGCGCGATCAGCTTTTGGAAAATAGGCGCGGTTGCCCCAGTTCTGTCCCGTTCGGAAAAAGAAGACTTCCACACAGGAATATCCACCGGCCTGATGCACGGCGAAGACGTCAGCCTCCTCTAGTCCGCGCGGATTGATGCCTTGGTGCGACTGGATGGCAGACAGAGCCGACAAGCGGTCGCGATAGATCGCCGCACGCTCAAAATCGAGCGCAGCCGAGGCCTTGTCCATTTCGTCGGCCAACCGCCTTTGCACCGACTGACTGCGGCCGGAAAGGAATTCATTGGCTTCGTGCACAAGTTTTGTGTAACCGGCGAAATCGATCTCGCGCGTGCAAGGCGCCGAGCAACGCTTGATCTGATAGAGCAAGCATGGCCGCGTCCGCGCTTCAAAATATGAGTCCGAGCACGAACGCAGCAAGAAGGCGCGCTCCAGCGCATTGATCGTGCGATTGACTGCGCCCGCCGAGGCGAAGGGCCCGTAATAGCGCCCCGGCCGCGTGCGAGCGCCACGATGTTTCAGAATTTGCGGCGCCCAGTGGTCGGATGTGATCAGAATATAGGGGAACGACTTGTCGTCGCGTAACAACACATTGAACCGCGGCCGCAGCCGCTTGATGAGATTGGCTTCGAGCAGCAGCGCTTCGGTTTCGGTTTTTGTGGTGACGAATTCGAGTGTCACCGTCGCTGCAATCATGCGCGCGATACGGCTGTCATGGCCGGTTGGGCGCGCATAGGCGGTCACCCGTTTCTTGATGTTCTTGGCTTTGCCGACGTACAGCACGTCGCCTTGCGCGTCGATCATCCGGTAAACGCCGGCGGCAGATGGCGCGAGTTTGGCAAAGCGCATGATCGCGGCCCGGCCGGCGCCAAGTGTGCCGATGGAGGCACTTTCAAGCTCGAGCTCCGGCAGCGAAGACTCCTCATCCTCCTCGCGCAGTTCGCTTGCCGGATCGATATCTTTACTGGTGCCGTTCATTGGAAAGTAGATAGTGCGTGAATGACGCTATTCCACGATCTCGCTGTCGGCCGTACGCCAGGACAGATGCTGTCCGCCGTCGACCGGAAGCGTGACGCCTGTGACGCTTTTTGCCTGCGCAAGGTAGAGCACGGCGGCCGCGATGTCGTCGGGCCGGGGCCCGCGCCGAAGCGGCAGGCTTTCTGCTTGTGCGGCGAATTGCACCTCGGTCTGGCGCGCGCTCGGCAGCGTCGGCCCCGGCGCGACTGCATTGACCCGAAGCTTAGGCGCCAATGCCTGCGCCAGCGTGGTGGTCGCGGTATAGAGAGCGCTCTTGCTCAAGGTATAGGAGAAGAAGCGCGGGTTTGGCCTTAGCACGCGCTGATCGAGAATATTGACGATTGAGGCATCCGTACCGGCCGGCGCCTGTGAGGCGAAGGCCTGTGAAAGAAACAGCGGCGCCACCAGGTTCACAGCGACAGCGCGCTGGAAGCGCGCATGTGAAAGAGTTTCGATGTCATCGGGCTCGAACTCACCCGCATTATTGACCAAAAGCGTCAGTTGGCCGAACGCCGCAGCCGCGGGCACGAGCCCGCGCACTGCCTCATGGTCGGCGAGGTCGGCAAGCACAACGCTGGCACGTCCCCCGGCTCCGGTGACGGCGGCCGCGAGCCGCTCGGCGTCCTCGCGCGAATTATTCGCGTGCAGCACGACCGCGTAACCCGCGCGCGCCAGCGTGAGCGCTATCGCCGCGCCAATGCGGCGACCCGCGCCAGTGATCAGTGCCGCGCGCGGCGCGTTCTTTGTGATGTCGTCCGCCATTCTGAAAAATCCGTGCGGCTAGTCTTGCGTTGCTGGTGCTTCATACCGCCATTGCGCCGGAACATGCGGCCTCGCCGATATAGTAAATGCCGCCTGAGCGCACATGGTAAATGAAAGCCAAGAAAAGTGCGTAAAAATAAGGGTTCTTTAGGGATATCGGCCGCCGATCCTTAGCAATTCATAACCGTTTAACTTAAAAGGCCCGATAAATCCTCCACGAAAATATCGAAGTTTCGCTGACGCACGGGCGTGTCCGCTTCATGTTTTGCGCATCCACGATCCGCAAGACGGAGCGGAATGAGTGGAGAGTAAGATGAAAAAGAAGATCCTGGCGATCTCTATGGCGATGGCAGCCACAGGCACGGCCGCGGCCGCCGATCTCCCGCGTGGCCCGGCCCCCTACTATTACCCACCACCTGCCAGCATCTATAACTGGACCGGCTTTTATGCCGGCCTCAATCTTGGTTACGAGTGGGGCAAGGTTACGAACAGCAGCATTGATCCAAGCGGCATCGCCGGTGGCGGCCAAATCGGTTATAATTGGCAAATTGGTCAATTCGTATTCGGTGCCGAAACCGATATCCAGGCCAGCGCAGCCGACGACACGTTCGCTCCCTACAAATTTTCCAATCCGTGGTTTGGTACCCTGCGCGGCCGCGCGGGTTACGCAATTAACAACGTGTTGCTGTACGGCACGCTCGGTCTCGCCTACGGCAACCTCGACGCACAGATCGGCAGCCTCGAAGAAAACAAGACTCTTGTCGGCTGGGCCGGCGGCCTTGGCATGGAAGTCGGCTTCACGCCGAATTGGTCGGCAAAAGTCGAGTATCTCTACACGGATCTCGGCAGCCGCGCCTACACAATCACCGGCGTCGACAATGGGCTACACTCCAGCTACCTGCGCTTTGGCGTGAACTATCACTTCTGATCTGTGCGACATTTTCAGAACAAGCCCCGGCGCCGCAGCCGGGGTTTTTCGTTGCAGTTCCGTGTATCAAGCATTGCAACGTGATAGTTCCACGCGAATTTTTATCTTTAAGTATTCGTTCACCTTGATTTTGATTTGCCCTGATGAGTTCGCGGCAACAACGCGTCGTTTCATCGTTTAAAGTTTGAAAAATACAATTCAAAACTTATCCTCGAGTGTGATTTTTGCGCACCAGACGCGAAAGCATTTCTGAATAGTTTTCCGGCATCAATGCGCGGGTGGGTGAGAAGTGTGACGGAGGTTTCAAGATGAAGCGTTTGTTTTTGGCGGGCATCGCAGCGCTGGCCACTATCACGATGACGGATGCGGCCAACGCTGCCGATATCGCGCGGCGTCAAGAGATGCCGACAAAAGCGCCAGCCTATTATGCTCCGTATAATTGGACCGGCTTCTACGTCGGTATCAACGGCGGTGGCGGGTGGGGTCGTTCGGAATGGACGAATGTATCGGGCTCGAGCGGCGGGTTTGATGTTTCCGGCGGCCTCGTGGGCGGCACAATTGGTTACAACTGGCAACTGGGCCAGTGGGTTTTCGGGCTCGAGGGCGACATCGATTGGAGTGACATTCGCGGCAGCACGTCATCCGGCATCTGCGCCGGAACCTCGTGCGAAACGAAAAACGACTGGCTCGGTACCGGACGCATGCGTATCGGTTATGCCTTTGATCGCTTCCTGCCATATGTGACCGGTGGCGTGGCCTTCGGCGACGTAAAAGGTTCTGTGGCTGGCTTCGGCAGTTCAAGCGACACCAACACTGGTTGGACTGTCGGCGGCGGCATCGAAGCGGCAATTGCCGGTCCCTGGACCGCAAAGATCGAATATCTGTATGTCGATCTCGGCAACAACAACTGCTCGGGCGGGAGCTGCGCAGTGTCGACCAACGTGGACTTCCACACAAATATCGTGCGCGGCGGAATCAACTATCGCTTCTAGTTCTTCGCGAACGAAACATCAGCAAAGCCCCGGACCGCGGTCCGGGGCTTTTCATTGAAGCAACATCATTGCGGAAAAAAATTCAAATCGCGACTGCAAAGGCAAAGCGCTGCCATTACCGCGCACTGGCAGGACGCACGCTTCGCATCAAGTTAGCCCGTGACGACCAGATTTACGGCCTTGGGGCCTTTGCCCTTCTTGTCCGGTTCGACGTCGAAGCTGATCCTTTGTCCCTCGTTCAATCCTTTCAACCCGGCTTGCTCTACCGCGGTGATATGAACGAAGACATCACGTCCTCCGTCATCAGGTTTAATGAAGCCGTAGCCCCGCTCGCCATTGAAGAATTTTACGACACCCGTTTGCGCCATCGGGAAAACTCCTTCCCCCACTGCTCCGCCGTCGGCCCCACGCACGACAGCTCGGCTGGACATTCACAATCGGGGAAAGCGTCGGCCGAAACTGGCCTCAGTCAACTCCGCCGGCCCCCACAGGAGGCGGAACGTCACTGCCAATGCGGAACTACACACCAAGTGTGCCCTTGTGGAAAGGGGCCACGCGCTCAATGGGCTGCAGCCGGACCCCTGGCGCCAAGCCAATCGAGCCGGAATCCACCCTTCCCTTGGCGTCCCAGGGCGGTGGCAAGGGCCGGCAACAACG
>DATIWJ010000092.1:0-7910 GCA_035519415.1 Pseudolabrys sp.
CCACCACGCAGTCCTATAAGTCTCCGGTGCCAGAGACTTTGCGGGGAAAGCCCGCATACGCGGGGACTGAATTCGCGTAAAAATGTCTAGGTCGCGTCTCTGGCAAGTGGGACTGACGAAAACCGAGGGTCGTCTCCGGCCGCAAATATTCTGGTCCCAGCGCGGATCGATTTAAAAACGGGGTTCTGGCAGTGCCAATCGAAGACACTCGTAATGCCTTGCCCATTCGGTCGGTAAGTCGCGCAACTTTGCCACTCCGATACCTCGGGGTAGTCGTCCCTCGACGGCCGCCCGAATGAGGCTTGGCGCTAAGAAAGCGAGTGTGATTGTTCGATTGATCAATCGGCCAATAGCGGACATCGGGACGATTACGAGCGTTCAGGCAGAAATGCAGGCGCGCGCGGCAAAGTTACCCTGATTTCGGTGAATTCACCCGGCTGCGTGTCGACCTCGATTGAGCCACCGTGCTGTTTGACGACGATGTCGTGGGTGATCGAGAGACCTAACCCAGTGCCCTCACCGGGCGGCTTCGTTGTGAAGAACGGGTCGAACATCTTCTCCTTCACTTCTCGCGCAATTCCTGTGCCATTGTCTCGTATCTTAATTTCAACTCGGTCCCCAAGGTTCTTGGTCGCAGCAAAGAGCCTCGGCTCGTAATCGCCACCATTGGCTTTCGCTTTACGGTGAGTGCAGGCGTAAAATCCGTTCGAGATTAAGTTCAGCAAAACTCGCGTGATCTCCTGCGGGAACAGATCGACCACGCCGGCAGCCGGATCGAATGATCTCTCGACTCTGATGTTGAACGCCTGCTTTTCGGCTTTTGCTCCGTGATACGCCAAATTCAGACTTTCATCGACCATCGCATTAATTTCCACTGGCCGATGTTCGCCCGAACCGGGGCGAGAGTGCAGCAACATGTTCTTGACTATCGAGTCGGCTCGAGCCCCATGCTGCACAACCTTATCAAGATTGCTCTGCAACATGTTGGCGATTTCGTTGATTTCCGCGCGTAGCGCGTCGCTCAGGTCGGCGACGGAAAGGGCTTGCTGCAGTTCGTCAATGAGCTCTACCGATACGGTGGAAAAGTTGTTGACGAAGTTGAGAGGATTTTTGATTTCATGTGCAATTCCGGCGGTCACTTGTCCGAGCGAAGCAAGCTTTTCGGTTTGCACGAGACGATCCTGGGCAGTGCGTAGGTCCTGCAGAGAGCGTGCAAGTTCCCGCGTGCGTTCCTCGACGTTTTTGAATAGCCGCGCATTTTCGATCGCCAATACAGACTGCGCAGCAAAAGTTTGAAGTAACTCAACTGTGCTATTCGCAAATTCGCCCGGCTGCTTACGACGAACGACGAGAGCGCCGATGATTTTACCGGTGCCGAGCAGCGGGACATAAAGCAAAGCACGGAAGCCGGCGTGGACGATGATGTCGAGTGTAATTGATGGATCATATTGAACGTCCGGAATTTGAATTGGGACACGGCGTTCAACGGCCTCACTTATCCCAGTCTGGCCGAGTCGGATATGACTGTCTCTGAGCGCGGTAACAATCGCGTCTTCGAGCCCATAGGTCGCCCGCAACCGAAATTCCTGCGTTGGTTCATCGAACACATAGATCGCACCCGCATCTGCGTTGGAGAGCTGAGTTGCCTTGGCTACGATGGTCGCCAGAACCGTTTCAAGATCGATCGTTGAATTCACCGCCTGGATGACCTCGCCGAGCGCGTGCAATTGCTGCAGCGATTCACGTAGGCCCTTCTCGCGCTGGGCGATGGAGTTAACAAAAAACTCGGCCGATTTTGCCATGTCGGCGATCTCGTCGTTGCCCGCTATCGGCATTGACGTCGTATGGCCGTCGACGGAGCTGCGCATACTATCGCTTAACTTCCGTAGCCGCTGGATGACGGAGCGATTGACATAGAAAAATACGGCGCCCGCGCCTGCCAGGCACAACAAGGACAAGAACGCGAACAACCGCGAGTAATCGTAAATAAGACTTTTGAAAAAGCCGTTTTGAGCGCGGGCGTCTTTTTGTACGTCGGCAAATATACGTTCTGCGGACGCGACAAACTGGGCAGACACCTCCTTGGTATCGAGCAACGCCCCGCGAACAGCGGATGCAGAAGTGATCTGCGCTTTGCGGACATCAAAAACGTTGGCCGTGCCGTTGCCATACTGCACCATCGGTAGTTCTAGCGAAGCGACGGCTGATATCAATTCGGGCGAGAGTTGCGCGCGTGCTGCGTTTGCCCGGTCTGCGGCCGCTGCGAATTCCGAGTGCAGCCGATTAAGTCTAATCGTGGTGTCGGCACTTGCGGTGGACAAGAGGATGACGATCCGCTCATCGGCCGCGGCCCTCCATGCGCCAAGCGCGTCGGTTTGAGCGCGATTACCTTGATCCCTGGCGAGCTGCGAGCCTACTTCCAGAACCTGAATGGAGAGCGTACGAAGCCGTAACATCAAGTTTGCTGCCACACGATCGGCCTCGAGCTTGTCTGCAACTAATCCATCCAGCTTCTGCAAGGTGCCTTTTAGCAGGGTCTCATTGCGGGCAAGGTCATCGATCCCTTCGGTCTCCGGAGCGAGCTCCTTCAACTGTCTTCCAGCCGCCGCAATTTCATCCAGTTGCTTTGCCAGCGATTCACTGACTGCCCGACGGGCAAAATGCCCGTCGGCAACGGCCAAGTTCGGCGCGTTTGCTGCTAACGCCTGACTCCGTTGAGCGAGATTGCTTGCTGTGACGAGGGCAGGCAGATTTGCCGAGGCGATCCGGTCAAATCCATCGCCAAATTTTCGGAACGTATAGAGCGCAATTGCGCTGGTGGCGGCGGCGAAGGCGGTGAGAGCGGCGAAAGCAATCAAAAGACGGAAGGCGACTCCAAAGCGAAGCGCCCCGCTGGCTCTAAAAACGCGGCGCGGACGCTCCTGCCCCGTCGAGACAATCGCCGAAGAAAGAGTATCGGTCTCGGCCATTCGTCACCGCTTTATGCTGGAACGAGAGCACACTTGCCCTCCGTCAGGGGCCTGAAAGCGTTAGCACCCGGGATAACCGACAGAACCTTGTAATAATCCCAAGGATAGCGGGATTCCTCGGGCGGCTTCACCTCCACCAGGTACATGTCGTGGACGAGCCTTCCATCCGGCCGAACTAAGCCCTTTGGAGCGAAGAAGTCATTTACCGGAAGCTCACGCATCGTTTTGGCAATAGTCTTCGCTTCGTCGGTACCGCTAGAACGGATGGCGCGAAGATAATGAGACACCGCCGAGTAAACACCGGCATGCGCCATCGTCGGCATGGCTCGACGGCGCGCATAAAACCGCTTCGACCATTGTCGAGTCTCGTTGCTTAGATCCCAGTAAAAACCGTCGACGAAGGTCATCCCTTTTGCGACATCAAGCCCAAGACTGTCGACATCCGAGATGAAAACTAACAACGGCACCAGAGTCTGCGAGCGCGGTGAGATGCCGATCTCGGCTGCTTGTTTGACGGCATTGATTGTGTCGCCGCCGGCATTGGCAAGGGCAATCACCTTCGCACCCGAGTCTTGAGCGGCGGTGAGAAACGGTGTGAAATTGTTCGCGTTGAATGGGTGGCGCGATCGGCCAATGACCCGGCCACCAGCTTTTTCGATGGCGGCGCTTGCGTCCTGTTCCAGCGACCATCCGAAAGCGTAGTCCGCCGTGATGAAGTACCAGGTATCCAGACCGAAGCCGACCATGGCTGGCGCCATTCCGGCGGTGTTCGAATAGGTATCGTATGCCCAATGGAACCCGGTGTAGGTACAATCTTTGCCAGTCAGATCGCTACTGCCACCGGACACAGTTATCGAAATTTTATCACGCGTCGCGGCAAGCTTTTGCATCGCCAGCGCCACGACAGAATTCGGCATATCGACAACCATGCCGACATGTTCATCGTTGAACCAATGTGTCGTGATGGCTGACGCAACATCGGCTTTGTGCTTGTGATCGCCCGCGAGAACGCGAATTTTTCTGCCGAGGACTTCACCACCAAAGTCTTCAACGGCCATGTGAGCAGCCACAACGGAACCTTCTCCAGCAAGGGTTGCGAAAATACCGGTCATGTCGGTCAGCACGCCGATATTAATACTAGCTTCACGTGCCAACTGCGCGCGCGCCGCCAACGGCCAAACAGCGGCCGAGCCAGCGATCAGTTTTATGACTTCGCGGCGGCGCAACGCCTTTCCCCCAGAAGGATAAGGCAAATCCTATTCGAAACTTGATGATCGCGCCAAGGTGAGCAAAGCGATTTCGGCACCGTATATCGGCGCAAACGATAGTTTTGCCGTGTGTACTGACGAAATAAACAAGGCGAAATCGGCCTCGCTTTGGCCAAGAGTGGGCGTTCGCTATGCAATGCGATGTCTGCTATGGGTCGATACTGTTGAAAAACTCCACTCTCACAACGGTCAAAATTTCCTAGAGGCGCTGGCGCGCCGCCTGGCCGTGATCATGCACCGCATCTGGGTTGACGGCACCGAGTTCCGCTGGACTCGAGAGGTCACAAAAGCATGAGAACCGCACCCGATCTAACCTGACAGGAGAACACACGAGCTCCACCGCGCGGTGGAATGATGTCCCTCGCGGGACGATGGATGAGGTGAGATCGTATGTCCGCTTGGACCTGCCGTCAGGTGACGGCAAGGCCGACCCAAAGATTGTTCCGCCTCGTTCTCGAATCCCATACTAGAAGGGCCTTTTGCGCCGAGTCCGAAGAGAAGCACGAGCCCGTGAGTGACATCGACACTGTTCTGGTGGATAGCCTGAAAGCGCTTGACCTAAACCGGCCGATTAGAGAAGCGGACATTAATGACCGCGCGAAACAGAAAGACCGCCTCGCGGCGGTCTCTCTTTGTAATCAAGGCAACCGAGGGTGCTGGCTTACTTCGGTTATCTCGGACCGATCAAACGGCCTGCTTGAACGCCTGCTGTGCCGTTTGATTGGCGCGATCGAACGCACCACGAGTTTCCGTCAATGCAGTCATCAATGAAGACCATGACTGTTTGCCCGCCTCGTTGATCTTTTGCAGTTTTTTCTCAGCCACGGCAGCGTCGGCTTCCATTTGCTTCAGGGCAGCCTCTATTTCGCTCCGACGCCCAGCTGCGAACTCTTTGCCAACAGTGCGAAGATTTTCAGCTGCTTGGCGCCATGCTTTTACTTGAGCTTCAGCTTGACGTTTAAAGGTCGCCTGCTGTTGCTCGATTTTTTGGCTGGAGCTTTCGATATATTTCTCAACCTCTGCCTCGAACGCGTTCCATTCAGATTGAAGCCGTGCTTTCTCTTTAATCCATACGGCCTCGTTGGCATCCGCCTGCTTTTTCAGCGTGTCACGAAAGTCATCACGCTTTTTGCGCATGTCAGCGAGAGCTTGGTTGGCTTTGACGCGGGCGTCAGTTTTGACTTCGCTTACCTTGGCCTCAAGTGAGGCCAACGTGGCGTCCATTTCATCGATCCGTTCTTTCGCCCAATTAAGATAGAAGTGAATGGCGCTGTGAGTAGCCATTTGTTCCTCCGCTATTTTGTGATTTGGAAACAAAACCTACGAGCCACTCACGCTATGTGCATTGACATAGGTCAAATTCGCCAACCTGCGCCGAAAAGCATGTCCGCTTTACCCCAATAGCTGACATGTGCAGTGCACTAGCATAGGCATCATATCCACTTTGCCGTTGAAAACGGAAATAAGTCGGTGCGAACTAGATCAGAGGATTAGGTCAGTGCGCGGCGCTGGCCGTTCGTTCAATGTCGAGTCACCAGTCGATTAGTTATCGAGCGAAAGCTGAAACGGAGGATCCCAGTTACGCGGTGACGACGACAACGGCTGCGCAGGGCGACGATCCCTTGCGGCGATAACTGTGCGGGTGACTGCAGTCGAAATACATCGAGTCGCCCTCGGACAGTGTGTAATCCTCGCCCTCGAGATTGACCACAAGGTCGCCGCACAGAACGTAGATGATCTCTGCGCCGGGGTGCTCGTGCGGCTCCGACGGCTCGTCCTCAGCTTCGATCTCGACATAGTAGCCGTTCAGCTTGCGCTCGCTCACTGGATAGTCGAGCGACTCGAAATGATAGGCGGGCGAACGGCGTCCCGCCTTGTCGGGCAGGCGGATGCGTTCCTTCTTGCGCACGACCGCATGCACAGGCCGCTCGCTGTCCTCCTTGAAGAAGTGATCAAGGCCGACGCCGAACACCAGCGCGATGCGCATCAGGGTGGGCAGCGTTGGAAACAACTGCCCGCGTTCGATCTTCGACAGTAGCGCCGGGGACAGCCCGGTGTGGTCGCCGAGCTGGACTAGGCCGAGCTTCTTGCGCAGCCGCAGGCGGCGGACCTTGGGGCCGACGGCGTAGCCCTCGAGCGCGGTGGTCAGTGTCTCGGACAGCATGTCGCAGGGTCCATTTTCACTCCCGCTCAAAGGCGGATAACATCTTTTTATCTACAAGAAAACTACTTTTCATTTCACGTGAATGTGAGCTTTAAGAAAAATATTTTAACTGTTATTCAATAGTCCGGCGGCGGACACAAGGCAAGACACCTTCGATCCGCCGCTTCCCCAAACCGATGACGCCGGCGCAACCGGCCCAAAGGTCAAACGCATCAAATCAGGAGCCAAGAGATGAAAAGCAGAGTCACAGGTATCGCTTCGATGGCCGCGGTCGTTCTGGCCGTCGTCGGGCTGGCGATCGGAAGCACCTTCGCGCGCGCCACCAACCAGGACATCGTCGACACGGCGGTCGGCGCCGGCCAGTTCAAGACGCTGGCGGCGGCGCTGCAAGCGGCCGGTCTGGTCGGCACCCTGAAAGGTCCCGGTCCGTTTACCGTGTTCGCGCCGACCGATGCGGCGTTCGCCAAGCTGCCGGCCGGCACGGTGGAAAGCCTGCTGAAGCCGGAGAACAAGGCGAAGCTGACGGCGATCCTCACCTATCACGTGGTGCCGGGCGCCGTGAAAGCCGAGCAGGTCACTAAGCTTGATGAGGCTAAGACCGTCAACGGCGCGATGGTGAAGGTCTCCACCGACCACGGCAAGGTGATGATCAACGACGCCAACGTCGTGAAGGCCGATATTCCGGCCTCGAATGGCGTAATCCACGTCATCGACAGGGTCATCCTGCCGCCCCAGAGCTGATCGGTCCTTCCATCCCCACGCCGATCAACGGCCGGTCCGCTTCCGTCCCCGGGAAGCGGACCGGCACCTCCGCCAAAGGTCCCGTCACACACGTAGAGAGACTCCCGCGATGAACATGATCACCCGTATCAACCCTGATGCCGGCGTGACTTTGAACAATCCCACGCGAGAGGAGGCGGAAGCGGCCTTTCGCACGATCATCCGCTGGGCGGGAGATGACCCGGACCGCGACGGGTTGGCAAAGACACCGGCCCGGCTGGCGCGCGCCTTCAAGGAGTACTTTTCCGGTTATGCGGTCGACCCCACGCAAATGCTCTCGACCACCTTCGAGGAGACGGACGGCTACGACGAAATGATTGTCTTGCGCGGCATTCCGTTCGAGAGCCACTGCGAGCATCACGTGGCGCCGATCATCGGACGGGCCTGGGTCGCCTACGTGCCGACCGGGCGGGTGGTCGGCATTTCCAAGCTGGCGCGCGTCGTGGAGGCTTACGCCAAACGGTTGCAGATTCAGGAAAAGATGACGGCGCAGATCGCCAACACGATTCAGGATGTGCTGCAGCCGCAGGGCGTCGGCGTAGTGCTCAAGGCGAACCATCACTGCATGTCGACGCGGGGCATCCACAAACACGATACTGACATGGTGACCAGCCGCATGCTCGGCTGCTTCCGCGACAATGCGGTCACGCGCCAGGAATTTCTCTCGCTCGTCGATTAGGCGCCATGATCATTACTTCAATCTACGCCTCTTTACTCGCGGTATTGTTT
>DATIWJ010000093.1:0-9766 GCA_035519415.1 Pseudolabrys sp.
GACGATCGGCTACACCTACGACCCGGCGGCGGTGAACCTCGACTTCCTGCGCGCCGGCCAAACCATCACCGTCACCTATCATGTGCAGGTTGGCGATTCCGCCACGCAGGATCTCGTCGTCACCATCACCGGCACCAACGATGCGGTGACGCTGTCGGCGATCACGCAGCCGGGGTCTGTTGCAGAATTGCCGGACGCCTCGGCGCAGGACCTTGCTCCGATCAGTGGCACGCTGCCCGTAAGTGACCTCGACGTCGGCGACACGTTGACAGCCTCGATCTTCGGCACGCCGACCCTGGTATGGAGCGGTGGGACATTGACGGCGGGCCAGGTCTCGGCGCTAACGGCCGCGCTGGTGGCCGGGAAGCTCACCTTCACCTCCAGCGTTCTGTCGAACGGCGGGGCACAGAGCATTGGCTTTAGCTACGACGCGGCGGTGGCGAACCTCGACTTCTTGCGGCAAGGCGACACGTTGACGATTGGTTACGCGGTCCAAGTATCGGACGGGCACGGTACGACGACGACGCAGCCGCTGAGTTTCGTCATCACCGGCACCAACGACGCGCCGAAGATTACTTCGGTGGACTCAGCGGCTGTTTCTGAAGAAGGTCTGCCGGGGGGTATTCCGGACACAATTGGCAATCCCGACACAACCAATAGCGTCACCGCTAGCGGCAATGTCACCGCCACTGACGCCGACAACGACACCCTCACTTATTCGCTGGGTATCCCCGCGACCACTCTGACATCCAATGGCACGGCTGTGACATGGACAGAGAACGGGACGCACACGCAGCTGACCGGCACGGCTAACGGCAAAGACATTATCACCGTTACGATCAACGGTTCTGGGCAATATACGGTCACGCTAAAAGGGCCGGTGGATCAGGCCGATCCCACCAAGGAAGATGTGAAAACCTTGAACGTCCCGGTGAACGTATTTGACGGCCATGTGACGACGCAGACAACTCTGCCAATCAACATCGAAGACGACAGTCCGACCGCTGCTCCAGTGTCAACGGCAGTTGCCATCGGTGAAGGCGTACCGAAACTCAACATCGTCATCATTCTCGACATCTCGGGAAGTATGGACGGCAGCAGGCTAACACTCGCCAAGCAAGCGTTGGACAACCTGCTTACAAGCACGGACGTCAATATTAACCAGGTGATGGCGGTTTCGTTCTCGACCGGCGCCACCGTCAATTTGGCCAACGGGAACCCCTGGACCGACGCGGCGACCGCAAAAGCATTCATTGATGGCCTGGCAGCCAACGGAAACACCGACTACGACACCGCATTGAACGCGGTTATGAATAACTGGGGTGGCGGTCCCACCAGCGCCGACCAGACGTTGGTTTATTTCATTTCCGACGGCGAACCCAGCAGCGGACACGGTGTGAACGGTACTCTGCAAGGTCAGTGGGAGGACTTCCTTGGTAAAAAGGCCGTTGACACTTCATACGCGATCGGAATCAGCACGTCCGTCAATGACCCTGATCTTGCGCCGATCGCGTGGCAGGCACCCGACAATGCCGACTTCCCCCCGATTGTGCTCAGCAGCGCAACCGGCCTTGACGCGACGTTGCAAGGCACGATTCCCCCTCCCGTCACACATAACGTTCTGCTTGATGGCGGGAGCGGCTTCGGTTTCGGCGCGGATGGCGGATTCATCAAGTCGATCGTGATCGACAATGTCACCTATACGTCCGATAACGCAGGCCACATAGCGGAAAGCGGTGCGACACCGGCAGGATACCAGGACCATGGCAATTGGATCGTGGTACCGACAGCACTCGGCGGAGTCTTCACTTTCTATTTCGCTGCCGCCAACGGCCATAGTGCTGGCGACTGGACCTATGCGGCTCCAAAGGTGGCAGCAGGCAGTGGCGCTGAGGCAGAGGACTTCGTTTATACACTCATCGATCGTGATGGAGATACGTCCCCGGCAGACATTCACATCGACGTGCACGTGCCTCCGACAATATCCAACCTCCAAGTCACCGAGACGGGCATCAGCTTCAACATCGCCGATCAAGACAGCACGGCTTTTACTTTGGCCTCACCTTTCGCGGCCGCATTCGGCAATCCTTCATTTGGTCTAGGCGCAAATTCGCTGACACCAGCCGCTGGGTTATCAGCCGTCTCGGGCACGCTGCAGGTGACAGACGGTAATTCCGGTAACGTCAAGGTTACCGGCCTTTATCTCGGAAGCAACGCAGACGATACGCCGTCCTCGGCGCCTCTCTATTCGGCTCCAAATGCAATGTACGGGTTCGGCGGCAATGACAAATTGATCGGCGGAGCCGCCGCGGACTTCCTCTTTGGCGGCGACGGCAACGATACCCTTGTAGGCGGCGCCGGCAATGACACCTTGACTGGTGGCTCCGGCGCAGATCAGTTCCGGCTGGCAACGAACAGCGGAACAGATACGATAACCGACTTTGCGCATGGTACCGACAAGATCGGTTTCCTCGACACCGGATCGACTGGCGGCGGCAGTGTAAATTTCGGCAATACAGTCGGAAGTACGATCGGCGCTGCGCTTAGCGCCAGCGATTTCGACGTCCGGACGAGCTTCGCCGGCATGACGAATAGCGACGACAATCAGGTTGTATTGATCAACCAAATTGGGCTGACGACCGCAAACATCACAAGCGGAGACGCTGGTGATGATGCCACGAACACTTACGTGATCGTATTCAACGACCAACTTGACGTGGGTCAAATCTGGTTTGATACGAATTGGAACGATACGGCAAATCGTACGTTGGTTGCCACGCTTTCCAATATCACCACATTAAGCCAGCTCACTGCGATTACTGCCTCCGATATTGTCGTATATAGCAATGCTGCCGACCCTATCATCCTCGATCTTGGCGCGCCGGGCATTTCGTTCAGCTCCGTGAGCAATGGCGTATCGTTCGATATCAATGGCGATGGCGTGAAAGACCAGGTCGCCTGGACCACAGGCAACGACGGCATCCTCGCCTACGATGTGAATGGTTCCGGAACGATCGAAAACGGCACTCAACTTTTCACGCCCAACTTCGCAGGCGGGAACTATGCCAGCGGCCTCGCGGCGCTGGCGAGCCTGGACAGCAATGCAGACGGCGTGATCAACAGCGCCGATGCGAACTTCAGCAATCTCCTGGTGTGGCAAGATAACAATCACAATGGCATCGCCGATGCCGGAGAAGTATCGAGCCTTGCCGACCATGGAATTACCGGGATCAACCTAGATGCAACGCCGGCCGATGGCAGCATCGATGGTCAGCAATTGCAGGCACAAGGGTCGTTCTCCTACGTCAACGGCACGACGGGGACATTCGTTGAGGTTGCTCTCGATACGTCGTTTGGCACTACGCCGGATCCCTCGACTGTCACGAACAACAATCCCGATCCTGGGCAGAGCGCGGAAACCGGTACCGACACGAGCAATCCACCGGTTTCCGAGAGCAATGCCAATGCCAGTGGTGACACACTTGTCGCGGCGCCTGGGGCCACCCTGATCGGAGGCGGAAACGACACCTTCGTCTTCAAATCAATCGCAGATTCGCAGCCTGGCGCCGGACACTTCGATACGGTCACCGATTTCACTCATAACTCGGACCATATCGACCTATCGTCCATTGCCGGCGCCACCAATATGCAAGGGCAAGTTGGCGAGGCGAGCACTGTAGCCGGAAACAGCATCAGCTGGTTCGTTGACAACGCGCACAACGAAACAATCCTTTACGTCAATACGACTGCCACGGCGAACCACGTGGATATGGAAATCCATCTCACCGGGACCAATATCAATCTCTCGGGGGCGGATATTCTTCACCACGCTTGATCCGGCCGTCGTAACGCGTCAGTCAATTATCTCCATTGCGAGAACGCGTTTTGAGGCGGCGCACAACAGTTAACTTTGGCTGCGGCCAAGGGGCGACAAACTACGGTCCTCGTGGCATAATTTAATCGGAAATTCGGCTATTAAGTTGGCCGGGGCGCTGGGCCGTTGAGCCTCGTCAGGTGCTAGTGGATGCAACGTAGCCAAACAAAACAAAATACGCCGGTTCGTTCGGAACTTGCGGAAGCGCTTGCCGCGTGCCGCGGCGCCTTTTACGGCACCGCTCTGATCAGCGGTATGAGCAACATCCTGATGCTCACGGGCGCCATGTTCATGCTGGAGATTTATGATCGTGTGCTGCCCAGCCGCAGCATGCCGACACTGGTCGGCCTGTTGGTCCTGGCCGCAGCGCTGTTTGCCGCCTTGGGCGTTCTCGACGCAATACGCGGACGCATCCTGGTGCGTATTGGCGGCGCGCTTGATGAGACGCTTAGCGGTCGCGTCTATGATGCTCTGATGCGATTGCCTCTGCGGGTCGGTGCTCGCGGTGACGGCACTCAGCCTTTGCGCGATCTCGATGCCGTCCGCTCCTATCTCTCGGGGCTCGGCCCCGTTGCATTGTTCGACCTGCCCTGGATTCCGCTCTATCTCGCGATTTGCTTTGCCTTCCATCCGCTTATCGGTTTCACCGCGTTAGGCGGCGCCATCATTCTTATTGTCCTGACCTTGCTGACCGAGATCCTCATGCGCGCGCCCGCCAAAGCAGCGACTGAGGCCGCCGTCATGCGCAACGGTCTCGCGGAGGCCAGCCGCCGTAATGCTGAGGCGCTGGTTGCTATGGGAATGGCCAGCCGCATCGCCGGGCGATGGAGCGAGGCCAACCGTCAGTACATGCACAGTCAACGGGAAGCGAGCGATCTTGGCGGGGGTCTCGGCGCAATTTCCAAAGTGCTGCGCATGATGCTGCAGTCCCTGGTGCTTGCGGTCGGCGCGTATCTGGTGATCCACCAGGAAGCCAGCGCGGGCATTATCATTGCCGCATCCATCCTCAGTGCACGTGCTTTAGCGCCGGTCGACCTCGCCATTGCAAATTGGAAGGGCTTTGTTGCGGCACGTCAGAGCTGGCAACGGTTGAACAGGCTGCTGACGATATCTCCGGTTCAGTCGCCGCCGATGCAATTGCAGCCGCCGGTTCAGCGGTTGACAGTCGAGAATGTCAGCACGTCACCGCCCGGCGTTCCTAAAATCATCGTCCAAGATATCAGCCTCGAGCTCGAAGCCGGACAAGGACTCGGCATCATCGGACCGAGCGGTTCCGGCAAGTCTTCTCTTGTACGGTTGCTGGTCGGCGTCTGGCGCCCGGTGCGTGGCAATGTGCGTCTCGATGGTGCGGCGCTCGACCAATGGTCGCCGGATGAGCTTGGCCGTCACGTGGGTTATCTGCCGCAAGACGTAGAACTTCTGGCCGGCACGGTTGCAGAAAATATTGCACGCTTTGAACCCGGGGCCGATACCGAAGCTGTCATTGCCGCGGCAAAAGCTGTTGGCGTGCATGATCTGATTGTTCGACTTCCTTCAGGATACGATACGCCGATTGGCGAGCAAGGCTCCGCGTTGTCGGCTGGCCAGGCGCAGCGCATTGCACTCGCTCGCGCTGTTTATCGCGATCCGTTCCTGGTCGTGCTCGATGAACCCAATTCAAATCTGGATTCCGAGGGTGAGGAAGCGCTAACACGTGCAATTCTCGGCGTGCGTGAGCGTAAGGGTATTGTCATTGTTGTTGCGCACAGGCCGAGTGCGATTGCCGGAGTCGATCGGCTTCTGGTGATGAATCAAGGCAGGGCCCAAGCCATCGGCCCTAAAGACGAGGTCTTGTCCAAGGTGCTGCAACGGCCACTTTCCATGCCGCGGCCGCTCAAGGTTGTGCCGGAAAGCGGGAGTGCGGGCGCATGAAGACGCTACAAATTTCGGCCTTAAGTGAACGCCTTGAGAAATGGCTCAGGGAGCGAATGCCCATTGCCCCGCCCGGCAGCTCGCGTGACTCCATCTATCGCCACCTGCTTGCTGGCGGTCTAGTCGTACTTTTGCTCGCCTTCGGTGTCGGCGGATGGGCGGCGACCACCCAGATTGCCGGCGCACTCATCGCGCAAGGTTCTGTCGTCGTCGATTCGAACGTAAAGAAAGTCCAGCATCCGACCGGTGGCGTTGTCGGCAAGCTCAATGTGCAGGATGGCGACCGTGTGAAGGCCGGAGACATTCTCGTCCAGCTCGACGACACGGTGACACGCGCCAACCTGGCCATTGTCACCAAAGGGCTCGATGAACTGGCGGCGCGCAAGGCTCGCCTTGAAGCCGAACGGGATGGCGCAGAATCGATCACCTTCCCACGACTGTTGATGACCCACGCCAGTGAGCCATCCGTCGCCACTGCGCTTGCTAATGAAAGCAAACTGTTCGAGCTGCGTCGCTCAGCACGCCGCGGTCAGAAAGCACAGCTAAAACAGCGCATTACACAGCTGCAGGACGAGATCCAGGGCCTCACCGCCCAGCAGGAGGCAAAAGCACGCGAGATAACCCTGATCGGTAAAGAACTCGAGGGCGTGCGCGAACTCTGGAAAAACAATCTTGTACAGATCACTCGCCTCACCGCGCTTGAGCGCGACGGCGCCCGCCTCGAAGGCGAGCGCGGGCAACTGGTGGCCTCCGTCGCCCAGGCCAAGGGCAAGATTACGGAAACCGAGCTTCAAGTTATTCAGATCGACCAGGATCTCAGCAGCGAGGTCGCCAAGGACATGCGCGAGGTCGATGCGAAGTATGGTGAATTCGTCGAGCGCAAGGTCGCGGCCGAGGATCAACTCAAGCGCATCGACCTCCGCGCACCGCAGGACGGTATTGTCCTGGAGTCCAAGGTGCACACCGTTGGTGGAGTGATTCCGGCGGGCGACGCAATCATGCTGATCGTTCCGGAATCCGACAATCTACTGGTCGAGGCCAAGGTCAATCCACACGACATCGATCAGGTGCAGGTTGGCCAATCGGCGGTCTTGCGCTTTTCAGCTTTTAATCTGCGCACGACTCCCGAAATTAACGGGACCGTGACCCGGATTTCCGCCGACACCACGACGGATCAGCGCACAGGCCAAAATTATTACACTACCCGCATTGCCATGACGAAAGACGAAATCGCGCGGCTCGGTGATGTCAAGCTCATCCCCGGCATGCCGGTCGAGGCCTTCGTGCAAACCGGCGAGCGCACGGTGATGTCGTATTTGATCAAGCCCCTGCAAGATCAATTCATGCGGGCATTCCGGGAAAAATGACGGGCAAGTCGCTTCGCCCGTTGACGGGCGATCTCCGATGACCTGGTTTTCGCGCTTGGCGCGACGTTTCGGACTGGCCCGTGGCCTTGCCCTCATATTACTGGTTGCGCTTGCCGCGCTGCGCATCGCCGATCCGCAGCCGATTCAGGAGCTTCGCGTCCGCGTCTTTGACCTTTTCCAGGTGCTGCATCCGCGCGAAGCGACGGAACGGCCTGTTGTCATTGTCGATATAGATGAAAAGAGCCTTAAGGCTGTCGGCCAGTGGCCCTGGCCACGTACGCGTGTCGCCGATCTCATTACGCGCCTGACCCAAATGGGTGCACTCGTAACCGCCTTCGACATCGTATTCGCCGAGCCGGACAGGATGTCACCGAACATCGCGGCCGACGCATTTCGTGATCTGGACGAGGCTACGCGTGTGAAATTGCGTGCATTACCAAGCAACGACACAGTCCTGGCTGACGCGATGCGCCAATCCCGGGTCGTTCTCGGCGAGTCAGGTCTGCCGTTCGCGGTGGCGCAATCCGACGGGACCCAGCCGCCTGTTGGACTTGCGGCAATAGGTGGTGACCCGCGCCGATATCTGCTGAATTTTCCGGGATTGCTCCGTAACGTGCCGCTCCTTGAGCAGGCCGCCAGCGGGCGTGGCTTGTTCACCATTCGCGCCGAACGCGACGGCATTGTGCGGCGCGTGCCGATCGTGATGCAGGCGCAGGGCACGATCATGCCGTCGCTCACCCTGGAGATGCTGCGGGTGGTGAGCGGCAGCAACACGGTCTTGATTCGCTCCGATCACGCCGGCGTTCAAAACGCGGCTGTGCCTGGCTTTGTGATACCGACAGATCGCAACGGTCAGCTCTGGATCCATTTCGCGCCCCATGATCAAGCACGCTATGTGTCCGCCGCCGATGTGCTCGAAGGCCATGTTCCCGCTGATCGCGTGGCTCGCAGGCTCGTGCTGATCGGAACATCGGCCGTCGGCCTGCTCGATTCCAAGACCACTCCGGTCGATCCGGTCATGCCAGGCGTCGAAGTGCACGCCCAGGTACTTGAAAACGTCCTCACCAATTCGGTGCTGTCTTCGCCTAACTATGCGATCGGCGTTGAACTATGCGCGGCGCTTTTGCTCGGCATAGCCATCATATGGCTCGCGCCGATCCTGAGCCCGGCTCTGCTGTTGGCTTTCGGGGTTGTAATAATTGCCGTGACAGTGGGCGCGTCTTGGTACTTTTATCTGCAAGATCGGCTGCTATTTGATTTTACCTTTCCACTGTTATCTAGCGCCCTCGTCTACCTCACATTGGTGTTCAGTAACTACATCAGCGAGCAGGCGCAGCGCCGCCGCATACGTTCCGCCTTTGGCCAATACCTCTCACCCGCGCTGGTCGAGCAACTTGCGCAGTCGCCGGACAAGCTCGTGCTCGGCGGAGAGGAGCGCGAGATGAGTATCCTTTTCAGCGACGTGCGCGGTTTCACCACTATTTCCGAACTCTACAAGGAAGACCCGCAGGGCCTGACCGCGCTGATGAACAGTTTTCTCACCCCATTGACCAACGCGATCATCGAGCACAAGGGCACGATCGACAAATACATGGGTGACGCGGTCATGGCGTTCTGGAATGCGCCACTGAATGATGCCAATCACGAGCACAATGCGTGCGAGGCCGCTCTCGAAATGCTTGATCGCGTTGAGACGCTCAATCGCCAGCGCGAACAGCAATCCACCGAAACAGGCCAGCGCTTTATTCCGATCAAGGTCGGCGTGGGCATCAATACCGGGAAATGCGTCGTCGGGAATATGGGGTCCGACCTTAGGTTTAATTATTCGGTACTGGGAGATCCGGTTAATCTAGCTTCGCGACTGGAAGGCCAGTCAAAGAACTATGGCGTCCCTATCATTCTCGGTTCAAGGACGGCGTCAGGTCTTCGCGACAAGTTTGCGATATTGGAGCTCGACTGCATTACGGTGAAGGGCAAGACTGAACCGGAATCTGTTTTCACGGTTCTCGGTCGTGCAGATGTCGCCAGCAGCGACCGATTTAGCAGGCTGCACCGTAACGTAGAG
The DNA here is from genome assembly GCA_035519415.1 of Pseudolabrys sp. Taxonomy (GTDB): domain Bacteria; phylum Pseudomonadota; class Alphaproteobacteria; order Rhizobiales; family Xanthobacteraceae; genus Pseudolabrys. The sequence continues at coordinate 9,218 of DATIWJ010000093.1, forward strand.
GAGATGCTTGCGTGCTTTCGCAAACAGGACTTTGCGGGCGCAGCAGGTTCAATTGTTCGCTGCCGCGAGGTCGATGACGGCTTTGGTCTTGGCCATCTGTTCGATCTCTACGCAGAGCGCATTCGCCTGTTTGAACAAAACCCTCCGCCCCCCGACTGGAACGGCGTTTTCGTCCTCGAGACCAAATAGTTGCCCGGATAATCGTACCACCCGATAGAGCAAGGGTCACAACTGACGCGCCGTTGAGAAAAAACTCACCTTTTCGTCTGTTTATAGCCAAATAGTGACATTACACGGGTATTCTGGCTATTGTTCCAACGCTGGCGGGGTACGGTTCGGATGTTGGGGGCTATAAAGCTAAAACGGCCCGCAATAGGGGCGATCGCCGGCGTCGTGCTGTGGGCGCCGCTCGCCTGTGCCGACACCCTGGAAGGGGCGCTGGTGCTGGCCTATCAGAACAATCCATCATTGAACGCGCAGCGCGCATCGGTGCGGGCAACCGATGAAGGCGTGCCGCAGGCCTTGTCGGGCTATCGCCCGAGGGTGACG
>DATIWJ010000094.1:0-17083 GCA_035519415.1 Pseudolabrys sp.
CCGAACCACCCTCACACAAATTCCCATGCGCTACGCGCCCTTTTGATCCATGCGGCCGCCCACACTGCGGATTCGACAGACGGTCCGGGCTGGCATAGGCGAGCTTTTTACAGCGTTTTTTATGCGCTGCAAACGAAACTGCCGCCCGAACTTTCCCTTTTCCCTCAAAAAGTTGCCCGTCAGCAACGGTCAGGAACTTGCCAGGTGGAGGATGTCATTAAAGGTTGCAAAAATCATCAACATCAGGACGATCGCCAACCCGATGCGGAAGCCAAGTTCCTGGGCGCGCTCCGACAGAGGCCGCCCGCGAATCGTCTCGATAACGTAGAACAAAAGGTGACCCCCATCGAGCAGGGGGATGGGAAACAAGTTCAACAGCCCTATCGAGACCGAAAGGACGGCGGTGAGGTGAAACAGCGCCGCAAACCCGGCTGTCGCCACCTGGCCTGAGACCTGGGCTATTCGGATCGGCCCGCCGAGCTGGTCCGCGGCTTCCCGGCCGGCAAACACACCCGTGATATAAGCCAACGTCCGGTCCACCACGAACCAGGTTTCCTGGGCGCCCATAACGATGGCGCGCACCGGTCCTGCTTTTTCCGTCTTGATGTCGCCGGGGGCCATGGAGCGGCTGATGCCGAGCACACCAAGCCGGTGAACGTTGCCAAAGTTGTCCTTAAGTTCCTTAAGCTGAGGCACGGCCTTTAGGGTGATCTGCGCGTTGCCGCGTTCGACCTCAATCGCAAGCGGCTCGCCAGCACTGATGCTGACAATACGCTGCATGTCGGAGAAGCTCTCGATCTTCTCGCCATTGATCGTCAGCACCAGATCGCCGGGCTGAAAGCCGGCCGTCTGGGCAGCGCTTCCGGGCTGTACGGTATCGACTCGAGCGCTCGTTGTTTGCTTGCCGACGGTCATGAAAATGGCCGCAAAAATAGCAATGGCGAGCAAGAAATTCGCAATCGGCCCGGCGGCTACGACCGCGGCGCGGGACCGGACCGGTTGAAATACGAAACTGTCCCGCCTTTCAGCTTCGGTCATTGTCGCCGCTGCGGCATGGTCAGGCGCGCTCGCGGCATTCTCATCGCCGAAGAATTTCACGTAGCCGCCAAGAGGAACCGCGGAAATCTTCCAGCGCGTGCCGTAGCGATCATTGAACCCGGCAATCTCGGGGCCGAAGCCGATCGAAAACACGAGCACCTTGATGCCGCACCAACGCGCCATCAGGAAATGCCCGAGTTCGTGAAAGAAGACGACAATTGTCAGAACAAACAAAAACGGCACGATATAGCCGACAAGGCTGCCGCCAAATGAGCTCAAGCCTCCCATGAATTCCATTCCCATTAATGACCTCGTCCCGCCCTGTTGGGCCTTCGTGCCGCCCGAAAATAACCTACGATGCCTTTACGGCAATTTCGGGCAAGAGGTCCCGGGCGAGACTTCTTGCAATATGGTCAATGGCCAGAGCCGCATCGATTCCGGCCGGTTCCGCCAATAACCCGCGCCCCGCAGCCATGTCGAGAGTTGCCTCCACCAGGGCCGCAATAGCCGGGAAAGGGATCTTGCCGGCAATAAATTCGCCGACTGCAACCTCATCGGCCGCGTTGAGTACTGTCGTCGCGGCTCCGCCCGTTTCCAACGCGCGCCGCGCAAGCGCCAGCGCGGGAAAGCGATCAAGGTCAGGTGCCTCGAAAGTCAATTGCTGCAGCGCCGCCAGGTCGAGCCGCGCGGCCGGGCCGTCGATGCGGCGGGGCCAAGCAAGGCAATGGGCGATCGGAATTCGCATGTCGGGCGATCCGAGTTGCGCCACCACCGACCCGTCGCGAAACTCCACCAGTCCATGCACCACGGATTGCGGATGCACGAGGACGTCAATCTCGCTCGACTTGAGTGAGAACAAATGGTGAGCCTCAATTATCTCGAGACCCTTGTTCATGAGGGTTGCCGAATCGATGGTAACCTTCGGACCCATAGACCAGTTCGGGTGGCGTAGTGCCTGCTCCGGCGTTGCCGCTTTGATTGCCTCCATCGACCAAGTTCGGAACGGGCCACCGGATGCGGTCAAAATTGCCCGCCTGACGTCCGCACGGTTACCCGCGCCCAGCGCCTGGAACACCGCATTGTGCTCGGAGTCGACCGGAAGGACGGTGGCACCGGTGGCCGCAGCACGCCGCATAAACAGATTGCCGGCGCAAACAAGACATTCCTTGTTAGCGAGCGCAACGGTTGCACCGCGTTCAATGGCAGCAAGCGTTGGCTTCAATCCGACAGAACCACTGATCGCCGCCATCACCCAATCTGCCGGGCGCTGTGCCGCGTCGATCAAGGCGTCTTCGCCTGCCGCCGCCTCCGTGCGCGACCCGAAAAGTGCGTCTTTGAGATCGCGGTACGCAGCCGGATCCGCGACCACAGCGTGGCGCGCGCCGACCTCACGGGCGATCTTTCCCAGCGCAGCCGCGTTGCGCCGTGCGCTGATGGACTCGACCCGATAACGCTCTGGTGCGCGCTTGATAAGGTCGATCGTACTTGCGCCGATTGAACCGGTGGCGCCGAGGATGGTGATCGAGCGCACCTCGGCAGCACTTTTTGAGATTGGGCGAACACGGTCGACTGCGGTCATGCACTTACCATAGCAATAGTCCGCGTCCAGGCCCATCGAAGCCCCCGCGCAACAGCCCGATCAGGCAGGCGGCAACCGCTGCCGCCCAGAAACCGTCAAGCCTGTCCATCACCCCTCCGTGACCGGGAATAAGATGGCCGGAATCCTTGGCGCCGAACCGCCGCTTTACCCACGATTCGAACAAATCTCCAAACTGCGCCAACACCGACAAGACCATTGCAATGACAGCAATTGCCAGTCCATTGAATGATCCAAATAGCCCGGCAACAAATGGCGCTACGGTCGTGGCGCCAATTGTGCCAGCAATCGCGCCCGACCACGTTTTTTTCGGACTCACTGCCGGCAGCAATTTTGGTCCGCCGAAAGCGCGGCCCGCAAAATAACCGAGAATATCGGTCGTCCAGACAATGGCGAACAACAGGACGATCACGACAAAGCCGTAGGCGGAGTCGGCGCGCAGAAACATCGGCGCCAACAGCAGTGCCCCTGCGTATCCGACGCCAATGCTCACCCAGAGCCTGCGCTCAGAGGGAGCGAAAATCGCGGCAGCGAGCCCGCCGAGCCCAACCATCAGCAAAGCCGCGATCGGACGCCCGAGCCATGCGACAAAACCGGCAATAGCAACAGCGCCGCCACACGACGAGTACATCAAACGGTGTGCCGGGCCTGCGACTATTGTGATCCACTCCCACAGTACCGCCAACGCGGCCGCGCACCAGAACAACACAAATGGCCAACCTCCCAGATAGGCGGCGAGCACAGCCAGCGGCGCCAATACAACGGCTGAGATTACGCGCAGCGCAAGGTTGCTCGCAGACAGCGGCTTGCCGGTGCCGTCTGAACCGGAAACAGGGTCCGCGCCGACCACGGTGTTCAGGATCCGGTCTGCGCGACGAGACCGCCGAAACGCCGCTCGCGTTGCTGGTACTCACGGATCGCGGATTCGAGGGCGGCGCGATCGAAATCAGGCCAAAAGGTCGGCACGAAAACCAATTCACTATACGCGGCCTGCCAAAGCAGAAAATTTGACAGGCGCTGCTCGCCGCTGGTGCGGATAATTAGATCGGGATCGGGAATGTCGGGCGCATCCAGAAATCGCGCGAACGTCTCCATGCCGATGCCGGCGACGTCGAGATCACCATGCTTCACAGCCGCGGCAATGCGCGCAGCTGCGCGGACGATCTCCTGCCGTGCGCCATAATTAAAGGCGACCACCAGCGTCAGCCCGTCATTGTGTTTGGTGAGCTCTTCGGCCTCGACTAGTAGCCGTCCGATGTCGGGCTCAAGCCCGGCGCGCTCGCCGATCACGCGCACACGCACGTTGCTTTTATGCAATTCTGCAAGGTCGTTACGTACGAAACGGCGGAGCAGTCCCATAAGTTCGCCGATTTCGCTCGCCGGGCGTGACCAGTTCTCAGCGCTGAAGGAAAAAATGGTAAGGATCTTGATGCCAATTTCTCCGGCCGCACGAACCGTTCGCCTCAGCGCCTCGACTCCACGCCTGTGCCCTTCAGCGCGTGGCAGTCCGCGCGCCGCCGCCCAGCGGCCGTTGCCGTCCATAATGATGGCGACATGACGCGGCACGTCGAATGCCGACGCGACGTTCTGCGGAATTTCGGTCTCGGGCATGAAGCGCGACCTCAGACCGTGAGGATCTCCTTTTCCTTTGCAGCCAGCATGTGATCGATTTCTGCGATGCCGGCGTCGGTCGCTTTCTGAATGTCGCCGGAAAAGCGATCGTGATCGTCTTTGCTGATCTTGTGATCTTTCTCCAACTTCTTGATGACGTCCATGGCGTCGCGTCGGACATGACGCACCGCAACGCGCGCCGTTTCGGCGTATTTGTGCGCGACCTTTACCAATTCCTTGCGCCGTTCCTCATTGAGCTCCGGAATCCGAAGGCGAATGGTCTGTCCTTCCGTCGCCGGCGAAAGGCCGAGGTTGGAATTTATGATGGCCTTTTCGACCGGGTGAACCAGCGAGCGATCCCACACATTGACCGAAATCAGCCGAGGTTCCGGCACGCTGACGGTCGCAACCTGGTTGAGCGGCATCTGCGCGCCATAAGCGTCGACCATCACGGGATCAAGCAAATGGGCCGACGCACGGCCGGTGCGCAGTCCCGATAACTCCGTCTTCAGAACGCTGCTCGCGCCCTGCATGCGGCGCTTTATCTCGTTAATGTCATGCGTTGCGTTTGCCATGGTAATCCCTTAAACGCCGCGCTTTAATCTGGCGGCGCATTTACCGCACCGGATTAGCCGACAACGGTTGCGCGACCCTTGCCGCGCAATACGGCTTCGATGGCGCTCTTCTCGGCGATAGAGAACACAATGATAGGCATCCGGTTTTCCCGAGCAAGCGCGAAGGCGGCTCCGTCCATTACCTTCAGATCCTTTTCTATCGCCTCCTGATGGCTGAGTTTGTCGTAACGTTTCGCTTTTGGATCCCTTTTCGGATCAGCGGTATAGACACCGTCGACATTTGTAGCCTTGAGCACAGCCTGAGCCTCGAGCTCCGCCGCGCGCAGCACGGCGGTCGTGTCGGTCGTAAAGAACGGATTGCCTGTTCCCGCGGCGAGCAAGACAACGCGACCTTTGCCGAGATTTTTCATGGCACGCTTGCGGTTGTAGGTCTCGCACACCGAGGTCATGGCGAGAGCCGACAACGTGCGTGCCTCGCACCCCGCCCGTTCGATTGCTGCTTCGAGAACCAGGCAATTCATCACCGTGGCCAACATGCCCATGGTGTCGCCCACGGGCCGCGGCACTCCGCGCTCGGACACCTCGACCCCACGGAAAATATTGCCGCCACCAACGACGACACCCAGCTCCGTGCCAAGTCTGGCCGCAGCGGCCAGGTCGCCAGCAAGACGCTCAACCGTTGCCTGATCAATACCAAAACCATTGGCAGCAGAGAGAGCTTCGCCGGACAATTTGACGATGACACGACGATAGAGCGGATCACTCATACGTTGCGATCCTTCATGGGATCGCCGAGAGCGAAGGCGGCCACTGGTCGATCAAGTCTGACCGGCGGCGGCCGCGACCTCGGCGGCGAAATCGGTTTCCTGCTTTTCGATGCCCTCACCGAGCGCAAAACGAACGAAGCCGGTGACTTTAATCGGCCCGCCCGCTTTGCCTTCGGCTTCCTTCAGCGCTTGCGAGACGCTCTTTTTGTCGTCGAATATAAATGGCTGTTCCAGCAAGCAAACTTCCTTATAGAAGGTCTTTAGTCCCGACTCGACGATCTTCTCGATCACGTTAGCCGGTTTGCCCTGCTGCTTGAACTTGTCCGCCAGGACATTCTTCTCGCGCTCCACAACCGCCGGGTCGAGAGCGGCCGCATCAAGCGCCAATGGATTGGCCGAAGCTACGTGCATCGCTACCTGACGGCCGATTGCAGTCAGTTCGTCGGATTTGCCGGGCGATTCGAGCGCAACAATCACGCCGATCTTGCCCAAGCCATCAATGACCGCATTGTGCACGTAAGAGCCGATCGCTCCCTTCCCGACCGAAAGCATGCCCGCACGCCGCAACGTCATATTCTCGCCGATCTTGGCGATCGTATCGGAGATCGATTCCGACACCGTGATGCTGCCGGCTTTCGCGGCATTGATCTTCTCGACGTCGGTGCCGGCCGACAGCGCGACATCAGCAATCATCTTTACCAGACCCTGGAAAAGATCGTTGCGCGCGACGAAATCGGTTTCCGAATTGACCTCGACGACGACGCCTTTTGTGCCTTTCACTTGAATGCCGATAAGCCCTTCGGCGGCAACCCGGCCAGCTTTCTTGGCGGCTTTGGACAGACCCTTCTTGCGCAGCCAATCCTGCGCCGCCGTCATGTCGCCGTTGGTCTCGCTCAGGGCCGCTTTGCAATCCATCATGCCTGCCCCGGTCGACTCGCGCAGCTCCTTGACCATCTGGGCGCTGATATTTGCCATCGAACTCTATCCTTCATCCATTCCGCGCGCATGCCGCGACCGATGGTGCTTCAACGAAAAGCAACGGCATTACTCCGCCGTTATTTCCTTCGCCTTGGCGATCCAGCCATCAACACGGCCGGGCAAGCCGACTTCCTCGCCGACATTGTGGGCCGCCTTTTCATTGAACTCGGCAATCTGCGAGTAGTGGAATATGCCGAGATCGTTGAGCTGCTTTTCGATTGCCGGCGACACGCCCGGAAGCTTCTTGAGATCATCCGCAACACCGCGTGGACCGGGCAGTGGCTCGAACCCGAGGCTGGCCGCCGCCGGCGCCGTCGGTATCTGTTCCGCGATGATCGGCTTTTCGGCGGCGCCAGCATCGACGCCCATTTCGCCTTGCGCCCGCGAAATTCCGTCGATCGCCGCTTTGGCAACAAGATCGCAGTAAAGCGATACCGCGCGACTGGCGTCGTCGTTGCCGGGTACGACATAAGTAATGCCGGCAGGATCGCAATTGGTGTCGACGACGGCAGCAACCGGAATGTTGAGTCGCTGCGCTTCCTTGATCGCGATGTCCTCCTTGTTGGTGTCGATCACGAACAGGAGGTCTGGTACGCCGCCCATGTCCTTGATGCCACCGAGCGAACGATCGAGTTTATCGCGCTCGCGCTGCATGGTGAGGCGTTCTTTCTTGGTGTAACCCGCCGCCTCCCCGGAATTGACCATCTCGTCGAGCTTGCGCAGCCGCGCGATCGAAGCCGAAATGGTTTTCCAGTTGGTCAGCGTGCCGCCCAGCCAGCGGGAATTCACGTAATACTGCGCGCTACGCTTGGCTGCGTCGGCAATCGAGTCCTGAGCTTGCCTTTTGGTGCCGACGAACAGGATACGGCCGCCTTTCGCGACGGTGTCGCTCACCGCCTGCAACGCGCGATGCAACATCGGCACGGTCTGGGCGAGATCAACGATGTGGATGTTGTTGCGAGTACCGAAGATGTATGAGCCCATCTTCGGATTCCAACGGTGGGCCTGGTGGCCGAAGTGCACGCCAGCTTCCAATAGCTGACGCATTGAAAAGTCAGGAAGCGCCATAATTTTCTCCGGTTGATCCGCCGCGGACGGTTGTGAGCCCTTTCGGAGCCACCGGACGGCCTTTCTGACCCATTGTCGGGGCCTAAAGCCATGCGTCCGCGTGAGTGATGTCGGGGCTTATATAGGTGCAATTTCCGGAATGCAAGCTGGGCCAGAAGGTTAGCGGGCGGTTTGGGCGCTCTTCAGCGCGGCGCGGATGAACGTTTATACGTGAAAGATCTGCGAGTAGCGCCGCTTGAGCCCCTCACCTTGCGTCTCGACCGCCGCAGGATCGTCCTTCCAAACCTTGATTGCAGATAGCGGAACGCGCCCTGGCTTGTCGTTCACCAGGGAATGCAGCGAGCGCAGGCCGCCCATATTAACGAACAGTTCCTGTGCTTCCACGGTGAACAGATAATTCTGGAATAACCGCGCGGCGTTCGGGTGCGGCGCGGCAGAGAACACCGCCGACGGCTGCACGATCGAGGGTGAACCCTCGGTGGCATAGACCACCTCGATCGGTCCGCCTGCCTCCTTGAGCAACAGGACGTTCGACTCATTACCGTCAGCCATGACCGGACGCTCACCGAGTACGATCTTCTTTGGCGTATCGGTCGCGGACTGAATCTGCAGCACCTGCTGTTGGGCAAGCTTCTCCAAATAGGGCCAGCCAAGCTCGCGTACCATCTGATAAGTCGACGTCATGATGGTGCCACTATAGCTGGGGTGCGCCTTGACAATTTTGCCCTTCCATTTCGGATCGAGCAGATCGGCGAAACTCTTCGGAGCATCTTCGCGCTTCACCAGTCCGGTGTTGTAGGCGATCACGCAGAGTGATGATCGGACCGTCGCATAGAACCCGTCGAGGTCGCGATGTTCGGACGGAATGTGTCTGGCTACGTCCTCCGGTACATAAGGCGCAAGCAGGCCTTGCCGCTTCCAAGTTATGAATTGAGCGGCATCGCCTGTGCTCACGGCGTCTGGCACGTGTATGCCCGCGGCATATTCCTGTGCTACGCGCGAAAAGATGCGTTCCCCACCGGCACGTTCCACGCGTGCGTGCATCCCCGAAAACTTCTGTTCGAAAGCTTTCCCGACTTTTTCGGCAAGCTGGAGATCGGCCGACGTGTACCATGTTACCTGCCCTTCCTTCGCCGCCGCGGCAACGAGCGCCGGCGTGATTGCTTCCGCCGCCGGCGGCGCTGCACGCACCGGCGTGGCATAAGCAAGCGGCAGCGCCGCAGCGCCTTTCAAAATGTCGCGGCGTGACAGGCGATGCTTGGGCATGACGCGCAAACCTGAGATCTCGCACCAAATTCTAACACGTGTGCCATTGGCCGGCATAAGGCGAGCAAAGACTGTCGGTTGTGGCTGAACTAAAGCGCCTCGACCTGCACCACGCCCGGCACAGCTTTGATGGCACCCGCGATCTGTGGCGAGACCTTGAAACGACCAGGCAATTTCACCTCGACCTCGGTGCCACGCTTGAGCAGCAGCACCACACTAACTTCGCCATCGCCATTTGCATGGACCGTACGCGTCGCGGGCTCCAGTCGCTTGGCAACGGCCTCAAGCGGTGCGCTGTCACGCAGGAAAACACGCAAGCCCTTTTGCAAATTGGCGGCCGCATTATCGAGCGGCTCGACCGATTGGATGCGCGCACGCACTTCGTCGCCCTGCACTTCCGCCGAGAGAAATAGCAGCACCGCATTGCCGGGCTCGAGAAGATCGCGGTGCTCAGCCAGACCTTCAGAGAAGATGACGGCCTCGAAATGGCCGCTAGAGTCGGACAAGCCGATGATACCCATCTTGCTGCCTGTGCGCGTACGACGCTCGATGCGCGATACGACGGTTGCTGCAACGCGACCCGCCGTTGCGCCGGCCTTCACCGCGCGCGCAAATTCTGCCCAAGGCTGTACGCGCAGTTTCTTGAGTACGGCGGCGTAGTCATCCAGCGGATGGCCTGACAGGAAAAACCCCGCCGCTTCGTATTCCCGACGCAAACGGTCGGCCGGCAGCCAGGGTTCGATTTGCGGCAATGCTATTTGCTCGCGTGTGGCCCCGCCTCCGAACAATTCACTTTGCCCGATCGCAGCAGTGTCGTGTGCGCGTTGGGCGCGGGCGAGAATGGCATCCACCGCAGCAAAGATGCGGGCACGATTTTTCTCAAAAATGTCGAACGCACCGGCGGCGACAAGACTCTCCAGCACGCGCTTATTGATGGCGCGCGGGTTCACGCGCGCGGCGAAGTCAGCGAGATCAGAAAAAACGCGGGTGCCGCGAGCGGCTATAATCGCTTCGACCGCCTGCTTACCAACCCCTTTGAGTGCGGCAAGCGCGTAGATAATCGTATTGCCATCGACGTCGAAATCGATCCCAGAACGGTTCACCGACGGCGGGTCGACGCTGATGCCAAGCCGTTCGGCCTCGGCACGGAATTCCGCCAGCTTGTCCGTGTTGCCCATATCGAGCGTCATGGTCGCGGCCAAAAACTCCACCGGAAAATTCGCCTTCATGTAAGCGGTCTGATAGGCGACCAACGCATAGGCAGCGGCGTGGCTCTTGTTGAAACCGTATTCCGCAAAGCGCTCAAGCAGATCAAAGATCGCGTCGGCCTGATGCCGCTCAACGCCGCGCTCGACACAGCCGGATACAAAGTCGTTCCGCTGCGCCTGCATTTCCTTCCTGATCTTTTTACCCATCGCCCGTCGCAACAGGTCAGCCTGACCAAGGGTAAAGCCGGCAAGAATCTGCGCGGCTTGCATTACTTGTTCCTGATAGATGATGACGCCGAAAGTCTCACGCAGGATTGGCTCGAGCTTGGGATGGATGTAATCCGGTTTCTCCAAGCCATGCTTGCGAGCGCAGTACGTCGGAATGTTCGCCATCGGGCCCGGACGGTAAAGCGCAACAAGGGCGATGATGTCTTCGAACCGGTCCGGCCGCATGTCGAGCAATGCCCGTCGCATACCCGCGCTTTCCAACTGAAAAATGCCAACAGCTTCGGCGCGGGCCAAAAGATCGTATGTGTTCTTGTCGTCGAGCGGAATCCCAGCAAGATCTATATCGGTGCCACGCCGCTTCACCAGTGCGACCGCGGTTTGCAATACGGTGAGCGTCTTCAAACCAAGGAAATCGAATTTCACCAGCCCCGCCTGCTCTACCCATTTCATATTGAACTGGGTGACCGGCATATCCGATTTCGGATCGCGATAGAGCGGCACCAACTCGGACAGCGGCCGGTCGCCGATCACAATGCCGGCTGCATGAGTCGACGCATGACGGTTTAAACCTTCGAGTTTTTGCGCGATGTCGAAGGCACGTTTGACCACCGCGTCACCATCGCGCTCTGCTTGCAGGCGTGGCTCGCCTTCAATCGCCTGCTTGAGCGAGACCGGCGCCGCCGGGTTCTGCGGGACTAGCTTGCATAGTTTGTCGACCTGGCCGTACGGCATCTGCAACACGCGGCCCACATCGCGCAGCACACCGCGCGCCTGCAGCGTGCCGAAAGTGATGATCTGCGCCACCTGATCACGGCCATAGCGCTCTTGCACATAGCGGATGACCTCATCGCGCCGATCCTGGCAGAAGTCGATATCGAAGTCAGGCATCGACACACGCTCGGGATTAAGGAAACGCTCGAAAAGCAGCCCAAAGCGAATGGGATCGAGGTCGGTGATCGTGAGCGCATAGGACACGAGCGAGCCGGCGCCCGAACCGCGGCCAGGGCCGACGGGAATCCCTTGCTTCTTCGCCCATTGAATGAAGTCGGAAACGATCAGGAAATAGCCGGGATAATTCATGCCAGCGATCACACCGAGTTCGAAGTCAAGCCTCTCACGGTATTCATCGACGGTGTGGCCAAGCGCGACGCCGGCGGTTTCGAGACGCAGCTCGAGCCCCTCCTCCGCGCGTTTGCGCAGTTCGCTCGCCTCATCGAGCGTCTTGCCATCATCGGCGATTGAGAAGCGAGGAAGAATGGGTTGGTGCGTGCGCGGCCGGAATGCGCAGCGCTGCGCGATCTCGACTGTGTGCGCCAGTGCTTCCGGCAAATCACGGAACAACCCGACCATTTCAGCCCGGCTCTTGAACCGGTGCTCGGACGTAAGTTGACGGCGGTCGCTTTCGGCCAGCAGCCGCGCTTCGGCAATACAGATCAGCGCATCGTGCGCTTCGTAGTCTTGTGCTGTCGCAAAGTACGGCTCGTTGGTCGCGACCAGCGGCACGCCCTTGCTGTAAGCAAGATCGATCAACACCGGTTCAACGCGCCGCTCGGCTGGCGTGCCGTGGCGCTGCAATTCAAGATAAAGCCGGTCGCCAAACAGCTTGAGCAACACGTCGAGACGAGTGGCGGCAAGATGATTTTGCCCGGCGGCAATTGCTGTATCGAGCGGACCGCCCGGACCGCCGGTGAGCGCAATGATGCCGGCGGTTTTTCCCTCCAGCCACTCGAGCTTGAGGCGCGGCGGTTCATTCGATGGCGTATCGAGAAAAGCACGCGAATTGAGCCGCATCAGGCTTCGGTAGCCCTCCACGTGCGCCGCAAGCAGCACAATACGCGTGCGCTCGGGCTGGCTGTTGCCATTGCGCGGCCCGTGATCGGAGTCGCCAAAATCCAGCGCAAGAGCACAACCAATGATGGGTTGAATGCCGTATCCCGCGAGCTTTTCGGAGAATTCCAGCGCCCCGAACATGTTGTCGGTATCGGTAAGCGCCAGTGCTGGCTGACGGTCAGCTTTTGCCAATTCGGCGAGACGCGCGATCGTGAGCGCGCCTTCCAGCAGCGAATAGGACGAGTGCACGTGCAAGTGCACGAAGTCGAGATCGGCCATGGGTGATTCCTTGTCACCCCCAGAGTGGGGACAGTGGCCCGGCCTGTCCACCGCTCGCTGACAATGCCTCCGACCTTTCCCCGTCATCCTGAAACGGGGCTGCGGCCGTCATTCGTAGGTGCAAATCAAGGCGCGCGTCTCGCGATGACGCATCGAGACCTTCAGAGGTTGCTTAGCACCTGGGTCCAGATGGCAATCATCCCGACAAACAGCGCCAGCGAAGTCAGCGCCGCGGCCTCCTGGATTACGATCTTGAACATAGCTTCTCTCCCCGAACAGAAAGAGAACATAGTTCTTTGTTTGTTCTTAAGTCAAGAGGCGCAGATGTTCGCTATTATCCCATGAAATCAATATGTTAGTCGATTACCTGAAGCCCTCCGAGGCCGGCTTGTCCGGTTCAGGCCATCTCGATGATCTTCCCGTCCCGCAATGTCACGCGCCGGTCCATGCGGGCCGCGAGATCCATGTTGTGGGTCGCTATGATGGCAGCAAGGCCAGAGGCCTTCACCAGCTGGGACAGCGCGCGGAAGACGTGCTCCGCCGTATGCAGGTCGAGATTTCCGGTCGGCTCGTCCGCCAGAAGGATGCGCGGGGCATTGGAGACGGCGCGGGCGATCGCCACCCTTTGCTGCTCGCCGCCTGACAGCTCTGACGGCCTGTGGTTGAGCCGCCTGCCGAGCCCCAGGTACTCAAGAAGCTCAACGGCCCGGGCCCGGGCTTCGGTCCGCTTTAGCCCTCGGATCATCTGTGGTAGCAGCACGTTTTCGAGCGCCGAGAACTCCGGCAGCAAATGGTGTGACTGGTAGACAAAGCCGATCTCGTTGCGGCGAATGCGCGTACGTTCATGATCGGCCAGAATCGCGGTCGAACGGCCCTCGATATAGACGTCTCCGTGATCGGCATGCTCGAGCAAGCCGGCAATATGCAGCAGCGTCGACTTGCCGGCGCCGGAGGGCGCGACCAGCGCAACCGACTGTCCGGGCCAGAGCGCCAGCTCGATGCCGCTCAACACATGCAGGGTCTCGTCGCCCTGCCGGTAATGACGTTCTATATCGTGCAAGAACAGGATCGGAACGTCCTCATCCTGCCGCGCTTGCGGCGGTTCTTGCTGCTGCTGGACCATTTCTACCCTGGCGAGAGTGTACGCTTCACTCATAGCGCAACGCCTCCACCGGATCGAGGCGCGCCGCCCGCCATGACGGATAGAGGGTAGCAAGAAGCGAAAGCACCAGCGCCATCACCACAACCGCCGTCGTCTCGCCTGAATCCATATCGGCCGGAAGATGCGACAGGAAGTAGAGCTCAGGTGAAAATAGCTCGGTGTTGGTGAGCCATGACAGGAATTGGCGGATGCTTTCGATGTTGAGACAAATGATCACCCCAAGCATGAAGCCAACAATGGTGCCGACGACGCCGATGGAAGCTCCGGTGATGAGGAATACGCGCATGATCGCACCTTGGCTCGCGCCCATGGTACGCAAGATTGCGATATCCTGACCCTTGTCTTTCACCAGCATAATCAAGCCGGATACGATATTCAGCGCAGCAACCAGAACGATGAGCGTTAAAATCAGGAACATCACATTGCGCTCAACCTGCAGCGCATTGAAGAACGTCGCGTTGCGTTGGCGCCAGTCGATCATGAAAATCGGCCGCTGTGCTGCATCCTGCACGGCCTTGCGATAACGATCGACGCGATCCGGATTGTCCGTGTAGATCTCAATTGCAGTGACGTCGCCAGCCCGATTGAAATAGGCCTGCGCCTCCTTGAGTGGCATGAACACCATGGCGTTGTCATATTCCGACATGCCGATCTCGAAGACCGCGGCAATCTTGTAGACCTTGATGCGCGGAGTCGTGCCCATCGGCGTCACCGCGCCACGCGGAGCAACCAGCGTTATGTTGTCGCCCGAGCGCAAAGAAAGCTGGTCGGCGAGTCTTCGTCCGATCGCAACGCCCTGCTCGTCGTCAAATCCCTTAAGCGAGCCTTGCTTGATATTGTTTGCGACGGACGGAAGCTTTTCCAAATCCATCAGCCGTATGCCGCGTATCAGCACCCCGCCCGCGTTGAATGGTGACGACGCGAGTGCCTGTCCCTCGACAATCGGTGCTGCAAGGCGGATCCCTTGAACACCGGCGACGCGGGCAGCAACCTCTTCCCAATCTGTGAGGGGCTTTTCCAGAGGTTGAATAAGGAGGTGACCGTTAAGGCCGAGAATTTTGTCGAGCAGCTCTTTGCGGAAACCGTTCATCACGGCCATGACGATGATGAGTGTGGCGACGCCCAGCATGATGCCCAGAAAGGAAAACCCGGCGATCACCGAGATGAATCCTTCCTTGCGCCGCGCGCGCAGATAGCGCAACGACAGCATCCATTCGAACGGGGAGAAGGGCCGCGTCCCGTTGGGCTCGGTCATTGAAGATTGGTCCCGCGCTCGACTGTTCATATAGATTCTGGCGGATTCGTGCCAAAGGTGCGAGAGCAAAGTCCTTGGCAACACACAGGATTATAGAGAGGGACTGTCTCAGCGTGAGAGCAGATCGAGAGCGGCGGCCGGGCTGAGGGTCTCCCGGCTGCCATCGGCGCGCTTTTTGACCTCGACCTTGCCCTCAGCCAGGCCACGCGGGCCCACGAGCACCTGATAGGGAATCCCAATCAAGTCAGCGGTGGCGAATTTGGCACCCGGACGCTCGTCAAGGTCATGGTAAAGCACCTCAATTCCCTTCGTGGCGAGGTCACGGTAAAGCTGCTCGCAGGCGGAATCGGTGTCTGACGCACCCTGCTTCAGGTTCAGGATCGCCACCTTGAAGGGCGCCACCGGCTCCGGCCAGATGATACCGGCATCGTCATGGGAGGCCTCGATAATGGCGGCAACCAGGCGGCTCGGGCCTATTCCATAAGAACCCATATGAACCGGCACTTCCTTGCCGTCATGGGTCGCAACCACCGCCTTCATCGGGTCGGAATATTTGGTGCCAAAGTAAAAGATGTGACCCACCTCGATGCCCCGTGCTGACACCTGCCTGTCAGCGGGCACTTTCGCGAAGGCAGCCGCGTCGTGCATCTCCGAGGTTGCGGCGTACTGCGATGTCCAATTGTTGACGATACGCTGTAGACCGGCGACATCATCGAAGTTCACGTCGGCGCCGGGCACGCCCATGTCGAGATAATCCTTGTGACAGAAGACCTCCGATTCACCGGTCTGCGCCAAGATGATGAACTCGTGCGAGAGATTTCCGCCGATCGGCCCTGACTCGGCGCGCATCGGAATCGACTTCAAGCCCATACGCGCAAAAGTCCGAAGATAAGCGACGAACATCTTGTTATACGAATGCGTCGCACCCGCCTGATCGAGATCGAAGGAGTAGGCATCCTTCATCAGGAATTCGCGGCCGCGCATGAGGCCGAAACGCGGCCGCACTTCATCGCGGAATTTCCATTGGATGTGATAGAGATTTAGCGGCACATCCTTGTATGAACGCACGTACGCACGGAAGATTTCGGTAATCATTTCCTCGTTGGTCGGACCGTAGAGTATCTCGCGCTCGTGACGATCCTTGATGCGCAGCATTTCCTTGCCGTAAGCTTCGTAGCGCCCGCTCTCGCGCCAGAGCTCGGCCGATTGGATCGTCGGCATCAGGAGTTCGATCGCTCCTGATCGGTTTTGTTCTTCGCGCACAATCTGGCAAATCTTCTGCAACACGCGAAATCCAAACGGCAGGAAAGCGTAGATGCCCGCGGCCTCCTGTCGCATCATCCCGGCGCGCAGCATCAGCCGGTGAGAGACGATCTCAGCCTCTTTCGGCGTTTCGCGCAGGATGGGGAGAAAATAACGAGAAAGGCGCATGGAGACCTAGATTCGGTGCTGGCCAGGCGAATGAAAGCGGATCGGCTGTGAAAAACAAGAGGCGCGGCCCACAAAACCGCTCACGATAAGCGTTCAAGGCGGCGGACGTACCGGAGGAATAAATCGCGACAGGGCGGGTTATTGGATTGTCCAACCTAAGCAAAAAACGGGAGACGATCATGATCAAATTTGGCGTAAGCACGATTGCGTTCGTTCTGTTAGTCGGAACCGCCTTGGCGCAGATGGCACCGGCGAAAACCGCCGACACTTCGAAGGGCAAAGCGCTGGTCGATGGCAAGGGGATGACGCTCTATACATTTGACAAGGACGCGGGCGGAAAATCCGCCTGTAACGGCCCATGCGCGACGAACTGGCCGCCGTTGATGGCCGCAGCAGATGCTAAGGCATCGGGGAATTGGTCGATAATCACCCGCGACGATGGCGTGAAACAATGGGCGTACAAGGGCAAGCCACTTTACGCATGGGCCAAAGACACCAAGCCAGGTGACGCAACCGGTGATGGCTTCAATAACGTCTGGCATATCGCCGCGCCCTGACAAGCACTCATCCAGATCTTCCTCTTGCTTTCAAAGGCAAGAGGGTAACACAATGCTGGCGGCATATCGGTGAACACGCCTTATCGTGCTCACAGAGTGTCGAGTGACGAGGTGTGATGTGTGGGCCCTGTTTCGGCGAGTGTCGGGGTGGACGGCGATCTACGCGATTGCCTTGCACACGATTCTTTGGGGTATAGCTCCGCTCGTCGGCGGATCTTTGGCTGACACATTTT
>DATIWJ010000095.1:0-4678 GCA_035519415.1 Pseudolabrys sp.
GCATCAATCGAATGCGCGCTTTTGACCGGGACCCGATCCGCGAAGGGCATTATGGCCAGCGGTCATGAGCACCGCACGAACAGGCCGAACACATGGCCGCACCGACCAATGCTGCAACGTGAAGAAAGTTCTTGCCAACCCGGAGCCGTCCACACATGGCTCGAAGCGGAAGTGGGTTGGTGCAGCGCACAGGTCCGCTTCCGGGAGGGATCTGTTGCAAAACTATTTTGAGGGGGTAGCGAGCGCAACATTGATTCAAGATCAGACGAAAACGAGCAATGTTGATTCCCCGCGACGTCCAATCGGATTCGATTGTTGCGCTATCGCCATGCGGCAAAGAGTTTTGCAACACATTCGAGGGTAAAGCGGACATCGCTTTGATGGATGGAGGCGACAGGAGAGGGCAGCGCGGCCATTTAGGGCTTTGCCGTGCCCTTGGCCTCGCTTGTCGTACCGAATTCGTATTCCGGTCGTCCCGTACTTGCCTATCGGCACGGTCGGCCGCTTGTGCCGCGCCTTGCGTTTCGGCGCTGTGTTTTGCTTCGTTTTTTGCCACCGCAATTGCCACCGGACTAACTCAAACGGGACGAAACTGGCCGGGACAGGATAGGAGCAGCAAGTCGAATATAACTAACAAAATCGGTTCAAACGGAACGCGAGGCAATTAGGCGGTACAAGCGCAATAGAATTACAAAACCGCTGCTCTACCGCTGAGCTAACCCGGCTCGAAAGGACAGCTATCAGCGTCGCTGGTTTACCACAAGCGGCAGTGCGAACGGATATCGACGGGCTTTCATCATAAAAACGCCCCGCACCGGAGGTGCGGAGCGCCCTGCAGAGAACAAGCCGGCGGTCAATTCGCGTCCCGCCGGCCGTTTATCGATCAGCCCTTCTGGATCGCAACACCAGAACCGGTCCTGATATCGACGCCCCTGGTATCGCGCAGGAATATCAGACCGATGACCAGCGTCATCACCGAGACTCCAATCGGATACCACAGACCGTTGTAGATATTGCCGGTCGCCGCGACCACTGCGGTTGCCAGCAATGGCAGCATCCCGCCAAACCAGCCATTGCCGATGTGATAGGGCAGCGACATCGATGTATAGCGGATCTTGGTCGGGAACATCTCGACCAGGAACGCCGCGATCGGCCCATAAACCATGGTCACGTAGATCACCATGATAACCAGGATCAATTCGACCATGAACCAATTGATCTTTTTCGGGTCAGCCGCCTTCGGGAAGTTCTTGGCCGCGAGCGCCGCCGTCCACTTGGCGTTGTCCCAGCCCTGAACCTTGGTGCCGGCGATATCGAGATCGACCGACTTCGATCCGGGCGTGCTGACGGTCGTGAACGACAAGCCCGACTTGGTCAGGAAGTCCTGGGCGCGGTCGCAATCGGAGAATTTCGACCATGGGCCCACAAAGACGTGGAGTTGGCAGGTCGATTGATCGGCCGACACCGTGATCGGGTTCTTGGCGGCAAAGGCTTCCAGATCCGGATTGGCATAGTGCGTCAGGCCCTGGAACAGCGGGAAATAGGTGATCGCCGCGATGGCGCAACCCGCCAAGATGATCTTGAGCCGGCCGATGCGGTCTGACAGCCAGCCGAACACGATGAAGAACGGCGTTCCGATGACCAGCGACAGACCGATCAGTTGGTAAGCCGTGATATAGTCGACCCTCAGCGTGATCAGCAGGAAGAACAACGCGTAGAATTGCCCCGTGTACCAGACCACGCCTTGACCGGCGGTGGCGCCAAGCAAGGCGAGCAGTACGTACTTGTTGTTCGGGTAATGAAAGAAGCTCTCGGTCAACGGAGCCTTCGAGCCTTTTCCTTCCTCCACCATTTTCTGGAAGATCGGCGTTTCGTTCAGCTTGAGCCGGATGTAGACCGAGAATATCAGCAGGATAACCGAGATGAGGAACGGGATACGCCAGCCCCACTCGGCGAAGTCCTTGGCGACCATGTTGCCACGGCACAGCGCGATGAGGATTAGGGCCAGAAGCAGACCGAGCGTGGCAGTCGTCTGGATGTAGCTGGTGGCGTAGCCGCGTTCATGCGGACGCGCATGTTCGGCCACATAGGTCGCTGCTCCGCCGTATTCGCCACCGAGCGCCAGGCCTTGCAGCAGGCGAAGCGAGACGAGAAGGATCGGCGCCAACCAGCCGATGGAGCTGTAGGTCGGCAGCACGCCGACCAGGAAGGTGGCGCTGCCCATCACCATGATGGTGACGAGGAAGGTGTATTTACGGCCGACCAGGTCACCGATGCGGCCGAAGATGACGGCGCCAAACGGGCGCACGAGGAATCCCGCGGCGTAGGTGGCGAACGCGGACAACAATGCTGCCGTGGCATTTTCAGTCGGAAAGAACAGCGCGGCGAAGAATGGCGCCAGCACTGCGTATAGATAGAAGTCGTACCATTCGAAGATCGTGCCGAGCGAAGATGCGAAGATGACGAATTTTTCGTCCCTCGACATGCCGCCAGTTCGTGCTGCGGCCTGCGTTACCGTTGCCATGTGCGTTGTCCCTATTTGGCGGTTTCTTGATTAGATTTCTTGTTGGGGACGGCCTCCCACATGATCGCGTAAGACTGCCCCAAATGAGAAATACGCCGCACACTATAGCGCGTCTGTGCTGCTGAGGTCTTACGCCTAAAGTCGTAATCGACTTTTTAAACCTCAGATTCCACAGGTGAATAAGATCGCAGACGCCGTAAAGGTCGTAAATTACAGTGGTTTATGAGGAGCTGAGGACCTTTTCTAAAACGTCGATGAGCCAGGCTGCTGCCTGCAATACAGCCAGACGCTGCGGCAATTTTTCCCTGCGATAAATGTCGTTCAGTAGCTTGAGCGCGCGCTTGTAAGCCGGATGATGCTGCGCGCTTTCTCCGAGTAAGTGCAACCGCGTTGACAGCTCGGCCCGGCGTGCTTCGAGTTCGTCGTAGCGTTGGCGAAAGCTTTGCCGTTTCTGCGGATTGGCTGCGTGAGGTCGGCGATAAGGCATTGCGGTTAACTGAATAAGTGCTGCGTTTGCCGCGGAATTGAGGTGCAGGTGCCGGTCGCCCCTCGGGTCCACGGAATGATTAATATTACCTGGCGATTGAACATGGCGCTCTAAAGGCTTCGTATAAACTGCTGGCTTATTTGTTACGATTTGGAGCTGATCAAATGCGCAGGCGCGTTCCTATTGCTCTCTTCTTCGGCGCTATGAGTGCCGTAGCAGCAAATGCCGCGGATTTTTCCCCCGGTCGCAGCGTCGGTGAGGGCTATGGAGTTAACTCGCCATTTGGCGCGCGCATCGAACCGCTGATAGTCTGGGACTCTGAGCCCGGCGTTATTGTCCGCGCGTGGTGGTACGCGCCGTGGCAAAATCGATACTACTTCCCGAAGACGGGCCGGCGCCCGAAAGTCGGACGACTTGAGCACATAACTGCGCACCGCCCTTCGAAAAACGAGGATTACTACCGTTTCTGGTCGGTCTCGTCGGTGTTCGCTCCTGAACCGGCCCCAACGGGCGGCTATGCTCCAGGGTCACCGTACCAGCAATAGCGTTTGCAATTCACCTGCTTAAGCGTCGGCTCGCAATGTACAGCGCGAGCGCAGCCGCATTGGAGACGTTGAGGCTTTTTATTTCGCCTGGCATATCGATACGGGCGACATGATCGCAGGTTGCTTTGGTCAGCTGCCGCAGACCCTTGCCTTCGGCGCCGAGTACCAATGCGAGCGGAGCGCGCAACGCGAGATCAGCGAAATCAGCATCGCCACTGCTATCAAGCCCAATGACCAGAAAGCCGCGTTGCTTGAGCACGGTGAGGGCACGCGCGAGGTTCTGCACATTGATCAGTGGCACATATTCCAACGCGCCTGATGCGGCCTTCGCCAGCGCTCCCGTCGCCTCAGGGCTATGTCGCTGTGTGGTCACAATCGCCGCAGCAGCGAAGGCGGAAGCCGAGCGAAAAATTGCGCCGACATTGTGTGGGTCGGTAATCTGATCAAGCACCAACACCATGCCACGCGCTGGCAATTCCTCAATGGCAGGCGAGGGCAAAGGATCGGCTTCGAGATAGAGGCCCTGATGCACGGCGTCGGGCAAGAGCCGCTCGGCGATTGCCGATGGCCGCACGATCTCGGGCGTTATGCGAGGGGAAATATCTTCGTCGGACATTCGCCGCGCGGCGTTCTCGGTGGCGAGTAGTTTGCGAAGTTGTCGCGCCGGGTTTTGCAGAGCGGTCGTCACTGTGTGCCAGCCATACATCACGACCGGACCGTCGGCGTCGCCGCGTAGGCTCTCGCGGCGGGCACGCTCGAACCGCTCACGCCGCTCGATCTGCTCGCGTGTGGCACCCGGTTTTGCGCCGGGGCGGGGCCGGCCGGTAGGCTGTCGTAACTTCATCAGTCTCGTCCATGCTATACGGCCCAACTTGACGTGACGCGGGCCAAGGCTTGCGGGTGCCTTAACTGATCCGCCGCCGACGGAATAGCCTCCATTGACTTAATGGGGGTAGCTCCCCATAAAACCTCCAAATCCCGACCGGCCGGCGGGCGGAGCCGATTGTCTTTCGAGATCAATACGGTGCGACGGCTTCGGGGGAGTGTCCCGAGCGGCAAAGGGGGCGGACTGTAAATCCGCTGGCTATGCCTTCGCAGGTTCGAGTCCTGCCTCCCCCACCA
>DATIWJ010000096.1:0-14967 GCA_035519415.1 Pseudolabrys sp.
TGGATCGTCAGCGTCCCCGGCGATTGCCCTTTCCTGCCGGATGATCTTGTCGAACGCCTGCACCAGGCTCGCCGCAAGATGGGCGCGGGCGTGCCGCTTGCGTGCGCGCGGTCCGGAGAATGGCGGCATCCGGTAGTGGGCCTATGGCCGCTGGTCTTGCGCGAGGATTTGCGCAAGGCGCTGGTCGAGGAAACCATGCGCAAAATCGAAGTCTGGACGGCGCGGCATGGCGTCGCGATCGCCGATTGGCCGGATCAGCCAATCGACCCATTCTTCAACGTGAACACGCCGGAAGACGCAGCCCAGGCACAGCGCATTGCGCTGCAGCATACCTGACGAACCGCGCGCGCCTTATTGACCGCTGCGTCATCCGTTGCATATTTGCTATAGTGGTTAAATTCTGGGGACAGGAGCCAATTCGATGAAGACCTTCATCATAGCTTGCGTGGTCGCCGTCGTCGTCGCCGTGATCGGCGCGATCGGGCTCAACACCATTCAGGAACCGGTGGATGAGGCGTTCTCCACGAGCGCCGTACGCCTCGGCGCGTAAATTCCCGCCGTCAGCCGATAAGTGCCATGTAGGAGAGGAACCCGACGCGAGCGCCTGGCTCGATCGCCGTTACATCCTCGGGAAATTCCAATAGCCCATCAGTCTCTGTGAGAGACGTCAGGATGCCCGCACCGTCCTGCGGGTGTTTGACCGCTTCGATTTCGCCATCAGCCGCGCGCTTGAGCGCCACGCGCACATATTCGCGGCGGTCCTTTTTTTTCCTGTAGGCGAAGGCAGCGCGCACCGGTAGCGGGATCAGTTTGTCGGAACGCGCGCCGGAAAGCCGGCGCAGGAGCGGCTTCACCACCCGCACGAAAGTCACGAAAACCGCGACGGGGTTGCCTGGCAAGCCGACAAACGCTGCGCTCTCGCCTGCCTTGGCCCCCCGGATGACGCCCATCGCGACCGGCCGGCCGGGCTTTATTGCGACTCGCCAGAACACCAGATTGCCGATGCGTTCAACTGCAGTGCGCACGTGATCGGCCTCGCCGGTCGATACACCGCCCGAAGTAACGACAAGATCATGGCCCGCGGTCGATTCCCGCAATGCACGTGACAGTTTTTCCGGATCGTCGGCCAGGATGCCAAGATCGGTTACAGTCGCCCCGAGCCGTTCCAGTAAATCCGCAAGCAAGTAGCGGTTGGAATCGTAGATGGCGGCACTACTGCGGACCGTGCCAGGTTCAACGATTTCATCGCCGGTGGAAAAAATCGCAACGCTGAGTTTCCGCCGCACGGCGACTTCGGTCAGACCGAGCGCAGCGGCGAGCGCGATATGCTGCGCCTCGAGCACAGTGCCGGCTGGCAGAACAACCGCGCCAACAGGGACATCTTCACCGGCCAGACGGCGATTGGCGCCAAGCTTCAATCCTTTTGGCACGGTCACAAGTTCGCCTTTGACCGTCACATCTTCCTGCATGAAAACCGTGTCCGCGCCCTTGGGCATGGCCGCGCCGGTAAAAATGCGAATGGCCTGCCCGCGCTTAAGTTCAACATTTGAGCGCGCGCCGGCCGTAAGCCTGCCGGCGATCGTCAGTGCTGTGTTCCCATCCGGGCGCAGATCCGCCTCGCGCACGGCGTACCCGTCGACCGCCGAATTGTCGAAAGGCGGCAGGTCGACCGGCGCTTTCACATCAGCGGCGACGACGCGGCCGCGTGCACCGCGCAGCGGCACACGCTCGGTCTCGGTGACCGGCGTAATACGCTCCACAATCAGACGCTCCATCTCCTCGAGTCGTAACAGCGGGCCCGAAAATGCGAAGCAATCATCGGTGAGCTGCGCCATTATCCGCTCCGCGCCGTAGCTGCCGCTGCGGAAATCGGGACCGCGTGTTTAAGCAAGAGCTCAGCGATCGCATTGATATCGTCGAGATCGACCACTACGACTTTTGCCTGCGGCAAGGTGACATCGGATGCGATCGCGACGATATGCGGATCGTCGGGATGGATGAGCGGCTTGCCATTGGCGGCGCGATGGACTTCCAGTTTGGGAAAGGCATCGCGCTTGAAGCCTTCCACCAACACCAAATCGGCTGGCGACATCTTCGCAACGAGGGCGCGCAGGTCCCATTCCGGTTCTTCGCGCAACTCATGCAGGATAGCCCACCGCTTGGCTGACGAAATGATCACTTCGGTGGCGCCCGCGGCACGGTGGAAGAAGGAATCCTTGCCCGGCTGGTCCAGATCGAAGCCATGGTGCGCATGCTTGAGCGTGGATACTTTCACCCCGCGCGCAATCAGGCGCGGAATCAGCTTGGTGACGAGTGTCGTTTTGCCCGAGCCGCTCCAGCCGGCGAGACCGATAATACGCATGGGCCCCTTATAGCAAAACGCCCGGCTCTGCAGCCGGGCGTTAAGCATATTGGTTTTCGCTGCCGTTATTCGGCGGGCTGGGCGCGCGCACCCTTCGGGCTGTGGGATACTTCTTCTTCCAGCCATATCCTGTGATGCTGTTTGGCCCAGTTGACGTCGACAGACCCCTCGCCCATGGCCTCGAAGGCGCCTTCCATGCCGATGGTCCCGATATAGATGTGGCCCAACATGGCGGCGATGAACAGGACACTGACAACCGCGTGGATGACCTGGGCAATCTGCATGCCTTCGATCCCGGTCACGTAGAACGGGAACAGCAGCAGATAGCCGGTCACCGCCGAAGCGCCGCCGCCGATCACCACGATCCAGTAGATCATCTTCTGGCCGGCGTTGAAGCGTTCGGCCGGCGGATGATCGTTGCCGAGAATGCCGCCGCCGCGCTTGATCCATTCGGCGTCAATATGGTTCGGGATGTTGCCGCCGACCCACATCAGGAAGATCAGCACCACGCCGATGGTGAACGGAAAGCTGAGGAAGTTGTGAGCGTATTTCGCAAGCTCCGACCACGTCGTGAAGGTCTCAGGTCCGAGCAATGGCAGTAATAGCGGCCGGCCGAACGTGATGTTGAGACCAGAGAGCGCAAGGATGATGAAGCAGCTCGCCGTCATCCAATGCACGAACCGCTCGAAGCCATTGAAGCGTACGATCTTGCGGCCTGACCGCCCGCTCTCGAGCCTGACCATGCCGCGCGCCAAGTAAAACAGCACTATGAGCCCCAGCATGCCGAGCACAGCGATGCCGCCGATCCAGCGCAAGGTCACTTCATGGAAGTGACGCCATTCGCGTCCGGCCGGCTGCTCCAATACGTAGGACCGCACGTCCGGAATAGTACCACGGCCCTGTAGCATGTTGAGCTGTTGCAGCAGTTTCTGTTCGTTGACCGAGCTCGCGGTCGGATTGACCGAACTTGGCTGCTGCGCCGAAACCGGCGTCGCGACGGCGACAACAAGTGCGAGCGCGAGAGCGCCGGCGATGAAGCGGACCCGTTCAAAAAGCTTCGCCATGCCATTCTCTCCCCTTTGGCTTGCAATTTTTTATTGTCGTAACCGGCGGCGTCAAAAACCCCGAGCCGCCGGCAGAATTCAGGTTGCAATCGACTCGCGATAGGCAGTTTGCCAGCCCCAGGCGCCGGAACCGTAGCCGCGTTTCGACACCCGCTCCTTGTAGATCTGTGCGATCACCTCGCCGTCACCGGCCAGCAACGACTTGGTCGAGCACATCTCTGCGCAGAGCGGCAGCTTGCCTTCGGCGAGGCGGTTCGCGCCGTATTTCTCAAACTCCTCCTTGCTGCCGTCGGCTTCCGGGCCGCCGGCGCAGAAGGTGCACTTGTCCATCTTGCCGCGTGAACCAAAATTGCCGATCTTGGGATACTGCGGCGCGCCGAACGGACAGGCGTAGAAGCAATAGCCGCAGCCGATGCACAGATCCTTGGAATGCAGAACCACTGCATCCGCAGTGGTGTAGAAGCAGTTCACAGGGCACACCGCCGCGCAAGGCGCGTCGGTGCAATGCATGCAGGCCATGGAGACCGAGCGCTCGCCGGGCTTGCCGTCATTAAGTGTGACGACGCGTCGGCGGTTGATGCCCCACGGGACTTCGTTCTCGTTCTTGCAGGCGGTGACGCAGGCGTTGCATTCGATGCAACGATCGGCGTCGCAGAGAAATTTCATACGTGCCATGGTCGTTGCTCCTTTATGCCGCTCTGACTTGGCAGAGGGTGGCTTTGGGTTCTTGCATGCCGGTGACCGGGTCGAAGCCGTAGGTGGTGAGGATGTTTACGCTCTCACCCAGCACGATCGGGTCGGCGCCCTTTGGATAATTGCCGCGTTGATCGCCGCCCTGGAACCAGCCGGCAAAATGGAATGGACACCATGTCACGCCTTTGCCGACACGTTCTGTCACCAGTGCCTTCATACGGCAGGCCTTGCCAGTCTCCATCTCCGCGCCGGTCACCCAGACCCAGCCGCCGTCCCTGATGCCGCGGTCCGCGGCATCAGCAGGATTGATCTCGATGAACATGTCCTGCTGCAGCTCGGCGAGCCATTTGTTGGAGCGCGTCTCTTCACCGCCACCTTCGTATTCGACCAGACGGCCGGATGACAGGATCAGCGGGAACTGCTTGGCGATGCCCTTGTCTACCGCCGCCTTCTGCACATCGAAGCCGACATTTGGCATGCGGAACTGTCTTGCATTCGGCAAGGTCGGATATTTGGCAACCAGTTCCGGTCTCGGTGTGTAGATCGGTTCGCGGTGTACCGGGATGGCGTCGGGCAAGCCGAACGCGTTGGCGCGCGCCTTGCCGTTGCCGTACGGGATGCAGCCGTGCTCGATCGCGACACGCTGAATGCCGCCTGACAGATCGATCGACCACGACACCGCGTCAGGTGTCGTGGGGTTGACCTTGTTGATCACGGCAAGCTCGGCTTCGGTGAGATCCTTGTCCCAACCGAGCTTCTTGAGGACGCCATAAGTAAACTCCGGGTAGCCATCCTGGATAGCCGAGCCCTTGGAGTAGGAGCCATTGCTGAGCAGGCTCACCTTGCGGGTGCTGCCGTCGGGCAACTTTTCCTCACGTTCGACACCGAAGCGGGCGCGGAACGTGCCGCCACCATCCTTGACCGACAGGTTGGTGTTATAGAGAAGCGGCGTGCCCGGATGCTTGAACGCGGGCGAACCCCAGCACGGCCATGGCAGCCCGTAGTAGTCGCCCTGGTTCGGACCAGTAGTGGCCTTCTGGGTGCGCATGTCGAAGTCGGCCTGATGGGCCATGTGCGACTTCAGTCGCTCGGGCGATTGGCCGCAGTAGCCGGTGGACCAGCCGCCGCGATTGATTTCGCGGAGAATATCCTCGGCCACCGGCACATTATTCTCGACCTTGATATTCTTGAACATCAGGTCGGCGAAGCCAAGCTTCTTGGCGAGAAGATACATCACCTCGTTGTCGTCTTTCGACTCGAAGATCGGCTTGACGATCTGCTCGCCCCACTGGATCGCGCGGTTTGACGCCGTGCGCGAGCCGCTGGTCTCGTAGCTGGTGGCGATCGGCAGCAGATAGGTGCCGTTCTTGCGCTCAGGGGCGAGCGCCGCCCAGGTCGTCGGATGCGGGTCGCAGACCACCAGCAGCTCGAGCTTCTCGATGCCCTTTTGCGCCTGCGGCATGCGCGTCACGGTGTTGCCGCCATGCCCCATGACGAACATCGCCTTGATGTTGTCCTTCTGGCCGACGTCCTTCTTGTCGTAAAGCGTGGCGTCGAACCACCGGGTCGACGGAATGCCCGGCGTGTTCATCGTGTTGGTGACTTTGCCGTCCGCCGCGGTCGACTTGTCGAAGCGATCGACGAACCACTGATAGTCAACCTCCCAGACACGCGACCAATGCCGCCACGCGCCTTCGATCAGGCCGTAATAGAGCGGCAGCGTCACAATATCGAGGCCGAGATCGGTTGCCCCTTGCACATTGGTGTGGCCGCGGAAGATGTTGGCGCCCTTGCCGGGGCCACCGACATTACCAGTAGCCAGCAGCAGGATGCAGCTCGCGCGAACGGTGGCCGTTCCGACGGTGTGCTGGGTCTGCCCCATCGCCCATATCAGGCACGACGGCTTTTCAGTCGCGAACATCTTGGCGACGCGCTGGAGCTGTGCACCCGGAACGCCACTGACGCGCTCGACTTCCTCCGGATTCCACTTTTCGACTTCCTTGCGGATGTCATCCATGCCGTAGACGCGTTGCTCGATGAACTCCTTGTCTTCCCAGCCATTTTTGAAGATGTGCCACAACATTCCGTAGAGCACTGGAATGTCTGTGCCCGGCCGCAATCGCACATATTCGGTGGCGTGCGCAGCGGTGCGGGTGAGCCGCGGATCGGCAACGATAAAGTTCGCCCGATTGAGTTCCTTGCCTTCGAGCAGGTGCTGGAGTGACACCGGATGCGCCTCGGCCGGATTGCCGCCAAGGAAGAACAGGGTCTTTGAATTGCGGATGTCGGTGTAGCTATTGGTCATCGCCCCGTAGCCCCAGGTGTTGGCTACGCCGGCAACCGTCGTCGAATGGCAGATACGCGCCTGGTGATCAGAGTTGTTGGTGCCCCAGAACGCCGCAAGTTTGCGGTTGAGATAAGCGCCTTCGTTGGTGTACTTGGCCGAACCCAGCCAATAGACCGAATCCGCACCCGACTTGCCCCGGATGTCCATGAGCTTGTCGCCAATTTCGTTGATCGCGGTGTCCCACGAGATTCGCGTCCACTGGCCATTCACCAGCTTCAGAGGATAGCGCAGGCGACGGTCGCCATGCACCAGTTCGCGCGTCGCCGCGCCCTTGGCGCAATGCGACCCGCGGTTGATCGGGCTGTCCCAAGCCGGCTCCTGGCCGACCCACACGCCGTTCGACACTTCGCCAAGCACCGTGCAGCCGACCGAACAATGCGTGCAGATGTTCTTCCGGATCGTGGCGCCGGCGACATTCGGACCGGCCGCTTCCGCCTTGCGCACGCTGGCCAACGGAAGTGTACCGACGGCTGCAAGGCCTCCGGCAACCAGACCGGATTTGCGCAGGAAGGATCGGCGATCGACACCGCCGCCCGTTTGACTGCCGATCGTCGCTGCAAGGCTACTGCGACGCGTCTGGCGTTCTGTTCTTTTGATCAGCACGGCTCAGCCTCCCTTAGCTCGGATAGCGGTTGACCTTGTAGAAGGCCTGTACGTCGGCGGAATTCGCCTGATAGCGGGCCTTTGTTTTTTCGGCATCGGTTTCGGAGGCGACAGCCTCGCTGGCCAGTGGCGCAGCGGCCGCCACCGCAACACCGGCGCCAGCGCCGATCGCGCGCAGGAAGTCGCGACGGCCTAGCTTCGATTTTTCCTGATTCATCGCCGTTCCCTCCTCAGAATTTCTGTTCGTCCCTTCGCTTGCCTCAAGTCGGCAGCTCGAACGCTGCCACCTCAATGTCCATGAAGACGCGGCCAACGGTTCCCACCTGCCGGTAGAAATCCGCCGCTGGCGACTGTTCGAGATCAGTGAAAAAACGTCCGATCCACGGCGCCATGTGCTTGTCAAAGATCACGCGCTCGGAATCGGGTGGCGCCGGCAGACGGCGGCTCGCCAATCCCGACATGATCTCGCAGAGAATTCCGGCGTGATCCTCCGGCTCGCAAACGCCCTGGGCGCGCGTGACGCCGATTTTCGCAAGATCCTCGCGCAGCCGCGCCAACGGACGCTCGTGCAGGAAGCCTGTGAGATAGTAAGAACCGTACGGCATCAGTTCGCTGCGGCCGAGACCGATGAACAGGTCGAAGAATTCGCGTTCAAGGCGATCGACCTTGGCCCGGCTGGCGGCTTCGGCGAGCCCGGCATGTGCAACGCCAAGCGGCGTTGCATCGGCTCGCAACTCAGACAAATTCGATAGCAACGTTGTGTTCGGTGCACGCGTCAGCAGCGCAGCGATCAGCGCATATTCTTGCGCGCGCGCGACATCCACTTCATCGATATCGATTGTCGTTTTGCTCGTATCGTAGAGATCAGGGCGGAGCAAAGCCCGATCGACCCCGGTGGCGGTTTCGACTGAAACGACCCGTTCGGCGGGCACGCGAATCCAATTTGAAACGGAGGGTTGGGAAATGCCGATCTGACGCGCGAGTTCGCTGACGCCACCAGCGACGCGTATCGCTTCCGACAGACCCGGATCCCGCATCCGATTCTCGCTCACTTGCGAATAGTTACAATGAAAGCCTAACGGCCCACTGAAGCGTGGGTCAATAGCTTGAAGCTATAAGACGCTCGCATTCAGGCGTTATTCGGGCATTTCAGTGTGGCAGCGCGCTACCATGACGGCGCAGTTTTATTCCCGCCGGAAGCAATTCAGATGATTCATTTAAATCATTGTGCTGCATTGCACCATCCGCGCCACATTGCGACTCAGTGCTACTTTCCGAGCACGCGACCTGTTGTAGTTCAACCTTTGCCGGTTCATTTGCCGTCGGTATGTCAGCACTTGTGCCTGTTTTATCCGGTAGCTGTGCTAGTTGGGCCGAAGCGGGTGTTTGCGCCGGCAATCCGCCACCCGGTTGGGCTTCCCTGAAGATCTCGCCGACAAGCTTCTTGACGTCATACTTTGGGTCAAGGGCGCCAAATCCTGGCATAGCCTCGGGATCGGTGAAATCCCAGGCGTTTTCCGCCAGCCCAACGAAATCGCGAATTGCCGGATCCGCTGCCCACACGCGACGAAGCGCCGCATGCTTGAGCGCGGAAGGTACGCCGGGCTGGAAAAAGGCCGTCACGTCGGAATTGGCGCCGATCGAGTCGAGCGATGGCAGTTTCGTCAAGTCGAATTCCGGTGCCGGTTGCACGTCCGCCTCGAGCGGATGCGCGACAATCGATTGATCAGACTTCACTTCTTGCGTTGAAGATTTATCTGCCACGGCCGGCTTCTCGGCCTGCGCAGTTTCGTTGGGGGTATCTCGCTTGCGGCGCGACCAGCGAGTGAGGAAATTTTCGTGGTCGCTCATTTGCGATCCTCTCGCAGAGATGGTCCGTGCCGTCCCAACGCTTCCGGATTGGCGCGATCGCGCTTGCGCTTCACGAACACCTGATCGACGTGATGTTCGGCGATGAAAGCCGCAATTGCTTCCTGCATCGGCATCGGCATCGGCACAGTATCGACGAGATTGACGCCGGCTTCAGTCATTGCTTCGCCTTCGGCCGGATCGGCTGTGACCGTCAGCAACTCAAACGGTGGATCGCGCTCGACCGGCTGCAAAATAACCCATAATAGCGGTGAAGTTAGCGCGAGATTGTCGCGATAATTTGACGTTTCCGTTCGATACAATTTGATCTCGGCCGAACCGGCATAAAACGTCGCATGCTCGCCGTGCTCCCTAAGTTTGGTCCACGGTGCGGTTTCCGGGACACCCGCCAGCACACTGACCGGGCGCCAATAGAATTCCGCCCATTGGCTCGCGCTCTTGCTGCGTTCGACTACGACGCCAACAGGGATGCTTGCAAATGGAGGCACGGCGCTCAACTGACGGCCTCCAGATGTCGAATCGGCAAGCCAGTTGCCAGATTCTGCGGCTTCATACGGATGGTCTTGTCGGGCGTCATCGAGAGGATCAGGTAGACCGGTTCGCCTCTGATCTTTTCCAACATGATGGAGGGATCACGGAAGTTCAGGCCGAACAGCCCGACTACCCGCGACATGGTGGCTTCGTCGATTTCCTCACCATTCCACATCATGTCCCCAATCTTGGTGGCGTCCGCATCAAGCCCGACATACCAAGCCAGCGACACTTCGCGCAGCTCGGTGAGCGGTTCGATGGTGACCTCAACGCCAAGCACGTGCGCGACCCAGCGCTCCATCGCCGCAGCCAATGCGCTAAGTCCGGCACGCCCGGCAGTGAGATCGATTGCCATGTCAAATTGGTCGCTGCGTCCCCAATAACTCTCGGCATTATCGTCATTGAGAATGTCGATTTCGGCCTCGGCCGGAATTCCCAGCATCGAAACGAGCGGCGTCACCGGCGCGGTATTGGTACCTCCTATGGTCTCTTCGTCCGCCGCGATCAGCGAATTTTCATGTAAAGTAACGCGCTGGGTGCGAAAGAACATTTCGGCGGCGCGCACCACACGCGCATCGGTGACGCCGTCAAGCGCGTTGCGCAGGATCGCGTGCACAAGCTGATTGACGAACAGCGGCGGCGTATTGCCGGCACCATTGCGCGCCAACTCGGCATAGGCGGCTTCCAGCGTCTTGTGGCGCAGCAGCAGATCGCGGAATTCGATCAGAAACTGCCAGTTCTCGCGTGCGTCGGCATCGGCAATTGCCGCGATATCGGTCGTCGATACGGCCAGGCGTGGATTGTCGAGCAGTGCGCCGTGCAGCGCGCGCTCCGCCGCACACGCCTCTGGCGGCGGAATCAACTCCGGCCGAGCCAAATAGACTTTCAGGAAGTCGTCGGTCACCAGCAATCCACCGCCCTGATCGCGGTCAAGCAGATGATGGCCGCAGGAGATCCAGAAATCCTTCATTTATGCACTCGCTCCGCCAAGCCAACGAGATCGACGGACTCACCTGGTTGTTCGTCGTCCCCGCCTTCGACTTCCAGAAAGGAAAATGCGCGCAGCGGCTTCGGCCCGTTTCGAGGGCGTAGGGTGCGGAACGACTCTCGCACCGCACCGTCCTCAAATGTCCGATGCACCGCTACGAGCGTATCTTGTGGCTGCGTGCACAACGATTCAGCGAAAGTGATCTCTTCCTCTGCCGCCGCAACCGCGTCATCAAAAGCAGGGGCGCCAAAATTCGCCATTAGTTGTTTCGCCAGCGTATTGATTACATCACGCCGATCATCCTCGCTCGCGTCTACAATCTGCACCAGAGTCGACCAGCCGAGTGTCGATATACCGAGAAAGCCGCTGCGAAACGCAGAACGTGTCTTGCCTTCCAGCAACGCCGCATCGCGATGCCAGAACGCAAAGGTGCCCGGCACGGCCCATTCGCCGGGCTCGGCCGCTTTTTCGAAAACGAATGTGTCGGAAGGATCGAGGCGTATGGTACGGAGGAGTTTCACGCGCGTGGCCCTTTGGTCTTGGGATCGAGCCAGCCGGGTTTGCCGAGCTTTACCAGCAGCGCCTTCCGCTCAGCCTCAACCTTGCCCATACGGCTTACCAGCAGATCGCCGTTCTCATCGATATCGCGACGCAAACCTTTCTCGATCGGCAGCCGCGCCAGATAGGTCGTCGCCACCGCGCCGAAGCCGCTCTCCTGCCAAGAATCAATGGCAACCATAAAATGTCGCGCAAAGCTCTCGACCAGTTGGTTCGACAACATGTCAGTGAAGCCCTCTTCGTCCAGCGCCGTAACGAGCGGATTCAAACCCGGTTCGGTGCCGGTCATCGAGACGATACGGATCATAGCGCCGAACACCAGCCACGGCGGAACTTCGTCCTCTTTTAATCCTTGTGGCCAGCCGAGCCGGCCGCCACCCACCAACCCTCGATTGATCAAAATCGAACCTGGCCAGTCGATGGCGATTTCGGTTTCTGGCTGCGCGTGCGCAGCCAGTGCGTCGGCCAACGCCGCCATGCCCGCATAGAAGACGCGCCGCGCCTGGCGCAATGGCTCGTCCGGCTCCAGTACCACGGCAAATTCAGCGAGATCGAAGCGCCCGACATGGACCAGCGTACCGGCGCCCCGCTCGTCAGCAATCGACGTTGCATGGGCAAAAGCGTCGCCCAACTCGCGCAAGCGCACCGGCGTAAACAGCGGCGGTAGCATCAATTCGGGCGCAAGCGATCGCGGGCGAGCCGGCGTCTCGAGCGGCATTGTTCCGCACTCTACCTTTCGTATTTGAATACATATAATTATAGCCTTGGACGATCCCGAGGCCAGTCCCGGGGCTGCGCGGATTGTCGTATTGGCGACGTCTGAATGGCGTTTTGCCTTGAATTGGCGGGATGAGCGAAAAGGTTAATGAACCGGATGGCCAAAGCGCCGCGCACTATTCTGATCTGTTCCTGCGAAGACACCATGCCGCTTGATGGCGAAATGGTGCGCCGCATCTGTCAGGATTCAGTTGTTATTGAGGGCCGGCAATTCTGCCGGGCCGAGCTTGAGCGTTTTCGGAAGGCGGCGGCAACCGGCGAGCAGCTTACTGTCGCTTGTACGCAGGAAGTGCCGCTGTTCAATGAAATTGCGAGCGAAACCGCCGGCAGCGAAGGCCTCACATTCGTCAATATTCGCGAAACCGCCGGCTGGTCGAAGGACGCAAAATCAGCCGGCCCGAAAATAGCGGCGCTGATCGCGGCCAGTGCGGAGTCCACGCTGGACGCTTCGTTCGTCACACTCAACAGCGAAGGGGTGACCCTGCTTTACGGCAAGGACGAGCGGGTGATCGAGGCCGCCAATCTGCTGAAGGATCATCTCGATGTCACCGTACTGATCAAACCTCCAGGCGCCCTTGCACCTAGACGAGTGACCGAATTTCCGGTGGTGAAGGGATTGGTCCGCACGGTCAAAGGGTATCTGGGGGCGTTCGAGATCACGGTCGACGACTACGCTGCACCCAGCCCCTCCTCGCGTGGCACGCTTGAATTCGGGCCGGTACGCAATGGCGCAGTGTCACGCTGTGACATTTTCATTGACCTGTCCGGCGGGCCGCCACTGTTTGCCGCCGCCGACTTGCGCGATGGCTATCTACGCGCTGACCCGGGTGATCCCGCCGCGGTCTTGCGCGCAGTGCTAAAGGCTCGGGATTTGACTGGTACATTCGACAAGCCACGCTACATCGCCTTCACTGAGGATCTGTGTGCGCACTCGCGCTCGAAGATCGTTGGATGCCACCGCTGTCTCGATCTTTGCCCGACTGGGGCCATCACTCCAGCTGGCGATCACGTCGCCATCGATCCGCATATCTGTGCTGGATGCGGACAATGTGCGGCCGCGTGCCCGACCGGCGCCGCCAGCTATGCCTTGCCACCATCTGATACGTTGTTGCGCAAGTTGAGAGCGCTGTTGTCGACTTACCGCGAAGCCGGCGGCAAACAGGCTGTTGTCATGTTTCACGATGCCAAGCACGGCGGTGAGTTGATTGACGCGCTTGCCCGGCATGGGGACGGATTGCCGGTGAATGTACTGCCGATTGAGGTGAACGAGATCACGCAAGTCGGGCTGGAGGCGGTTGCTGCCGCAATCGCTTATGGCGCTTCGGCCGTCCGCTTTCTTACTCGCGCCAAGCCACGTCACGATGTTGCGGGACTCTACAAGACTATTGCGCTTGCCCAACCGGTCTTGTCCGGGCTTGGCTTCAAGGGAGAGCGCGCGGCAACGATTGAAACTGACGATCCTGATGCCCTCGGCGATACGTTGCGTACGATTGCTCCGTTGGAAAGTTCGGCCAAGCCAGCAGCTTTCTCCGCGACCGGCCGCAAGCGCGAAGTGATGCGACTGGCCTTGCGTGAACTGCACGCGGCCGCCCCGGCGCCGGTTGATATCGTGCCACTCCCAGAAGGGGCGCCGTTTGGCACTGTCGAGGTCAACGTCCAAGGCTGTACCCTGTGTCTGTCGTGTGTATCGGCGTGCCCGACGGGTGCACTTTCTGATGATCCCGAGCAGCCAATACTGCGCTTTGCGGAAGATGCCTGCGTACAATGCGGGTTGTGCAAGGCAACTTGTCCCGAGAAAGTCATCAGCCTGACACCGCGAATCGATTTCCGTGCCGCCATTGCCATGAGCCGCATCATCAAACAGGAGGAGCCAGCCGAATGCATTCGCTGCGGCAAACCGTTCGGCGTGAAAAGTTCGATTGAGCGTGTTGTCGCTAAACTCGAAGGCAAGCACTGGATCTACAAAGATTCAAAGAAACGGCTTGATGTCATCCGGATGTGCGAGGATTGCCGCGTCGTCGCAATGGCAGAGGAACAATTTGACCCGTTTGGCGCGCCGCAGCGGCCGCGGCTGCGCACCACCGACGACTATTTGCGCGAGCGTGAGGAAAAGGGCGAAGGTTAGCTAGTTCCTTTTCGTTGCTTTGGCCAGGAACTCGACAAGAGCCTTACGATCGTCGGAAGATCCTATCGTCTGTTCGGGCATCTTGGTCCCGGGCGTATATTGCGCCGGGCCAATCTCGAACAATTTCGAAACCGTCTCCGGCGTCCATACGATGTCCAGCTTTTTCAGCGCCGGCGAAAAGTTATAGCCCGGCAGCGTGGCAATGCGACGCCCGAATATTCCGGAAAGCGTCGGACCGGCCTTGTTTCCCTCGTCCGAAGAAAGTGTGTGGCAGGCAACGCATGCGCGGAATATCTCCGCGCCCTGATCGCCGGCATAAGCCGCAAGCGGATCCTCCGGCGTGCCGACCACGGCCGCGCCGACGGGTTCGCCGCTCGAAGCGTCCCAGCGGCGTATCATGCGGTCAGTACCCCCGGTCAATAATGTACGGCTGTCGGGCAAGAACGCGACTGACCATACCGGCAAACCGGGACCGACGAGGGTGTGCGCCAGTGTGCGTGTCTTGCGTTCGATCAAAGCAACCGACCCGCGGATGCCCGCTGCGGCGGCGAAATGACCGTCGGGGGAAATGGCGATGGCAATAATTGGCGTCGACGAGGCTTCGATTTCACCTGCGATGTCACCCGTCGGCGACAAGAAATAGACCTTACCATTGGCGCCAGAAACAAGAATTTCCCCATCCGGCGCTACTGCCACGGCATTCAAGGGCGTGGGTAAATTGCGAACAATCGCACTGTCGCCTTTCAGCGACCAAATACGCACGGTTGCATCATAACCGGCACTCACGATACTTTTTCCGTCTGGCGAAAATGCCACTCCGT
This sequence comes from Pseudolabrys sp., assembly GCA_035519415.1. GTDB lineage: Bacteria > Pseudomonadota > Alphaproteobacteria > Rhizobiales > Xanthobacteraceae > Pseudolabrys. The sequence goes on from DATIWJ010000096.1 coordinate 14,739, forward strand.
TGACGTTTTGCGTGTTTCCTTCGAGCACACGTGGCTCACCTCCGGTCAATGGCCAGAGCCGGACGGTATGATCCCACGATGCCGAGGCGAGCATCGTACTGTCAGGCGATACCGCTAAGCCCACAATCGGGCCAGTGTGACCATCAAGAATTTTGTCGGGTTGCTGTTTTCCCAATGTCCATATTGCAATGTGCGCATCCGCACCTGCCGTGACGACACGTCCGTCCCT
>DATIWJ010000097.1:0-20680 GCA_035519415.1 Pseudolabrys sp.
GAATACTTTGTCCGCAACGAAATGACAACGTTGTCGCCATCCGCCGAGTAGCTCTCAGCTCTCAACTCGGTGACACTTACTGGAAGATTTTGTTTCTCGTCTTGGCTCACAAACAACCAACGTTGTCAGAAGCCCCCAGACCGTAAGCAGATTATATTCCCAGACGTCCCATGGCTGTCAATGAGGGTTACGGGCCTCGGCAGCAATTTAGGGCGGCTCTCGACAAAGGTAATCGAGTAAGAAGCCGTGAACACGCTTGACCCAAACCGCGGGCAGGATCGTTCGCGAAGCAAGCAAAGGTTGCGAGCGAACCTGACGCTTTATTGGCGGTATTGAAGAGCGGCGTCTATCACTTCAAGCTGCATTACCCGTCGGCGCGGCCCGGCGCGGTCAAGCCCAATCCCTCGGCGGTCTTTGTGGCGATGGAGCAAAAGATGACGCAGGACGTCATGGACCTCTTGTATCTCTAGTGCCGTCAATGCTCACGGTTGCTTGGATAACCTGGTAAGCGGGCTGACTTTGGTTTTTGGACGCCGCTACTTTGCAATTGTTTAGATCGCCATCTCGATTAGTTTGACAAAGCCAAATGCCAACAAAAATATCCAGGCCGCAGTAATCGCAACTCCAATCGCGATCATTGCCCAGGGCCAAATTCGATGGATGTAATCATTAAAAAATTTGGACAATTGTTCCCCAAGGGTGGAGCTTTTACCTCCCGCGCTCAGGGCTTCAAACTACATGTGTCTCGCATTTGTTCCGCGCGGCACCCTCGGGAAGCGGTGGAACAACTACCAAATTTTTGTCCACAAAAAACAAGACGGAATTCGCGCCATACTTTAAGCAGTTCGATGGGTTCTGCCCGTGTTGTGTTCGGGGCAGAAAGGGGCCGTGCCGGTCCGCTGGCGAATTGAATGCATCCACTTGAGAGCGATCGCGCCAGTTATGTCGCAAGAATTCTTAGCGGGAACCTTTTTCGTTCTAATACCGTGTTTGCTTGTGTTGGCGTTCCTTGTCTGGCGTGCAACTCATTAGTGCCGATATGCCGCCAACTTGGAGCAAGATAACAATCGAATACAATGGCAGGATCATCAACGGTGCCTACAGAATCTCCGAAAAGACAGTCGTCGTTAGATTGCGCGGGATCGTCAAAGAGGTCCCACGAGGTGGTCCAACTCCTCTGTATTTGGCAAAAATGCTTTTGCGTGAATTGGCGCGTGAGGGAAAGGCTTGAAAGCTGGCGCTCAATAGCCAACGCCAGACCCTGGGGTTCGAAACCCCGGCAGAGAGATTTAACGCATGTGTTGCGGCGACCGGTTGAGCCGGCAGCCACTAGCGGACATTTCGTTTGCCACTGAGCGAAGTCCGCTTTGCTCCGATAGTGGACCGCGCCAGGTTCACTCGATTACATCGTTCGGCTCGCACCAGACCTGAAGAGGGATTCCGAAGCCGAGTGCCTGTGCGGTCCGACCGCAAGCGGCATCGAGCGCCCCTTAGAGCGTGACCGGCCCGAATATCCGCGCTCGCCTGTGCCAAACACGAAGTCTCGGCCATCGATGCGCGGCTGGGCTCCAGCACCGCCAGAAATTCAAGTTCACGAGTGCGCGCTTTTGGGCTACAGTTACCTTTCCTTTCAAGGGCTGCTTTGTCAGTCCTTGCTGGGTGAAAGGGCCGTGCAGTGGCAGCACGGCCCTTTTTCTTTCGCCGGGCGATTTGGTTCTAAATCGCTAACATCCAGCTCATCGCAAGCGAAATTACAGATCCGATCAGTCGCAATAGAATCCAGCTGATCAAAATAACCCAGAGCACTGTGTAAGCACGCCGCCCAAACTCAGAATAGCGAGTGGCCATTGCACTCTGAACTGCGTCAAAACACCTTCAGACGTACCGGTGCACGTGACGCTCGAAACGTGACATTTCTTTATCACTCTTCACGAAACAGAAATGATCAGGTGCGGGGTCGCCGGTGTGGCATGACGACGACCCCGCGAGCGCGAGTCGCCACTATCGGCAAGCTTCTCGAGCGCCCACACAATTTGTATTCGGTGTAGAGCTTTTGGCTTGGTCAGTCGCTCAGTAACCTGACCAAGTAACCTTAAGGGTCATCGGTTACCCCCTCGGAATGTCTTAACAACGAGCCCGCGCGCTTCTTGCTCAGACTTCGCTGCGGACAGCAGACCATCACTGCTTTACGATTTTGACGTTCAGGAAATCCTCTCCGGCTGTGGAGACGTAGCAAGGATTGAATCCCGTTCCCCCACAACCGCCACCTTGCGCGTAACTTGTTGACATCGGCAACTTCCACGCGATGACGGCCAAGGAGAGTGCAATAACCGTAAACACGATCTTCATCCACGCGTCCAAGTGCATTGTTTTTCCCTCCCATTTGTCAGGGCATTTGTAGCCACCTCAATCAGGCATGCGTAACGAAACGCCGAGGCGCGCACGCCGGCGCAACCAAGTTGTGGCGCGATACTTCGGATCGAGTGTGATGGCGTGCATCCCGTCGAGCACTGCAAGCACGCTTGCAACGCCCAGAGCGTCCCCCAGCGCAAGCGGCCCCTTTGGATAGTTCAAACCAAGTTCAACTGCGGTATCTATGTCGGAAGGGGTGGCAATGCGCAATTCAGCAATACGCGTACCGATATTGACGATCATCGCGAGCAATCGCTGCACGACAAAACCTGGACTATCATTGATTACGGTCACCGGTACGTTACCGGCCGACAAGGCGGTGACCGCCGCGCCAACGATGTCAGCCTTCGTAAGCGGGGTCTTCATCAAAGTACGTCGCCCTTCAAAGCGTCCAAACATGTCAACTGCAACCGTGCACGCCGGATCGAGGCCCAAACGCACCGCGGCGTTCGAGGCGTCCTCGCCAAGCGGCGTAACGAAACACGGCACGCCTCCGGCAGGTTTCCCGCCCAATTGGACTTCAATGCCAGCAGCCTTCAACCAACCGGCTAACTCGCGGCCGCCATCCTCCTCCGCGATCCAGGCATAGGCCGGCACGGTTTGTGCCTGAACATCAACAGTTGGAAAGTCCATGGCTGGTGGGCCATCATAATTGTAGAAGCCCTGCTTACTCTTGCGGCCGAGCAGACCGCCCGCGACGCGTGCCGCCATTTGCGCCGACGGCTGATACATCGGCTCGCCAAAATATTGCTCGAAGATGCTCACCATCACGGCGTGGGCGACATCACTGCCGACGAGATCGAGCAGTTCGAATGGGCCCATCCGGAAACCGGCGGCTTCCTTCATCAGCAGGTCGACCTCACGCGGATTCGCGATGCCTTGCGCCACAATGCGCAATGCCTCGGGGCCGTAAGCGCGGCCGGCGTGGTTGACGACAAAGCCGGGCGTGTCGGCAGCAAGCACCGGCTGTTTATTAATCCGTTTCACAAAGCCCAAAAGTGTCTCGACCAGCGCGGGGTCGCTTCGCAGGCCACCAATTACCTCGACTAGTCGCATCAGCGGCGGTGGGTTAAAGAAATGCAGCCCGCCGACCCGATGCGGCCTTGCGCAGCCGGCAGCGATTGCCGTCACCGACAGCGAGGACGTATTGGTGGCGAGCACTGCATCCGGCGCCATGCGTTTTTCCAGTTCACGAAATAACTGGCGCTTGGCGTCAAGGTCTTCGACAATCGCCTCGATAGCTACGCCGGCGCCTTTAGCCTCATCAAAGGAACGGATCGGTTTTAACCGCTCGAAAACGGCTTGCCTCGCGCTCACAGCCATGCGGCCTTTCGACACTAGGCCCTCGAGGCCCCTATCAATCGCTGCAAGCGCGTCTTTCACTGCACCTTCGCGAGAATCGAACATCAAGGTCGTGAGACCGGCTTGCGCGCACACCTGCGCGATACCTCGGCCCATGGTGCCAGCGCCAAACACTGCAACGACCAAATCGGACCCGGAAAGATCCAACGCCACGCGTTACCGCCCCTCGAATTTTGGTTTTCGTTTTTCCATGAACGCGCGCATGCCCTCTTTCTGATCGCGCGTGGCAAACTGCAACTGGAATGCCTTGCGCTCCAACATCAACGCGGTCTCGAGCGACGCGTTGAGACCGGCATTCACGATTTCCTTGATCTGCATGATCGAAATCGAGGGCATGGCGGCGATTTCCCGCGCGATCTCGACCGCACGTATAAGAGCCTGCCCCGTCGGTGCAACTTCGCTGACAACGCCCATACTCAGCGCTTCCGCGGCATCAAATATTCTTCCCGTCATGATCAGCAACATGGCGCGATGCCGGCCGACGAGACGGGCAAGTTTTTGCGTGCCGCCCCCGCCCGGCAAGATGCCAACTTTAACCTCAGGCAGACCGAGTTTGGCGCCCTCGCCCGCGACAATGATATCCGCGCAAAGTGCAAGTTCGAGGCCGCCCCCGAGGGCAAACCCCTCAACCGCAGCGATCAGCGGCTTTGGACAGTCCATAATCGAACGCCAGTATTTCTGTACATTACGAGCCATGACCTCGACCGGGCCAGCGTCTGCCATTTCACCAATATCGGCACCGGCCGCAAACGTTACATCCGAGCCGGTTATAATGATGCAGCGCACAGCATCGTCGGCACCGCAACGCGTGATCTCGTCGGCGAGACGTGTTCGCACGTCGAGATTGAGCGCATTGCGCACCCGCGGACGGTTGATTTTCAAGACGACAATGTCGTCTGATGGACGTTCAATGATCAGAGAATCCGGCGCGGTCATAAAAATTGATCCACAATAGTGACTACTACCGAGCAAGCGGCTTAATCACAGCAAGCGCATCGACGACGCCGGCTCCAACTTCATTGCGCTTGCCGGGAACCCGTTGGGCTGAGCGAACCAGATCGCTGCGCACCTGGGCCGGCGTCAGATTTGGTTTCGCCGCCAGTAGAAGGGCCGCCACGCCGCTGGCATGGGCAGCCGCAACCGAAGTGCCGGATGTAACCTGATATCCGCCATCGGGTGCCGCGGCGAGAATTTCGACGCCTGGCGCCGCCAGAGCAACTTGCGGACCTTGATTGGCTTGCGGCATTAATTTGTCCTCAGCGTCGGTCGCCGTTACGCCGATTACTCCAGGATCAGCGGCGGGATAAAGCGGTGGCGAGCGTGGGCCGGCATTGCCGACGGCAGCGATCAGCACGATGCCTCGCGCGTTAGCCTTTATCAGCATCTCTCGCAACATAGCGTCAGGAGGCCCCGCGAAACTCATGTTTACGATACGCGCGTTCTTGCTCGCCGCCCAGTCGAGGGCTTTGAGCAGATTGAAGGTCGTACTCTGTGCACTTTCACCCGTCCCGGAAAACGCGCGCGCCGCAAGAAGCCGGACTTTCGGCGCGACCCCGACGAGCTTGCTGTGCGCAGCAATCGCGCCGGCAATCGCGGTACCATGCGAGTGCGCGAGCGCCGGTGTTCCGACTGCGTCGTATTCAGCCGCAACGACGCCGGCGAGATCGGGGTGACCTGTATCGATTTTGGAGTCAACCACAGCGACCAGCACGTTATCGCCACCGTTGATGCGGTGCGCTTCAAGAAGGTGCAGCTTGCGCACGACATATTGGGCGGTCCCCGCGTCGGCCGGAACGTCCTGTTTCGTCGGTTGCGTTTGCATTTGCACTGCGAAATAAATACCGTTCGCCTGTCCGGATATAACGTTGGAGTTACGCGCCGCCAGACGCAACGTGTCGGGCACCGTTCGCGTGCCATCAATACGCCAACGCTCAATTGTGCGACCGGTCAGTGTGAACGTCTGCGTTTCTAACTGTGTCAACTGCAGGCTGCGCGCGAACGCCTCACGCGCCTGTGCCGATGCACCACCAGAAAATTCAACCAACACTTCATTATGCACAAAGCGCGTCTCGCCCGGCGGTGGAATGCTAAACTGGCGCCTGGGCCTAACTCGTCCGGACTTGTGCTGTAACGTGCTGAACTGGGAGTTTGAGCGCGTGTCCGTCGGCGGGAACAGCGCATCCGCTAAAAGCCACCCGACGGGGCCCAGCATGCAACCTAACGTCGTGTGATACACCTCACCGATTGTCAGTTCGCGCCCGAGTATCACGGTACCAATGATCGGCGAAGCTGCCGCGCACCCGATCGAGCCCATGACCCACCAGCCGAGCGGCGTGATGGGTTGGCTCCTGGTCACGACCGGCGGTACGCGACCATTGGGTGGTGTCTGGCCGGATGCGGGCACGAAGGCGCCAACGGTGATCGCGACCGTCAGCAGTACGCACTTAACGACCCGCATAACCCCCTCAACCCCCATAAATCATGGGATCCGGCATTCTACACAGCGGCTGGTCGGGCACCATGCCCGAATGGTTCATTGCTTCGAAGGGAAATATCGCTAATGCGGCCGTGTAACCACCGCATCGATCAGCTTGCGACACTCGACGAGCTCGTGGAGAGCGGCATGCAACTTGCGCAGATCCTCACGTCCCAGTCCACCGCCGGTTGTCTCCAACGGCTGTTGACGTGTGGCCGGCGTAGATTCAGCACCCTCATCTGACGGCCCGGACACAGTGACACCGTGAATTGCGCGATCAGTCGAATCGATACGGGGAACCGGGGCGCCGCTTAAAGGCGGTTCAGCGCGAGCCGCCGCATCGTCTTGCTGATCGCCAAGATCGCGTCCAATCAGCGAGGCAAGGCGACTACGCAACCCGCGATCTTCCTCAACGGTGATATCGTCGGTCATCACGCCTTCCTCGACAAACTCCTCTTCCTCAACGACGCCATGCGGTGGTTGCGGGGCACCTTCCTGCCACACTGCCTGAACAAACTTCGCGCCTTGCTCGCGCAAAATGCGTTGCACACCGCGAATGGTGTAACCCTCGCCATACAGCAGGTGCCGTATACCGCGCAGCAAGTCGATGTCATCGGGGCGATAATACCGCCGACCACCGCCTCGCTTCATAGGCTTGATCTCGTGAAAGCGGCTTTCCCAAAAGCGGAGCACGTGTTGCGGCAGATCGAGCTCATCTGCCACCTCACTAATAGTGCGAAAAGCGTCTGGCGCCTTGTTGTCCAAAGCGGCCCACTCCTGTGTCTGATACTAACGCGGTTACGCGAACGGTTTACGCTGGCTCGGCGGCGCCGTTGTTAATGCGCTGCTTGAGAATCGCGGACGGCTTGAACACCATAACGCGTCGGGGAGAGATTGGTACTTCTTTGCCGGTTTTCGGGTTACGGCCAATGCGCTGGCCCTTCTTACGCACTACAAACGAACCAAACGACGAAAGCTTTACGGTTTCTCCGCGCTCAAGACAGTCGGTGATCTCTTTGAGCACCAACTCAACCAAAGCCGCGGATTCCGTACGTGAAAGACCGACTTTTTGATAGACCGCCTCGCACAAGTCGGCCCGCGTCACAGTTTTTCCGCTCATCGCCTGCCCTGCCCCCGGCGAAGGTATCCCGCTGAATTATCGACGATATTAGCATCAATGGGAGGGGTCAACGGGGCCTTTAAAGATTGTGATGAGAAACCCCCCAAAGCGGTCGATCGCTCAATCCCCAGCCTCACCACCGCAGAAGCGCCGAACCCCAGGTGAACCCACCACCCATAGCTTCCAAAAGGATCAGATTGCCGCGCTTGATCCGGCGGTCGGCAACGGCATCAGATAAAGCTAGGGGAATAGAGGCGGCCGAGGTGTTCCCGTGACGATCCACGGTGATCACCACCTTTTCTGGTGCAATCCCGAGTTTATGGGCTGAACCATCAATAATGCGCTTGTTGGCCTGATGCGGCACGAACCAGTCGATTTCGGCCGCGGAATAGCCGGTGGCCTTGAAGGCACCCTCAATGACGTCCGTAATCATGGCAACGGCGTGCTTGAAGACCTCCCGGCCCTCCATCCGTAGATGGCCCACGGTCTGGGTCGAAGACGGGCCCCCATCCACGTAGAGCTTCGCCCTATGCCGACCGTCCGAGCGCAGGTGTGTTGCCAGTATACCACGATCTTCGCGGGTACCCGCTTGCGGCTGAGCCTCAAGCACCAGAGCGCCCGCGCCATCGCCAAACAAAACGCAAGTCGTTCGATCATTCCAATCGAGAATGCGCGAGAAGGTCTCCGCCCCAATTACGAGCGCACGCTTGTAGCTGCCACCTCGCAGCAGCGCATCAGTGACCTGCAAGGCATAGACAAATCCTGAACACACGGCCTGCAAATCGAATGCTGCTCCGCGGGTGATGCCAAGCGCGGCCTGCACTGAAACGGCAGTCGCGGGAAAAGTCTGATCGGGAGTTGAAGTCGCAAGCACGATTAAATCGATCGAGCTCGCTTCGACACGCGCGTTGGTGAGTGCCGCACGCGCGGCATGAACGGCGAGATCAGATGTGAGCTCCCCCGGCGCCGCGATATGCCGTTCGCGGATGCCAGTACGCTGTACGATCCATTCATCGGTGGTCGAAACCGAACGAGCGAGCTCATCGTTGCTGACAATTCGCGCGGGGAGATAGCTTCCGCAACCAAGTACAACCGACCGCAACAATGTCACGAGCTTACTCCGGTCGCTAGCCGGGCTGTCTCGGTCGCCGTCGCTTGTAGATCGCGCGCCATCGATTGCCCGATCTTGGCGAGCAATTCGTAACGCACCATGTCGTAGCCCATGTCGATCGCGGCCGCCGTTCCTTCGGCATCGGCGCCGCCGTGGCTCTTGATCACCACACCATTGACGCCGAGGAATACGCCGCCATTCGACTTACGCGGATCCATTTTATCTCGCAAAGTACGGAAGGCTTGTCGCGCAAGCAGATAGCCGAGACGCGCCGCCCAGGTTCGATTCATCGCAGCGCGCAAATAGGATGCGATCTGATGGGCCGTACCTTCCGCAGTTTTCAATGCGATATTGCCGGCAAACCCTTCGGTGACAACCACGTCAACGACGCCCTTGCCAATGTCGTCGCCTTCAACAAACCCGTGATAATCGAAGTGAGGGAATTGGCCCTCGCGCAGAATCCGGCCAGCGTCGCGCACCTGTTCGAGTCCTTTAACTTCCTCAACGCCGATGTTGAGCAACCCAACAGTTGGGCGTTCGATGTCGAAAAGTACGCGCGCCATTGCACTTCCCATAGCGGCGAGATTGACCAGATGTGCTTCATCTGCGCCGATCGAAGCCCCGACATCCAGCACAACGGACTCGCCCTTCAATGTCGGCCAGAGCGCAGCAATTGCCGGCCGCTCTATGCCCTCGATCATTTTCAGATTGAAACGCGCCATTGCCATTAGTGCGCCGGTATTGCCGGCCGAGACAACGACATCGGCCTCGCTTTTCTTGACCGCATCGATCGCAAGCCACATTGACGACTTCCAGCGCCCGTAACGCAGCGCCTGACTTGGCCTGTCGTCCATACGAATAGCGATTTCAGTGTGTACCAGTTTGGACTTAGCCTTCAGCCGAGGCAGCCCGTCGAGCACGGGTTCCAATGCAGCCCGATCGCCGAACAGCAAATATTCGATGTCAGGATGACGCGTGAGCGAAACGTCGGCGCCCGGCAATATGATCGAAGCACCATGGTCACCACCCATGGCGTCAAGCGCGATGCGAACCTTATCCGGCATTGATCGCTCTTGGCAGCCTTAATACGGGCAATGGCAGCGCGGTCATCTGGAAACGACGCACGGCGGCGACCATAGCCGCTCGGTCGCCACAGACAAGCCGGTTGTCCTTGCCCCTCATTGCCGGGCCCGCCTGCGGCTAACTGCTGCCAAATCGCTTTTTTAGCGCTTGCAAAGCCTCAAACGGCCGGGCGTCGCCGTCGTCCGCTCTCACTGGCGCAAATTCAGCGTCTGCCTTGCGCGGGTACGGATCGATGCCGAGAACCAAGAATTCAGTCGCGATTGCGCCCAGGTCCAGCTTACCGCCGACCAAAGGTTCCGGTGGTTCCTCCTTGCCCGTCCGCCGCTCGGTTGTTTCGACCTTGCCCGGCAATGATGCCGCCAACTGTGGCGCGAAAGCCAGATCGACCAATTCTTCCAGATCGCTCTCCACCGGTTCAAGGGTGACGACGCACGTCTGACCAACACGAGCACTGACCCGGCCCGTAACCCGGACACACGCCCCGCGGCGAGCGAGATCAAATGCGGCCGAAAGCCTCGGCAATTCACGCAAGCCGGTAAGGGCCGCCAACTCGGCGCGCACAGTTTCGGATGCGTCGATTTCGATGTGAAGACCGGTTTCCGGAATGTCGTCCACAGCCACCGGAACGGTCCAGGGGTTTTGATTTTTTTCCATGAATCTCAGGCCTCTGCCAAAGGATATGGATCTTCAACAAAAACCATAACATTCAGGGTCTGGCAGATGCAGCTTCCCAGCCATAAGCGCCGCCGGCTGCTGCACCCGGACATCCCGTACCGCTTCCCGCATATAGGCTCCGAGACGGTCTGGGGCGGTTGGTATTGGCGGGGCGCCATTGTAAACATTTTTTATCATGGTCTCGACCAGAGCTTGCTCGCCTTGCGCTGCCAACGCGGTCCGGTAGGCCTTCGCCCGGCCATAGAACGCCCCGCCGATGCGCCGCATTTCTTTTGGCACCGCGAGGTCGCCCACGCCCATTTCGCGCAAATTGTGGTCCATGTCCTGACAGAACCGATCGAAAAGCGCCTGGCCCAGCCCCCGAAGCGCCGGATCATCCGCCAATCGGTCGAGGACTATCGCAAGATGCAGCACCAGCAACTCAAAACGTCCATCGACGGTATCGGGAACGCCATAATCACGATAAAAACAGGGCAATCGCGCCTGCGCCACGATCGTGCCATACACGGTGGAAATGGTGTCCTGCCGCTCGGTGCGGCGAAACAGGGGAAATTTCATCGGGTCTGATCGGGGCTGAAGGCTGTTGGCCGCGGTTACGTCAACACTCTCCCCGATGCAAGGCCGAAATGAAGCGTTTAGGGTCGAAGATCGTGCGTCGCAAACATGCCCTCCACCTGTCGCTGGCTCTTGCCGGCACATTGGCGCTTGCGGCCTGCGGCAGCGGCAGTGAGACACTCCAGCGTGGTTATGTGCTGCCGGAAGGTGCGCTGGAGCAGGTTCCCGTCGGCGCCACACAGGAGCAGGTCCTGATCGTCCTCGGCACGCCCTCCACCGTTGCGACCGTGAACGGCGACGCCTTTTATTACATTTCACAAAAGGCGCAGCGGTCGGTCGCCTTCATGCCGCACGAAGTGGTCGATCAACGCGTGATCGCGGTCTACTTCGACAAGGAACGTCGGGTTACTCGCCTCGCCAACTATGGCTACAAGGACGGGAAGATATTCGACTTCGTATCTCAGACCACCCCGACCGGCGGCCAGGAACTGAGTTATCTCCGCAATATCTTCAAAAACGTCGGCGTCCATCTCTGATCGATGCGCCTGATGACAAAAGGCCCGCTCGGGGCGCGGGCCCTTCGTCGTTTCCCTCTTTTGCTCTTAATGCGCCAGCACAGCGAGCAACAACAGCGCCACGATGTTGGTGATCTTGATCATCGGATTGATGGCGGGACCGGCGGTGTCCTTGTAGGGATCACCGACCGTGTCGCCGGTCACCGCCGCCTTGTGGGCGTCGGAACCCTTGCCGCCGTAGTGGCCATCTTCGATATATTTCTTGGCGTTATCCCAGGCCCCGCCACCCGACGTCATCGAGATCGCGACGAACAGACCGGTGACGATGACACCGAGCAGCATCGCGCCGAGGGCCGAGAAGCCCGCCGATTTTCCGGCCGGCCCGCCGCCCGCGATGAAGTAGATCGCGAAGTAGCAGACGATTGGCGACAGCACCGGCAACAGCGAAGGCACAATCATTTCTTTGATCGCCGCCTTGGTGAGCATGTCGACGGCGCGGCCATAGTCGGGCTTGTCCTTGCCCTTCATGATGCCGGGTTTTGCACGGAATTGCCGGCGCACTTCTTCGACAATGGCGCCGGCGGCGCGGCCGACCGCGGTCATGCCAAGCGCGCCGAACAGGTACGGCAGCAACCCACCGAACAACAGACCGACCACCACGTAAGGATTGTTCAGCGAGAAATCGAGCTGGATGCCCAGGAAGTACGGGTGCGCCGACGCAGTCTTGGTGAAGAACTGCAGGTCCTGGTTATAGGCCGCGAACAGGACGAGTGCGCCGAGACCCGCCGACCCGATGGCATAGCCCTTGGTGATCGCCTTTGTAGTATTGCCGACTGCGTCGAGCGCATCGGTGTGTTTGCGAACGTTCTTTGGCAGACCGGCCATCTCGGCAATACCGCCGGCATTGTCGGTGACCGGTCCGAAGGCATCGAGCGCCACCACCATGCCGGCAAGCGCCAGCATCGAGGTCACTGCGATGGCGATGCCGAACAGCCCAGCCTGCGCGTAGGCGACCAGAATTCCGGCAATGATGACGAGAGCCGGAAGCGCTGTAGATTCCAGCGAGATCGCAAGACCCTGGATAACGTTGGTACCGTGACCGGTGACCGATGCCCGGGCAATCGACTTGACCGGGCGGAAATTGGTGCCGGTGTAGAACTCGGTGATCCAGATGATCAGGCCGGTCACGACCAGACCGACGATCGCGCAGATGTAGAGCGCCTGCCCTGTAAAGCGGACCCCCGCGATCGGGCCCATGCCAATCAGTGAATCGGTGACGAACCAGATCGCGATAAGCGAGAGAACCGCGGAAGCAATGAAGCCCTTGTAGAGAGCGCCCATGATCGACCGCTTGCGGCCGAGCCGCACAAAGAACGTGCCGATGATGGACGTGATGATGCAGGCGCCGCCGATCGCAAGCGGATAAGTCATCATGTCAAGCAGGATTGGCGTGCCGGCGAAGAAGATCGAAGCCAGCACCATGGTGGCAACCGTGGTCACCGCATAGGTTTCAAACAGGTCCGCCGCCATGCCGGCGCAGTCGCCGACGTTATCGCCCACATTGTCGGCGATGGTAGCCGGATTGCGCGGATCGTCTTCTGGAATCCCCGCTTCGACCTTGCCGACAAGATCGCCTCCAACGTCGGCGCCCTTGGTGAAAATGCCGCCTCCGAGACGGGCAAAGATCGAGATCAGTGAAGCGCCAAAGCCGAGGGCCACTATGGCGTCGATGACCGTACGGTCATTTGGCGCCATGTGAAGGGTGCCGGTGAGAAAGCCAAAGTAGAGTGTGACCCCGAGCAGCGCGAGGCCTGCGACCAGCAGGCCGGTGATAGCGCCGGACTTGAAAGCGAGCTCAAGGCCGCCGGCCAGCGACTTTGTGGCCGCCTGTGCGACCCGCACGTTGGCCCGCACCGAGACGTTCATCCCGATAAATCCGGTCGCACCCGACAGGATCGCGCCGACAGCAAAGCCAATCGCCACGAGCCAGCCAAGCGTGAAACCGATGATCCCAAAGATCACGACGCCGACGATAGCGATGGTCGTATATTGCCTCTTGAGATAGGCCTGCGCGCCCTCGCGCACGGCCTCGGAAATCTCCTGCATCCTCTTGCTGCCGGCGTCGGCGCTCAGCACCGACTGGGTCGCCCAGATGCCGTATGCGATCGCGAGCACCCCGCAGCCGACGATCAACCACAAAGTCGTCATGGTGGCCTTTTCCCCGATTTTATAGGTGCTGGCGGGACGAACGCTCCCGCCGGCGCCAGGAGCGTCGAGGATGGCCGCTTTGAGGGCGCTTCACCCCGACCGGAAAGCGCGCGGATATAGCCAAAAAGATGGCTCCTGCGCAACGGCGGAAATCAAGTAGTCAAAAAGTCATTCTTTGCCGCTGTCCTCGGGAATGGTCCCCAAGCTGGTCCAGGTTGGTCCAGGTTGGTGCAAGTTGGCCCAAGTTGGAAGAAGTTCACCCAAGTGCCTCACACGGTAGACGCCCTTGGCCGCAACGCAAGCCAGACAAGTAACCCGCCCGCCACAAATATGGTCGGGAAGATAACCTCGTTAATGGCCGTCCAGCCGAAACTGGCGAGCAGTTGACCCGAGGAGAATGAACTCAGCGCCATGCTGCCGAAAATAAGAAAGTCGTTGAATGCCTGCACTTTATTGCGTTCCTGCGGCCGATGGCACTGCGTCACCAGCGTGGTGGCGCCGATGAAGGACAGATTCCATCCGCAGCCAAGCAGCACCAGTCCGCTCCAGAAATGCGCAACCGATATGCCGGCGACGTTAATTGCAGCAGCAGCGGCGATCAGCACCAGGCCGACGCCGGTAATGCGCTCGACCCCGAACCGCGCGATCAGCGAGCCAGTGATAAAGCTCGGTGCGTACATTGCCAGCACATGCCATTGAATGCCGAGCGTGGCATCGGTGACCGAATGACCGCAACCAACCATGGCAAGCGGCGCCGAGGTCATCACCATGTTCATCATGCCGTAGCTCGCCATGCCGCAGGCGACGGCGACAATGAAACGCGAGTTCCTCACGATCTCGCCAAGTGGTCGGGCACTGTTATGTCGTGCGGCGGGAAGCGGCGGCACCTTGACGAATTGCAAAACGGCCGCCGCCACGAGCGCGCATGCCGACTGGCCGAGATAGCTCGCGGCGAATAGATGCGGCGACAACAGATCCTTGGTGAAGATGACAAGCTGCGGGCCGAGCACAGCGGCAAACACACCGCCTGCAAGCACCCAGGACACGACTTTCGGGCGGTAGGCCTCGCTTGCCGTGTCAGCGGCAGCGAAGCGATAGGACTGATGCGCGGCGGCGTAAAGTCCACCGCAGAACGTGCCGACCAGCAGAAGCCAGAATTGGCCGTTCATGACAGCCGCGTATGAAATCAGGCCGGAGAGGATTCCAAACGCCGAACCGCATTGCAGCGCAAAGCGCCGGCCGAAATGGCGCGCCAGCATGCCGAGCGGCAGCGTCCCGAGCCACATGCCAAATACCATGGCCGTCACCGGGACAGTGGCGAGGCCTTTGTCGGGGGCCAACACTGCGCCGACGATGCTCGCGGTGCTGACGATGACGGTATTGTTGCCGCCGGCGAGCGCCTGAGCGACCGCCAGTACAACGGCGTTGCGGCGCGCCAGATTGTCGTCGGGCACCGCGTGCTGGAGAGGCTCGGCGACCGCCGACATGGACAGGCTCCCGGAAAAGCCGATCCTTGTAGCGGCGATCCCGTGAAACGCCAATGCGGCGGACGCAGGTCAGAGTTGAGCGGGAACAGCCAAGACGTCAGCGCTTGCCGCGCGGCGCATTCGATGACCGCGCCTTTGCCGTAAACTCAATCGCGCCGGGATGCCGGATTGTGGCTGCCCTCGCTTCCGCAAAAGTCTTGGCACCGATTTGGCCGAGGGCAGCGCGCAACTCGTCGATATAGAGGTCGATCAGGTACCCTGGCCCCTCGTCGCCGAGCGCGCCCACCGCCCAGAGGAACGACTTCCCGGCAAAGGCAACGTCGGCGCCCAGCGCCAACGCCCGCATGACATCCTGACCGCTGCGCACGCCGCTATCGAGAATAACGGTCGCCTTTTTGCCGACTGCCGCAACGATCGCCGGCAGCACGTCGATAGATGGTGTTAGCGCTTCGATTTGCCGGCCGCCGTGGTTCGACACCCAGATGCCGTCAATGCCAAGCGCTACCGCCCTTTCGGCATCCTTGGGATGCAGAATGCCCTTGACCGCCATGGGACCCTTCCACGCGTCACGATAACGCTTGACCTCGTCCCATGAAAAAGCCCCGCCCATGCGCGCGCGCGCGTAAGCAATGATCTCGTTGGTGCTTGCTCCCGCGGGCGCGTAATCGCCGATGGTTGCGAAACGCGGATAGCCATTTCGCAAGAGCGCGAACATCCATCTCGGCCGTACCATCATTTCGCAGATCATGCGCATATTGGGACGGAATTCGTGCGCAAGTCCGGCATAGGTTTCGCGCGAACGCGTGGTGCGCACCGGAACGTCCAATGTGAGTGCAAGCACTTTGGCGCCCGCCGCTTGTCCCCGCCGTACCAGGTCGAAGCCGATCTTGTGATCGTCGTGCCAAAACCGATAAAGCTGAAGCCAGAACACGTCAGGCGCGGCCTCTGCCACCTGTTCGATCGTGGCGCCGCCGGCGACGCTAAGCGTGTAGGGAACACGCGCGCGTTGCGCGGCTTTGGCCATCAACAGGTCGGCGCCCGGCCAGACCAACGAAGGTCCGCCCATGGGCGCGATGCCTATTGGCGCGGCGTAGCTGCGCCCAAACAATTTGACGTCAACAGGCGGCAGCGACGGCATCACACCGTAGCGTGGCACAATTTCAACCGCATCGAACGCCGCCCAATTATGCGCGACACCGACATCGTTCCCGGCACCCGTGTCACCATATTCGAAGGCGAAAAGTGGCACGTTGCGCGGCGCGCGCCGGCGCAACCAGGCGGAGGTCGGAAAGTGCCTATGGTGTTTTTGATAGTTCGGGAGCTGACCGACCGGCGACACCGCCGCCTGTTTTGCCGTCATATCGTGCATGACAAATTCCTGTTCCTTGCGTCCGTATTACACCCGTCCCGCCGATTTCAAAAGTGGCTGAACGAGGCGCGTTTGAACGAGAGCACCTGACCCCCGGCAAGAAAGCGTACGCCTTCCCCTGCTTTGATTTCGCCGATGTCCGTCACCGTGACGTTAACTATCCTGGCGGCAGCCCGAAAAGCATCGGCCTTGGTCGCCGGCACTGTGCAGAGGATCTCATAATCATCGCCACCGGTGAGCACGGACTCGAGAGCGGCGCCGTCCGCGGCAATCACCGCTTTGGCCGCTTCCGAAAGCGGCACCCGCGCGGCATCGATATCAGCCGCCATCCCGGACGCTCTGCACAGCTTCGCAAAATCACCGGCGAGGCCGTCAGAGATATCCATCGCAGCCGAAGCATGGATGCGCACCGTTTCGGCCAGCGCGTTGCGCGGTTGCGGCAAGAGGTAGCGGGAGACGAGATGCTGGCGTTGCGGCTCGCTCAGTTTCCAGTCTTTGCCCTTTCGCACCTGGACGCCAAGCGCGGCATCACCAATGGTGCCGCTCACGAACACGCGGTCCCCCGCTTTGGCGCCGGCGCGGCGCACCATTGTGCCTTCCGGCACGACGCCGAACATCGCAATGGAAATTGTGATCGGGCCTGGCGTGCGATCGGTATCGCCGCCAAACAATGGACAGCCAAAGAGCATAGAGTCGCCGCGCAGCCCCTGCGCAAATCCTTCGAGCCAATTCTCGTCGACCTCCTTGGGGAGCGCGAGCGACAGGAGAAAGCCAAGCGGGCGGGCGCCCTTGGCAGCCAGATCGGACAGATTGACCCGCAGCGCCTTGCTTGCGACCGCCTGCGCTGCATCTTCTGGGAAGAAATGCACCCCGCCGATGATGGCGTCGGTCTTGAGCACCAGATCAAATCCCGGCGGCGGCTTGAGAAAAGCGGCATCGTCAGACAGGCCCAGCGCGCCCGGAGGGGTCGCAAGCGGCTTGAAGAAACGTGCAATCAGACGATCCTCGGCCGAAATTTCGTCGCGCGCAGTCATTGCTCTACCCGGCGGCGCGGCCGAATTCGGCGGCGCGCAAACGCCGCGCGAGCTGGTCGAGCACTGCATTGACCATGCCGGTCTCGTCACGTTCGACGAACGCGGCAACGACGTCGGCATATTCGGCGACCACCACCCGCGCAGGCACGTCGGCACGATGAATCAGCTCATAGGCGCCGGCTCGCAGGGCAGCACGTAGCACGGCCTCGATACGCTTGAGCGGCCAGCCTTTCGACAATGCCTCGTCGATCAGCGGATCGAGATCCCGTTGTTCGCGCACCACGCCGGATACGATATCGCGAAAGAATGCGGCCTCCGCCGGCAAATATTGCGCACCCTCGACCTCACGGCCGATCCAGTGACTCTCGAACTCGGCGAGGATTTCATTGAGACCGGTACCGGCGAGATCCATCTGATAAAGCGCCTGGACCGCGGCGAGACGGGCCGCGCCGCGCTTGTTCGCCTTACGCGCATCCTTGTCGTCACGTGCGGCCCCGGCGCTCATCGACGCCAGGCCAGTGTATGTTTGAGCGCAACCATTGTTAGCGCGGCGCGGGCGGCGTCGCCCCCTTTGTCGCCTTCTTCGACGCGAGCGCGAGCGTGAGCCTGGCCCTCGTTTTCGACCGTGAGGATGCCGTTGCCGACCGCGAGCCGTTCCTTGACCGAAAGGTCCATCAATGCACGCGCCGACTCGTTTGCAACAATCTCGAAATGGTGGGTTTCACCGCGGATGACGCAGCCCAAGGCAACCACGCCGTCATAGGATTCTCTGCGCCGGCGCGCGGCATCGAGGGCAATGCTGATGGCGGCGGGAATTTCCAGCGTACCTGGCACGGTAATCCGGTCATAGCGCGCCTTCGCTTCGTCAAGAACGCGCGTCGCACCGCGCAAAAGCTCATCGGAGATATTGTTATAAAAACGAGCCTCCACGATCAGCATATGCAGGCTATCGCGTGTTTTCGTGCTGCGTTTTTTCTTGGCCATAACCCGATGTTCCTAGCTCGGCGACGTGATGGCAAGGGGTCCGCTACTCAACAGAATGCTACGTCATCTCGGCCAGTCGCGCAGCGTACCGGGCCATCGTATCGACTTCGAGGTTGACGTCATCATCCTTGCGCAACGCACCAAACGTAGTCACTCGCATCGTGTGCGGGATGACAAGGACCGAGAACGTATCTCCCTCCACCGCATTCACCGTAAGCGAGACACCATCGAGCGCAACGGAGCCCTTGGGCGCAATGAAACGTGCAAGCTCTGCAGGAGCGCGCAACGCAATGCGGGCTGTTTCAGGCATATCCTCACGCGCGACCACCCTCGCAATGCCGTCAACATGACCCGCGACCAGATGGCCGCCCAATTCGTCGCCAAATTTCAAAGGACGCTCGAGATTGACTTTGGACCCGTGCCGCCAACGGCCCACCGTCGTAACGCCCAGGGTCTCGTCCGCGGCATCGACAGCGAACCAGGTCCGCCCGTCTTCCTCGCCCGCATCCACCACCGTCAGACAGACGCCCGAACAGGCAATCGAGGCGCCCTGAACGATCTCGGCCCGGGAATAATCGCAAAAGATCGTGATGCGGCGCACATTTCCCGCGGCTGGCTTGACCGAACGCACCTCGCCCATGTCGGTGACAATGCCGGTGAACATTAGAGTTCTGCCTCGTTCCCGGGAGGCGGCGCAGCACGAAGCGGTAGCGAAGTGGTGCGCCGCTGATCCGGGGCCTTAGCGGATTCCGAATATGTATCGATCCCGGGTCCGCAGCGCACCACTGCGTGGTGCGCTGCGCCCGGGGAACAAAGAAGCGGTCGGCGAAAAGATACCATCACGCTCGCACGAAGTTTTCGATCGTATCGACGCCGAGTTTTTCACTGCCACGCAACGTGAGACGGCCCGTCAAGGCGTCCAGCGGCATTCCTTCCAGCGGTGAAATTCCTGTTGCGCCAATCGGCTTTTCGCCCCTGACCAGAAAGGCTTCGTCGACAAGATCGGCATCGACGAAACTCGCCGCAACAGTGGGCCCGCCTTCAACCATGAGTCGCGTGATGCCCTGCCCGCCGAGCACGTTTAAAACCTGCTGAACATCGAGGCGTCCGCCGCTTTCATCGACACGAAAAACCTTGCAACCTTTGTGCTGAAGGATTTCTTCCGCAATCGAGGATGCCTTAGGCGAAGTGAACACCCAGGTCGGCGTTTCCCGCACTGTCGCAACCACCGAATTCGCCAATGGCAGGCTCAATTTTGCGTCGAGCACGACGCGAACCGGCGAGCGCTCGAACATGCCGGGCAACCGGCAAGTCAGCTGCGGGTTGTCGGACAATACAGTGCCAATACCCACCAGAATTGCATCGCTTGCAGCGCGCATTTGAAACACGCGCTCGCGCGCAATCTCACCGGTGATCGCTGCCTGTTTTCGGCCTGCGAGGCCCGCCTTGCCATCCGCCGAAATTGCGAGCTTGAGCATCACATACGGCCGGCTTTGTGCGATGCGGGTGATGTGGCCGACGTGCGCGCGTCGGGCTTCCTCGGACCCGAGGCCTACATCCACAGCGATACCCTTCGCGCGCAACCGTTCGTGCCCCTGGCCGGCCACTTCCGGATTAGGATCCTCCATCGCCGAAACAACGCGCGCGATCCCTGCGCGGATAATCGCATCGACACAGGGTGGTGACTTGCCGTGATGCGAGCACGGCTCGAGCGTCACATACATAGTGGCACCCTGCGCGCTTTTTTTGGCACGACGCAGCGCCTCGACTTCGGCATGAGGCCTGCCCCCTTTCTGGGTCCAGCCGCGCCCGAGAATGATGCCGTCCTTCACAATCACCGCACCGACTGCGGGATTGGGCCACGTATGTCCGAGATTGCGGCGCCCTAACGCCAGCGCCAGCCGCATGTAGCGCTCGTCGTCCGAAGGCGAAGCGGAAATGGGCGCGGCCTGCTCGTTCATTTGCGCGCGCTGGCCGCCGGCTGACCGTCGTCTTCACCGGACAATTCATCGAGCGCGGCGCGGAAATCCTTGGCCTCACGGAAATTGCGATAGACAGAGGCAAAACGCACATAGGCCACGTCGTCGAGCTCGCGCAAATTCTCCATCACCATCTCGCCGATGGTTTCCGACGAGATTTCGCTCTCGCCGCCGCTTTCCAGCTCGCGCACGATCTTGGACACCGCCTGCTCGATGCGCTCAGGCTCGACCGGGCGCTTGCGCAGGGCGATCTGCACCGAGCGCAGAAGCTTGTCGCGGTCAAACGGCACGCGCCGGCCATTGCGCTTGA
>DATIWJ010000098.1:0-45286 GCA_035519415.1 Pseudolabrys sp.
ACGGATATGGGTAGATTGCTGGCAGTCGAAACCGTGCCGCGAGCCTAACGATCAGTTCGTTGTGAATCGATGTGGCCGGACTGGCAGGGACGATTAGCCCGCCATTTGGCTCGCGTGCAAAAGCGGAAAGACCGCGCTCAATCGTGGCGGCATCGTTCACATCCAATGCTTTCAGTTCTACTCTGAACGAGGACGTGGCCGCCTGTATTGCGCCCATCGTACCAGTTCCGCCGGGTATCTTCGCATCTCGAAGCACGCCTACCCGGGTTACACGCGGGGCAATCTGTTTAAGAAGCTCGAGCCATTTCGCGCCAATGCCAAAATCCAGACTGACAAATCCGGTTATGTTGCCGCCGGGGTGCGCAAGGCTATCCACAAAGCCGCTGTTGACCGGATCCACTACCTGCGCAAATACAATCGGTATTTTTGTTGTCTGATCTTTTAATGCGGCTACCACGATCGACGTGTTTGCGAGGATTACGTCCGGCGCTGACTTGATTATCTCGGCGGCGTAGGCTCGCGCTCGATCCGCCAGGCCGCCAGTGAAGCGAACATCCAGTTGTATATTCTGTCCTTCATTCCAACCTAAGTCGTGCATCCCATTTCGGAATGCAGCAAGACGAGCCTGTCCTTCCACGTTGTTGTCGACACCGATCAGCACTCCGATAAGGCGTGCGCGCTCAGTCTGTTGCGCGAGCGCAGCGAGCGGAATCGCCACCGCACCACCAAGAAGAAAGGTAAACTCGCGCCGTCTCATGGTTGCCCCGAGTCTTCGAGACAAGGCATGGTAGCAGGTCGGACTAACCATGTCCGCTATGGGTCAGAATCTGTTGCAAAACTATCTTGAGGGGTAGCGCGCGCAACATTGATTCAAGATCAGACGAAAACGAGCAATGTTGATTCGCCGCGACGTCCAATCAGATTCGATTGTTGCGCTATCGCCATGCGGCAAAGAGTTTTGCAACACATTCCCCCTGAAAGCGGACATTTGTGAGCGTGATCGGAATGTGCGCTTTGGCCCCCCACCGTACATGAGGACCAATCGCTAACGTCGATCTCCCTTGCCACGCGCATCTTTGGCGGCGCGTTGCCATGGCCAGCAACCCTCAATCTCGGTTTCCAGCGAGAAACTGAGAAAAGTCCGGATTAGCACAATTCCACCTAGCAGCCCGACGCTCATGACCGTAAGCGGGGCCGTAATCGTTGCAATAATGTCTGCGCCCACAAGCAGTTCGAGCCCAAGTAAGATGCCGCGTCCAATATTCGAACGGTAATCAGGATAAGCAGATTGCCAGTCACCAGCGCGTGCACCGTCGCGGACAAACACCAACGTCGCAAGTATAATACTGCCGACAATGATTGCGACGCCCGCGAGTTCCAGGGCATTGGCAAGTTGATCAACGTAGGCATGAATCTGCTCGGTCAACTTACAGCCCCTTTTAGACACAACAAACGCGCCATCATAGTTAAACGGGTGCCCGCAGCCAACGACGTCCGCTAGTGCAAAAAGCGAATATTGTTATTCAATTACCTCGCCGGAGCGTTGACAACTGTTCCGCTCTAAACATTAGACGTTTGTCGGTTACACGAGAGTCGTCCATAGTCCAGGCGGCCCCGCTTCGAACACCGAAAGCATGTACAGGAACCTGGCAGTTGCAACATCTTTAACGCTGGCATTGGCCTGCTGTGCCGCGGCCAAAGATGCCATTTCCAGTCACATACCGTTGCCTCCAAGCAATCCTTTCAAGAGCGCTGAAGAGAAAAAGCTGCAGAATTCGAATGCAAGCGTTCTGTTCTCTGAAACGAAACTGCCAACCCTCGGCAACGCCATGGCAATTGGCTACTACCCGAGCGGCTGTCTTCAAGGGGGCGTTGAATTGCCAGCCACTGGGCCGACTTGGCAAGTCATGCGGGTCTCTCGCAATCGCAATTGGGGTCATCCCGAACTCGTGAGATTTTTGGAACGGTTCGCGCCAATTGCAGCCAAAGTCACCGGCTGGCACGGAATTTTGGTCGGCGATATGGCGCAGCCCCGCGGTGGCCCGCTTCCATTTGGGCATAAAAGTCATCAGATCGGACTCGACGTCGACATCTGGTTCATGCCGATGCCAGATCGTGTATTAAGCAAAGAGGAGCGCGACAATATTTCAGCCAGTAATCTGGTTGCCGCCGACGGAAAACATATCAATCGCGAAAATTGGAGTGCAGCCGATGTCGCCTTTATTCGAACGGCAGCCGAGCAGCCCGACGTGGAGCGGGTGCTCGTCAATGCGGTGATAAAAAAGGAACTCTGCCGAGTTGAGAGCAATGGCGACAAATCTTGGATGTCAAAGGTGCGTCCTTGGTATGGCCACGCCGACCATATCCATGTGCGTCTAAAGTGTCCGGCTGACTCGCCGAATTGTCGCGCTCAACCTGCCGTGCCGTCCGGCGATGGTTGCGATAAATCACTCAATTCTTGGTTTGCCGACTGGATTCTCCGGTTAAAGATTCCAGAAAATTCCGGGTCGGCGAAGGGTTTGAAACTTAGGGATTTGCCGCCGGCATGTGCCGCTGTACTCAATGCGCCCGCAAATCCAGCCAGTGCGCAGAACGAGCGTCAGTAATAGCCACCGCCCCACAGGGGTTGGGCATAGTAATTATTGGAGGGACGCCGGCGACGCGAGCCAGTACCGGCATACCGTCGCGGAATGTTGGTTCGGCGCTCCGAGATGATCGTCGCAACTGCAACCATCAAGTCAGCAAGGAGGAAAATAGAAACCCTCAAGGGACAAAAAACATGCATGAATGACGTTGATCTTAATCAACGCAACTGGAAGCATAGGTCCCTAGGATTTTTGCTCAGGGGAAACGTGGTCGGGAGGCACCTATGCTTAGTCCTTATCGGCTGACGAAATTTTCCGCCGTGGTTGCAATTGCGGCAGCGATGGTCATGGGCGCGCTGTCGCAGTCTTATGCGGAGACCGGCTCAGTACGTTTCCATATCGTCAAGGCCGGGTTCATCGTCGGTATCGGCGGCGGCTCGGGTACTCTGAATTTTAGAGGCAAGAACTACCGACTGAGCGTCGGAGGCGTTAATGTTGGTACCATCGGAGCGTCAGCGGTGGACTTGGTTGGTTCCGCATCCAATCTGAGAACCGCTGGTGACATCGTCGGTACGTATACGCAGGGCTCTGCAGCGCTTGCAGTCGTGGGCGGTGGACGAGTGGCAACACTGCAAAACGCCAACGGCGTAATTATACGAGTGCGTGGACCAGCGGTCGGTCTTGAGGCTTCGCTCAGCCTGAGTGGGATGCAAATATCGATGCAATGAGCGGTACCAAAGAGGAGATGTCCAGTATGGCTGAAACGACCAAACTCTCCGTCGGCCAGGCGCTCGAAAAATTGCGGGGCACTGATCCCCTAAAATCCAAGATGGCACAGCTTGATGAAAAAAATGACGCCCTCGACAAGGAAATGCGACGACTGAGAGCCGCAAGATTACGAATCGAGGGAGACCAGAAAGCTGATTTGAGCAAGAAGGAGTGAAATCAGCAGATCATTAGCAGCGTTGGCGTGCGCTACGCAAAAATCGGCCTGCTTCGATTTGACGGAGCGCATCCTTGAGTAATGCGGAGTGATAAATGCCAGTTCTCGCCTTTTTTGCGGTAGCAGGTTTGGCTCTGCTCGCTCTGCTGTTCGTAGCGGATGCAACACTGGAGAAGGGTTCGTCTCCAATAGTCACAAGCAACCGCGTTGGTCTGCCAGAGCAAAGGCGTCCTGACACCGTACAAGTTCTTACCACAACGCCGGCGCCAGCGCCCGACATGACATCGCAGGCAGTGCTTGCTGCGCAGCCCAAGTCGGATAGTGATGGACCGGCGAAGATCACGCCGGCAACGCGAGACGACGTGCTACAAAGGCTGATTGGCTACGGACAGAACCGCTCGGGCGACAGACTTTCCATTAGGGGTCAATAGCGACGAGTCTGCCGACACCGGATGGACGCACCGCGCGGGGCTCTTTTTGAATCTCCGCTATTCTCCCAAAACAGACATCCGCCGCAGCGGCGGTGCGCCCTGCCCGCGAGCGGCTAATTCAACGCAAACGAGAGCTTGGCAACAAACGTGGTACTGCACCAACGCGAGGTTAGTCCCTCCGGATTCGTGACCGGATCAACTGTGCCGCCCGGCCGTGCGTTTGGGTCGCCGGTCAGAACAAAGCAATTTTCCTTTGAAAGATTCGTGTCGTAGTAGCGCAGGTCGAGGTTGAAGACCTTGCGGGTGAAGGTCACGCCCGCCTGCCAGTTCAGGTAGGCGGGCAGCGGAAAACCACCGAGCTCTTGCGATTGATTGCCGAACCAGGAATAACCGGCGCCACCGGTGAACGACACGCCGATGTCCGGCGGAAGCAGCCGACTCGGCACGTCAATACCCACGCCCCCAGCCGCATACCAGCTCCAGGCGCCGGTGTTGGAAACATTCGGCGAATAGGCAAATCCGCCGGCAACGCGAAGCGACTCGGCAATCCGTTTGTCCGCGCGGATGGCCACCTGCCAATAATCGGTGCCCGGACTGGTCGATATTTCCCCCGGGTAAAGGAAATAGGTCACGCCGAGATCGAAATCGATGTCTCCGATCTTTTGGCGCACTCCGCTGCTCATCGAGATTTCAGCGGCCGGCTGCGTTGGCAACTTGACGCTCGCCACCGCGATGCCCGCGTAGAGCTGAGCAAATGTTGCTTCAATGGCGGCGCCCACGGCCGGCTTATGGTCGGACAGCGTTGTGCCCCGATACATGTAGTCGGTTGCAAAGCCACCCCGAAAGCTGAATTCAAGCTGATTTGCCGCGCGATCTGAAGTAACGGGCGTGGCTTCGAACGAAGACCATCCATGGCCGCCGAGACTTATCGCAGCGCCGGAGTTGTCCGCAGGTGTTTGTCCGCGCACCGAACTACCGGCAATCAACAATGCCGCAGCAGCGGTCGCCACGCTCGATCCAACCGAACGCAAATGTTCGTTGACCAAGTTCACCCCCCAAGGGCTATTGCAATACTGACCAGGGCAACGCCGATCGCCACCATGATCAGGCCTGTTATCCATGGTGCCAGTCCGGCATGCCGTCCGAAAAGAAACCCACACAGGAATAACAATGTAACGGCAAGCACATTGGAAATACGCAGCGCCAACCGGGCGTCTGCGACGACAACAAACGGAATGACGACCGGAAATGTGGACAGGATAACGAGAATACAAACGCCAAATGCACCTCGCCAGTCGCGCATCGTCAGTCTGGGACGCACGTCGGACGCAGGCATCTGGTTAATTTTTTCACGCATCAATTCCAGTTGCGCCGGCTTGACGGTCGGCACCAGTAACGGCGGCAACTCGTCCGCGATTATGCGGTGGGCCTCTTCGCGATCGATCGTCGCACGTACTGCCCGCGCCAGTACCGCGTTACGCCCGCGTTCACCGAGGCGGGCCATCAGATACATTCCGGCATCAATGATTCCCCAGGCCAGATTGCAACCGAGCGCAGCAATAAGCATGGTCCGGATCTGGAAACGATCCGCGGTCACGACGCTGACCGCGCCTGTGATGGTCAGGGCCATTATCAGGCCAAACAAGATTTCAGAGAGCCTTTCAACGGGCTCGAGTACCTGGCCAGGCAGTCTCAAGAGCGTCCCCCATTTGCAGCCCGTCAGAGGAAATCGCGCTGTCTCATGCAGCCGAGGCTCCGGACCAGGCATCTTAGCGGGTTAAGCTAACGCACCGAAAGGGCCGGGAATCGATAGCTGGCGCAGGTCGCTGAGCGAGAGGCCGATGTCCGCTTTGGATCATCGGCGCTGCTGCACAACGTCCCTCGGAATTCTTGCGAACTCGTGATCGTGTGCGCCAGCTGCCGATAAGACTGGAGAAGTTGCTGGCGGTCTGGATCAAGCGGCTTCGGCAAGGATCTTCGCGCACACTCTTAGATCGGCGACGAATTGCCGGTACTGCTTGCGTTTGTCGGCGTCGTCCTCAATGCGCAGGATGTAGGATGGATGGATGGTCGCCAGCATTCGGCCCCCGTCGGGCAGCGTTATCAGGCGGCCGCGAATCTTGTTTATGGCAAGCGGCCGGCCTGAAACGCTCCGTACGGCAGTCGCACCCAACGCGACGACGATATCGGGGCGAACGAGCATACGCTCAAGTTCAAGCCACACATGGCAGCGATCAATCTCGTAGGCATTGGGGCGCTTGTGCAGACGCCGCTTGCCGCGCGGCTCGAACTTGAAATGTTTGACTGCGTTGGTGACAAAGACTGCCTTTCGCTCAATACCGGCCTGAGCAAGCGCCTTTGCAAGTACACCGCCCGCTGGACCAACGAACGGTTTCCCCTGTCTGTCCTCCTGATCGCCTGGTTGTTCCCCCACCACCATAATCCGGGCCCGCGTCGGACCCTCGCCCGGCACGACTTGCGTCGCATGCTTGTAGAGCGGGCAGCGGGTGCATTTTTCCTCAGCGCTGCGCAGCCCTGTCAATGATTTGATGGCCATGAGTGCCTCCAAACTGGCGCGCCAGCCAGCGCGCCAGTTTGATGTTCAGGATCGGGCTACTCCCAATAAGGTTCGACCCGGTAATATTCATACACCCGGCGATCGTTCTCCCGGTTCCAGTTCCAGCCTTTCGCCTCGTTGTACTTTGGCGCTTTATCGAGTTGATCCTTGGTGAAGTTGACACGATAGCCGCCGAGGTTGGTATCGTAGTGGAGCGTCGACCATGGCACGGGATAGTAGTCTTCACCCATTCCCATAAAACCGCCGAAGCTTAGCACCGCATAAGCCACCTTGCCGCTGATCTTATCGATCATCACACGCTCTATTGAGCCGATCTTTTGCTGGTCGGAACCATAGACGGCTGTGCCGTCTACCTTGTCACTGCCAATCAATGATGTCGTTTCTCTTGTGTCAACTGTTGTAGCCATAAATGGCCTCCCGTTCGGATGGCCCCTCAGCCTGTCGAACAATGAGGCAACACTTGTCATCGTATTTCGTTCGCTCGCATCTTTCGCGAGCGGTACGTCAAATTTAATAGCAAAGCCGACGCGCGAAGCCGCCTTGCGGGAACGCGTTACTCAAATCTGACGACAACGCTTTCCGAATACTCACAGACCGGACACGTGAACGTTTGTATGTCGCGCCGCGGGTCGTCCGGCATTATGTGCATGAGCCACATCTCGACCTTGCACCGCGGACACGTTGGCCGGCCGAGTTGCGGCGTTGCCAGTTCGTCGAATTGCTGCGATTGCCGCATGGTGAAGCCTCCGCTTTGAACGGCTATTTTGAGACGTCACAGAGCGCTGGCTATTAAAAATTTAAATGCGATGCCATTAAATTAAATATGAGTGGTGCGCCTGACCGGCGGCAAATACCGTGTGTGAGTGATAGGCTAACTTGACGCAAGACACGCCTTCAGCGGCAAAAACGAACCACTTGCCGTACGAATTGAGGCGCGGCGGAACGTAACACGGGCCAACGCGTTGATTGCTCGACCGCGCCATCCCCGCTGATCCCCGCGCGCGGTATAACTTGAACCTGGTCGTTCCAGGGCCGCACACAATGCGGCCCTTTTTTTACCTTCCACCGGCAAGAAAGCCCCGGCCCGTGCAAACACGAACGCGGGGTCATGTATGGAGTTTTTCCCATGACCGTAAGTCGGCCATGGGCTTTCTAGCAGTAGATTGCCGACACCCTTACATTAGCGTCGCTTCGCAAGACCCGCATCGCGACGTCGTTGCCGCGGCCGCGCAGAGTTAGATCAACAGTGGAATCGCCGAGCCGCAATCCGCGAATGGTCAGGTCATCAATAAACGATGGCAGGTGCGGATTCCGAAGAGTGATTTCTTTCGCAACTGCATCGAATTGCAATCCGAGTGAGGCCTGTAGCAGTGTAAAAGGTGCTGCCGCAGCCCAGGCCTGCGGGGAGCAGGCAACGGGATAGAGCGTCGGGCCGCGGTTGCGCCGGCGACCGAAGCCACAAAACAATTCGGGCAGACGCTGGAATTCCATGTAAGAAGCAGCCTCCAGCATGCCGGCAAAGACGCGATCGACAGCATCCATGAAACCATAATGTCGAAGGCCTAGCGCAATCAGTGCATTGTCATGCGGCCAGATCGAACCATTGTGGTAGGACATCGGATTGTAACGTGGCTCATCGTGCGCCACGCTGCGAATACCCCACCCTGAGAAGAAACGCGGCTGCATGAGGCACTCGGCAACGACAGCCGCACGTTCGGGATTGGCGATGCCGGTGAACAAAACCTGGCCCGCGTTGGAAGTGCGCACGCGACAGGCTTTCTTCTTTCCGTCGAGCGCGAGCGCATAAGTCCCCAGATTTTCACACCAGAATGCCGCATCGAATTGCGTGCGCAAGCGGGTCGCTTCGGCTTCAAGGGCGCGAGCCCATGTGTCGTCACCAAGCCACCGCGCACAACGAGCGGCATACTGCTTCGCGGCATAGACGTATCCCTGCACTTCTGCGAGAGCGATCGGCCCCTCGGCGAGCTGTCCGTCCGCGTGGAATACTGCGTCATGGGAATCCTTCCAGCCCTGGTTGGAAAGTCCTCGCTCTGTCGCGCGGTAATACTCAACAAAGCCGTCACCGTCGGGATCCCCGTATAAATTGATCCATGTGAGTGCGGCCTTGAGATTGGGGTAAAGCTCCTTGAGGGTAGCGACATCGCCGGTACGCTCGACATAAAGGCCAAGCAACAGCACAAAGAGTGGTGTCGAGTCGACGCTGCCGTAGTAAAGCCCAAACGGAATTTCGCCGAGCTCGGCCATTTCGCCGGCGCGCACTTCGTGAAGAATTTTTCCCGGTTCGGCATCGCGAAGAGCGTCTTTCTGCGTGGCCTGGAATGCGGCAAGCCGTTTCAGAACGCCTTTCGCGATGCCGGCGTCGCACCACAGCATCTGGATCGCGGTGATGATGCCGTCACGGCCAAATGTAGTCGAATACCAGGGGATTCCGGCGTAAGGATATGGTCCTTGGGCCGTCTGGGTGATCAGCATGTAGAGATCGGCCATCGACCGGCAGAACACCTGATTCAGGATATCATTTGAGGTGATCACAGTCGCCGCCCGGCGCGTCGACGCTTTCAGCTCGTGCGCGGCAGTGACCATGCTGCGCAGAAAACTTTTCGGCTCAATTTTCTGTTCAAAGCCGCATTCGAGTGTAAGGCAAACCGAGCACCGCTCTCCGGGGCGCAAATCGAACCGGTAGCTTGCGATATTTTTCTGCAGGTTGGCAGGTGGCGGATCGAAGGTGAAAGTACTATAGCGTTTTTTCTCGTCGAGACCTTCATATGAGAACTGTACGCGACCGGTTTCCGGACTGTACATCACTTCGGATCTGCCGCGACGGTCCCGATGCAGTCCGCGCACTTCGAAAAGGTCGGCGAAATCATTGTCGAAGGTGAGCGAGATGCTGAACTTGATCCGCTCGTCGCCATGATTGGTGAAACCGAGCCTATGGTAGGCGCAGCTTCGCCAGAGAAACAGCGTGCGGACGACATGAATGGAGTCTTTGGGCAACGCCAGCTCGCCATTGAAATACATATCCGGATTAGTCAAGTCGACGGTCAGCACGGAATTATCGTCGCGCAGATTTGACCCAAGTAATAAAGGCTGCACGCCGTTAATCAGAAGCTCAAAGCGCGAAAGATACCGGGTGTCAGCATGAAAAATGCCATCTTGCGATCCACGTGAAGCTCCGACGTCGCCATGGCTGTCGACGACTGCGAAACTATCGCCGTACTTGAGCGTGCGACGCGGCCTCGACGGCGACGTCGTTGCAGGAATGTAGAAAGGCTCCTCGGCGACAGCAGCAGATGTGGCTGCTTTCGTCCCGGACGATGAAGTCATCGAGTTTACTGACTCATTCGGCGCGACGGCATGTCCACAGGTGTCAATTCCCCGGGTTCGGTTCGGCGGGACGCCCGCTTGAGGCTCTGGGCTGCGCGTAGCGACTTATACACTTTCAAATAATCCTTTGCCATGCGCGTGCTGGTAAACCTGTCTTCAAAGCGTCGGTGCACGGTGCGGCGATTGAGAGCGATGGCATGCGGCAGCGCCAGGATTGCATCTTCAACGCTGTCCACGATCTGGCCTGTTACGCCCTGTTCCACGACTTCTTCCACAGAACCGCGACGGAGGGCCAATACCGGGGTGCCGCAGGCCATCGCTTCGATCATGGACAAACCGAAGGGCTCCGGCCAATCGATCAAAAACATCAAAGCGAGCGCCTGGCCGAGAAATTCCGACTTCTGTCGGTCATTGATCTCACCGATGAACTGAACGTCGGGCTCCCTGATCAGGGGCGCGATATTTTCCCGAAAATAAGCTTCGTCGACACGATCAACCTTGGCGGCGATTTTGAGGGGGATGCCAAGAGTCTGCGCCACCTTGATTGCGCGATCGACGCCTTTTTCCGGGGAGATGCGTCCGAGAAAGGCCAGATACCCCCCGCGCGGATTAAATGTGGGATGCAGCAGATCGGCTGGCATGCCGTGATACACGGTTGCGGCGAAATTGGCATTGTGGATGGGAGCGCGTTGGCTATCCGAGATTGAAACCAGCGGCATGTCGCTGAAGCCAAAATAAAGCGGCCGCAAATCCGGCAGATCCTGCCGACCATGCAAGGTCGTCAGCGTGGAGTCCGCGAGTGGACGAAACAGCGGAAAATGGAATTGATCGATATGGAAGTGGAGAATGTCGAAATCATCCGCACATTCGCGCACCCGATCCAGCATGAGCATATAGTACGGAATTGGGTCACGGACGTGAGGATCAAGCCGCAAGGCGGTTGTGGCGCAACTTACCAACCGCGCCGACGTCACTGAGTCCCCGCTGGCGAACAGCGTCACGTCGTGACCAAGCCGGACAAGTTCTTCCGTAAGGTACGACACGATGCGTTCCGTGCCGCCATAGCCCCGGGGTGGCACGCTCTCGATAAGAGGTGCGATTTGAGCAATTTTCATGGAAGACTCCAATTTTTTAAACAGAACTGCGCAGAACGTGCGGCGGTTCCCTATGAAGGCCTGCCGCGGACAAAATTTGTAAGCGGTGCCAACGCGCACCGTGAGGCCGGGCAGCGTCGCGCCGCCGGCGGCTGGAACCTACCAAAAATGTAGGCGTTAGATTGCATGTGCGCAATGAAAGGCTTTTACGGCCGGCCGTACTAAATGGGCCGTAATAAATGGGATTGAAGGGATGCACATCGCGGTACGCAACGATTTGGACGAGGAGCAGTCCCGCATCCTGCTAAGCGCGTGTGATATAGCCTGGCGCCGTGTAACCCAGGCTGTAACTCTCACACCGACGCAACAGGTCTACGCACGCAGCGCAGTGTGCGCACATTTGCTGGACATCGTGCGCCACGGGGAGCGAAATGAGCACCGCCTGGCGAGCCGGGGCGTATTTTTGATTTGCGGATTGCTGGCCTGTCCGGACTGCAAATACGTTCAGGGACGGCCTTTGCAAACTTCAGGCGCTCAAATCGTTTTCTGAGAGCCCAAAATAAAGGCTGCCAGCGGGGCTGCCAACGTCCCCTTTGGGTCAAGGAGCAATAACCCGTTGAAATGAATTCCTGCAGAAATTAATGGCGCCCGAAGAGATTCGAACTCTGACCCCCAGATTCGTCGTTTCGGTACGCATTGGTCATTAGCGGACAACCGGCAGGACATCAATGTAGTATTCGCAGCTTATCTCGCGTCCGAGGATCGGATCATCAAGCAGAGCCCTAAACTGCGCCGCGGGACGAATGCCCCCGATGGCACCGAGCGTTCCGCAGAACATGATCGTGCCCGTCACAAATTTTTCTTCACCCCCGGCGCGTGCCATGAGGTCGGAGGGATTGCGCATCGCCGACAGCGGACCCTCCTGGTATTTCAGGCGCTTGCCGTCGATTGTGATGTAGGCGCGCAGGATCAATTGGTCCCAGTGCCGCACGACTTCATCGAGACGCCAGAGGGTTTTGCCGACCACCTTGGCGCAAAGCTGCTTCGACAGTGCGATGCCCATCGTTTCCGCTTTGCGGTCGGTATGATCGGAGCCAATGCCAAGCCACAATCCATCCTGCATTGCGACCACCACCGGCTCCGCCTCGCCCGAGGTGTCGGGCCCGAGAACTTCCAAGCGCCCGGTTTGCGTGAGATTTGCCGTGCTGATGCGGTAGAATACCGGCACCGCTGACGGGCGGGGCACGCCGATCGCAGCGAGCTCCTCGATGTGATGATGCAGCGCCTTCTCGTCGCGACCGGTCCAGCCCGCAACGATCAATGTTTTCGGCAGGAGCTCGGCGCGATCGATTCCGCGGCTTGAAAGACGCTCAAAGGCGAGCATGGCTTGTTCCTTGAGTTGGCGATAGGCACTTCGTAACATAGCCACCGAGGAAATTTTACCGGCGGAAATCCGTGTTGGACACTCAACGTTTCCGTGACGCGCTCGGCCAGTTTCCGACCGGCGTCACCATTGTCACAAGCATGACGGCTGGCGGGGACCGGCTCGGCATGACAATCAGCTCGTTCAATTCGCTGTCGCTCGACCCTCCCCTCGTCTTGTTCAGCATGTCGCGCGCCGCCAACAGCTTCGTCGCCTGGCAACAGGCCAAACGCTACGCGATTAACGTGCTCAGCGAGGACCAAGAGGAGTTGTCCAACAAGTTTGCGCGCGCCAAAGCGGAGAAATGGATCGGGCAAACGATATTGGGCGGCAAATCGGGCGTGCCTCTGCTGCCAAACGCCGTGATCGCGTTCGAATGCGAAGCCTACGACCGACACGACGGCGGCGACCACGAGATCTTCGTCGGGCGCGTGGTCGGGCTGCATGAAAATCGGGCCAAGCGCGGGCACCCACTGGTGTTCTTCGGCGGCCAGTACCGGCGTCTTGGCACCGTCGAGGCAGACGCGCCGGCCGACATCGTCAATTTCCTGCACGGATGGTGAAGCGCCATGGGCGTGAACAAGAAACACGACGAATTCCACACCCTCGACATGAACGTCGGCTGGGAAACGCCGCCCGGCTATCCGAAAGGTATCGAGCAGAAGATTTTGTCAGGCGCGCTCGACGAGACCAACAAGCGCGGCACGCGCACGCGGCTCCTGCGCTTCGCGCCCGGTGTATTCACGACCGCACCGTTCGTGCACGAATATTGGGAAGAAGTTTATCTTGTGTCAGGCGACCTGACCGTCGGCAACGACGCGCAAGGGACCGGCGGCAAATCATTTCCGCCCAACACCTATGCCGTTCGTCCACCCGGCGCCCATCATGGGCCATTCAAGTCGAACGGCGGCTGTACGCTCCTGGAAATCCACTACTTCGATCCGGTCTGAACGATGCCAGCAAGGTTCCGAGCGCGCGCCTCGGCGGTCTTGATGGGGAGTTGCGAAATCCGCCCACAACGTCTCGACGTCCTGCGTCATCAATTCTTTCAAACGCGCCCTGCCCTCACGCCCTCATCGTTTCCTTGAGCTTGTAACGGATGATCTTGCCCGAGCCCGTGCGAGGAATCTCGGCGATCAATTGCACGCTGTGCGGGACCTTGTACGCCGATAGATGCATGCGGCAATGGGCGATCAGCGCCTCGTTTTCGACGGTCTTGCCCGGCCGCGGCACCACGAATAACGCCGGAACCTCGCCTAGATGTTCGTGCGGCATGCCGACCACGGCGCAATCGAGCACCGCCTCGAAGGTATTCACGACTTCTTCGATCTCCGCCGGGGCGATGTTCTGTCCACCGCGGATGATCAGCTCCTTCAAACGGCCGGTGATGGTGAGGAAACCGTTCTCGTCGCTCTTGGCGAGATCGCCGGTGTGATACCAGCCCTCGCGCAGCGCGTTGCGTGTCTCCTCGGGTTTGTTGTGATAGCCAGGCATCACGTTGGGTCCGTGCACAATCAGCTCGCCCTCCTGGCCCGGCTTGCAATCCGTGCCGCTTGCTGGATCGACGATACGCACGGCAAGCCCCGGCAGCGGCAGCCCGCAGGAACCGAGCGTGCGCCCGCCGGACGGCCAGTTCATTGTCACCATGGTCGAGGTTTCGGTGATGCCGTAGCCGTCGAGCAGTGGTACGCCGAGATGCGCCTCGAATTCGCGGTTAAGCGTCGCCGGCATGATGGCGCCCGCGGAGGCGCACAGCCGCAGGTTCGGGAAGCGCACGTTCTTTTCGGCACGCGTTGCCTGCAACAGATAATGAAACATCGTCGGCACGCCGGGGAAGTAGGTGAACTCGCCGGTCTTGAGCAGGCGCACCGCCTCGCTGGTGGAGAACTTCTCCATAATGTACTCGGTCGCGCCGGTCGCGAGGATCGTCATCACGGACAAATTTAACGCGTAGGAATGGAAGAGCGGCAGCGGCGACAGGACCGTGTCCTTTTCGGACAGCCCGGTGATCGGCGCCCAGCAGGCGGCGGCAACCCACAACATTCCGTGCACGGTGAGCTGCACGCCTTTGGCGCGGCCGGTGGTGCCGGAGGTATAGAGGATGTACATCGGCTCGTGCAGCGAAGCCGGATCGCGCGGCGCCGATTTCGCCGCTGAGACGACCAGCTTGGCATAGTGCAACCCATCCGCGCTGCACTGGCCGCGATCGGTCATGATCAGCGTCTTCAGGTTGGGTGCCTGACCTTTGAGCTTCGCGAACAGGTCGCCGCGCTCGCCGGTGGTGAATACGGCCTTGCAGTCTGCGTCGGTCAGACGATAGGCGATCTCGCCTTCGGTCGCGTCGTAACTGATCGGCACGCCTACTGCGCCCGCGCGGGTGATTGCAAAGCAGGCTTCGACCCACTGCACCGAATTCGGCAGCATGATCGCAACGGTGTTGTTCGCCGCGATCCCGTTGTCTGCAAGATGCCCCGCGAGCTTGCCGGTGCGATCGAGTAGTTCGGTATAGGTGACCGATGACTGCGCATCGCGGTAGGCCGTCTTGCTACCGCGCGCAGCCGCGTGCCGCCTCAGCAATTCCGGGATGGGCGCGATCAGATCCGTGTGAAGCATCTTCAGTCCTCATCAAACCATACTAAACCCGCCGCTTATGCTGATCACCTGCCCGGTGACCCAGCCGCTGAGCGGCGAAGCGAGCAGCGTCACCATCGGCGCGACGTCGCCCGCCTGCCCGAGCCGCCGTACGGGATAAAGCTTCACCAACTTTTCACGGTTAGCCTCGACCCAGACCCTGTCGTGCGCGGTCTCGACCAGACCGAGCGAAACCGTATTTGCCGTCGTGCCGGAGCGGCCAAATTCGCGCGCCAGCGACTTCATCAGTGCCACCACGCCGGCACGCGCGGCCGCGACGATGGCAAGTCCGGATTCACCGACGCGTGAGGAATCGCCGATGACACTGACGATGCGGCCGTTTCTCGCCGCGTCGAGGTGCGGCGCGGCAGCATAACAACAATGGATGGCACCGTAGAGGCAGGCGTCAATCTGGCGATGCCAGTCGTCGGGCTTCGTCTCTATGAAACGCTGGCGCCGCGCGATGCCGGCATTGTTTATGAGGATATTGAGCCCGCCGAAGTCCTTGACGATCTCGTCGACCATCGTCTTCACGGCGGCGAAATCGGCCACGTCGGCCTTGTAGGCCCGCGCCTTCGCGCCATTCGCCGTGATCTGGGAAACCAGCGTTTCGGCCTCCTTACCTGAGTTGTGGTAATTGACCGCGACGTTCGCCCCCTCTGCTGCCAGGCTGAGCGCGATCTCGCGCCCGACGCCGCGCGCCGCGCCTGTCACCAAAGCAATCTTGCCCTTGAGTCCGAAATCCATGACCGCCCCTTCAGGTTTTGTCGCGCGCCTGCGCCGCCTCAATCAGGCGGAAAAGGCGCTCCGGTGTTACGGGAAGCTCGTTGATCTCGATTCCAAGCGGCGACAGCGCGTCGCTGACCGCGTTCGCAACCGCGGCCGGTGAGCCTATGGTGCCGCCCTCACCCATGCCCCGAAAGCCGCCGAGCGTGGTCGGCGATTCCAATTCCAGATGCACCACCTGCATCGGTGGAATTTCGCACGCCGTCGGCACCAGATAGTCGACAAGGCTCGCGGTGTTGATTTGGCCCTCGTCATCATAGACGACTTCTTCATAGAGCGCTGCACCTATGCCTTGCGCGACGCCGCCATGCACCTGACCATCCACGATCAGCGGGTTGACAAGGCGACCGCAGTCTTCCGCTACGACGAAGCGGCCAATCTTGATTTCGAACGTCTCGGGGTCAATCTCAGCCGTCGCTATGTGTGTCGCCGACGTCGTAGTGCCGAATACCGGATCGTAGGTCCTGGTGGCGGCAAGTTCGTCGCGCGCGTCCGGCGGCAGGCGGCCCATCTCAGAGTAGACCGCCCGCGCAACCTCGCGAAACGTCACCGAACGATCGGTGCCGGCGACAGAAACCTTTCCCTCTTCGGCAACAAGATCGGCTGCCGACGCTTCGAGCAGATGCGAAGCCGCATTGAGTACCTTCTCGCGAACCGCGCGCGCGGCAAGCGTTGCCGCGCCACCAGCGAGCACGAGGCTCCGACTGGCATAGGTGCCTGTGCCACCAGGCACGGCGGCACTGTCGCCTTGCACGATGCGAACATCCTCGAAGCGGGCGCCGAGGTGCTCGGCAACGATCTGCGCCAGCGTCGTCTCCAGTCCCTGTCCGTGCGAGGCGACGCCGAACGCGGCAGTGATCGCGCCGGTCGAATCGATGCGAATATTGGCCGTTTCCGTGCCGGTGTTGATGGGCATGCCGGGCGCGACCGAGATGCGCGAGCCGATGCCGGTCAACTCCGCATAAGACGCGACTCCGACGCCGAACCAGCGGCCCTTCGCACGCGCTTCATTTTGCAACACACGCAGCGCGTCATAACCGATCGTGTCGCAGGCAGCATTGAGACATTCCTGGAAGCCGGACTTATCCCACACGATGCCGGAAGCGACCTTGTAGGGAAGCTCACCCGCGCCGACGAGATTGCGCAGGCGGACTTCCTTCGCATCGAGTCCAAGCTTCGTAGCGGCCATGTCCATCAGCCGTTCCATGACGAAGGTCGAGGTCGGGCGGCCGACGCCGCGGTAGGGTCCGGTCGGTGCTTTAGAGGTCGCAACCGCACGCACACGGCCGCGGTAATGCTCGATGCGGTACGGCCCGGGCAGGAAGCTCACGACCTGCACAGGCTCGAGCGCCGCGGTCCACGGATAGATCGAATAAGCGCCGACGTCGCCGATCACGTCCGCGCGCAGCGCCATGACACGGCCGTCGCCGTTGAGACCGAGCTCGGCATCAATGATCTCATCGAAGCCCTGGCTGTTGCAGGTCAAATCCTCCATGCGGTCGCTGGTCCACTTGACCGGGCGCGCGAGTCGACGCGAGGCGGCACAGACGAAAATCTCCTCGGGATAGAGGGAGCCCTTGCCGCCGAAGCCGCCGCCGACATCGGGCGCCACCACACGGATCTGGTGGCCGGGCATGTCGAGTGCGGTGGACAAAGCATCGCGGACGATCCCGGGGACCTGCGTCGCCGAGTGCAGAGTCAACGCGTCGCGGCCGGCGTCATATTCGGCAAGGCATGCACGAGGCTCCATCGCCACCGGTGTCTTGCGGTGCATACGGAATCGGCCTTTGACCCGCACCGGTGCGGCATCAATCGCGGCATCGACGTCGCCGCGCTTGAACTCGCGGCTTACGAGCACATTGGTGCAGGCTTCTTCATGCAGAAGCGGCGCGCCGTCGCCGACCGCCATTACCGCATCAATGACAACGGGCAGCGGTTCGTAATCGACCGCGATTAGTTCGGCCGCATCTTCCGCCTGATAACGGCTTTCGGCGATAACGCCCACGACCGGCTCGCCGACGTAGCGCACCTTGCCGCGCGCCAGCGGCAAAATCGGCGTCGCGTAATAGTTCGCCATGCGTGACGTGGCGACCAGCGGCTTTACTCCATCGGCGAGGTCCTCCGCCGTGAGTACGGCGACGACACCGGGTGCGGCGCGGGCGGTTTCACAGCCAATGCCAAGGATGCGCGCGTGCGATTGGTCGCTACGGCGGAAGGCAACGTACAGCACGCGCGCCACTTGTCGGTCGTCGGTATAGCTG
Organism: Pseudolabrys sp.; assembly: GCA_035519415.1. Taxonomy (GTDB): domain Bacteria; phylum Pseudomonadota; class Alphaproteobacteria; order Rhizobiales; family Xanthobacteraceae; genus Pseudolabrys. The sequence goes on from DATIWJ010000098.1 coordinate 18,078, forward strand.
CCGAGGCCGGTGAGCAGGCGCGGATCCTCGGTGCGTTTGACCCGTGCCCCGACGATCTTCGGCCGGGCGTGGATTTCGGGAACTTCAGTCATAAATGTCTGCGCCTTTTCGCAAGCTTTGCCATTGCGCGGCGTCGTGACCGCACAGCACCGTCGTACCCTGCTTCTGGATGCGCTTGATCTCGGCAAGCGATTTCACCAATGCGTCGACATTCCACGTGTTGCGCGGAATGACATCACGATCGAGCGTTTCGCGCACGCCTACGGCGTCGGAGGCGAGCAGGAACTTTCCGGAGCGGTCGAGCGCGACCAGCGCGCCGGTCGTGCCTGGCGTGTGACCGGGCAGCGGAATGAGCACGATGCGCCCATCGCCGAACAGATCGCGCTCGCTATCAAGTTCGTCGGTCGGCGCCGATTGCTCCCATTCACTTGCGAGATAGCCGACGTTCTTGGCGTTCGGCGCGCGCGCCGCCTCGATCTCCTTTTTGTGAATAATGAAGCTCGCGCGTGTGAACAGCGTGTTGCAGCCACAATGGTCCGGATGCAGATGCGAGCAAATGACGACGTCGATATCGTCACAGGTGAAGCCGAGACCGGCGAGACCGGTTACCACGTTATCGCCAAGCGGCATGATGGGCACCATGATCCTGGCAAGCCCGCCCCAGCGCGCTGCCGGATCCTCCGGCACCGAGGGATGACACCCGGTATCGAACAGCACGTTGCCTTGCGGATGGCGCAAGAGCGCGCAGGACACCGGGATTTCCATAGTCTCGCTGCTATCCGCATCCGGGAAATAGATGCTCTTGCGCATGCGCAACCGGCCACCGGAGAGAAGATGCATCTTCATCGCGCGGCTCCAGCTTTCACTGCGCGGATCGCCTTGACGATGTGCTCATAGCCGGTGCAGCGGCAGAGGTTGCCCGAGAGGCCCTCGCGGATTTCGTCGTCCGTTGCGAGCGGATATTTTTTCAGAAGATCGGTCGCCGTCATCAGCATCCCCGGGGTGCAAAAGCCGCATTGCAGCGCATGATGCGCATGGAAGGATTCCTGCAGAGGGTTGAGCCCGCCGATCCGCCCGAGGCTTTCGACCGTCTCGACCGTGCAACCGTCGGCCTGCACCGCGAACATCAAACATGCGCGAACGCTGTCGCCATCAACCAGTACCGTACAGGCGCCGCAAACGCCGTGCTCGCATCCGACATGCGTGCCGGTGAGGCCGAGCGTATCGCGCAGGAAATCGGCGAGCAGCAGACGCGGCTCGACCGCGCGCTCGTAGACCACGCTATTGACCGTGACACGTATGTCGCGCCGTCCGCTCATGTCGCGCCTGCGCGTTGCAACGCGACTGCCAGCGCACGGCCCGCGAGAGCGCGCGCGAGCTGCCGCCTGTAATCCGAGGAGGCATGCAGGTCGGTTTCCGGCTCGATTGCGGCGCGCACTGCCTCGATCGCTCGCGCCATCAATTTCGCTTCAGGCTTTCGGCCTACGAGCAACGCCTCGGCTTCGCTTGCCCGCACCGGTGTCGGGCCGACGCCGGTAAGCGCAATGCGCGCTTCCTTCATCGCGCCGCCGGATATCGTGATCGTCGCGGCAACAGCAGCCAGCGCGAAATCACCCGCGCGGCGCGCGACTTCCTCGAAGCCCCAGCCGGTCTGCGGCGGCAATTTCGGTAGGTGGATTTCTGTCAGCAATTCGTCTTCCGCGAGATCGACGGTGAGCGCGTCGCGGAAGAACTCTCGCGCTTTGACGGTACGCTTGCCCTTGCCCGAGATAATATGAAGCTTCGCGCCGAGCAGCAGCGCCATCATCGGTAGTTCGGCGGCGGGATCGGCGTGCGACAGGCTGCCGCCAATGGTGCCACGGTTGCGAATGGCAAGATGCGCGACATGCGTCATCGCGTACGACAGTGCCGGAAAGTGCTTCGCGATAACTGGCGAGGTTTCGAGCTGATGATGCCGCGTCAGCGCGCCGATTTTGACCGCGTCGCCCGCGTCCTCGATGAAAGCAAGACCGGGAATGCGGTTGATGTCGACGAGAATTGCCGGGCGCAGCAGCCGGAAATTCAGCATCGGCACCAGGCTCTGCCCTCCAGCGAGGATTTTCGCCTCACCGCCGGCTTGCGCCAGCGTTGCGACTGCCTGCTCGATGCTGTTCGCAACTACGTACTCGAACGCTGCTGGCTTCATGACTGCGAGAGGCCCTGCACCGTCCTCGAACTAATGACTTTCATAATTAGACTATGTAGGCTGTCGTCAAGTCAAGCAGCCGCGCGCGTTCGATATGCGCGACGTTCGGGGTGTTGATGGGTCAGGTTGTGAGTTTGCGGCGCAGCGCGCCGGCGCAGCGCGGTGCGCGACGGTCACGCGCGAAGCCCGTGCGCGTCACCCACGAGCGCAACTGCTCGGTCGGCCGTACCGTCGCGATCCTGAGCGACAGCTGGGCGTTCCTCGTGCTGCGTGAATGCTATTTCGCAGCCACACGCTTCGAGACATTCCAGGCGGCGCTCGGAATTCCGCGCGCGACGCTCACGCAGCGGCTACGCGATCTCACCGCCGGCGGGCTGTTGCGTCGGGTGCAGTATTCGCAGCGGCCGAGACGCTTCGAGTACCGCCTTACGCGGATGGGCATCGAACTTTATCCGGTGATGATGGCGCTGCTCGCGTTCGGCGATAAATGGCTGAAAAAAACTGCCAAACCACCGATCTATCTCGTTCACAATTTCTGTGGCGAAGTATGCCGGCCGATCGTCGCCTGCTCGCATTGCAAGGATGAGGTCGACAACAAAACCGTGACCTATCGCGATGGGCCGGGCGCGGGCGTAACGCCTGTCATCGACGCCAAGCGCAACCGGCGCCCGTCCGATCCGGCCGTGCTTGACCGCGGCCGTCCAAGTTCGGTGGCGCAAACGCTGAAAGTGATCGGCGACCGCTGGAGTTTCATGGTCATTCGTGAAGCATTCTTTGGCGTACGTCGTTTCGATGACCTTCAGAACAAGCTCGGCATCGCGCCCAACATTCTCACCGATCGTCTCGACCGGCTGGTTGCGGAAGGGATCTTCGTGCGTCGCAAATATCAGGATCAGCCTGAGCGTTACGAGTATCCGCTGACCGAAAAGGGCAAGGATCTCTACGGGCCACTGATCGCGATGCTGCGCTGGGGCGATGACTGGCTCGCCCGCGGTAAACCGCCGCTGATCCTCAATCACAACAAATGTGGCCACGATTTCAATCCAGCAGTCCTATGCAATGTTTGCCGCGAGCCGCTGCGCGCGCGAGACATGAGTTATCGCCTCAACTATCGCCCGCGCAGCGACAGCCGCCCGCGCAAGCCAGGCAGGCCGTTCATCGTCGAGGACACCTGAGGTCAACATGCCGATCTATGAGCCCGCTATTGACATGCATTACTAGACTGACCCATCATTTTGCCAACAAACAAAAAGGGTAGCGGGAGGGACCATCGATGCAGATCAAGCGCACGCTGACCTTCATCGAGGAAATCGCGGAAGAAGCCGGACAGCGCGCGAATCCGCCGCTGCGAAAGGTCGCGGTCGCCGCCATCATCGACAATCCGTTCGCAGGCCGCTTCGAGCGCGATTTGAAGCCGCTCACCGACGCCAGCGAGAATATCGGCCGCACCATCTGCACACTCGCGATCTCCATGCTCGCGCCGCACAAGGCCCAAAGTTACGGCAAGGCCGCAATCATCGGCTTTCAGGGCGAGCAGGAGCACGGCGTCTCGATGCTCACCACTGTTTTCGGCAACGTGATGCGCGAGGCCGCAGGCGGCGGGAAGGCGTGGATCTCCTCGATCACCAAGCGCGCAGCGCCGGGCGCCACCATCGACATTCCGCTTGCGCACAAGGATGCACTCTACGTCCGCTCGCATTACGACGGTATCACGATCACGCTGCCCGATGCGCCGTTGCCGAACGAGATCGCAGTCATCTGCGCGTTCGCTAACCGTGGCCGCGCCAATCATCGCGTCGGCGGCCTCGCGGCGAGCGACATCAAAGGCGTCGACGGACTGATATGATGTAGACGAAGCAGCGCGTTGGGCGCGTGACGGGACGGGAGCCGGCCATGACGGACTGCAAAACAGGGGCAGAGCACATCAAGTCGCTCAAGGACGGCCGCACCGTTTACATCGACGGCAAGCTCGTTCCGGACGTTACCGAGCACCCCGCATTTCGTAATTCGGTGAAGTCGGCGGCGCTGCTTTACGACTATCAGGCGCGGCCAGAAAATATGGAGCTAATGACGTTCCTGCCAAACGGCTCGAACCGGCGCATTAACCGCGCGTGGCAGATGCCGCGCAGCTACGCCGAGATACTCCAACGCCGCAAGGCGATGCAGGCTTGGGCCTGCCTCTCCTACGGCTTCATGGGGCGCTCGCCGGACCACCTCGCCTCCGCCCTCGTCGGTCAGCGCATGGGAATTGAGGTGTTCGAGAAACACGGACCCAAGCGTGCGCAGGCGTTGCGCGATTATTTCGAGGAGGCGAGTCGCAACGATTACTTTCTCACCTACGTAATCATCAATCCGCAAGCCGAGCGCGCCAAAGACTGGGGGGAACAGAAAGAGGAGCTGGTCGCGCGCATCGTCGATGAGGATTCAGGCGGAATTACTATCCGTGGCGCCAAGATGCTGGGCACGAGCTCCATCATGGCGAACGAAGTGTTCGTCGCCAACTTGCAGCCTTTGAAGCCCGGCGAGGAAGACCTCGCCTTTTCCTGCGCGCTGCCGATGAACGCCAAGGGCATGCGCGTGTTGTCGCGCAAATCCTACGAGGCGGCGGCCATCTCGATTTTCGACAACCCGATTTCTTCACGTTACGACGAGAACGACGCGCTCATTTATTTCGACGACGTCAAGGTGCCGTGGGAGCGCGTGTTCGTGCACCGCGACAGCGATATGTGCCGCGCCCAGTTTCACGACACCGCCGGCCATACCTACCAGAACTACCAATCGCAAATCCGCCTGTCGATAAAGATCAAGTTCCTGCTCGGGCTTGCCCACCGCATTACCGAGGCGATTGGCACCACTAACATTCCGTCGGTGCGCGAACAGCTCGGCTATCTCGCCGCACACAGCAGCATGGTCAACGCCATGATGGCCGGCATGGAAGCGGAAGGCTCGATGCGCGGCGAGTGGTACGTGCCGAACAAGCATTTCATGTATTCCGCACAGGTGCTGACGCAGGATCTCTATCCACGCATCGTCAATACGCTACGCGAATTGTCCGGCGGCGCTTTGATCATGCTGCCGTCCTCGATCCACGACTTCGAAGACCCCCAACTCAAGCGCATCATCGACGTAACGCAACGCGCGGCGAAAATGGGTCCGGAAGAGAAAGTAAAGTTCCTGAAGGCCGCGTGGGACGCGGTTGGCTCCGAGTTCGGCTCGCGTCATACCCAATACGAGATGTTCTATGCAGGGGCGCGGTTCGTGACCACTGGCCACAGCTACCGAACCTTCGACTGGGATGGCGCCACCGGTCTGGTAGACAGCCTGATGGACTCCTATCGGCTCGAAGACGAGCTCGGCCGCAAGCCGAACTGAGGACGGGAACGGTTGGGCCATGAAGGTCGCGATCGTCAATCTTGGTCAGATCGTTTCCGGCGATTGGCGCAAGCCCTTTGCTGAAGGCGACACGATCATCGTCGACGGCGAGAAGATCGCCTCGGTCGGCACCACATCGGCCGACGCGGTTAAGGCGGCCGACGTCGTGATCGACGCTGATGGCATGACCGCGATCCCCGGCCTGATCGACTCACATGTGCACATCACCTTCGGCGACTACACGCCGCGCCAGCGCACCGTCGGCTATCTCGAGAGCTACCTGCACGGCGGCACGACGACCGCGATCTCCGCGTCGGAAGTGCATGTGCCGGGGCGGCCGCGCGACGTCGAAGGCGTTAAAGCGCTTGCGATTGCCGCGCAACGCTGTTTTGCCGACTACCGCCCCGGCGGCATGCGCGTCATCGCCGGTTCGGTCATCCTTGAGCCGGGCCTGAAAGAACCGGATTTCCGCGAGCTCGCGCAAAAGGGTGTGAAGCTCGCGAAGGCCGGTTTCGGCGCAGTCAAGAGCTCTTACGATTACGTGCCGTTGGTCGCGGGCGCCAAGGCCGCGGGCCTGATCACCACCTGCCACACCGGCGGCTCCTCGATCCCGGGCTCCGGCGCGATCACGGGCGATCATCTCTTGAAGATGCACCCGCATGTATCGTTCCACATCAACGGTGGACCGACCGCGATGCCGGACGCCGACTTCGAACGCGTGATCAAGGAATCGAAGATCGCCTTGCAGGTCTGCACCGCCGGCAACCTGCGCACAACGCTGCTGTGCGCGAAGCTGGCTGAGGCGAACGGCGCCTTCGAACGTTTCATCATCGCAACCGACACGCCGACCGGCAGCGGCATCATGCCGCTCGGAATGCTTTACACCATCGCGCACCTTTCAAGCCTGACCGATATGCCGCCGGAGCGCTTCATCTCCGCGGCGACCGGCAGCAATGCACGCATTTACGGCCTCGACAGCGGATTACTCGCACCGGGCAAGGCCGCCGACATAGTGCTCATCGACGCACCGGACGGCGGCACGCAGAAGACCGCGCTCGCCGCCATCAAGCACGGCGACATCGCCGCGATCGGCGCGGTCGTCACCGCTGGCGTGCCGCGGTTCGTCGGCCGCAGCCGCAACACGCCGGCAACGACGCGCAAGGCGTGCGTCTCAGCCTCGCGCGTGACGCAGGATTTCTCGGCAGCAGCGCATTGACTATGCAGGCCATGCAAATGTCGGGAAGCATCGCGACGCCGGGCTGAAAGGACGAGATGTTTTACCAGCAACTTATCAACGGTCTGATGCTTGGCGCTTCGTACGCGCTGGTCGCGATCGGCTACACGCTGATCTTCGGTGTGCTTAACCTCCTTTATTTCGCGCACGGCGAAGTGTTCATGGTCGGCGCTTTCGTCGGGTTGTTCCTGGTCATGTACGCCGGCACTGACATCTATGTTGCGCTGATCGGGGCCATGATCGCCTGCGCGATCCTCGGCGCGCTGGCGTTTTTCGTCACGGTGCGTCCGGTGCCAAACGACCGCCCGCTCGCGCCGCTGATCAGCACGATCGGCCTCACCATCGTCCTGCAAAATCTCGCCATCTACGTCTTCGGCGGCCAGCAATTCTCGTTTCCCGAGACGATCCACCAGGCGCTGTATCACATCGGGCCTGTCACCATCAGCTCGGTTCAACTCTTCATCCTGGGAATCGCGATCGCATTGATGGTCGCGCTCTGGTTGTTCATCGAGCGCACGAAGCTCGGACGCGCCATGCGCGCGGTTGCGGAGAATCACGAAACCGCCGCGCTGCTCGGTGTCAATGTCAACCGCGTGGTGCTGATCACGTTCGTGATCGGCTCTGGCATCGCCGGCATCGCGGGCGTGCTTGATGGACTGAAAAACAGCAGCGTGTCCCCGTTCATGGGCCTCGGCGCCGCGGTGAAAGGTCTGATTGTGATGCTGCTCGGAGGCCTCGGCAACGTGCCGGGCGCGATGATTGCCGGCCTGTTGCTCGGCATGATCGAGATTCTGTCGGCGGCCTATATCGGCACCACCGAGCGCGACTTCTTCTCGTTCCTAATCCTCATACTCATCCTGCTTTATCGGCCGACCGGATTATTCGGCACGCGCACGGCCGAACAAAAATAGCCATGTTTACCGGTCTCATCGACAACTACACACAATCTGTCCTGATCTTCGCCGCTATTCACGTCATCGCCGCGTACAGCTTCTTTGCGCCATTCAAGACGGGGCAGGTGTCGCTTGGCCAAGCCGGATTCATGGCCGTCGGCGCCTACGCCTCCGCGATCCTGACCCAGAAGATGGGCTTGCCTTTCGCGGTCGCGTTGCCGTTCGGCGGTGCAGTTGCCGGCATTATCGGCGTCGTGGTCGGATTTCCCGCGCTACGCATCAAGGGCGTCTATCTGCTGCTGCTTACACTCGGCTTTTCCGAGATCGTCCAAGTCATCATCCTGAGCTGGGACTACACCGGCGGCGCGCAAGGTTTCCGCAACATCCCGTTCAACCCGCGCACGCTCGAATGGTGCGTCGCGCTGATCGTCCTCCTGATGATCTTTTTCGCGCGACTCGAACGCTCCAGTCTCGGGCGCGCGATGGATTCGATCGAACAGGACGAGACCGCCGCGGAAGTGATGGGCATCGACGTCGTGCGCACTAAACTGCTGGCGTTCGGCATTGGCGCGATGATCGCAGGTCTCGCCGGTGCGCTTTATGCGCACCACACGACCTATGTCGATTCAACAACGTTTAACGTCATGCTCGCGGTTGAGATCCTGACCTACGTCGTCGTCGGCGGCGCCAGCACGTTCTGGGGGCCGGCACTCGGTGCCGTTGTGCTCACGCTACTGCCGGAATTCCTGCGCACGCTGCGCGACTGGCTGGAGCTGGTGCCGGTCGAGTGGACCGACTCGTTCCCCGTGAACCGCGTGTACGATTTCCTGCATGGGTTCCTCGACTTCGAAAATGCGAAACGGCTGATCGCCTATGGCATCATCCTGATCGCAATGATGATCATGCGGCCGGACGGTTTGCTTACGCGCGACTCCATGCGGTGGGCCTCTTTTGCGCGCTGGAAAAGCGGCCGTGCCTGATGCGCGCACCATCAGTCTTTCGATCGACGGCCTGACCAAGCGGTTCGGCGGTTTTTACGCGCTCAATGAATTGAACATGGATGTCGTCAGCGGTCACATCCACGCACTGATCGGCCCTAACGGCGCCGGCAAGACGACGTTCTTCAATCTCATCACCGGTGTGTTGCGCGCCGATTCCGGACGCATCGTGTTCGAAGGCCAACCAGTTGATGATGCACGGCCGTCCCAGCGCACGATCAATGGCATTGCGCGCACGTTCCAGAATATCCGCCTGTTCCCGCATCTTACCGTGCTTGAAACAATCATGGTGGGCGAGCACTGCCGCTTTTATCCGTCAGTCACCGGCGCGCTGGTGGACGTCTTGTTGCAGCGGCCCTTCGGCGAGGCTGAAGAAGAGCGCAAGATGCGCGCGAACGCGATGGAATTGCTGGATTTCCTTGGGCTCGCGAACCAGCACGCGGCCAAGTCGTCCGACCTCTCCTACGGCGATCAACGCCGGCTTGAACTCGCCCGCGCGCTCGCGACGCGGCCACGGCTGCTGCTACTCGACGAGCCGGCCGCCGGCATGAACCCGCACGAGACCGAGGAGCTCGACGAAGTCATCACGCGCGTCCGTGATCGCGGCATCACCATTATCCTGGTCGAGCATGACATGCGGCTCGTCATGGGCATTTCCGACCGCGTCACTGTGCTCAATTTTGGCACCAAGATCGCCGACGGCGTGCCGCAGGATATCCAGAACGATCCGAAAGTGATCGAAGCCTACCTCGGCGAGGACGCAAAATTATGACGCTGCTTTTCGTCCAGGGCCTGCGCGCGGGCTACGGCAAGATAGAGGTCTTGCACGATGTGAGCATTGCCGTGGAGGAGGGACAGATCGTGACGCTGATCGGAGCGAACGGCGCCGGCAAGACCACGTTGCTGAAGACCATTTCCGGGTTGGTCCGCCCGAGCGCCGGAACGATCGAGTTCGAAGGTCAGAACATTGGGCGTATGCCGGCGCACAGGATCGCCGGCCGCGGCATGAGCCACGTGCCGGAAGGCCGCGCCATCCTCAAACGCATGACGGTGATCGACAACCTGCACATGGGCGCTTACGTGCGCCACGATAAGGACATTGATCGCGACATTGACGTGGTGTTCGGCCGTTTCCCGGCCCTCTCAGAGCGGCGCGATCAGATCGCCGCGACGCTGAGCGGCGGCGAGCAGCAGATGCTGGCGATCGGCCGCGCGCTGGTGGCGCGTCCGCGCCTGCTTCTGCTCGACGAGCCTTCCCTGGGGCTTGCTCCCCGGTTCATCACGCTGATTTTCCAGACGCTGCGGGAACTCAAAGCCGAAGGCAAAACCATCCTTCTGGTCGAACAGAACGCGCGCAAGGCCCTCCAGGTCGCCGACCACGCCTACGTCATGGAGCGCGGGCGCATTGCGCTCAGCGGCACGGGCCAGGAGCTTTTGAACATGCCTGAGGTCCAGCACACATATCTTGGGCAGAGCGCCGCATGAAATACGCAATGTTACGCGGGGTATCATTTTCCGGCCGTCGGGATAGGATATTCCAAAACAAGAATTCGCGGGGCGCTGCGCGATCGGACGAGAAGGCGAAATCGATCAAGCAACTAATGGGAGGGTAATGTGATGAAACGTCTTGTAAGACTGCTGATGTCACTGGCCGGCGCGGCGATGATGCTCGCGGCGCTGCCGGTGCATCATGCCGACGCCAAGCTGGCCGGCCGCAATGTCAAGATCGGCTGCCTTGTGCCGCTGACCGGCAAGGGCGCCGAGTGGGGCCAGGGGGCGAAGCCCTCGATCGACCTCGCCGTCGAAGAGATAAACGCCAAAGGCGGCATCGGCGGCCTGCCGATCGAGATGATTTGCTACGACGACCAGACACTTGAATCAGAGGCGCTCAACGCGATGAACCGCCTGGTCGACCGCGACAAGGTGCTCGCCGTCGTCGGCCCTTGCTTCAGCGGGCCGTTCGAGACCATTGCGCCGCAACTCGACGCGCGCTTCAAGACCGCGATCGATTCCTACTGCTCGGCGAAACCCGGCCTGTCGGCTATGAGCAAGTGGGCGTTCCGCAACACCCTGACCAGTGACAAGCAGCTCACGCCGGTCGTGGACGCCTGGCTCAAGGAATACAAGATCAAGAAAGTCGTCATCATTTATGATGCCGAAGACGCGGTCTCCAAGGGCGAAGGCGCCGCCGTGCTGCCGAAGCTCCTGAAGGATCACGGCGTCGAGATTCTTGACAGCCTGACTTACCGTACAAAGGACACTGACTATTCGGCGCAGGTCACGAAGGCGAAATCGCTGGGCGCGGAAGGCATTGCTCTCGGCGCCTGCTACCAGAACGCCGCGGCGATCGCCAAAGAGATGGCGAAGCAAGGTTTGAAGGTTCCGATCATCGGCGGCGCCTGCGCCGGTGCGCCGGGCTACATCGAGATCGCCGGCAAGGCAGCGGAAGGAACCTATATGTCGACCGCCGCCTGGCTTGACGATCCACGCCCGGAGGTCCAGGCCTACGTCAAGAAGATCAAGCCGCGGCTGCAGGGCCATTTGCCGCCCTACAGTGGTCCGCGTTCTTACGACATCGTCTACTCGTTCAAGTACTGCTTCGAGAAGGCGGGCATCACCAACAAGCCGGAAGATCTCGAAAGCGACCGCGACAAGATCCGTCAGTGCCTCGGCACGCTCAAGGACTTCCCGGGTGTTGCCGGACCGATTACCATGGATGCGGTGCGCGACGGCACCGGCATCACCGCCATCCTCAAGGTGGTCAACGGAAAGTACGTCAACATCGCCAAGTAGACGGCCGATGCAGTAACACGCGCAAGACGGCGCCCCGCTCGTGGGCGCCGTTTTCACGCTTTCCGGCATGCAAGGCGCCTGCTTGCGCAAATCGGCGATTTGCGCGGGAATAGCGGTCAGGAAGCTTCGCGGATGAATAGTGTAGCGACAAGCTGGTGCGGCCAGTCGGTTGAGCGTGTCGAAGACGGCCCACTGCTCACCGGGCGCGGTCGTTTCATCGACGACCTCGGCGTACGTCCCGGCACGCTGCACGCCGCAATTCTTCGCTCGCCTCACGCGCATGCGAAAATCCGCGCCATCGACGCCGCGGCGGCGCGCAAGGCACCGGGCGTCGCAGCTGTCATCACCGGGACCGAGGTCACCGCGCTGTCGGCGAGCCTCGTCGCCGGCGTGAAGGCGCCGATTGAATGCTGGCCGATTGCCGTCGATCGCGTGCGCTATGCCGGCGAGCCGGTCGCAGTGGTGCTGGGCGCCAACCGCTACCTCGCCGAAGATGCATTGGAACTGATCGAGGTCGATTATGAGCCGCTGCCTGCCGTCGTCGATCCCCTCGCCGCGGCCGATCCGAAGCAGCCGGCGCTGCACGAGGGCCTCGGCTCGAACATCGCCAGCGAACGCTCGTTTCGCTATGGCGATCCCGAGCGCGTCTTCGCGCAAGCCGCCCATCGCGTGTCGGTAACGATCCACTATCCGCGCAATTCCTGCACGCCGATCGAAACGTACGGCCTCGTCGCCGAATACGACGCGGGCGAAGACGCCTACGACGTGCTCGCCAACTTCATGGGGCCGTTCAGCCTGCACGCCGTCATGGCGCGTGCGCTGAAAGTGCCGGGTAACCGCCTGCGTCTGCGCACGCCGCCGGACTCAGGCGGCAGCTTCGGCGTCAAGCAGGGAGTATTTCCGTACATCGTGCTGATGGGCGTCGCCGCGCGCGTTGCCGGCCGCCCCGTAAAATGGATCGAGGACCGGCTCGAACATCTCGCCGCGTCCGTATCGGCCACCAACCGCATCACCACGCTCAAGGCGGCGGTCGATGCCAGTGGGCGCGTGCAGGCGCTGGCATGGGACCAGCTTGAAGACGTCGGTGCATACATCCGTGCCCCCGAGCCGGCGACGCTCTACCGCATGCACGGAAACCTCACCGGCGCCTACGACATCCGCCATGTTTCGGTGCGCAACCGTGTCGTACTTACCAACAAGACGCCGACCGGGCTCAACCGCGGTTTTGGCGGGCCGCAGATGTATTATGCGCTCGAGCGGCTGATGCAGCGTGTCGCGGTCGAGCTCGAGCTCGATCCGCTCGATGTGATCCGCAAAAACCTGGTGCCGTCCGACGCCTTTCCCTACCGCACGGCTACCGGTGCCACGCTCGATTCCGGCGACTATGCGAAAGCGCTGGAAACTGCGCTGGCGCAAGGCGATTTTGCGCAGCTGCGCGAGCGGCAGAAGGCAGCGCGCGCGCAAGGACGCATCTACGGCATCGGCCTGACCGCCGCGGTCGAGCCCAGCGTCTCCAACATGGGCTACATCACCACCGTGCTCACGCCGGAAGAGCGCCGCAAGGCGGGCCCGAAGAACGGCGCCCAGGCAACCGCAACCGTCTCGCTCGATCCACTCGGTGGCGTTTCGGTTCATGTCGCCTCGGTGCCGCAGGGCCAGGGCCATCGCACGGTGCTGGCGCAGATCGTCGCCGACGCACTCGGCCTCAAGCCATCCGACATCCGCGTCGCCGCCGAGCTCGACACCGCAAAAGACGCCTGGTCGATCGCGTCCGGCAACTATTCAAGCCGCTTCGCCGCCGCAGTCGGCGGCGCCGCCCATCTCGCGGCTGAAAAGATCAAGGCGAAGCTTGCACGTGCGGCCGCGTCCCAGCTTAACGTCGCGGCGCAAGACGTCGAAATCACCGGTGGACGGGCGCGCGCGCGCGACAATCCCGATAACGCCATTCCGTTTTCGAGGCTGGCCGCCGCCAGCCACTGGTCACCTGGCCTGGTCGCAGAGGAAAACCAGGCGCTGCGCGAGACCGTGTTCTGGACGCCGCCCGAACTCACTCCGCCAACCGAGAAGGACGAGATCAATTCATCGCTTTGCCACGGTTTCATTTTCGATTTCTGCGGCGTCGAGATCGATCGCGTGACCGGTGCCGTGCGCATCGACAAATACGTGACCATGCACGACTGCGGCCGCGTTCTGCATCCGGGCATGGTCGCAGGGCAGATCACCGGCGGTTTTGCGCAGGCGCTCGGTGCCGCACTTTATGAGGAATATGCCTACTCGCCGGATGGCGCCTTCCTGAGCGGTACGTTCGCCGACTACCTGCTGCCGACGACTACGGAAGTGCCGACGCCGCTGATCCTGCATATCGAGACGCCTTCGCCTTACACGCCGCTCGGCGCCAAGGGCGTCGGCGAAGGCAATTGCATGAGCACGCCGGTGTGCCTCGCCAATGCCGTCGCCGACGCACTCGGGCTTGCCTCGATCGACCTGCCGATGACGCCGGCAAAGCTCGCCGCGCATATTCACGCCGGCGAAAAGTCCATGAGGCGCAAATGAAGCCTGCGCGTATCGACTATATCCGGACCGGATCGCTCGCCGAAGCGCACGCTGCGCTTGCCAAAGACGGTGACGACGCGCGCATCATTGCTGGCGGGCAGAGCCTCGTGCCGATGCTGTCCATGCGGATGGCACGTCCTGCCGTATTGGTCGACATCATGCATCTGAGCGAGTTGGCGAAGATCGTGGTCAAAGGCAACGCCATCCGCGTGGGCGCAGGCGTGCGGCAGGCGGCGCTCCTAGCCTGGCCCGAACTGGCCGAGCGCCAGCCGCTACTCGCCGCCGCCCTGCCCTGGGTCGGCCACGCGCAGACTCGCAGCCGTGGCACGGTTTGCGGTTCGGTCGCGCACGCCGATCCGAGCGCAGAGATCCCGCTGGCGCTGCTCGCGCTAAAGGGCGGCGTCGAACTGTCGTCGCAGCGAGAGCGGCGGCGCGTCCCAGCGGAAGAGTTTTTCACCGGCCTGCTGTCAACCGCACGCAGCGACAACGAACTGATCGAGGCGATCGACATCCCCTGCCGCGCGGCTGGCCATGGCTACGCGTTCCGCGAGTTTGCGCGCCGCCACGGCGACTTCGCCATCGTCGCCTGCGCCGCCGTCGCGCGCGCGGACGGAGTGCGGCTTGCGATCGGCGGCGTTGCCGATGTCCCCACCGCGCGTGATTTTCCTGACATCGGCGGCGACGCACTCGACGACGCGCTTGATGAATTTGCCGGCGAGCTCGAGCCGCGTGATGATTTGCATGCCACTGCCGACTATCGCCGCGCATTGGTACGCCGGCTCGGTCGCGCGACCATCGAGGAGGCCCGCCGATGCCGCGTCTGAGCGCCGACGCGCGCCACCGTGTCCGTTTCGAGCTCAACGGCCGCGCGGTCGAGGGTGACGCCGAGCCGCGCATGCTGCTCACCGACTTCCTGCGCCACGACCTCGGCATGACCGGCACGCATGTCGGCTGCGAGCATGGCGTTTGCGGCGCCTGCACCGTCGAGATCGACGGCGTACCGGCGCGCGCCTGTCTTACGCTGGCGGTGCAGGCCGACGGCGCCAAAATTCGCACCGTCGAGGGCCTGGCGCCGGCGCCCGGCCGGCTGTCTGTATTACAGGAGGCTTTTCGGCGGAATCATGCGCTGCAATGCGGCTTTTGCACCGCCGGCATCTTGATGTCGCTCGATTATTATCTGCGGCATCACCCCGATCCGGCCGAAGCCGAGTTACGCGATTTTCTCGGCGGACATTTATGCCGCTGCACCGGCTACGCTCCAATCCTGGCGGCGGCTCTCGAAGCCGCCGGGAAACTCCGCGAGACGTCTGCGCATGCTTGATCTCGGCACCAGCTTCCTCGCCAGCGTCGAACGCGACCCGCGCGCGCTGGCGATTGTCGATGACGAAGTGCGCTTGACCTACTCCGATTGGTATCGGCGGATTTCTTCGGTCGTGGACGCACTCTCTACCCTCGGGCTCGGAAGCGGCGATCATTTGCTCACGGTGCTGCCGAACCGTTGGCAGGCCGCGACTTTGCATTGGGCATGCCAGTTCGCCGGTATCATTCTCACCCCCGTGAACTGGCGCGTGACCGCCACCGAACTCGATTTCCTGGTGGAAAATTCGGACGCAAAAGCAATAGTCTATGATGCCATTGCGGCGACAAGCGTCGCACAATCGGCGAAGGCACAGAACCGTGCGCGGATTGCACTCGACGCGCCGAAATCCGGCGAAAGCGCCTGGACCGCGCTCGTGGAGCGCGAGGCGCACGATGCGGCACCGCACGTAACGGCCGATGCCTGGTCCATCATGCTCTACACGTCGGGCACCACTGCGCAGCCGAAGGGCGTGCCGCGCCGCCACGGCGCCGAACGCGCGGCAGCCGTCGCGCATGTCGCGCAAAACATGTACGCCAATGGCGAACGTACGCTTGGGGTCATGCCACTGTACCACACCATGGGTGTGCGCTCGCTTTTGGCAATGTCCCTGATTGGCGGCACATTCGTCTGCCTGCCACGCTTCAACGTGCAGAAGGCACTGGCGCTGATTGCAGCCGAAAAAATCAGCAATCTCTATCTGGTGCCTACGCTCTACCACGATCTCATTCATCACGAGCGTTTTGCCGCGGCCGATGTACGCTCGGTGCGCAAGCTCGGCTTTGCAGGCGCGCCGATGACCGACGGCCTGCTCAAAGAGCTGCAAGCAGCATTCAAACCTGAGCTGTTCGTGAATCACTATGGCTCATCGGAAATCTACACCTTCACTATCGACCAGAACGCGCCGGCAAAGCCTGGCTCTGCCGGACGCGCCGGGGTAAATCAGCGTGTGCGCGTCGTGAAGCTTGGCACCACTTCGCCTGACGAGATTGCCGCCGCTGGAGAGGAAGGCGAGGTGATCGCGCAGCTCCTGAGCGACGAGGCATTCGAAGGCTATTGGCGTCGTCCGGAAGCCGACGCAAAGGCCATTCGCAATGGGTGGTATTTCACCGGCGACACCGGCTATTTCGACCCGGATGGCGATTTGTTCGTTACGGGTCGCGTTGATGACATGATCATCAGCGGCGGCGAGAACGTCTCACCGGTCGAAATCGAAAGCTGTTTATCACTCCATCCGGCTATATCGGAAGTTGCTGTTGTCGGCCTCCCGGACGAGCGCTGGGGCAAGGTGATCGCCGCTTTCGTTAAGCGCCGCAAGGCCGTCAAGGAGGATGAGCTCGATCTGTTTTGCCAGACATCCGGCCTCGCAAAATTCAAGCGTCCGCGCCGTTATTTGTTCGTGCGCGATATACCTAAGTCGCCCGTGGGCAAGCTCCTCCGCCGAAAGCTCGTGGCCGGCGAGTACGAGCCCGAAGACGCGCCCTCCTGCCCGCCCGATAACGGAGCCGTAGCATGACGACCATAACTTCACCCGACCCGCGCCTCGCCACACTCGATGGCTTCCGTGTGGAAATCGATGTCGGTCAAGAGCGTGCCGATATTATCCTCGACCGGCCGCCGTTCAACATCATCACGATGCCACAGCGCGATCAGTTGCGGCTAAGTTTCGAGGCGCTCGATGAGGACAACCACGTACGTGTTATCGTGCTGCGCGCAGTCGGCGAGCATTTTTCGAGCGGCGGCAACATCAAGGGTTTTATGGAAGCGACGCCGGAGCATGTTTCAAAGCTCGCCTGGAACATCGCAGCGCCGGCGCGGTGCAGTAAGCCGGTTATTGCGGCCAATCGCGGCTATTGTTTTGGTGTCGGCTTCGAGATTTCCCTTGCCTGTGATTTTCGAGTTGCTTCAGAGGCCTGTTTTTACGCCTTGCCGGAACAGAAGCTCGGTCAGATTCCGGGCTCCGGAGGCTCGGCGCGGCTGCAGAAGATTATCGGGATCACACGCACCAAGGACATTGTGATGCGTTCCAAACGTATCAGTGGCAGGCAGGCCTGCGAATGGGGAATCGCAACCGAATGCGTGCCGGACGGCGAGCTCGAAACTGCGACAGATGAATTGGTTAAAGAGCTACGCGCTTTTTCTCCGCTCGCGCAGCGCACGGCCAAAAAACTGCTGAATGACACAGAAGACGCGACTCTCTCCACTGCAATTGAGCTTGAGGGCCATTGCTACAGCCGGCTGCGGCAATCGGACGACTTCCGAGAGGGGGTCGAAGCATTCCACGCCAAGCGGCCGGCAAAATTTAGCGGTAGATGACCGCGACACGCCACTCGCGTGATGCGTTCTATCCGCGGTGTCCGCTATTACTCCGATTTCGGCGCGCCGCTGAAAAAATCGTTCATTGACCGAGCGCCTCGCGCCAAGACTGACTCTTGAAACTGAGTCAGGTTGCCAACGGCGCTTATCAATGGTGTTCACGACCTTGAAGGTCACGCAGCCGACAGTTCCATGCAAAAACCGTAAAATGGGTGATTTTTTGCACGGAAGCCGGGTGCTAAGTGGTGGCGCGCCCGAAGAGATTCGAACTCCTGACCCCCAGATTCGTAGTCTGGTGCTCTATCCAGCTGAGCTACGGGCGCTTGATTCCGCTGCCGGAAACCGGACCACGGCACCGCGGGCATAGCTATCGCCTTGATCCGGCATTGGCAAGGGTTGGCGCGGCAGGTGCTCACGCGGGCTGTGCAGCCCAGGCCAGCGCCTTTTTTTCAATACGAATGCGATAGATGAGCAGCGCAGCATTGGCGATCGAGAAGACCAGCGCAAACATCGGCAATCCGAGTGCCAAGGGAACGACGGCGATTTCCAATGCGACGATCAAATAATTTGGATGCTTGAGCCAGCGATAGGGCCCGCGCACGACGGGAGCGGCGCCGCGCAGCACGATGACGCGGGTGGTCCATCGCCGGCCGAGGCTCGATATCACCCACAAGCGGCCAAATTGCAGAACGACAAAGATCGCCAGCCAAAACAGATTGATGGGCTGATTGTGGCCGAACGCCCACAAGCCGAGCAGCCACAGTCCGTGCAGCACGATCAGGAGCGGATAGTGCGTAGCCCCGAACTCGACGGCGCCCTTTGCGCGCAGGCGTGCGGTGTTGAATTGCGCGAATGCGAGCTCGGAGAGTCTTTGCACGACAAGGAACGCGACCAGCCAGGCCCCCTCACCCATGTGCCGTCTCGAGCGCAAGAAAGTTCGCGGTGAACCCGGGACCGAGCGCCGAAAGCATGGCGTGGCCACGCAAACCGCGCCGAAGCGCACGCTCAAGAACGAACAACACCGTCGGTGCCGACATGTTGCCATAGCCGCGCAGCACCTCGCGTTCGTCGCGCAGCGTGCCTTTTTGCAGGCCGAGCGCAACTTCTATCGCGTCCAGCACTCTTGCGCCGCCCGGATGACAGATCAGTTGCGGTGCCTGCAGCTGCGCCGTTTTTATGAAACGGCGCACCGGCGCGGCCATCTTCTGCTCGACAAAGCGCGGTAGCGAACGTGAGAGCACCACGCGAAAGCCGACGGGATCAATCATCCAACCCATGATATCGAGCGTGCGAGGCCAGGTGTGTTCGGCGGCAGAGCCGATGCGCAACTCGCCTGCTGCCGGCCCGGCACGCAGCACCGCCGCGGCGGCGCCGTCTCCGAAAAGCGCCGATGAAATCACATCGGCTTTGGACCCTCGATCAATGCGGCAGGCGAGCGTGCACAGTTCAACCACAACAACGAGGACAACTTCGCCCGGCTCGGCACGCGCCAGGCGGGCGCCAAGCGCCAGGCCCGAGACGCCACCGGCACAGCCGCGGCCGAACACCGGAACGCGCATCACGGACGGGCGGAACCCCATTTCCGGACCGACGCGCGCTTCGATGCTCGGGGTGGCGATGCCGGTCGAAGATACCGTCACGACCACATCGACGTCGCGCGCGGATATGCGTGCACGTTCGAGCGCCGCGCGCGCCGTTCGTATGAACAATTCGCTCGCGCTCTCGAGATAAACTTCAGTGCGCTCCGCCAAATCATGCGGCGCGCTCAACCATTCCAGCGGCCGCACCGAATAGCGACGCTCGATGCCGACATTGACGAACACATCAGCCAGCTTGGGAAAGCGGGCGAACGTGCGCGCGTAGACGTGGCGCGCAGCATCCGTGACGGCCCGCTGCTCAAGCGCGTTTGGCGGCACCGCGGTCGCGACCGCGAGTACATTAACCGGCGGCACCATGCCTGTATCCTTTGTGTAAACACGAACGAGGCGCCCTTATTCAAAGAACACCGCAGGTTACGGCCTCTTCCCGCCGTCAGGCGTGGGCGCGTTCACCTCGTCGTGTGCTCAGATCGACCGCGCGATCCGGGATCGTAATGCTGAATGTGGCGCCGATGGTTCCCGGCACGAGGCGGATTTCACCACCGTGCGCGCGTACCAGTTCCGCGGCGATGGCCAGGCCAAGCCCCGTCCCACCCGCGCGCGCGGAGCCCTGAAAAGCCTGGAACAGGTGGGCACGGGCCTTCTCGGCTACCCCCGGCCCGGTATCGGATACTTCGATGATCGCGACGCTGCCTTCACGCCGTCCGGTAATGCGAATCTGATCGCGGGCCGGATCGCGCGTTCCGCGCGCCTCAAGGGCCTGTGCCGCGTTCCGCGTGAGATTGACGAGGACACGAAATAATTGATCGTGATCCGCCTCGACGGTGAGACCGCGTTCCACCGCCACGATCCATCGGATCGGCACGTCAAGACCAAGACCGAGCGCCTCGTGCACTTCCTCGATCAGCGGCTCGACCTCGATCGTCTTGCGCTCGGGTGGAGGCTCCTGCGCGCCGCCATAAGAAAGTGTCGATTGACAGAATGCAATCGCGCGTTCGAGCGCGCGCATCAACTTGGGCGCAAAACGCTGCACCTTCGGATCCGGTGAGGTCGAAAGCTGATCGGAAAAGAGCTGCGCCGAAGCCAACAGGTTACGCAGATCGTGATTGATTTTCGACACTGCGAGACCGAGCGCCGCCAACCGGCTCTGCTGGTGCAACATCGAGGCAAGCTCGCGCTGCATGGCTCCGAGTTCTTCTTCGGCTGTGCCGATTTCATCCTGTCTGCCGCTTTCCGAGATGATCCGCGACGGATTCTCGGGATCGGCGCGGAAGGCGATCATGTTGGAGGTGATACGCCACATGGGAAGCACAAGTAGGTAGTGCAGGGCGAAGAACACCAGCATCGCTGTGATGCAGGAAATCGCCAGCGACAGCATCAGGATGTTTACAGAGAACGTCCACATGGCCTTGCAGAGCGGCGCCTCGTCGAGAATGATTTCGAGGAAGTCGCCGCCCATTGGCGCCGCTCCAACCACGCGAATCACGTCACCCGGCTTGCAAGTCAGCAGGGTCTCGAACGCGTCGAAAATGGATCGCCACCAGGAGAACTGCCGCATGTCGATGTCTTGCGTGAGCCCCGTTGGCATATCGGAGGCCGCGAGCAGGCGGCGCTGATTACCCATCTTCATTGCGACTGCGCGCGCGCCGATGCTTTTCAGGATTTGGTTCGCAAGACTCTCCGGCACCATTCCGCTCGGTGCTGCGTCGAGCACCAGAGCCGCCGTATGCGCCGCAGCCAGTCGATCGCTCAACCAGTTCAAGCGGAAATTTGCAACCGAAGGCACGTAAATCAAAATTTCCGCGACCATCACGAACAGGATAGTAAGCAGCAGCAATTTGCCGGAAAGACCGACGCGCCACGTTCGCGCCGGCCGCGGCTCCGCTGCAGTATCGCTTCTTGCTCCGTCCGCGGTTTCCAAAATCACCTCAACCGAATATTCGCATCCAGGCAATGATGCGCCGCGCCCAGGTGCTGGTCAAACCAGGCGTGAAAAAATCGATCGCTGCACGTGTTCCGAGCTCCGACAACGTCGGGTACGGCAACACGAGCTCGGTGAGAGCTTTGATGTTCAGGCCTTGCGCGATTGCGAGCGTCCACATTGCTATCAACTCACCTGCCTGCGCGCCGACGATCGTCACACCTACTATCCTACCTTTACTCGTGGTGATGACTTTAATATGACCGCGCGTTTCGTGCTCTGCCTGCGCACGATCATTGTCATTGTAGGGCCAACGCGTGACGCGAATCTTAATGCGGCGGGCGTGCGCCTGCGCTTCGGTCAGGCCGGTGTGCGCGAGTTCCGGTTCGGTAAAGGTTGCCCAGGGAATGACGCTGTTGTTGACCCGCACCGGATGACGAAACAGCGCGTTTCGAATGACCAGGCCAGCGTGATAGTTGGCCGTATGCGTGAGCGGTGAATGCCCGGCCGCGCAATCCCCGATCGCGTAGACTCGCCGGTTACTCGTCTTTAGCTTTCCGTTCACGATAATCCCGCTGCGGTCGCGCCGAATTCCTGCGGCGTCGAGATCGAGACCATCGATCATCGGCCTGCGACCAGCAGCGATCAGCAGGTGGCTGCCGGTAATGGTCTGCTCGGCGCCGGCTGTTTCGATTGTCGCCGTCACCGTGCCGCCAGCGTGCGCGATGCCGATGACCTTCACGCCGCTGCGGATGACCACGCCCTCGCGTTCGAGGCGATCGAGTACAATGGCGGCGCATTCCGGGTCGTCATCGGCGAGCGGCGTCGCGCCCTCAAGCACGGTCACCGAACTTCCCAGACGACGAAAGGCTTGCGCCATTTCCAGGCCGGTGGATCCTGCACCGATAATAATGAGGTGCTCCGGCCTCTCCTTGAGTTGGAAAACGCTCTCGTTGGTGAGATAGGGCCCGCTGTCGAGACCGGGAATGGCCGGTATCGCCGGCGCTGATCCGGTGGCGATGACGAAGCGCCGTGCGCGAATTTCAATATCGCCTGCCGTGACACTCTGGCGGCCGCTGAATTTCGCGTCCGCATGGATGATGCGAACCCCGAGACCCGCAAAGCGCTCAGCTGAATCCGCCGGCGCTATGGCCGCGATCACCCCGTGCACGTGATCGCGCACCTTGGCGAAATTCACCCTGATATTCTGTGCGTCGAGCCCGAATGCGCCGGCACTGCGTATGGTCTCGGCGCGCCTGGCGGCTGCCAGCAAGGCTTTCGAGGGAACCGAGCCACTAGTGAGACTGTCGCCCCCCATCCTGCGGCGTTCGATCAATACCGTGGGGACACCAAAGCCTGCCGCCGCCGCAGCCACCGACAGCCCGCCGGGACCGCCGCCGATCACGCAGATGTCGGGTGTCAGTGTTTGAGGTGAACTTGCGGACATTGGCGCTTTATACACGAGCCCCTGTCCGGAACGGCAATCCTCGACGGCTTGTAAGGCCTTTTTGGCACCGGACACCCGCCGGCAGGTGGTCGCATTGACGGGTCAAAGCCCCTCCCTTATAAGCCGCGCAAAATCAAGTGCCGGCCCGAAAGCATTCGGGATTCGATGGCTTTTCGAGGACGGCGTCCTCTTTCCTCACGGCGCGACCAGCGGAGAATCTGAACGTGAAGCGGACATATCAACCGAGCAAACTTGTACGCAAGCGCCGTCACGGTTTCCGCGCGCGCATGGCAACCAAAGGCGGGCGCAAGGTCCTGTCGGCACGCCGGGGGCGCGGACGCAAGCGGCTGTCCGCCTGACGGCGCAAACACGCCGCGCACATTGCTTCCATGGAACGATTGAGGCAACGGGCGGATTTTCTCGCCGCGGCATCCGGGATCAAGGTACCGGCCGCGGCATTCGTGTTGCAGGCACGCAAGCGTCGCGATGGGGGGCCGGCACGGTTTGGTTTTACCGTGTCAAAGAAGATCGGAAATGCGGTCGAGCGTAATCGGGTCCGCCGCCGCTTGCGGGAAATTGTCCGGCTCTCGGCCGCAAACCGGCTTCGCGCCGGACACGATTATGTGCTTGTCGGACGGCGCGCGGCGCTCAATCTGCCGTTTGCCCGGATGACGCAGGACTTTGAAGGTGCATTGCGACGCGCGCATGCGCGACGCAATGACAATATGGAAGCGTAATGACTGACAACAAGAACACCATCCTCGCCATTGTGCTGTCGGCGCTGGTGCTGCTCGGTTGGCAATATTTCTTCGCCGTCCCGCAGGAAAAGGCGCGGCAGGAGCAATTGCAGGCCCAGCAGCAGAAGCAGAATGTGCCTGCGCCGGCCCAACCCGGGCAACCGGCGCAGCCGCCCGGGCAATCCGCGGCGCCGCAGGTTCCGGGGGGCCAGGCAAGTGCTCCGGCAGCCGCCGCCACGGTCGAACGCGCCGCGGCACTTGCAGCATCGCCACGCGTTTCGATCGCGACCGGCAGCGTGCAAGGTTCGATCGCGCTCAAGGGCGGACGTATCGACGACCTGGCGTTGGTGAAATTTCGTGAAACGGTCGATCCAAAATCTCCGCCGATCATCCTCCTCTCGCCGTCGGGAACTGCCGATCCGTTTTACGCCGAATTCGGCTGGACCGGCAGCGCCGGCGACAACGTGAAGCTGCCGACAGCGGAAACCGTGTGGAAGCAAGCGGGCTCCGGCGCGCTCGGCGTCACTCACCCGGTGACGCTGACTTACGACAACGGCGAAGGGCTGGAATTCCGCCGCACCATCAGCGTCGACGACAAATATCTGTTCACCATCAAGGATGAGGTCACGAACAAAGGCGCGAGCCCGATCTCTCTTTATCCCTATGCGCTGATTTCACGTCACGGCACGCCGCAGACCGCCGGATACTACATCCTGCATGAAGGTCTGATCGGAGTGCTCGGCGATTCCGGCTTGCAGGAATACACATACAAGACCATCGCCGAAAAAAAGGTGGTCAATTTCGACGTGACCAACGGTTGGCTTGGCATCACCGACAAATACTGGGCTGCAACGCTGTTGCCGGACACGACCGCGCGCCTGAAAGCGCGCTTCTCCACCGGCACACTTGGCACTCTGCCGACGTACCAGACCGACTACCTGCTCGATGCGCAGACGGTCGCGCCCGGCGCAACCGCCTCGGTCAACGCCCGGCTGTTTGCCGGTGCCAAGGAGGTGGCCGTCGTCAACGACTACGACAAGCAGCTCAAGCTCAATCGTTTCGATCTTCTGATTGACTGGGGCTGGTTCTACTTCATTACCAAGCCGCTGTTCATCGCGATCGACTATCTCTACCGCCTGGTCGGAAACTTCGGCCTCGCGATCCTGATCGTGACCGTGCTGATCAAGATCGCGTTTTTCCCGCTGGCCAACAAATCCTACGCCTCGATGGCGAAGATGAAAGCAGTGCAGCCGCAAATGACCGCGCTGCGCGAGCGTTACGCCGACGACAAGGCCAAACAGCAACAGGAGCTGATGGAGCTCTACAAGAGAGAAAAGATCAATCCGCTCGCCGGCTGCCTGCCGATCGCGATTCAGATCCCCGTCTTCTTCTCGCTCTACAAGGTGCTGTTCGTCACCATCGAGATGCGGCACGCGCCGTTCTTCGGGTGGATCCATGATTTATCCGCGCAGGATCCGACCAACGTCTTCACCCTGTTCGGCTTGATTCCGTTTGACCCGACAGTGCTGCCGGTGATCGGCTCATTCCTGCATCTCGGCGCCTGGCCGCTGATCATGGGCGTGACGATGTGGTTTCAGATGAAGCTCAATCCGGCACCACCCGATCCGACGCAGCAGATGATCTTCAACTGGATGCCGATCATCTTCACCTTCATGCTGGCAAACTTCCCGGCCGGACTTGTGATTTACTGGGCGTGGAATAACTCGCTCTCGGTGCTCCAGCAGAGCGTGATCATGCGCAAGCACGGCGCCAAGATTGAATTGTTCGACAACATCAAGGCGTTGTTCGTCAGGAAGAAAACAGAGTCCTGAGAGCAATCGCCGGCTGCAAGCCGCACATATGGGTACCGGCGACTTCACCCGCGCGGAAATCGAGGTAGGACGGCGTCTCTTCGCCGGAGACTGGCAATTCGCCGCCGCCGCCGGTGCGCCTGCGTCATTGCCGCCGATGCGCGGGGTCGAGATCGCCTTTGCCGGCCGTTCCAATGTCGGCAAATCGAGCCTGATCAACGCACTCGCCGGCCGCAAGAATCTCGCGCGTATCTCGCGCACGCCGGGCCGCACGCAGCAGCTCGTCTTCTTTACGGGCGGTGAGAGCCTCAGCGTGGTGGACATGCCGGGCTACGGTTATGCGGCCGCGGCGAAATCCAAGATCACGGCCTGGACGGCGCTGATCGATGCCTTTCTGCGCGGCCGCAGTAACCTCGCCCGCGTCTACGTTCTGGTGGACGCGCGCCACGGGCTCAAATCAGCCGACGATCCGGCGCTTGACGCGCTTGGCCAGGCGGCCGTCAGTCATCAGATCGTCTTGACCAAATGCGACGAGCTCAAGCCGTCGGAGCTGGAAAAGCGCGTCACCGAGGTGGAAGCCGCGCTCGCCAAGCGGCCTGCGGCCTTTCCCACGGTGCTCACGACCTCGTCCCGCGACGGAACCGGAATCCCCGAATTGCGTGCGGCAATAGCAAGGTTATTGGCGGAAAGAGGCCGCTGACGCATTGTCGGACCGCCGCCACATCGGCTAGAAACCCCGCAATGAGCAAAGCCCCCAAGATCAACCCGCAAGAGCAGGCCCGCATCCTGTCCGAGGCGCTGCCACATATGCAGCGCTACGACGAGGAAATCGTCGTGGTGAAATACGGCGGCCACGCCATGGGTCAGGAGCAGATGGCGCGCGACTTTGCCCGCGACATCGTCCTGCTCGAGCAGACAGCGATCAATCCGGTGGTTGTGCATGGTGGCGGACCGCAGATCGAGGCCATGCTCAAAAAGCTCGGCATCAAGTCCGAATTCGCCGCGGGCTTGCGAATCACCGATGAAAAGACCGTCGAGATCGTGGAGATGGTGCTGGCCGGCTCGATCAACAAGCAGATCGTCGGCTTCATCAATGCCGCCGGCGGCAAGGCCATCGGGCTCTGCGGCAAGGACGGCAACATGGTGCAGGCGCGCAAGGTCAGCCGCACGGTGGTCGATCCTGATTCCAACATCGAAAAGGTCATCGACCTTGGATTTGTCGGCGAACCGGAAAAAGTCGACCTCACCATGCTCAATCAGGTGATCGGCCGAGAAATGATCCCGGTGCTGGCGCCGGTTGCAACCTCCGCCAACGGCGGCACATTCAATGTCAACGCTGACACTTTTGCGGGAGCCATCGCCGGTGCGCTCAAGGCCAAGCGTCTGTTGTTGCTGACTGACGTAACCGGTGTCCTCGACAAGTCAAAAAGTCTGATCGCGGAATTGTCCGTGGCCGACGCGCGCAAACTGATTGCCGATGGCACCATTTCCGGCGGCATGATCCCAAAGGTGGAAACCTGCATCTATGCGCTCGATCAGGGCGTGGAAGGCGTCGTCATCATGGACGGCAAGGTTCCCCATGCCGTGTTGCTTGAGCTGCTGACCGACCACGGTGTCGGCACGCTGATGCACCGGTAATGCAGGGCGTTCCGCTTATTCCGGCGCAAGCGGGAAACCAGTGCCCCGGATGCGATGCAGCACGGAGCGACAGCGCAGTGATGCATCGCTGATCCGGGGCCGTTATAGACGGCTGGTGATCGTACGGTCCCGGGTCTGCAGTGCATCACTTCGCGTCGCTCGTGCTGCGCTGCGCCCGGGACACGGGGTGTGTGCTCGCTACCATCGTCCCCTCAAAAATCTTGTTCCCGTCATGCCCCATCTTCACCGCTTATTCCGGCGCAAGCGGGACCTCAGAGGCCGGAATCCTAGGGTGAGATGTCGATTCCGCACCCGGACGATGCGCTTTAGCATGGCCGGATGATTCGCGGTTTTAT
>DATIWJ010000099.1:0-23320 GCA_035519415.1 Pseudolabrys sp.
ACATTTCGTCCCTGGCCTGATGCAATTGTCGATGATGGCCGCGGCAGAGCGGCACAGTGAACTCATCGCTGACTTTGACACCCAAAGCTCTCGGTTGTGCAAAGCGCAGGTGATGCGGATCGGAAGGGTGACGGCCGCATACAATGCACGGCTGCGAAGCCACAAACCGAAGATGCAGCTTATCTCGGCGACGTTTCGGTTCAGCCAAAGTGAGGGCGGACTTGTCGATCTTGCCAGGGGAAAGATCTGGAATTGCGGGCGCAATCGGCGGAGCGGCCACTGAGGACCGCGTTGGTGTCATGCGTTCTCGAAAATGATCGGTCACGGGAGGCGATTGGCGACGGCCATAGTAGCGAGAGGGTCGCGGGATGGGTGTGGTGTCATCGGGATGAAAACCCGTTCGGACTCGCGCGGTCTCCGGTATTGGGGAACCGAGTAATGGCTTCTGCGCTATTTGGCTCTTTCGATAAAGCTCAAGCCCAAACGGTTTGCCGAAAGTTGCCAGCGCACGTTTGGTCGCGTCGGTTTCTGCTGCCTTGAGTGCGATATCGTGGACCTCGGCAGGGGAGGTACCGCGGCCTTCGCCAGATCCATGGCCCTCGCGGATAATGGTCGCGCTACCGGCGTGCACCGTAATCCGCACTCTCGCGATGTAGATGGCAAGGAATGATCCGCGGTTTTCCCGGGCAAGGGCGCAGCGGGATTCCAATGTCTCACGGTTCCAGCCATCAAAGCCAAAAATCCGATTGGCTTCGGAGATTGCGTACCAACCTTCGATGTAAGAAAGCTCGCGTCCATTGGCCTCGCGTGTGCGGATGTGTCGGTGATTGAGACTGCGCTGCAAAGCCTGCAGCTGTTTTGCAGAGAAGCCCATCACCGTGTCCTCACGCTCAAGACCGGCTCCGGATTGGAAAGCGTAACGCCTGTGATGTCGGCGCCGTCTTTGAGTTCGCTCAGTAACTCCTGCCGCTTGAGCCGTGGGTCTCTCGCTTCCCAATAGATGCTGGGGACGGCCGCTTCATCGAGCACCAGCAGCGATGGCATGCCAGGGCGGATCGAGACCGTAAAATCAGGCGCGATGATCTTTTTGAGATCGAGCTCAACCATCACGTCCTTGGCAATTTGCCGGCGTTTGGAGGCTCGATCCTGTAGCCGGTCGAGGCGCTCTTGCATCTCAGCGATCCGGCCTTTGAGCCCGTTGGCGAGGGCTTCATCGGCAAGCGCCGAGCGGACAATGGTGGCGATGATCTCGTGTAAATCAGTAAGCCCCTCTACCGTATCGGCGAGCGTTTGCTCGTCGATTTGGGGGTCTTCCGTACGGATCCGGTCACGGACGGCGCGGTAGGTGATAGCGGCAAAGTCGAGACTCATGGCAAACTCCAATTAGCAGGCTATCAACATTTTATATTGATGAGGCGTGGGAATGTCAACAGAAAATGTTGATTTTATCACTTCGGCCCAATGTCGTGGCGCGCGAGGATTGCTAGGTCTGACCCAACCAGCACTGGCCTCGAAGGCGAAGCTGGGACTTTCAACGATCGTCGACTTTGAACGGTCCAGAAGGCCAGTATCGAGTGGGGCGGTTCAAGCTATCCGTGAAGCCCTCGAGCTTGCCGGCATCGAATTCATTGACGAAAACGGGGGCGGCCCTGGCGTCCGGCTCCGCAAGCGCCA
Organism: Pseudolabrys sp.; assembly: GCA_035519415.1. Taxonomy (GTDB): domain Bacteria; phylum Pseudomonadota; class Alphaproteobacteria; order Rhizobiales; family Xanthobacteraceae; genus Pseudolabrys. The sequence continues at coordinate 1,675 of DATIWJ010000099.1, forward strand.
GCGGCTCAAAAAGCCCAAATAGTCTAAGAATGGGGTAGGGACCCGCTCATGCGCAAAACATCACATTGCGCAACGAAGCCAAATTTAGAACGCGAAAGGCAGAGGGTGGGGCGCCCTCGTTTATTTGATATCAGCAAGCCTTCCTCGCCCACCGCACTAGTAGGCTCCGAATCCGCCGGCGCTCTGCTTTAGCCTCGCGGGTGTACAGTCCATGTTTGCGTGCATTCTGGTTCCCACGTGGTGCACCGGAGCCCGGCGCGCCCCCGTGCATACGACAACGTCTCTTGCCGCTGACAGCGGGTGACTTGCAGGATCCACCAGAGCGGGTTTTGGCGCCGCAACGTATGCTGGACAGCATTGGTGCAGTGTTACGCTTGTGAGTACTCGTCATTGGTGCGCTCCTCTGTCAGCGCGGACTATGGAGGGCTGCGCGCACCACTCAATGATCGGCATCGGCTGCCGTGTGCGCATCAGCTGGTTATGCCGCTACTCCCGCCAAGGAGGAAACCGTTGTTGGACTTCCATCAAAGTTGCAGACGTCCGCGCAAGCTTGTTGAACATATTTCCAACGATTTCGATCTCCGCGGTACTTTTTGCGGTTGCGAGCCGCCGCGCAAACTCCATTGTGAGGGAGTGCACGGCAGCGACTTCAGTAGCCAGCATAATTTGAGTCGGCGCCCTCGATTTGGCTCCTCCGATGATCGAAGCGGTGAAATTCAACCGCTGTTCTTCATCGACGGCGTCATTGTTTAAATATACGCTATCGAGTTGGTGAAAAATGCCCGCCAAAAGATACTGATCGACAGTGCCGAAGGCTGCCCGAAACTTTTCGGCTTCGTCAGGAGTAAGCCTCTTTTTATCGGTAGCGTTTGTTTGATTTGATTCTTGCGCCGGCCGAACGTTCTGAGAGGAAGCTGCCGTTTCAGATTGGTGCGCAGAACGCGTTGAGTCGTTTGTTTGATTTGATTTTTGCGCCGGCCGAGCTTTCCGAGAGGAAGCTGCCGTTTCGGATTGGTGCGCAGAACGCGTTGTGTCGTCAGATTTCATCTGAACGCTCCTATGGGTTGGTACGCGTACCGCAGCTAACCCTGGCGTTCAGAAAACGCGCTAATAGTCTTCTAGCACAGAACGAGCAGATGTAAAATAACTTCGTTTCGACTCGTTAACGTTGGCTACTTTGCATGGGGTTGTTTTTCAGTTTTTGCAGACAAGGCCTTCCGGCTGGTGTGATCCAATCAACATCGACGTATTCGTCCGCTCCTCATTTGGCAAAACGAACCCAAATTAGGAATCGTTCATTGTCATGTGCATCGGCAATATTGATGTAAATCATGCCACCCAAGGGTCATAGCCGGCTCCAGCGCGATGATGCTCCCGGTTGCGAGTACGGGGTTCGCTAGGGTCAGAGATCGGTTAGACTTGAGCTGGTTCGCCACCACCTCTCAAGCGAATGGCATTTGATACAATGGAATTGCGCCATCTCCGTTATTTCGTGGCCGTCGCGGAAAAGTTGCATTTCTCGCGCGCGGCAGAGCAACTGAATATCTCGACGCCGACGCTCAGTCATCAAATCCAGGCTCTTGAAACGATGCTTGGCGCGCAACTTCTTTCACGCAGGAAGAAGAGCGCCGTAACGCTGACGCACACCGGCAAGCGCTTTCTTGAAGAAGCCCGTGCAACACTGCGGCAGGCTGAAAATGCAGAACTTGTCGGAAAGCAGGCTGCGCGCGGCGACATCGGCTCCTTAGCAATCGGCTATATATTATCGGCGAGCTCCATTGGTTTACTACCCGAGCTGATTGCAAGCTTTCAAAAAGAAAATCCAAATGTTCTGTTACAGATCGGCCGCATGGAGACGTTTCCACAAATGAAAGCGCTTATCGATGGCATCCTCGACGTCGCTTTCATTCGAGCGCCGCAGCGCTATCCCGCCGAACTCACCGGTTTCGTCGTCGACCGCCATCCCTACTATGTCGCCATTCCGCAAGGGCATCATCTGGCTCAGCGCAAGCAGATCACTCTCGCCATGCTTGCCGAGGAGTCCTTTGTCTCTGGTTCCCTGGAGATGGAAGTTGGTTTTTGGGGTAATCTTGGCGCCGTATCGAAGCCGGGGCAGTCGCTTCGCATCGTTCAAAGAACACCGGACATATTTTCTCTGCTGACCCTCGTTGCGGCCGGAGTGGGACTGGGGATTATCTCTGCGCCAATGCAAACCGTCGGAATTCCGGGCATCGTCTATCGAAAAGTCGTAGGCGCCCTGCAGGAAGCCGAAATTGCAGTAGCCTATCGAAAGAGAGAAAGCGCGCCAGTCGTTAAATCGTTTCTTCACCGGCTACGGGCTAGAGCGCGTGAGCATTCATGAGTTTAGTGGACCGGTTCAAATGACGCATGCACAGACGGTATTCAGTTCCGGCGATGACCGCCATGCATGATTCCGGCGTCCGCCTTCCGCTTCTTCTCCAGCCAATTGCCCTGCGCGGAATTTTTGCCCGTAACCGCATCGTCGTTTCGCCAATGTGCCAATATCGATCGGAGAGCGGCGGTCCAACCGACTGGCATCTTGTGAGCTTGGGAAAATACGCAATTGGCGGCGCCGGGATTGTCTTTACAGAAGAAACGGCGGTGGAGGAAAGTGGGCGCAAAACCTATGAATGCGCCGGCATATATTCGGACAACCATATCCCGGCCTACCGCAGGATTACCGAGTTTATTCGCAGTCTCGGCGCGATCCCGGCCATTCAATTGGGCCATGCGGGTCGAAAGGCTTCCAGCGATTTGCCGTGGAAGGACTTCAGGCCGCTGGACCACAGCGATGCGGCGCGTGGTCTAAAGCCATGGATTGGAGTATCCGCGAGCGCCATCCCGGCTCCTCGCGAGGGCTCGTCGATACCGATTGCAATGTCGGTGAGCGACATCCGCAGGATGATCGAAGTTTGGCGGGACGCTGCTGTGAGAAGTGTCGATGCAGGATTCGATATTTGCGAAATTCATGGCGCCCACGGATATCTGATCCACCAATTCCTCAGCCCGCTCGCGAACCAGCGCAACGACGGCTACGGCGGCGATTTAAATGGCCGAATTCGCTTTGCTCTGGAGATAACAGAGGCAGTCAGGGCAGTTTGGCCGCAAGACCGCCCACTGTTTTTTCGATGCTCGGCCACCGACGGTCCAGGAGGCCAGTGGACTATCGACGATACCATCGTGCTCGCGAGCGAGCTGTTGCAACGTGGCGTGGATGTCATCACCTGTTCGTCAGGTGGCATAGGCGGACCGATCAATACGGAAATTGTGCCGCGTGTTCCGGGCTACCACGTCGCCTATTCGGAACGCGTGCGGCGCGAGGCAGGCATAAAAACTGTTGCTGTTGGGCTGATTACTGAAGCGCGTCATGCCGAGCAGATACTCTCCGCCGGACAAGCGGATCTAATCGCTCTCGCGCGCGAACTTCTTTACAACCCGCATTGGCCTGTTCATGCTGCCAAGGAACTTGAAATCGAGAACTATCTCGACATTCTTCCCTTCGACCTTTCGTATTGGCTCAAGCGCCGGGAAGAGGTACGTCGTCTGAAACCGAAATAAGCGCAATTGAATCATCGCGGAGAATGCCGTGTTTCGGCGTGTGACCGTAGCTATTCTGTTCGCGGCCGGCTTATTTTCGCAACAGTCCGCGCTGGCCCAATATCCTACAAGGCCGGTCCATATTGTCGTTCCATATCCTGCAGGAGGCGCGGTCGATGCCTTCGCCCGCGTTCTGTCGCAGAGCCTTTCCGATGTGTGGGGTCAGCAGGTAATCGTGGATAATCGCCCCGGCGCCAGCACGATGATCGGTGCAGAGCAGGTGGCGAAGTCGCCAGCCGATGGTTACACACTTCTGCTTACTGCCGAATTGACTTTGGTGACGGTGCCGCACCTTTACGAACGGATTCCGTATGATCCGTTGCGGGACTTTGCTCCAATCACAGCACTGGTTTCTGCAACTCAAGCTCTTGTTGTGAATCCGTCACTGCCGGTGAAAACCGTAAAAGATCTTGTGGCACTCGCAAAAGAAAAACCGGGAGAGTTGACCTACGGATCCTTCGGCATCGGTTCTACGGGCCACCTGAACATGGAGATGCTTCAGGCGATGACCGGCGCGCGCTTCAACCACATTCCCTACAATGGAGCGGGGCCCGCCATGAACGATGTAATTGGCGGCCATATCAGTTTTATGTTTGCTGCGATCAGTATCGTCAAAGGCAATGTGCAGGCCGGAAAGTTACATATGATCGGCGTGGGAAACGATCACCGCAGCAGCGAATTTTCCGACGTTCCCACGATTTCTGAATCGGGCGTGCCGGGCTTTGAGGCAAAGTCCTGGTTTGGTCTGGTGGCGCCGGCTGGTACGCCGGCGCACATCATCACGAAGATTAATCAGGACGTGACAAAGGTGATTTCAGATCGCGTGTTTGCCGAAAAATATCTTGCCGCGCAGGGATTGGAGCCGATCGTCGGCACTCCAGAACAATTCGCGGCATTTATTCGCGCCGAAACGGTCAAATGGGGCAAAGTCGTCAAGGAGGCAAACATAAAAGTGACGAAGTAGTGTTTGCCGCGACTGACCTCAAAGCGGTCGTTCACTAAGAACGAGCCTTGGCATTAAGTCGCTGGTGCAAGCGTGGCATGTCGACGACCATGCGCTCGTGCGTGCCTTTTCCGATTTCCTCGATTTCGTCGCGAGCAGTTACATCGAATTCGATGCGGCGGCCATCGACTTTGGTCACCACGGCTTCGGCCGTCACGCGGTGGCCAACAGGAGTGGCGGCGAGGTGACGGATATTGACTCCGGTTCCGACCGCGCTCTCGCTGGAATCGAGGTACCCTCGCACCGCATTGAGCGCGGCGTTCTCCATGGCTGTGATCATCATCGGTGTAGCGAACACCGGCGGCAGCGCCGCGTCTTTGAATTGATTGGCAAGATGCGTTGGCGTCACATGCAGCGTAAAGGATCCTTTTGCTCCAACAGGAATGGGACGCATGTTAGCTCACGCTACTGGGGACATGAATTATCGCTGGCGCCAGGATGACTAGCACAATCCCGCACAGTGCGATCGGCAAGAAAGCCATGCTGGCAATGGCGGTCAGATCCCACGCAATCCCACTGATCACCGGCACGACCACCGCGCAGCTATAGCTGATGGTGAACATGGCGGCGGTCACGCGATGCACGTCATCAGGCGGGCTCAGCAGCGGCGGTAGCGCTAGCACCAGAATCAGGATCACCGACGCAGAGAAACCCTGAAGCGCGGCAGCGGCTACAACCCACGCACCGGTGCCAAATACGATGCCGGCGGTTGCGATCACGCACAGCAAACCGCACAGGACGTAGGGCCAAACCTTCCGCTCAAGACGGCTGGCAAAGGCGAGCAAGAGAAATGACGCGGGCAGCTGGCCGGTATTGAGACCCGTCAAAGCAGCGCTGATCCACTCGCTTTGCCCACTGCTCCGCATGTAGTCGGGAATGAACGCGTTGGTCGCAAAATATGTGGCATTGATACTTCCGAGCATGATGCCGAGCCGCCAGATCAGCGTGTTGCTCCAATCGGGCCACCATCGGCGACGCATCAGCATCAAGCCATTGGCCATTGGCCGCGGCGCGAGCAACATGATGATGACGGCGATCATGGCAACGGGAATGCTCCAGACGACAAAACCCCACTGCCAGCTGCCACTGACCAGCGGCAGCACCAGCGGAAGCATCAGTGCCACCGGCAGGATCTCGCCGATCAATAGGCCGTTGGTATAGACGGCAGTGGCGAATCCAATACGGCGCGGCGCCCAGGCGCGCACGGCCGGCGGCATTGTCACCTGCATGATGGCGACACCCGCTCCCATGGCGACGGTCATGCCATAGAGCCAGGCCACGTCCGGGAAGGCGCCGCGTAACGCGCCGCCGGCTGCGGTGAGCATAAGCCCCACCACCAGAGCAGCGCTGATGCCGAGCCGGGCGATCAGCAGCGAACCCGGCACTGCCGCGAAGGCGAACAGCATCGACGGTAATCCGGTCAAAATACCGATCTGGGTCGCACTCATGTTCAATTCGTCGTGGATGAGCGGAATGACGGGGGGCACGGCCAAAATTGTCAGCCGCAAGGCAACGCCGGCGAGCCAGAGCAATAGAAGCGGGGTCAGAAGATGGACCCGCGAGGCTACTCCCATACGAGCATTCATAAATGACGCCGATCTTGCGGCTTCGAACGGCCGCCGAGCTCGCGTCGTATCAAATCCGGCAATGAATCGGTCAGCGCATTGAATTTTATCCCACGAATATTGAAGGCGGCGGCGGCGGCCAAGTCATGGTCCTTGTCGCCGATCAAAAAGCTGCCGCCGATATCAATCGGCCATTCACGGGCGGCCTGTTCCAGCATGCCTGTGCCGGGCTTTCGGCAGTGACAATGCACCGACAATCGTTTGATCGTACCTTCAGGATGATGTGGACAGTAATAGAAGGCGTCGACATGGGCGCCATGCGCGGCAAGGCTGTCCTGCATATGAATGTGCAACGACTTCACCGCCGCTTCATCGTAGTAGCCGCGCGCAATACCGGACTGATTTGTGACGACCAACACGTAGTACCCGGCCTCGTTCAGGAGGCGCACTGCTTCCGCCGCACCTTCCATCCATTCAAGCTGTTCAGGCTTATAAGTATAGCCGTGATCGACATTGAGGACGCCGTCGCGATCGAGAAATGCCGCCGGCCGGCGCGCACCGGCTTTATCGGTCAGGGCATCGCGATAGCTATCGTGTCCGGTCATTCTGCGAAGACAGTCATGGATTATCGATGGCAGCCTCGGCCGTCGCCTGGTCGAATGAACGTACCCGTAAGCCGCTCACGACCCACACGATCCCGCCAGCCACACCGATGACAAAACTCGTCGCACCATACAGGATGGATAATGTAAGGCCGTCGCTTTGGGCAAGGCCCGCAAACGCGAACGCCGCAATCATGCTGCTTTCGCGGACGCCCCAGCCGGCGATCGATATGGGTATGGTCGAAATCAGCAGGACTGGAGGGATAAGAAATAGAAGTTGAAGGAAAGTAACGGACGCAGCGATCGCCTTTATGCAGCACCAGGCTGCAGCAATGGTGAGCAAATGAATTGCAATTGAGCACGCGAAGACAACGCTGATCGAATGTAATGATGTGCACAGCGTTGCGGCAATGCGTGACGCAGCCGAGAGGTGCCGGGTGAGCGTCCACCGATCGAGTGTTTGCCGGAAGCGCGTGCCGACTATGATGAAGACTGCCGTGCCGGCGACAGCGCCGCACCCAATAATCAGCAAAACGGCCCGGGCGACCGGATCATGGATAAGTTCGAACGTCCAGGGCAGGCACGCTATGACGATGACGGCCAAAGCGAACACACCGACGATACGATCGATCAAAACAGAGTACGTCGCGCGCGTCCAGCCGGCGCCTTTGCGCGCAAAAAGCCAAATTCGCGCGCCATCGCCGCCGACTGTCGATGGCAGCACCTGGTTGAAAAATGTTGCAATGAAGCTGAACTGCAAAGCTAGTGTAAATGTCAAACTCGCGCCGCATGCGGCGGCAATTTTTCTCCAGCGCATGGCAAGGAACGCGACCTGAATTGCAAGGAGGGCAAGTGCCAGCGCAACCCACCTCGGATCTAGCTGGCTCAGCTGATCGGCGAATACGCTGATATTCACCCATCGCAATGACAAATAGAGCAGCAGAATGGAGGTTGCCGCCTTTGCTAACAGAAGTAGCGTGCGGCGCATCGGGGCAAAGTCCTTCAACGCATTGGCGCTTTTTTAACTTTGGCGGGACGGCTTCGCACGCCCTACCTACTGATGCAAGTAGGTTACAGCAACGCCGAACGAGCCGGCGCACCGCAAGATTCAAGCAAATCTGACCGGCCGAACATGGAAAGGTTAGTACCCAAACTCTCTGGAACTAAACGATCACTCGACCAGCCATCGTCTAAACATGATAGAAGATATGTCCAATCAATAGGTGCGCAATGCATTTGCAGCAGCGAATTCTGGTGACTGGGGGGGCGGGATTTCTCGGTTCACATCTGTGCGAGCGGCTGCTCGCACAGGGAGGAGATGTCCTTTGTGCTGACAACTTTTTCACCGGCAGCCGCAAGAACATAGAGCACCTTTTAGACCACAAACATTTCGAAATGATGCGGCACGACGTTACGTTTCCGTTCTACGTCGAGGTCGATGAAATCTACAATCTCGCTTGTCCTGCCTCGCCGATTCACTACCAGCGCGATCCTGTGCAGACGACCAAAACCAGCGTGCATGGCGCGATCAACATGCTCGGGCTCGCGAAGAGAGTGAAGGCGAAGATCCTTCAAGCGTCGACTTCAGAAGTTTATGGCGACCCTAATGTGCATCCGCAGCCCGAGGAGTACTGGGGTCATGTCAATCCTGTTGGGCCTCGATCCTGTTATGATGAAGGCAAGCGTTGCGCGGAGACGCTGTTTTTTGATTATTGGCGCCAGCACGAATTGCGCATCAAGGTCGCGCGAATATTCAACACATATGGTCCACGCATGCATCCAAACGATGGCCGCGTGGTATCAAATTTCATTATTCAAGCTCTTCTGGGTCGCGATCTGACGGTTTACGGAGACGGCACGCAAACACGTTCGTTCTGTTATGTGGACGATCTTATCGACGGACTCATGAAATTGATGGCAACGAAGGATCAGATCACCGGCCCAATCAATATCGGCAATCCGACCGAATTCTCAATGCTCGAACTTGCAGCCACGGTGATTGAAATGACTGGTTCGCGTTCCCGTGTCGTGCATCGTCCGCTGCCCGAGAACGATCCGCGGCAGCGGCGTCCCGATATCTCGCGCGCGCAGGAACTGTTGTCTTGGACACCCCGCACGCAATTGAAAGAAGGTCTGACCCGCACGATTGCGTATTTCGAAAAGCTGCTGAAGGAAAGTGATGTGCGGGCAATGCTGACCGCCGATCAAGCCACCTGAACACAGTATTTGGTTCCGGCTGTCGCATTTTTTCAAGAAGTTGACTTGTTGTCGTTTCCGGCCAAGTCGTCGCCAAAATTGACTGGTACTTGGTCGCCCGAATTTGCTAGCTAAGTGATTGGAAACCGACGCAATTTAACTGGTCCGTGCTGGGGACAGGGCCGAGCCGTGGCAATTTGCTAGTATATCGGATGGGCAAAAAAGGGGAGCCGTTTCAGTATTGAATATCGCATCGACCAAAACGGTGCCGTCCGGATCAACCGGTGCGAAGACCGCGGATGTTACCGTTGTGGGCGGCGCCGGCCACGTAGGCATTCCGCTGGTGCTGGCTTTTGCCGAGGCGGGCCTGACGGTCAATGTCAATGATCTCAACGAGGCCGCGCTGACCACGTTGAGATCAGGCAAGCTTCCGTTCATAGAACATGGCGCCGCACCGCTGCTGGCGAGGGCGCTGGCCGGTAACAAGCTGCTCTTCACATCATCGCCCAACGCGATTGGCCGCACGGGCCCTGTGGTCATCACCATCGGCACGCCGGTCGACGAATTCCTCAATCCGGTGCAGACGGAGGTGCAACACTGCATCGACAGTCTGCTATCCCATATTGCCGACGATCAGCTCCTGATCCTTCGGTCAACTGTCTACCCAGGAACGACCGATTGGCTGCATGTCTATCTCAAACGGCTTGGCCGCAAAAATAATGTGGCATTCTGTCCCGAACGTGTGGTGCAAGGCTATGGCATCAAGGAGCTGCGCGAGATGCCGCAAATTATCAGCGCCACCTCGCCGGATGCCGAAAAGGAAGCAAGCGAAATCTTCAGGCGGATTGCGCCTGAACTCGTGATTGTGAAGCCGATCGAAGCCGAGTTCGCAAAGCTCTTCAATAATGCGTATCGTTATATCGAATTCGCCGCCAGCAATCAGTTCTATATGATCGCGAAATCGGCAGGCGCCGACTATCAGGCGATCATGCGCGCGATGAAACAGAATTATCCGCGCGCCAAGAATTTTCCCGGCCCCGGGTTTTCTGCCGGTCCTTGTTTGTTCAAGGATACCATGCAGCTGGCTGCATACGCGCGGAATCAATTCGGACTCGGCCATGCGGCCATGCAGGTGAACGAAGGCCTCGTGCTCCAGCTCGTTGACGATCTCCGTCGGGCCTACGAAATTTCGAATATGACTGTCGGATTGTTGGGGATGGCATTCAAGGCCGAAATCGACGATACCCGCGCGTCATTGAGCTACAAACTCAAGCGCGCCCTGGAAATTTGTGCGGGAAAAGTTCTCACGACCGACCCATTCGTCACGACTGATCCGAATACTCTTCCGCTCGAGCAAGTGATTGAGCAAAGCGATATTCTGATCTTGTGCACGCCGCATTCCGTGTATGCGGAGACCGACCTCAAGGGGAAACCCGTGGTCGATGTTTGGGGCTTTCTCAAAAATGCGAATGTCGTGTACTGAGCATGGCTCCGTGCGTCGTCACCATTGACTTCATTTATCGTCAGGGAAGCATTCTGTGACTCGTCGTCAGGTTTTGATCGTACTGCACGATCTTGTGGCAACCACGGCAGCAATTGTCGCCACATTTTACATGCGTTTTGAAGGCGTCGCTCTCAGCGACCGGCTGCATGGCCTGTGGCTATTCCTTCCGTTTTTTGTCGTGTACGCGGGCGTCGTTTATTTCGTCATAGGGCTGCATCGGAACAAATGGCGCTTCACGTCGGTCCCGGATCTCTACAATATCTTTTGGGCCTCGACCGTGATGGCCCTTTCCCTGCTCGTGCTCGACTACGTTCTGGTGGCGCCCAATTTTTATGGAACGTTCTTTTTCGGCAAGGTCACTATATTGCTCTACTGGTTTCTGCAGATGTTTTTTCTCGGAGGCCTGCGAGTCGTATATCGATACTTTCACTACGCGCGCACAGTTAATCGCTCAAAAAAGAATACCGATTCGATGCCCACGTTGGTTCTTGGCCGAGCCGCCGATGCAGAGGTTCTTTTGCGCGGAATCGAGAGCGGCGCCGTAAAAAAGATCTGGCCGGTCGGCGTGCTTTCGCCATCGTTCGCCGATCGCGGACAATCAATCCGCGGTATTCGCGTGTTAGGCGATATCGACGATCTTGAAAAGGTAGTGTCCGATCTGGAGGCCAGCGGCAACCGGGTGACGCGGCTTGTTCTGGCGCCATCAGCGCTCGCGCCGGAAGCCCGCCCTGAGGCGATTTTGATACGGGCGCGCAAACTCGGCTTGAACATAAGCCAAATGCCGTCGCTTGACGCTGATGGGCCTGCTGTTCAGCTGGCGCCCGTTGCCGTCGAAGACCTTCTGCTGCGGCCCAGCGTCAAGATCGATTACCGCCGGCTTGAGGATTTTGTCAGCGGCAAGGCGGTCGTCGTGACGGGTGGCGGCGGTTCGATCGGCTCGGAGATATGCGACCGCGTTGTTACATTTGGCGCCGCCCGGCTGCTCGTGATCGAACATTCCGAGCCTGCGTTACATGCCGTGCTGGAGACTCTCAAAGGCAAACAGAGTGCGGCGGAAATCTCCGGGAGAATTGCCGATGTCCGCGATCGGCATCGGATCATCGGGCTCGTCGCACAATTCAGGCCCGACATCGTTTTTCATGCCGCGGCGCTGAAACATGTGCCGATGCTCGAGCAGGACTGGGACGAGGGCATCAAAACCAACGTGTTCGGCTCGATCAATGTTGCCGACGCCGCGGCGGCAGCCGGCGCAACTGCCATGGTCATGATTTCAACCGACAAGGCGATCGAACCGGTGTCTGTGCTGGGCGCCACCAAGCGGCTGGCGGAGATGTACTGTCAGGCGCTCGATGACGAATTCGCGCGCCACAGTGGCCCTGGCCAGCACGCGATGCGTTTGATCTCCGTGCGATTTGGCAATGTGCTCGCTTCCAACGGTTCGGTGGTACCAAAATTCAAAGCGCAGATTGAATCGGGCGGCCCTGTCACCGTCACACATCCGGATATGGTTCGCTATTTCATGACGATTCGAGAAGCGTGTGATCTGGTCATTACGTCCGCAAGTCACGCGCTTGGCGAACGGAACGGGGATGTTTCGGTCTACGTCCTCAACATGGGTCAACCGGTTAAGATCGTCGATCTTGCCGAACGCATCATCCGGCTGTCTGGGCTGGAACCCGGTCGTGACATTCAAATAGCATTTACCGGGATTCGCCCGGGCGAGCGGCTGCACGAAATTTTGTTTGCGCGCGAGGAAGCGACGGCGGACATTGGCATACCGGGCATCGTCGCCGCAAAGCCGGTGCGCCCGCCGCTTGATGCGATCCGGGCCTGGGTAGCAACCTTGGAGCAGGGAGTCGCCCGCGGCGAACGTGCAGCAATCTATAACGTGCTGCGCGACGCAGTTCCGGAATTTCGTGGCGAGGCGGCTTGAGGAACGCGACATTGGACCTGGCAGCATTCTTCAAAGCGGAATTCGCCGAACACCACGATGTTGCGCGACGCGCGGAAGCTGCGTTGTCCAACGCATTCGCAGAACTTGTTCACGCTTGTGCTAAATCGATTCGTGGCGGTGGCAAACTATTGTTCTTCGGCAATGGGGGGAGTGCCGCAGATGCCCAGCATCTCGCGACTGAGCTGACGATCCGCTACAAGCGCGACCGCGCCGCGATCGCCGCGATCGCCTTGACCACCGATACGTCGGCACTGACCGCCGCAGCCAATGACCTCGGCTTTGAGCAGGTGTTTGCACGCCAAATCGAGGCGCTGGGCAAACCAGGCGACGTAGCGATCGGAATCTCGACATCCGGCAAGAGCGCGAATGTGATCGCGGGGTTGAAGAAGGCTCGATCCTTAACGCTTGTTACGGCTGCCTTCACTGGCCAAGGTGGGGGCGAGTTATCCTCGCTGGCGGACCATCTCCTTGCCGTGCCATCCACGACCACGGCCCGCATTCAGGAAATGCACATCACTGTGGGGCAGATGCTTTGCGGGGCCTTGGAAATCGAACTCGGCTTCGCCAGCGAATAGCTTTTCGGGTTGCTAACTAGCTTGTTTTGCTAATATTTTTGTAATTTTCGAATAGCGAAAGCAGGCTTCTCAATGCTGAAATTTCCTTGACTCACACCCGTGGGGCGATTTCCCTTAGTGACAGGGAGAAAACAAAACATGGATGCAACCATCCTGCCCGGGCCCGGTGCCAAGGCTCGTCCCCGGCGCACACACGCTCCGGGCGATCGCCACAACATCCAGTCCGTCGATCGCGCACTGTATCTGCTGGAAACCATCGCTGAGGCTGGCGGCGAGGCTACATTGACCGAACTCGCCACGCGCACCGGTCTCAATATTTCTACGTGCCATCATTTGCTGGCGACTCTGATCCAGCGTGGCTTCGCCGCGAAGGTGCCCGGGCGCCGGCTTTACGCGCTGGGCGCTCGCATCCTCTACCTCGGGCACACCTGCCTGCAGGTCGATCTGCCGCGCCGAGCGCAACGTTATATTGAAGCGATCAACCAGGCGACAGGTGAGACTGTGCATCTGGCGGCGTTGCAGGGCGATGCGGTGACGACGCTGGCGGTGCGCGAAGCGCGCCATGCGGTGCGCGTCGACACGGGCAAGATCGGAAAACTGGAAGCGCCGCATGCGACGTCAGTCGGCAAGGCCATTTTGGCCTGGCTCCCGGAAGACGAAATGCGCCGCATTCTCGCTCACGGGATGAAGCGCTTTACCGATAAAACCATCACGGAGTTTCCAGCGTTGGTCGAATCGTTGCGCATCGTGCGTCGCAATGGCTACGCCATCGACCATGAGGAATTTCTGCCGGGCGTCATCTGCGTCGGTGCTGCCATCCGCGACCAAGCCGGAACGGTCATCGGTGCTATCAGTGCCTCGACCCCGACCATGCGTGCCACTGACGAGCACATTGCGTTGATGCGCGATGAGATCGTGGCTGCGACGCGTGCGCTCTCCGCTGAGTTCGGCGATCCGGGCTCGCAATCCAACGCTCAACAGGCCATTGCGAATTAGTTGATCGCTTTTACTGACGAGAATTTTCGGGAGGGACCATGTACGCGCCGGCTGGGGTGAAGACCAATCACAACGAATTTCCAATTCCGGAAACCCAGCGTGCCTGGGTGCTCGGCGATCCCGGCCAGCTTGGCATTACGAACAAGCCAGTGCCGGTTCCGAAAAGGGCTGAAGTACTGGTGCGTATCGACGCGGTGGCGATCTGTGCAACCGATCTTGAGATCATTTACCAGGGTCCGCCGGCGTCGATCCAAGGCGGTCTGCCATTCAACAAGAATTTCACGCCAGGTCATGAGTACATGGGCACGGTTGTCGCGCTTGGGGCCGGCGTTGATGAGTACAATATCGGTCAGCGCGTGGCGGTTGAAATCCATGCCGGTTGCGGACAGTGCAAACGCTGCCGCGAAGGTATGTATACGTCCTGTCACAACTACGGTCTTAACTATGGTGATGTCGACAAGGGCCATCGTGCCAACGGCTTCACCACCGACGGCGGCTTCTGCGAATACCAGGTCAACAACATCAATACGCTGGTGGCGATTCCGGACGAAATGTCAGACGAGGAAGGAACTCTCGTCGTCACTGCCGGAACTGCAATGTATGCGCTCACCGAGCTCGGCGGGCTTGTGGCGGGCGAAAGCGTCTGCGTGACCGGTCCGGGTCCGATCGGCCTGATGGCGGTGGCCGTCGCAAAAGCGCTCGGCGCCCAGCCGGTTATTCTCACCGGCACACGCGATAACCGTCTTGAAATCGGCAGGCAGCTCGGCGCCGATGCGGTTGTCAACATTCGCAAGACGCCAGATGTCGTTGCGGAAGTGAAAAAGCTCAATGGTGGCAAGGGCGTCGACTACGTCGTCGAATGCTCCGCGGCGACCAGCGCGGTCAACGATGCTGTACGCATGGTCAATCGCGGCGGTCGTGTATGCCTTGCCGCCTTTGCGCACGAGGAAGTACCGGTGGATGTCGCGCACATTGTTCGCAACAACATCTACGTCTACGGCATTCGCGGCGAGGGCAAGAGCGCTACTCACCGCGCAGAGGCTTTCATGAAGCAGAAGCGCTTCGACGCCACCAAAATTCACACCCACACATTTCCACTCGACGACCTTCCGACCGCGATCCGCTATGCCAAAGACCGGGTCGAGGACGCCATCAAGGTTGTAGTGAAGGCGAAGATGAACGCCGCGCATAAGGAAGCTGCGGAATAGCGAAAGAGCAGCGATGCTCACCTGCGATGACTATCTGACGCCGGGCTCGCTTGACGAGGCATTCGGCATGATTGCGTCCAATCGCGGACGCTATCGCATCATCGCCGGTGCGACCGATACGTTACCCTGGGCGCGCGAGGGCCGCGCCGGCGATGTCCATGTTCCGGCGCTAATCGACGTTACGAAAATTCCCGAACTGCGCGAGATATCGATCAGCGAATCGCACGTTCGGCTTGGAGCCGCCACGCCCATCCAACGGTTCCTGGATGACGATATGCTTGCCCGTGCGCTACCAGCCATGCCGCGTTGCGCGGTATGGTTTGCCGACGATCAGATCCGCGCTCAGGCGACGATCGGCGGCAATATCGTAAATGCTTCACCGGCCGCCGACGCGACGCCGTGCCTGATCGCGCATACGGCCGAAGTCGAATTGGCAAAGAGCGCTGGCGGAAAAGTCGTGCGCCGGCGCATGAGGCTCGACCAATTCGTCACCGGTCCCAATCGGACCGCGCTTATGGATGGCGAATTGCTTTTAGCGGTCGAATGCGACGCCTTGCCAGGATTCGGCGGCAGTTTCGAAAAGGTCGGCCACCGCCGCTCGTTGGTCATTTCGCTGGTATGTCTGGCAACCGTGCTCAAGCTCGACGACCAAGGCCGCAAGATAAAGGACGTTCGCTTGGCTATCGCTGGCATAGCGCCGAAGCCAGTAC
Organism: Pseudolabrys sp.; assembly: GCA_035519415.1. Classification (GTDB taxonomy): domain Bacteria; phylum Pseudomonadota; class Alphaproteobacteria; order Rhizobiales; family Xanthobacteraceae; genus Pseudolabrys. The sequence continues at coordinate 17,606 of DATIWJ010000099.1, forward strand.
GCCTTCGGCAAGTCGAGGAGTTTCTGCGCAATGGGCCGATCAGCGCGGAGCGGCTCGAGCGAGCAGCCGACATGCCGGTTTCGCTTGTCGCTTCGCGTACGCGCCGGGATTATCGCCGCGATGTGGTGCGCGGTTTCATGTTGCGTGGTTTGATCAATTCTGCCCGGCGCGCCGGGGCCGATCCAACTGTGCTCTCGTCCGAACTGGAGGCGGCCTATGCCTGACCTTCAATTCAGGGCCACAATCAACGGCCGCAGCGTGTCGTGTGCCGCCAAGCCGCATCAACGGCTGCTCGATTTTATCCGCGACGATCTCAATCTGACCGGGAACAAAGAAGGTTGCGGCGCGGGCGAATGCGGTACGTGCTCAGTGTTCGTGGATGGCGTGCTGATGAAGTCCTGTCTGCTGCCGGTGGCAAAGGCGCAGAGCGCGACAATCGAAACGGTCGAGGCCCTGGCGAAAACAGGCGAGCTCAGCGTTCTGCAAAAGGCCTTCCACAAAGCCGGTGCAAGTCAGTGCGGCTATTGCATTCCCGGGATGGTGATGGCGGCGACAGCGGCATTACGCTCCAATCCCTTCGCCGATCGCGAGGAAATCAAGGAGCGGCTCGGCGGCAACATCTGCCGCTGCACCGGCTATCAGAAGATCTTTGACGCAGTTGAACTGGCGCGCGATGTGCAAAATGGCAGAGTGCCGGCGAGCGCGCTGCTGGAAGAGGAATCCGAGCATGGCGATTTCATCGGCAAAAACGTGCGTCGCATTGACACGCCAAGCAAGGTTTCGGGCCGGCTGAAATATGCCGGCGACATGACCATGCCCGGGATGCTGCACGTCCAGGTGCATCGTTCGCCGCACCCGCATGCGCGCATCGTATCAATCGACACGTCCGCTGCGGAGGCGATGGAAGGAGTTGAAGGCGTCATCACCTGCGCCGATGTCCCTGGTGAGGATGGGTTTGGCGTGTTCGTCAACGATCAACCCATCATGGCGCGCGGCAAGGTCCGCTATGTCGGCGAAGCCGTGGCGGCGGTTGCGGCCGAGACCCCGCTGATGGCCAAGCGTGCGATTGCCGCGATCAGGGTCAGCTACGAGCCCCTGCCTGCCGTATTCGATCCGGACGAAGCTATGCGGCCTGGGGCGCCAGTCCTGCATGACTATGCGCCTGATAACATCACGAAGCATATTCCGATCCGCGTCGGCGACGTGGATAAGGGCTTCTCCGAAAGCGATTTGGTCGTCGAGGAGACCTATTCGACCCAGGCGATCGAGCACGCCTATCTCGAGCCGGAAGCCGGTCTGGCCTACGTCGATCACGACGGTGTCGTGACAATCGTGTCGCCGGACCAGAATGTGACCCATCATCGCCATATGCTGGCCCGCATCATCGCCAAGCCGATCAGCAAGGTGCGTTTTATCATGAGCGCGGTTGGCGGCGGCTTCGGCGGCAAGGAGGACATGATCTACCAGGGGATGCTGGCACTGCTCGCGATGAAGACGCAGCGCCCGGTGCGGCTGGTATTCACGCGCGAGGAATCGATCATTTCCACCGCCAAGCGCCACCCGTCCCGTACGACGCTGCGCATGGGGCTGATGCGCGACGGCCGCATCCGCGCGCTGGCGATGAAAATGATCTGCGATGGTGGCGCGTATGGCTTGTCGACTGAAGGCGTCATGCGCAAGGCGGCGATCCTGGCGGCCGGCCCTTACGTTATCCCCAACGTCAAGGTTGATACCTACGGCGTCTACACCAACAACACACCCTCTGGCGCGTTCCGCTCCTTCGGTGCGCTGCAGACGGCGTTTGCGACTGAATCCCATCTCGATATCTGCGCCGAACGGCTTGGATTCGATCCGTTCGATATCCGCCGCATCAACGCCATGCGCGATGGTGCAATCACACACACCAGAGCGAGGCTCGGCTCTGTCAGTCTGACCCGCGCGCTCGACGCGCTTGAATCGGCGTCTGGCTGGGAGACCGGCGCGCCCAGTTCGCGCGGTGAAAAACGTGGTGATCTCAACCGTGCGGACATCCGTCCACCATGCGCACTCGGCGCGCGCTTTGCGGGCGACAAAAACCAGGAAGCGGCGGAGTAGGCGCATGGCACGCAAGCGCGGACGAGGAATGGCGGCCTGCTGGTACGGCATCGCGCGTACCGCGGTAATCGACCGCGCCGCCGCCTGGGCCGAAATCGATGACGGCGGCAGCGCCAAGGTCGTGACCGGTGTTACCGAGATCGGCGAGGGCATTCTCACGGTGCTGGCGCAAATCGCGGCGCATGAGATGGGTGTAGAGCCAGAGCATGTCGTGATTGGCGACAACGACACCGCACGCGCTCCAGAAGCCTCGCATGCGGGTGCGAGCCGGCAAACTTACATGATCGGCAACGCGGTGGCGCTCGCCTCGCGCGAGGCGCGCAAGCGGCTGGTCGAGGTGATGGCTGACGTCTGGGACGTCGATGCCGAGACCATCCGCACCGGCAATGGCGAAGTCTGGGCAGAGAACACCAATTATCGTGTGACGATGGGCGACGCCGTGCACACCGCGAAAAATCGCGGCGTGGTGCCGGTCGGCTCGGCAAGTTTCGGCACCGACACAACGGGCCTCGATCCGGTCGACGGTTCCGGCCGGCCCTGGCAGGCCTATGTGTTCGGCGCTCAGGTGGCCGAAGTCGAGGTCGATACTGTGACCGGTGAGGTGCAGGTGCTCGGCATCTGGGCCGCGCACGACGTTGGTCGAGCCGTCAATCCACAGGGCGTCGAAGGCCAGATCGAGGGCGGCATCGTGCAGGCGCTCGGTCAGGGGCTGATGGAGGACTACAAACTCGACGACGGCCATACCAGCACGTCGGGCTTTGCGAAATATATTTTGCCGACGGCGCTCGACGTGCCGCGGGTTAATTCGATCATCATCGAAGATCCCGATCCGATTGGACCGCTCGGCGTCAAAGGCATTGGCGAACCGGCGATGGTACCGACGATCCCGGCGATCATGAATGCAATATATGACGCGGTCGGCGTGCGTATCACCGCGTTGCCGGCAACGCCGGAAAAGGTTCTGATGGCGATCAAGGAAAAGGAACGTCAAGAAGCCCGAATGGCGGCGCAGGCCGCCGAGTAGACGCAAGGTGTGGAGGAATTCATGAGAAAAATTTGCGCGAGTCTGTTTGCCTTGATCGTCACGGTTACCGGCTTACCGGCATTGGCACAGAATTATCCGACGCGTCCGATCACGATGGTCGTTCCCTATCCGGCCGGCGGACCGAGCGATGTGGTGGCGCGCATCATGGCTGAGGGGATGAGCAAGGCGCTCGGTCAGAACATAGTAATCGAAAATGTGGGCGGCGCGGGCGGGACAATCGGCACAGCGCGCGTTGCGGGATCGGAGCACGACGGTTACACACTGCTCGCCGCCAGCATGGGATCGCATGTATCGGCGCCGGCGCTCTATGCCAATCTGAAATACGACTCGACCAAGGACTTCGAGCCGATCGGATTGACGGCAAATGCACCCGCAGTGGTCGTTGCACGAAAGGATTTTCCAGCCAAGGACTTCAAGGAATTCGTCGCCTATCTGAAAAAGAATGGTGACAGCGTGAAGCAGGCGCACGGTGGCGTCGGCTCATCCTCGCACATGGCCTGCCTGCTTTTCACATCTGAGCTGGGCCTGAAGCCAAATCTGGTCGCCTACCGTGGTACCGGCCCGGCGCTCAACGACGTCATCGGTGGCCACGTCGATTTCTTCTGCGAGCAAGTTGTGAGCGTGCAGGGCGCCGTCCGCGGTGGGACGGTGAAAGCCTATGTCGTTTCCGGCAACAGTCGCTCGCCCGCAATTTCCGACGTTCCCTCCGCCAAGGAAGTGGGCGCGAAGGATTTTCAGATCAACATCTGGAGCGCGATCTTCGCGCCGAAGGACACACCGAAGCCGGTGGTCGACAAGCTCAGCGACGCGCTTAACAAGGCGCTTGATGACCCGGCTGTCGCCAAGCGCCTGCTCGAACTTGGCGGCACGGTGCCGCCCAAGTCCGAACGTGGCCCGGCCTATCTCGCTAATCTGCTCAAGTCCGACATCGCCCGCTGGAACCCGGTCCTGAAGGCAGCCGCGGAGAAGACCAACTGATGCTCACGCGTGCCGACAGCGACCGCCGGGTGCGCGAGCGCGCCCGTGCGATCGTCAAAGCCGGCGGCCTTGAACGGGCTCTGGCCAAAGGCTTGCCAAAGCTCATCGAAAGCACGCTGTCGGAAGCGCTTGTGCTTGGCCTGCTCAAGCAGGGCGTGAGAAAATACTTTGCCATTTTTGGTCACGGCTCCACTGACCTCGGCGAGGTGCTTCGTATCTATGAGGACGAAGGCGCGACCCGCACCGTCAATTGCCGCAATGAGGTGGAGATGGCGCACGCCGCGACGGCGTTGCGCTGGCAATACGGAGAGCTCTCGGCCGTCGTGACCTCGATCGGCCCTGGCGCGATGCAGGCTTTCGCCGGCTCGCTGGCCGCCGCGTCAAATGGCGTCGGCGTCTACCATATCTATGGCGACGAGACGACCTTCGGCGAAGGCTACAACATGCAGCAAGTGCCGAAGGAAGAGCAGGGCCTGTTCGGGCGGATGACGGCGATCATGGGACAGTCATACGTCCTGCACACACCGGAAGGCCTGCGGGACGCGCTGCGCCGCGGGGCCGTGTGCGTGAATCATCCTTATTTTGCTGGACCGTTCTACCTGCTGTTGCCGCTCAATACGCAGCCCGCGAAGGTCTCGATCAACCTTGCATCCCTGCCGGCGCGGCCGGAGGTGCCGAAGCTTGCACCCGCCGACGATGCGATGGTCGAACAGGCGGCCGCCATGATCGCCAAGGCGGCAAAAGTCGCGATCAAGGCCGGCGGCGGCACACGCGGTCACGATGCGGCGGTGCGGCGTCTGGCCGAGGCGGCAGGCGCGGCTGTAGTGCTGTCGCCGGGTTCAACCGGCGTTCTGCCCGATGCGCATCCGCAGAACATGCACGTCGGTGGCTCCAAAGGTTCGATCAGCGGCAATTATGCAATGACCGAGGCCGAGCTGCTGATTGTCATCGGTTCACGCGCGGTCTGTCAGGCCGATTGTTCCGGGATTGGCTACAAGAATGCGCATGCCGTGATCAATATCAACGGCGATCTGGCTGATGCGCTGCACTACAACAAGACCGTTGCGCTGATCGGCGATATCTCCGCCGTCGCCGATCGGCTTGCTGCCAAGCTGGCAAAACCTGGTACAAACAAAAAGGCCTGGCTGAAAGAATGCACCGATAAAAAAGGCGAATGGGCGGCTTACAAACGCAAACGCTTTGAGTCTCCGCCTCTGCGCGATGAGGTCTGGCAACGGCCGGTGCTATCGCAACCGGCGGCGATAAAAATCGTTGCCGATTTCGCAAAGCAGATTGGCGCCGCCAAGTACTTCGACGCCGGCGATGTGCAAGCCAATGGCTTCCAGATTGTCGAAGATGACAGGACCGGCGATACCTTCACCGAGGCCGGCGCGTCCTACATGGGTTTTGCGGCGAGTGCGCTGCTCGCTTCGGCGCTTGCTGACAAGCCGCGCTATGGCGTCGCCTTTTCCGGCGACGGCTCTTTCATGATGAATCCGCAGATCCTGATCGATGCGGTCGAGCACCGGGTGCGCGGCATGATTGTCATCTTTGACAATCGCCGGATGGCGGCGATCACCGGTCTGCAACTCGCGCAA
>DATIWJ010000100.1:0-27985 GCA_035519415.1 Pseudolabrys sp.
CAGCGACTCCCCGCCCTGCCAGCGATCCCAAAGCTCTGTTTTCTCCGCCGCAGTGAAGCCTCGAAAATATCCTCGACGCATCGCCATACACTTCTTTCCCTTTCAGGATAGAGTGTTGCGTCGACCGGTTGAGACCACCACGGTAATGGGACATGACGAGGATGCGATGTACGCTCAGCGGACCCGATGATTAGAGTGCACGACACGCGGGGCAAGGCTTCCCATGGTGTGGTGGCTCGCAGCGCGGGCATCGAATTTTAGATCGTGCGTCGATCGATGATCTCGTGACGATGGTAGACGAGTGACGAGATAGATGCCGAGGGCGACCGGCACTATGCCGACGATGTCGGTGAGCGCGACATGCTCTCCGAGCAGAAGCCAGCCGAACAGCAATCCGAGCGGCGGCATCATGAAGTGATAGGAACTTGCCGCGGTGGCGCCCGACACCGTGAGCATGTGAAACCAGAGCAGATAGGCGAACACCGAGACGAATATGGCGAGATAGGCAACGGCCGCAAGCAGCCGCGCGCTCGGCACAATGTCTCCGACATTTTCAAAGGTCAGCGCGAAAGGCAACGTGGTAAGCCCGGCCGATAGACTCTGCACGCCGTTGCCGATCCAGTGCCCATGAGCGGGTGCGAATTTTTTGAACAAGATTGTGCCGATAACAAGCGAGAGCAGGGCCGCGATCGTGAAGGCGATACCGACGGAATGGTCAACGCCGCCGGCGATACGGCTTTCGACCACGAAGGCAACGCCGATCACGCCGAGCAAGAGGCCCGCTGCCTTTCGCCACGTCAGCCGCTCGTTGAGAAACCACGCGGCCATGACCGCAGTCAGCACCGGGTTGGCGCTGACCACAAGCGCTGAGAGGCCCGACGAGATGCTGTACATGCCGACATAGCCAAGGCCCAGAAACGTCGCCTGGTTGACCACCCCGAGTACGGCAAAGACAAGGACATCGCGTCGGCTCAGATTCCACGGTGAGCGGCGGATCGCGGCAACGGCGAAGATCAGAATGCCGGCTCCCAGAAACCGCATCACGAGGAGAAGAAGGGGAGGGCTGTCCGCCATTCCGACCTTGGCCACAGCGAACGCGGACGACCACAGCAGGCAGAACGCCGCGATCAAGAACGGCAGCGGGATGGGTTGCGATTGTGACGGCAGGGCTACATTTGAGGTTTGCATATTTGATTCCTTTGCCGAACCTGAGATAGGCCCACCCGTTGATATTTGGAAATTAAATGATAAAATGATTTTAAGTGGAAAAACGAATGGTGCAGCCATGCTCGACCTCGATCTTCTTCGCAGCTTTGTCTCGGTCGTCGATACCGGCGGGTTCACGCGCGCGGGCGAGCGGGTCCATCGCACCCAGTCGACGGTGAGCCAGCAGATCAGGCGGCTGGAAGAAAATCTCGGGTACCCGCTACTGCATCGGAACGGAAAGCAGGCCACACCCACTGAGGAAGGTGAGCGGCTTGTTGCCTACGCGCGAAGGATTTTGGCGCTCGAGCAGGAAGCGCGTGAGGCGATCACACGACCAGCGAGCGAGGGGGTCGTGCGGGTCGGCGTTCCGGAGGATTTCGCGGCCTATCGGTTGACTGAGTTGCTGTCGGACTTCGTCCGTTCTCGCCCGGGCCTCCGCCTGGACGTGCGTTGCGGCCTCAGCATGCAGTCACGCCGTGCGCTGGAGCGCGGAGAGCTCGATCTGGCGCTGTTCAAACGCGAAGCCGGCGAGAGAGGCGGAATCGCGTCCTGGCCCGAGCGTTTGCACTGGGTCACCAGCAAGCAGCATCCGATCGATTATCACCGCGATCCACTGCCGCTCGTGATGGCCGACCAAGGCTGCCTCTATCGCAATCGCATGATCCATGCCGTCGAAGCGGCCGGGCGTGCCTGGCACATTGCATATACAAGTCACAATCTCGCCGGCATCCAAGCGGCGGTCTCTGTTGGTCTCGGCGTCAGCATTCTGCCCGAGATCGCGATCCTGCCCGAACATCGCGTGCTTAAAACCAGGGACGGATTTCCAACAATAACAAACACGGAAGTCGTGCTGGCCGCCGCTGATGATGCAAGCCCTGCAACCCGCCGGCTTGCCGAAATCCTCTTCGATTTCTGCTCGACCATTGAGCCGCGCAAGGTGGCGTGAATGAAGAGGCTATTTGCGGGGCACACTGAAAGCCCAAATGCCGAAAATCAGTCCGATCTGGCGGACGGAGGCCGTTTGTCATGGATTTTAGATTATCGCCTGAGCAACGCAGGCTTCAGGGGACGGCTCGAGAGCTAGCCCGGTCGGAATTCGCGGGACGTGCCGCTGAAATCGATCGCTCCGAAGCATACCCTTTCGAGAATATTGCTGCTCTCAAGGCAGCCGGGTTTATGGGATATACTATTCCGACGAATTACGGTGGTCGGGGCGGAAGCTTTTTCGAGGCCACGCTGATCATCGAAGAGATAGCGCGGGTCTGCGGTGCAACCGGGCGCATCGTCGTAGAAGCAAACATGGGGGCCATTTCTGCAGTGATGCAGTATGGGTCTGAAAAGCAAAAACGTCTCGCCGCTGATCACGTTCTTTCCGGTGACAAACCGGCGATCTGCATCACTGAGCCAAATGCTGGCTCCGCTGCGACGGAGATGACCACGCGGGCTGACAAGCACGGCAATACGTACATCATCAACGGCAAGAAGCACTGGATCACCGGTGGGGGTGTTTCTAAATTCCATCTCATCTTTGCGCGTGTTTTTGACGAGCGCGGGGAAGAGCAGGGCATAGGCGGTTTTATTGCGCTTGGTGGTACGCCCGGATTGATCGTCGGCAAGCGAGAGCCGGCCATGGGCTTGCGCGGTATTCCAGAGACAGAGCTTGTCTTTGAGAATCTCGAAATCTCGGAGGACATGCTTCTTTTACCGGGTCGCGGGCTTCGCAGCGGCTTTGCCGATCTCATCAATGCGTACAACAGCCAGCGAGTTGGCGCAGGGACGGTGGCGCTCGGTCTAGCTCAGGGCGCGTTTGATTTGGCCTTGGCGTTTACCAAGGAGCGCAAGCAATTTGGACGACCGATAGCCGAATTTCAGGGCCTTCAATGGATGTTGGCGGATATGGCGATCGCCCTCAATGCCTCCAGACTCAGTCTTCATCAGGCGGCCCTCAGCGCAAATCCATTTCCTGACCCTCTTCTCGCGGCGCAAGGAAAAATCATTGCTTCGGAAATGGCGAACACGGTCACCAATCAAGCTCTCCAGCTTTTTGGTGCTCGCGGCTACTCTCGAGATTATCCGCTGGAGCGGATGGTTCGCGATGCTCGCATGTTTTCTATCGCCGGAGGAACCGCGCAGGTTCTACGGACACTTGTGGCGTCCAGAGTTCTTGGAATCAAAATCCCGCAAACTCGCGATGGTTACGTCGAAGCCACGTCGCGATCGGCATTTATAGCAGCCCAGTAGTACCGATGACGCCTGCACGAGGAGCGTTCGAAAACCCATGACCACCCGACACGCCGCCTGCAATTGCGGCCAGCTCCACCTCACGATTGAAGGCGAGCCTGTGCGCATCTCCATGTGCCACTGCTTCGAGTGCCAGCGGCGCACCGGTGCCGTGCTCAGCAACCAGGCGCGCTTTGCCAGCGACCAGATCACCTTCGCCGGCACGGTGACGGAGTGGACGCGCACAGCCGCAAGCGGCAATGCGCTGACGTTCCGCTTCTGTCCGGTGTGTGGCTCCACGGTGTATTGGACGGGCGAAGGCTTCCCGGGCTACGTCGCCGTCGCCATCGGCGCTTTCTCCGATCCGACCTTCCCGGCACCGACGATCGCGGTGTGGGAGGAGTGCCGCCACCCATGGGTCACTCTGCCGCCCGACACGCCACCTACGCGCGTGATGAAGCAGGGTTGAAGACTTTCCAGTTTCAGGCGTTACTATCCATTGAGCTTTGGGGGCGGAGATGAGGCGGCGTGAATTCATCCTTGGCGGCGCGGCGACCGCCTGGTCGGTCACGGCCGGCGCGCAACAGGATGAGCGGGTAAGACGTATCGGAGTGATCCTTCCCGCAGCCGCAGATGATGCAGAGGTTCAAATTTGGTTGGCGGCGTTCCTGCAGGCGCTCGCGCAATTGGGGTGGACCATCGGCCGCAATATGCGCGTCGACATTCACTGGGCTACGCCCAATGCTGCCAAAATTCGCCAACACACGGCGGAGTTAGCCGCACTGGCACCCGACGTCATCCTGTCTGGCGGCACATCGACGACAGGCCCGATGCTGCAGGCAAGCCGTACTGTGCCGATCGTGTTCGCAACTGTTGTCGATCCAGTCGGCGCCGGCTTCATCGAGAGCCTTGCGCGGCCTGGTGGCAATGCCACAGGTTTCCTCTTGTATGAGTACAGTCTGGCCGGGAAATGGCTGGAGTTGCTCAAGCAGATCGCACCGACCACTACGCGGGTGGCGGTGCTGAGAGATGCCAATCTGGTTTCGGGAACTGGGCAGTTTGCAGCCATCCAGGCGGTGGCGCCATCGCTCAAGATTGACGTAGTACCGGTCAATATGCGCGAGGCTGGCGATATGGAGCGCACCATCGCTGCGTTTGCACGTTCTCCAAACGGCGGCCTGATCCTGACCGGAAGCGGTCTGTCGATCTTGCATCGCGATCTGATCATTGCGCTCGCAGCGCGTTACAAGCTGCCCGCGGTCTACTACGAGCGGTTCTACGCTGCCGCGGGCGGCCTGATTTCCTATGGGTCTGATCGTATCGAACTGTACCGACTTGCCGCCGGGTACGTCGACCGCATTCTCAGGGGTGAAAAGCCGGCCGACCTTCCGGTACAGGCGCCCACCAAATTTGAATTGGTTATTAACCTCAAGACAGCCAAGGCGCTTGGTTTAACTGTGCCGCCCACACTTCTCGCGACCGCCACCGAGACGATTCAATAGGTGTCGCGATGTCCGCTTTTGATGCTGTGGACGGCGCCCCCTCTGAGGCATCGAAGTGCCATAGGGTGATTGCGTGAAGCGAGAGCGACAAGGAGGTGAGACCAGGCAACGATGACGGCGTTGAAACTTTGAAGGGATTGGCGAGGGCATGACGACGTAATGCAGACACGGTCGTTCCGGGGATTCGGTAGAACCCGTTTGGGTCAACGCATCTTTGAATGCGTGTTTTTGATTGGGACCCGACCCGCGCAGAGCATTAGGGCCAGCGGCCTAACCCGCCGCACAAACAGGCCGGACACATGACCGCACCCGACCAATGCTGCAAAGCGTCAGAAAGTTCTTGCCAAGGCGCCCTCCACACATGACCCAAAGCGGAGATCTCAGCTCCAGATAGGTCAATGCGGCTGACTTAAGCTGCGATCATTGTGGTTATACTTTCTTGGCTGGCGGAACAACAAAATCAAACTCAATGAACGGGGAAAACGATGAAGTATAAACTCTTGCCCATCGGTCTATACGCGGTTGCAATTGGCATTATGTTGACACCGATGTTGATTTCAGACACAGCCTCTGCGCAATCAGCTCGAAAACTCGGAAGTGTCATTCAGAAATGCTATACGACAGACGGAAGAAACGTCCCCTGTGATCGGTTGCAAGCTGAAAACAAAAAAGCCAAGGCCAAGAAGGATCAGACTAAATAAGCGCTACATTGTTTGTAGAACCCCGGAGTAATCTTCCGGGATTTTTTGCTAACCAAAGTGTTGAGCGCCCGCTTTGTGGCAACCGCGCCAATCGTCGTCCGCTTGAGCCGGCAGCCCTTAGCGGACATTCCAATCACGCTCAAATGCCCGCTTTCGCGGGCAAAACGGACATCAGGCTTAAACGAAATCCTAATCCGGGCGATTGAATTGAGCGGAATATTTCGAACGCTTTAACTATCAAAATCCAAACCCAAAAAGTGGTCAGAATCAATAAATGCATCAGTGTGAAACTCCATCCATCTCGACATTCGTGCATCCGTCCTGCGGCGGGACCGCGCCAGTCGGTCGGAGTGGGTTAACTAAATGTCTGTTATTCCCTTCATCAGCGCCGCAAAAATCGCCGGCCTTTCAACGACAACCTTCAGCTCGCTGAAAACCACCAGCATTGCGGCTTTTGCCACGACCCAGTTGGCTGTCTTGAATGCGGATCAGGTCAATGCGCTCACATCGACCGCTCTGCAATACCTGGCTGAGACGCAGCTCCAGGCGATCTCCTCGACGACCCTGAGTGGTCTCCTCGAGGCGCAGATACAGGCTTTCACCACCACCCAGATCACCGAGCTGACGTCGACGCAGGTGAGCGCGCTCACCGCAAACGAAATCGGCGCACTGTCATTAGACGAGCTGCAGAACCTGTCGACCACGCAGGCCAACGCGCTAACCGCGACCCAGATCGGCTCATTGAGCACAACGGTACTCAACAATCTCACCACCACACAGGTGGCGGCCCTGACCACGGCGCAGGTGCAGGGCCTGACCACGAGCCAGCTCAATGCGTTATCAATCGACAACCTGGGTGCGCTTGACGTCAGCAAGCTCGGCACCGGGCAGACGGCCGGCTTGAGCACAACGGTGATCGGCGATCTGACGACGACGCAGGTGGCGGCGCTGGCGGCCACTGAGGTGGCGGCACTGAATGCCAGCCAGATCGATCAGCTGACCACGACCGAACTGCAGGGCCTCTCGACCACGCAGGCCAACGCGCTGACCGCCGCCCAGATCGGCTCGTTGAGCACGACGGTGCTCAACAACCTCACCACAACGCAGGTAGCGGCCCTGACCACGGCGCAGGTGCAGGGCCTGTATTGGGCGCAACTCAATGCCTTGTCGACAAGTAATCTTGACGCGTTGGTGGTCGCGCTGCTGTTGCCGGTCCAGGTGGTCGGGCTTAACACCACCACCATCACCAACCTGACCTCGACCCAGGTCGGCACACTGACCGCGGCAGAAATCGGCGCGCTGACGGTGGCCGGGGTGAACAGCCTGACAACGACCGAAATCGCGGCGCTCACGACAACGCAGGCCGGCGGCTTCACGAGCGCTCAGATCGCCGGAATGACGACGACCAACTTTAGTGCATTGTCGAGCACGAGTGGCATACCCGGTCTGAGCACGAGCGCCATTGCCGGACTCACGACCGACGAAATAAACAGCCTGACTACGACACAAGGGCAGGCATTCGTAATGGCTCAGATCTCGGTCATGTCGATTGATGTAGCGAGTGCGTTGGCGGCCCTCATTCAGTAAAGGGTCGTGGTCAGTGTTCGCCAATTGTCTGTTTTTGACGCAACCTGAGCCCTTCCAATATTGCAATTTAAGTCGTTAGGATGCCTTTTCCCGGGGGGGAAAGGATGAGACGTCGCGAGTTCATCACGCTTGTCGTTGGTGCCACGGCAACGTGGCCCATGAGGACGTCCGCGCAACAGACGAGCAAGCTTCCTACTATTGGATTTCTGGGTGCGAGGGCTTCGGGCTGTGCTCCGTGGGCGGCTGCTTTTGCGGCTCGGCTGGGCGAACTCGGATGGGTCGAGGGCGTACCGTCGCAATCGAGTATCGTTGGTCGGAAGGCCGCCGAAGCCCGGCGATATTCCGGTCGAGCAGCCCACCAAATTCGAGCTTGTCATCAATCTCGCGACGGCAAAGACGCTCGGCCTGGCGGATCCAAAGTTGTTTCTCCTGCGCGCCGATGAAGTAATCGAATAATGACCTGATGTCCGTTTCGGACATTGAAAAAGACAGTCTAAATTTACAATGCGGTGAATGGGTTCCCGTGCACGGCTCGGTTATGGAACCCAATCGCGAATTTATTGTTGGGTCGATGACCACGAAATCGCGCGATAGCAACATCAGTGCGCAATCGGTCGAAACTCAGAGGACATATCCTGCCATCGGTATCTGCTTGCGGGTGAAATTCGCGCTTGGGCCATGAGAGGGGCGCTGCTTCAGGAGTATCTTCTATGCGTATCCATGCAATCCAGACGGGCACCGTTAAAATAAAAACTGCTCAAGTTGAGGGTCATGGGCACGGCCTTCGACGACAACTCGCCGTATATACCGACAGGAACTGGACCGAATGGCTACCAACCTATGCATGGGCGATCGAACACCCGGACGGCGTCATTGTCGTCGACACCGGACAGGGCGTTCATCTGCTTGAAACTCCGGCGTCTTACCATCCCTTTTTGCGATGGGAAGTTGTGTTTCGTATTGAAAGAGAGGAAGAAGTCGGCCCACAATTGCGCGCACTCGGCATCGGACCGCGTGATGTGAAAAAAGTCGTTCTCACCCATTTGCATATAGATCATGACGGTGGACTTGCACATTTCCCATATAGCGAAATCGTCGTCGCGTCCGGCGAGCTTGGCACGGCTAGCGGTTGGGCCGGGCGTGTTCGCGGTTACCTTCCTAATCGGTGGCCGTCGTGGTTCGATCCGGCACCCCTTAATCTCATGGCGGAACCGTACGGTTCGTTCACCCGCAGCCGGCGATTGACTCATTCGGGAGATGTTGTCGCAGTCGCCACGCCAGGTCACACCGCAGATCATGTTTCGATCTTGGTCCAGGAGGACGATACAACGATCTTTCTTGCAGGCGACACTTCTTACAATGAGAACTTAATGCTTGCTGGCAGCGTAGACGGCGTCACTTCCGATGAGCGTATGTCCAGAGCGACGCTGGGTGCAATCAGGAGCTTCGCGCAATCTCGTCCGACGGTATATTTGCCGACCCACGATCCGCAATCTGGTAACCGACTTGCCAATCGGCGCCTTGTCGAAGTGCCGGATCGCTTTGCGCCGCAGGCGGCGGCATGAGCCGAAACATTGCATTGTGAACACACCAGGGCTGCAAAATATTCTAAATATGCATGATGAAGAGATTTATGCGCTGGTTCCTCGCTGCAGTTGTAATGAGTACGCTTTTGGGCGCGAGCGCTCATGCCAGGCCTCTGTTCTGGTACCGGGATGGAGCTTGGTCGATTAAGCACGTGTTCAGTCACAAGCACCGGAAGGGCACACGATCTGATCTAACAAAGAACTCTCAGGTCCCGAACGCTTCCAAGGGACCGCTCCTGATCGTTGTCTCGATCGCGGATCAGCGGATCTCGCTTTATGACGATGGCGTCCTGATCGCACGCTCTTCCGTATCGACGGGGGTTAGGGATCATCCCACGCCGCTCGGCGTATTTAGCGTCATCGGCAAGCAAAAGTGGCATCGCTCTAATATCTATAGCGACGCGCCCATGCCTTATATGCAGCGCATCACCTGGTCGGGGATAGCGTTGCACGCTGGTAACTTGCCCGGGTATCCGGCATCCCACGGCTGCATCCGTTTGACCAATGACTTTGCCATTCGACTCTTTCATCTCACCAGGCGCGGCACGCGCGTGATTATCGCGCACGATGACATCCGGCCGGTTGAGATCAATAATCCGCGCCTTTTTGTCGCAAAGCCAAAAGTCGCGATCGGTTCACCGGAAACTGGCAGTGCCACCCAAGCAGCAGAAACGCATGCGCCGCTCGTTTCAAATGCTCAGGCGCAGGGGGACGCGAAAGGTCTCGACTTCGCTGCCGCTGGGGTGACGCCGCAAAAGGTTGCACCAATATCCATCTTTGTCAGCCGCAAGTTGAGCAAGCTCTTCGTGCGACAGGGCTTTACCCCGCTGTTCGATGTCCCGGCCGACATTCAAAATCCAAACGAGCCGATGGGAACGCACGTTTTTAGCGCCATGGAATTTCCAAACGAGGGCGCAGCAATTCGATGGACTGTCGTATCGATCCCGGAGCAGCCTTCACTTCGTCAAAAAACTTCGGCAAAATTGCAAAAAGGACCGGCGAAACAAAGGGCTGTCCTGTCGACGCCCGCCCAAGCCAACGCCGCCCTCAATCGCATCGACATACCGCAAGATGCCGTCGAGCGAATCGATAAATTGCTGACGCCGGGGTCCTCGCTGATCATCTCCGACTACGGCATAAGCGACGAGACGGGAAATGATACGGATTTCATCGTACTGACGCACTGATGCGGCGCCTGAAACCTGAGAGCAGAAGACCTGTGCGGATCGTGAATTGCGCCCGTTTGTTCGCGGTGGCCGGACTTTGCGGCCTCGCAAACGCGCTTGCTCAGCCCACGGCGCTGACGAAATCACAGTCGGATGCGCTCAATGGCTATAACAAATCGGTTGAGGACTTCAGATCGATCCTGAGCGAGCGGCGCGCACAGATCAATGCGAATCAAAAACTGCCTGACGTGCCGGGACAGGCACTCTATCTAGCGCGCGTCAACATGATGGGCGCCTACAAAGACCTTACCGACGTACTGCCGTCCAGGATCGGGCGGCCGAATAAATACAAAATTCCTCCGGCATATTTCGATGCTGACAATGAGCCGCTCATCGACGAGTACAAGAATCTTTTTCGCATCATGCAGGCGCCACCCGCCAATGCGCAGAAATCCGATACGCCATTTAAAGACGTTGTCGACCTTGGGAGCGCGATTGCGCGGATCAAGGGCCTCGATGTCGCGCATGCCGAAGTCGCGGGCCGTATCAGCCTCGCCGTCTTCTTCGCCGAGACAGATGGCAATCAAAACATAGGCAATGCGCGCTCGAATTCCTACAAAGGAAGTTTTCAGACAGGGGTGTCCGAGGACAAAATTGGTCAGAAAAAATGGGCGGCAATCAAGAAGTCCATCGCAGCCCTTGATCCCAGACTGAACGCTCGCGACGACAGGGAAGAGGCGCGGGTCGGAAATTCAGATCAGAGGTACAATCACTGGACTGCCGTGAGGAACGGCCTCATGAACGCGCACGCGGACCTTTTCCCGAAAATACCGGCGATCATGAAGGCCTTGCCGGACCCGATCGATCAAATGAGGTTTTTCGAGCTTATCCAGATCATCCCCAGCCCGGCCAAAACCGCGCTCAATTCGGGCAACTTGCTTAATTACAGGATTTCCGAGCCGCGAATCATGGGATACTTGCGCAACAACAGCATGTTTGCCTTCGGCAAGACTGACAGAGCAAAAACATCGGCAACCATGCGCGAAATACTGGATTCGATGTGGCTTTTCAATGATATATTCGATCGCGCGCTGGCCAAATTCGGCGAGGTCAAAGCGCAGCAAAAAGGTTGAGTGATAAGGCAACCGCTCTTCAGGGGCCGCAATGTCGGTCGTATCGCGAAGAACGTTCACCAAAGGTCTGCTTGCCAGCGCTTTGGTACCGGTCAATTCGGCCGTTGGGCAACCCAACGATCCGGGAAGTATTGCCATTATCGATACTCCGAACAATGCCGCAAAGGTTGCGGCGAAGTTGTCTGCCGCGAACGTGAAGGTCGTCGTGCGGTTTTTTGCGCGAAAGCCCCAGCCGGGTCTGCGCGAGAAGGTCATGGCGTCCGACGGCAATATGGTCGACGGCGTCCGCGAGCCGACCATATTGATCAGAAACGGTCTTTCGATTGTTTCTCTCTACCAGTATCGAAATAACCTTCCGGAGAAATTTCTAAAGGGATTGGAGGATACCCGTTCGGCAAAGGCGGAAGTCGCAGCCGATGCAAAGGCCGCGCTGGATCAGGCCAGGCTGGTCGGGCAGCCCGAAGGATCGGCAATCTATTTCGGAGTCGACTTCAATGTGAACCACGCCGCAGTGGACCCTGTTCTCGAGTATTTTCGTGCCATCGGTCAGACGGTCGGCAGTCATTATGCGATAGGGGTTTACGGGAACGGGTTCGTCAACCGTATCCTCCGCGAGGAAAAATTGGTGTCGTACAATTGGATAAGCGCATCGCGGTCGCACGAAGGAACCGTCGATTTCTATAACAGCGGACAATGGCATCTTTTTCAAAACCAGGTCGACCGTCGCTGGTTTGGGCCGTCCGGCAAATGCTCGAATGGCCTCGATGTCGATACGAACCTGCAGAACCCCAGGGTATCCGGCATCGGCGCGTGGGGAGCGGGAGGAGTCGAAAGAAGCCGGAACCAAAAGATTTTTGACCAACGCCGCTTCGCGATTCGCGCAACGCCGGTCGTTCAGGAAAGCGGCGGAGGCGGCGGCTGCAAAGCCGACAATCGCGTGCCGCGAAATGCCAACGTCAGAATTCTGGTGCAATCCGACGTATGGTCCGGCGTGGACATCGACGAAGATGGTAACGTCGACGGCCAAATAAGAACTTCCGATTTAACGTCCAATCTCGCGACGATGCCTCCCTGGGGATCATCGTCATAAGACGAGATTGCGCTGCGAAATGTCCGCTATTGCCCTATTTCGACACCTGGTGGCCGGTTTATCCAAGAAATCCAATCCACACTGATAGTAACGCGGTTACGCCCATCAGTCCTGCGGCCCAGAAATTCCAGTTGCTCATTTTTTGCAGCCTGTTGGATAGTTCACTTACTTTATCGAGTTCGTCGATGCCCGGCTTGATGCTGGGCAAGCGGCACATTGCGGATGTGAACCAAAACAAAGCGGAACCACACCCCCATGATCAGTGCTGCGGTCTCAATAAGTGATTTCATCATCGTTCCCAATCATGCTTGCGCAAGGATAGCGAATATCCGCTCCTGACCCGTAGCGGACATCGGCTTGTGCGCTGCACATGCCCGCTGCTTAATTGAATAACGACTTTATTTGCTGCGGTGGATAGCTAGTTCAGATGCGGGCCGGGTCCGGCTGCCTCAAGCACGGCCGCGCGCCACTCGCGCTTTACCGGGAGGATCGGGGGCATCGGCGCAACGTCCGGTTCGGCGGTTGGCGCCGCGATCGATTGAATGTTCTCGGTCTGCGATCCTCTGCGCATGAAGAGATTATAGATGAGCCATTGGGCGCGATGGCGTTTGCCATGCAGCGGGAAACGATTGGCGATTGAGGATGCTGCATAGAAATTTTGGTAAGCTCTGCCGACTCCGACACGAAGGTCGTCTCCCGACATTTGCGCCGGGCGATAGACGACGTGACCCTGGTCGTATTTCGTCCAGTCGAAGGAAACGATCCGGTTTGCCTTTTTCATCTCGTACCAGGTCAAGGTGCCGGGATAGGGCGTCAGGGTCGAATAGGCGCAGGCATCGTATTTGGCGTCGATATTGAATTTGACGGTGTCGTCAAACACCGCGTGGTCGTCACCGTCGAAGCCATACATGAACAACCCGAACACCATGATGCCATAAGAATGAACCTTCTCGACCAGAGCAGCGAACGTATCGGGCCGATTGACATGTTTGTGCACGCTCTTGAGCGTGTCGCGCGATATCGATTCAAAGCCAATGCTTAAAAGAGTGCAGCCGCTTTCAGCGGCAAGTTCGAGCATACGATCGTCTTGAGCAAGCTTGGATGTAACGCCGGCCTGCCATCGAATGTTGCGTCCCTTCAATGCCCGCATAACCTCTTTCGGCCGCTCCGGTGTCCCGAAAAAATCGGCATCGTTGATCGAGATGGTGCGCGCACCACAATTCTCCATTTCGTTGATCACTTCGTCGACCGGCCGATAGCGAAACTTCAATCCGTTCATCAGCGGCTCTGCGCAGAACGTGCAGCCTTGATGGCAGCCGCGCGATGTCTGGACGAAGGTCTTGTTCACGTAGCGATGCTTCTTCAGAAGGTCATAGCGAGGCATCGATAATCCAGCCATCGGGTGCAGGGTATTTGACTTGTAGGTCCCCCGCATTTGTCCCTGCTTGAGATCGTCTATCAATTTATCGATCACGAGCTCGACCTCGCCGATGACGACCGCATCGCTGTGCTTGAGCGCCTCCTGCGGCATGAAGCTTGGATGCACGCCGCCCATGACGACCGGGATGCCCTTGGCGCGGAACTGGTCGGCGATCTCATAGCCGCGGTTGACGTAACTTGTCATCGCTGAAATGCCGACAAGGTCGGCCTTTAGATCAAAATCGATTTCTTCGATATTTTCGTCAGTCAGCACCACCTCGTACTGGTCGCGTGGAATACAAGCCGCCACCGCAAGCAATCCGGCGAGAGGCGAATACAATGCCCGATTCAGATAGAGCGGGCGTGTGGTAAGGGAATCGGTCTTCGGATTGACGAGGTGAATGACGCGTGTGCGCAAGAGTATCTCCCTCCAGTTAGGCCCCCTGGAGCACCCAATTGTCTTTCCACCGGATAGTTCCTTTCCTTCGGAAAATAAATGCGCATTCCGCTACCGTGTGCGAAACGATCGCGCCAGAGCGAATCTCCCTTCGATTTCGGGAGCTTGATCGACCGGCTGATCGAATAGTGTCCGCCTTTCGTCCATGGCGGGAAACCTGGCAATTGCATAGAATTAAGTCACTCCGTGCGCGCGGAGGGGGACATGCAGCGACGCAGTAAAAAACAGCGGCGCGTCAAGCGGCGCCGTACGACCAAAAACAAGGCGCGCAAAGCGTCGGCCGCGAACTCGTCAACAAAACGCCCGCGGGAACAGCTCCTGGAACGCCTCACACGCGAGCGCGACGAGGCGCTCGAACAACAGGCTGCAACGGCCGAGGTGCTCGATGTCATCAGCAATTTGCCAGGGCGGCTTGAACCTGTTTTTCAGACCATCCTGGCGAACGCGACACGCATATGCGGCGCCAAGTTTGGTACGCTCTATTTGCGCGAAGGCGATTCATTTCGTGCTGCGGCGTTCCACAACGCTCCGCCGGCATTCGTCGAGGCCCGCAAGGACCGGCTGATCCAGCCAGATCCGGAGAGCACGCTCTGCCAGGCCGCGGTCACCAAACGGGTGGCTCACGTGCTCGACAGCACCAAGCGCGAAGCCTACCGGCGGCGCGATCCATTCGTGGTCGCGGGAGCGGATCTCGGGGGCTATCGCACGATTGTTTCCGTGCCGATGGTCAAGAAGAATGAGCTGGTCGGGGTTATCAGCATCTATCGGCAGGAAGTACGGGCGTTTACAGACAGGCAGATCAATCTGGTCAAGAACTTCGCCGCGCAGGCAGTCATTGCGATCGAGAACACCCGGCTGCTTAGCGAACTGCGCGAATCGCTTCAGCAGCAGACGGCCACTGCCGACGTGTTGGGAGCTATCAGTGCGTCGCCTGGTGATTTAAAATCAGTATTCCATGCAATGCTGGAAAATGCCGTACGCTTCTGCGAAGCGAAGTTTGCCCAGTTGTTTCTTTACGACCACGTTGAAAATCACTTTCGGACTGTTGGCACTTTGGACCTGCCGACTGCCTGGGCCGAGTATCTGGGCGAGAACCCGATCCCCGCCAGTCCACTGGTTCCCCTTGGTCGCGCCGCGAAAACAAAGCAGCCGGTCCATATTGAAGATATCACAGCGGATAAGGCCTATATCGATGGTTTCGCTCCATTGCGTAAAGTTGTCGAGCTCGGGGGCGCCCGCACGCTTTTAGTGATGCCGATGCTCAAGGAAAACAGCCTGGTCGGGGCAATTGGCATCTATCGACAAGAGGTGCGGCCATTCACAATAAAACAGATAGAATTAGTGCAAAACTTTGCAGCGCAAGCCGTCATCGCCATAGAGAACGCGCGATTGCTCAACGAATTGCGCTCGCGTACGCAGGAACTTGCGAGGTCGCTGGACGACCTGCGCGCAACGCAGGATCGGCTCGTCCAGACCCAGAAACTCGCTTCCCTTGGTCAGCTCACCGCCGGCATCGCGCACGAGATCAAGAACCCACTCAACTTCGTCAATAATTTCTCGGGAGTCTCTGCCGAACTGGTTGACGAATTGCAGGAAGCTATGAAGGGCCTGAACCCGGACAAAAAAATACCCAATGAGATCACCGAATTGATGGACACGTTGCGAAGCAACCTCGACAAGATTGTTCAACATGGCCAGCGCGCCGATGCGATCGTCAAGAACATGTTACTGCATTCCCATCAGGGCTCGGGAAAACAGCGGGCTGTCGCGATCAATACGATTGTCGAGGAAAGTCTCAAACTTGCCTATCACGGCGCGCGCGCCGAGAAACAGAATTTCAATATAATGGTGGAGCAATCGTTCGACCCGTTTGCCGGAGAGGTTGACGTTTTCCCGCAGGAGATCACGCGCGTTCTACTCAATCTGATTTCAAACGGCGTCTATGCGACGAGAGAAAAGGCTCCGCTCGACGGCGGGACCTATAGGCCAACCCTCACTGCCGCAACGAAAAATCTTGGCGACCGCGTGGAGATCACGATTCGCGACAATGGAATGGGCATTCCGTCCGAAATCAGAGACAAAATATTCAATCCCTTCTTTACGACCAAACCGCCTGGAGAAGGGACCGGCCTCGGCCTTTCCATAAGTCACGATATCATTGTCAAACAACACGGCGGCTCGATCGAGGTCGACACACAGCCCGGCGAATTCACGGAAGTCAGGATTGTCCTGCCACGAACGGCGGCTTTCGTCACCAAATAGATCGTAAACTCAAAGTATGTCCGCTTTCAGCTGCCAAAGCGGACATGGGCGACGTGTCACGCTTCCTCAGGGCGTTTGATCTCGATCAAGGCACACCAGTCTCATCGGTGCGCATGATGTTTTTGTATCCATGCAATCTAGGGAGACTTGGCAATGGATGCGATGTCAATTGCCGCGCTCATAGTCATAGGGCTCGTAGCTTTGGCAACGGGCCTCTACGTCTTTAAGCCGGAGAAAAATAAGCGTGCGTGAAAAAGGGGCGGCGGAACCGGAGCCGCCGCCCCGTCTCGTGCCCGACCCCATTCCCGGTGCTGACTTGAGCGGCTAGCATTGCGTTGTCTGGGTGTTGGGGGGAGGCAATGAGACGGCGCGAGTTCATCACGCTTCTCGGTGGCGCTGGGCTGCTTTTTATTGGCGGAATCGGGCGTTCAGACGGCGCTGTTGATCGCCTGTCGCTTCCGGATTCGATCGTGTTCAATGGTGAAAGCTATCGGTTGTCGTGGAGTTCACACCCGACGCCTAACTATTACAAACAGGAATATCTGCCAGCGGGCCAGACGAGCGAACGTTTCCAGCGGATGGTGTTAATCGAAGCAACCGTACGGGGGGTCGATGTCAACGGTGCGGTGGCTGCCCAGATCAGTATGCTCAACAAGCGCAAGTTGACCGATCCGACCGTCAATTTCGCCGCATTAAAGAATCCAAATGGCGAGATCATTCTTGATTTCATTCTCAGCACGCAAGATCCCAAGGGCGAAGACACAGTCGAGTGGAACGCCTATCGCTATGCGGCGTTGAGAGGCAAGGGTGGGGAATCCGGCGTACTTTTGTTTGGAATAAGTCGGCGTGCCTACGGCGACGATACGACAAACTTTCTCCGCAGGCTGAAGTCGGCGCGCCCGGCGGAAATCAATGCACTCGCCACTTTCCCGCTGCCAGCTGTTCGTCCGATAACGTCTTGAGGCCTCCGCTCGGAGCGGATGTCCGTTTGTGGCCCTGCGCACGCGCCATTCGCGGTGTTCAATGAACAATTACAAAGAAAGTCAGCAACCATGAGGAAAATAAAGAGCGGCTCGAAAGAAGGAAAAGCG
Organism: Pseudolabrys sp.; assembly: GCA_035519415.1. Classification (GTDB taxonomy): domain Bacteria; phylum Pseudomonadota; class Alphaproteobacteria; order Rhizobiales; family Xanthobacteraceae; genus Pseudolabrys. The sequence continues at coordinate 17,421 of DATIWJ010000100.1, forward strand.
GGAGAGTCTCCCTCTCAGTTGATTGGCGCGAAAATCAAGGGGCTAGGTGATTGGCGCGGCGAGACGCTCGCTCGGGTCCGAAGTCTTGTCAAACAGGCCGACCCCGAAGTGGTCGAGGAGTGGAAGTGGAGAGGGGTTCCAGTGTGGTCGCATGCCGGAATAATCTGCACGGGTGAGACGTACAAGAATGTCGTGAAGATGACCTTCGCAAGGGGCGCTTCGTTGGCTGACCCTTCAGGTCTCTTCAACTCCAGCCTCGAAGGCAATACCAGACGTGCGATCGACTTCCATGAGAGCGACAAGATTGATGAAAGGGCATTAAAGGCACTCATCCGCGCTGCCGTGGCACTGAACACGTCGAAGCAAGCTGCCGCTCACCCCGTCCGCTCTCAGAAGAGACGAAAGATTGCTTGAGACGCAGTTACGAGGAAAGACACTGCGCCAGCGGAGCCAACGTGCATTTCTGATTCCAGTTTCAGTTACGACGGAGCTGGCTCACGGTCGTGTCCGCTCGATCCACGCGTTCGATCGCAGCCGGATCGGGAGGCCAAGAGGCCAACCACGTCGCGAGCGGCATTATCGGGGGCGGCACCCCAACGTCTACCAAGCTCGCGTCGATCGCGAAATAGCCGCCGTTGATCTGCTGTAGTACCGCGGTGTTGCGCAATGGGCCATAGGAAAGCGGTGCTACCCGATGGAAGGCGAACAGTCCGCTGCGCTCCATGAGTGTCATGTAGGTCCACGTGTTGACTGACGTGTCGACACAATCGAGTTGCGTCAGATCGCCACCATTAGGGATGACGAACATTTTCACATGCGTCCATTGGTGGGCGTCTGTTCCGGTCTGCGGGCCGACGATCTGCCCGATCAGCGCCACGCCGCGCGCGATTTGCTGCCGCTCAAGCTGAGCATTCTTCGCGCGCGGCTTGAAGACTGTGGTGACACGCCGCCACTGGTCCTCGCTTATGGTGGCGTACGATCTCTCGGCGCAGTAGAAGCCGCGGCATACCGTGAACTCTGCCAGCGTCGGATTTGGGCTGGCAAAACGCTCGAGATAGAAGGCCTGCAGGTGATTGGCGTTTTCCGCGCAAGCGGAAACCGCCAGCGCTACAGGCAGCGACTTCAAGATGCGCCACAACCGCATCACCTAGCCCCTTTCCATACCAGGGTAGCCAATGACTCGGTAGAATACCGCGCACCTCCGCGTCGACCAATGGTACAATTCCCATTAGAAGAAAAATTACAAGGCAGTGTGGTCGTGAGTTGGGGTTTATCGTGACGCTCGAAGAATTTTCGGCATTGGCGTGGGGGCTGGATGAAGCTAGCGGCGAGAATGACATTGCTCGATTGTTGGCGGCACTTGTTACCGCCTCCCACGAATTTATCGGTGTAGCCGATCTGCAAGGCAGGGCCCTTTTCGTCAATGAGGCGGGCCGCAAACTCGTCGGGTTGCCGGACCTAGAGGCGGTACGGTCAACCAACATCATTGAATATTTTGCGATTGAAGATCAACCCAAAGTTATCAGGGAAATTTTACCAGCGGTCAGAAACACGGGCTTCTGGGAGGGCGAGCTCAGTTTCCGTAGCTTCGCGACGGGACAACTCGTGCCGGTCCTCTACAATATCTTTCCGATCAAAAATTCGTCCGGTGAAGTCATCGCCTACGGAACGGTGACACGCAATCTGACCGAAGCTCATCTCGCAGAACAGCGATTGCGATCTCTTGCCTCGATCGTTGAAACAAGCGACGACGCAATTGTAAGCAAGAATCTGGATGGCTTGATAACCAGCTGGAATAAGGGCGCCGAGCATGTCTTCGGTTACTCGGCCAAAGAGGCGATTGGCCAGCCCATCACAATTGTCATTCCGGGAGACCGGCAAAGCGAAGAACGTGAAATTCTGACGCGCATCCGGCGAGGCGAGCGTATCGATCATTACGAAACGGTTCGGCAACGCAAGGACGGCAGCCTGATCTTCGTCTCGCTGACCGTTTCTCCCGTGAAAAATGCGGAAGGCAGGATTATCGGGGCATCAAAGATCGCGAGGGATATCACGGGGCAGAAGCGAAATCAGGAGCAAATCGCCACGCTGGCTCGGGAAGCGGAGCACCGAAGCAAGAACCTGCTCGCGACCGTGCTGGCAACTGTAACACTTTCTCAGTCCGACACATCCCAAGGTTTAAAACAGGCAATTGAAGGACGCATCCGGGCGCTTGCCAATGTCCATTCTTTATTTGTCCAGACGCGCTGGATCGGTGCCGATCTATCGACGATCGCGACACAGGAGCTTGCTCCTTATTCCGAGAACAACCAATGGCGCGTGTGCATCGACGGCCCGCCAGTCTTGTTAGAGCCAAACACCGCTCAGGCCATCGCTATAACCTTGCACGAGTTAGCGACCAATGCAGCGAAGTATGGAGCTTTGTCTGTGGCGAACGGCCGGGTCGACCTGAAATGGTCGAACGACGCGAACGGACAGTTACACCTGCGTTGGGCCGAGACGGGCGGCCCTGAAATACAAGAACCGACGCACAAGGGTTTCGGCGGACGGATTATTGAACGGATGACCGCGCAGCAGTCGGGGCAAACACGTTTTGACTGGCGTCCAGAAGGTCTTGTCTGCGAAATCACTTTACAATTGTGAAGCCTGGACGAGCCAGCGTCCGCTTTGGCCATTGGTTGCGTGGCACTGGGGGCCCCATACATTCAAGCAATGAGTAGCGGATCCATATTGATGGACCAAAGCGATCTCGATCAACTGCGCAACGCCGTTCAGTTGCTCGAGCACGCCAGCCTCGCCGCGCGCCTTGCCAACATGATCGGTAAGCCTGTCGAACTATTGGGTCGGGCTCTGCCCGCCGGCGCTTCGCAGGCTGTCTCGATAGCCACAACAAAAAGCCTTGAAGCTGCCGTCAAGGTTGCGCTCCTCACAATTCGGGGCGGGTCTCAGGCAAGCTCGCAGATGCTGCATAGAGCTTTGGCGGTTGCCTCCGGTGCCGCCGGAGGGGCGTTTGGAATCTTGTCGTTGCCTTTGGAACTTCCCGTTTCGACCATCATCATCTTGCGGTCAATTCTCGACATCGCGCGGAGCGAAGGTGAGGATCTCGCTGATCCGGAGGCCAGCCTGTCATGCGTTGAAGTCTTTGGACTGGGCGGCCGCACTGAGGCCGATGATGCCGCGGAGGGGGGCTATTTTGTTGTGCGGGGGGTTTTCGCGACCTCCGTTACGGAAGCTGCGCGCTTCATTGCCGAGCGCGGCATCGTTGAGGAAGGTAGCCCCGTGCTCGTGCGTTTGATTGCCCAGATCGCATCGCGCTTCGGGTTCGTCATTTCACAAAAAGCCGCAGCGCAGACGATTCCTGTCTTAGGTGCGCTCGGAGGAGCTGCAATCAACTATGCTTTTATCGACCACTTCCAGTCTGTCGCGCGCGGCCATTTTACCGTCCGGCGGCTTGAGCGAAAGTACGGCAAAGATGTTGTTTTCGATGCGTACGAGCGCCTTCGCCAGGATCTCAGAACGGCAAAATGAGTATCCGCATGACAGGGATGGGCATGGCCGGCCCATGAGCTCTTTGACGGCTACCAGAACTTATAGTTCACGCCGACGCGGAAGATGTTGACCGTGTAGCTCGCCGTCGTGCTGCCGCCGCAGATCGCAAGACCGCAGCTGCCGCTGCCGAGATCGGCGTAAAGATATTCAGCTTTCGCCGACCAGGGGCCAAGAAATGCATATTCGAGGCCCAAACCGGCGGTCCAGCCGGCATTGGTGGAGGTCGCGCTCAGGCCGCCCGTCGACATCTGGACATCGCCGAAGGCGCCGCCCGCGGTCACATAAAGGAGGACGCGGTCGAAGGCATAGCCGATGCGGCCGCGCGCGGTGGCAAACCAGCTGGTCTGGATCTGGCAGCCGGGGAAACTGCAAAAGCCCGTACCGGTGCTGGTGGAGCTTCTGATCCAGCTGCCGGCCACGTCACCTTCCACGCCGTAGACGAATGCGCCGCTTTGCAGGTTGAAGCCGACCGTTCCGCCGAACAGACCGCCGCCGGGGCTGGTGGAGCCGGTCGCGACGCTGCCGCTCCAGTCTGACGAGCCCCAGCCGTATCCGCCGTTGAGGCCGAGGTAGAACCCGCTCCAATTGAATGCCGCCGGCCCGAAATAGGCGGGGTCCTGGTAGCGGCCGCCCCCGGGCATATCCGCCGCGAAAGACGATGAGACCGCTGCGAAAAGCAATGCGCACAGACTGAGGATGAACCGGATCATTGTGATCTCCTGGACGTCGCGGTCGACGGGACCGCTATTGCGGCGGAGTTACGGACTCAAACGCTGCGCTTACGCCACGAGATATTTGAAATTCATCAAGCGAATCAGGCCCCTAGGATCAAAGAAATTACTTAATAAGGTATTGCAGTGGGGTTGGCGCGACAGCGATTGGCGTTGCACGGGGCGAGAAAAGGCCCTAGAACATAACAAGAACATGATTATATCGAAGAGTTCAGACCACGGACCAGCGGCGTGAGAAGTTCTGTGGATTAAGGGCAAACGCGCATGCCGCCCTTGGTCACTTCGTTTGGCGGGGACTAGGGTGAGTTTCGTTTTTCAAAGGGCGCGTGCGGCACGCGGCCTTCAAACGGCGGGCGTCGGCCGCTTCAGCTGAAGTGGCCTGAACGTCATTCGCCACGCGGAGAGCATCATGGCAGGCAGCGTCAACAAGGTCATTCTCGTCGGCAATCTGGGCGCCGATCCGGAAGTACGCCGCACTCAGGACGGCCGACCGATCGTCAACTTGCGGGTGGCGACGTCAGATACCTGGCGCGACAAGAACACCGGCGAGCGGCGCGAGAAGACCGAGTGGCACCGCGTCGTGATCTTCAGCGCAGGCCTCGCCAAGATCGCCGAGCAGTACCTGAAAAAGGGCTCGAAGGTTTATCTGGAAGGCGCCCTGCAAACGCGCAAATGGCAGGACAAAGACGGGCAGGACCGTTATTCGACCGAGGTGGTGCTGCAAGGTTTCAATTCCGCGCTGACCATGCTCGACCGCGCCGGGAGCGGCGCGAGTGTTGACAGCGGCGATTTCGGCTCGCCCGGCCCGACCGCGTCACGCGAGCGGCGGCCCGCGATGGCTGCCGCCGGCAGCAAAAACGACGACATGGACGACGAGATTCCATTCTAAACGTTTGTGTCCGCACCATTCTCCGCCCACCCCCGCGAAGGCGGCTCAAGCTGTAAAGGATTCCCGCTTTCGCGGGAATGAGCGGAGCAAGGTGATCACTCCGCATTTTCCATTCTCTGCTCACCTTAACTTCCGCGGAAAGACGTTGCCCCATTCTCCGCTCACCCTCGCGAAAGCGGGGTCCAGGGGACAAGCAGGCAAGTTAACCGGCCAAAGCGGCGCGCACGCCATCGATGACAAATTGCACGGCGAGTGCCGCGAGCAATACGCCGAGCAGGCGCGACATTACAACATTGGCGGTGACGCCGAGCCATTTTGAGATGCGCCCGGCGAGCCTGAAGACGATGTAGCAGATCACAAGAACGGCCACGATGACAAAGAGCAGGATCGTCAGCTGCATGAAATCGCCGCCGGCGCGTCCGGCGAGCAGAATACTGGCGGTGATGGCGCCGGGCCCCGCCATCAGTGGAATGGCGAGCGGAAAAGCAGCGACGTTGCGCACATGTTCTTCGATGGCTTGTTCCGCCTGCTGCGACTGCCGCTCGATGCGCACACCGAACACCATTTCCGAGGCAATCGAGAACAGCAGCAGACCGCCGGCGATGCGAAAAGCCGGCAGGCCGATCGACAATGTGCGCAGCAACCAGTCGCCGATCAGCGCGCTGCCGGCGAGGATGGCAGTGGCGATCAGCGTGGAACGCAAGGCAACACTATGCCGCGCGCGCTGAGGTAAACCACTCGTGGCTGCAATAAACGAGGGGACGAGGCCGATCGGGTCGACCACGACAAGCAAAGTGACGAACGCCGAGATGATGAATTCGACGGGCATGTGTCGCTCACGGTATCACAAGCGTCCGCTCACCCCCGCGCAGGCGGCGGTCCAGTTCTCGAAAGAATGGTCCCCGCTTTCGCGCGGACGAGCAGGGGGAAGGTGACTCTTTTTGCGGCATTTTGGCGCGCAGAAATGGCGTTACTCCGAAGGTCAGGAGATACCTGCAACATATTGAAATAATTATATATATTAGGCGGTATAGGGCCGTATTTCGGTTGGCAAAGCGGTCCTGAATCAGCTAGAGAAATTGTAAGAAAAAACCCACGCAGGACGACGTCTTGGCCGATACCGAACCTCCGAAATCGGGGGACGCACCACCTTCCGACGTGCGCCCGGTTTCGATCACCGAGGAAATGAAGCGCAGCTATCTCGATTACGCGATGAGCGTGATCGTGTCGCGCGCACTGCCGGACGCGCGCGACGGGCTCAAGCCCGTGCATCGCCGCATTCTCCACTCGATGAACGAGCAGGGCCACACGCCCGACAAGAAATACGTAAAATCGGCGCGCGTGGTCGGCGACGTGATGGGCAAATATCACCCGCACGGCGACCAGGCGATCTATGACGCGCTGGTGCGCATGGCACAGGATTTCTCCATGCGCCTGATGCTCATCGACGGGCAGGGAAATTTCGGTTCGGTCGATGGCGACCCGCCGGCGGCGATGCGTTACACCGAATGCCGGCTGGCGCGACCGGCGATGGCCTTGCTCGACGACATCGACAAGGACACGGTCGACTTCCAGGAAAACTACGACGGCAGCGAGAAAGAGCCGGTGGTTTTGCCGGCACGTTTTCCGAACTTGCTGGTCAATGGCGCCGGCGGAATCGCGGTCGGCATGGCGACGAACATCCCGCCGCACAATCTCGGCGAGGTCATCGATGCGGCGACTGCGCTCATCGATAACCCGGCGCTGACCATCGAGGAGCTGATCAAGATCGTGCCCGGCCCGGATTTCCCGACCGGCGGTATCATTCTGGGCCGCGACGGCATTCGCTCGGCCTATACCGAGGGGCGCGGCTCGATTGTCATGCGCGGCAAGGTCGAGACCGAAACGATCCGTAAGGAACGCGAAGCCTTTATCATCACGGAAATTCCGTACCAGGTGAACAAAGCGACCATGGTCGAAAGGATCGCCGAGCTGGTGCGCGACAAAAAGATCGATGGCGTCGCAGATCTGCGCGATGAGAGCGACCGTCAGGGCTACCGCGTCGTGGTCGAGCTCAAGCGCGAGGCAGTGCCCGACGTGGTGCTCAATCAGCTCTATCGCTTCACGCCACTGCAATCGTCATTCGGCGCCAACATGGTCGCGCTCGACGGCGGCCGCCCGCTGGTGATGACGCTGAGGGAACTGCTCAGCGCCTTTATCGCCTTCCGCGAAGAGGTGGTGTCTCGCCGCACCAAGCACCTGCTTGGCAAGGCGCGCGACCGCGCCCATGTCCTGGTCGGCCTTGCCATCGCGGTCGCCAATATTGACGAGTTCATCAAGCTGATACGGGCCTCCAAAAATCCGGAAGAGGCGCGAGAAGCCCTGATGAAGCGCGACTGGCCGGCCAAGGACGTGGCGGCGATGGTGATGCTCATCGATGATCCACGCCACAAGGTGAGCCCGAAGAACACCACCAAGCTCTCGGCCGAGCAGGCAAGGGCCATTCTCGACCTGCGCCTGCAGCGACTGACCGCGCTCGGGCGCGACGAGATCAAGCAGGAGCTCGACAAGCTCAAGACCGAAATTGCCGACTACCTGGAAATCTTGCGCTCGCGCGCGCGCATCCAGGCAATCATCAAAAAAGAGCTCGCCGACGTAAAAAAGGAATTCGCCACGCCGCGCCGCACCGTAATTGCGGAGGCCACCGGGCACGTGGACGAGGAAGACCTGATCACGCGCGAGGAAATGGTCGTGACCGTTTCGCATCAGGGCTATATCAAGCGCGTGCCGCTTTCGACCTATCGTGCGCAGCGCCGCGGCGGCAAGGGCCGCGGTGGAATGCAGGTGCGCGAAGAGGATTTCGTGTCGCGGCTGTTCGTCGCGTCGACACACGCGCCGATTCTGTATTTCTCGTCGCGCGGCAAGGTCTACAAGGAAAAGGTCTGGCGGCTGCCGATCGCTGCGCCGCAGGCGCGCGGCAAGGCGCTGATCAACATCCTTCCGTTGCAGCAGGGCGAAAGCATCACCACCATCATGCCGCTGCCCGAGGATGAGGCGACGTGGGCCGAGCTCGACGTGATGTTCGCCACAACCAGCGGCACGGTCCGTCGCAACAAGCTCTCCGATTTCGTCGAAGTGCGGCCGTCGGGCATCATCGCCATGAAGCTGGAAGATGGCGAAGCGATCGTCGACGTCCAGATCTGCACCGAAAAGGACGACGTCCTGCTCACCGCCAATGGCGGCCAGTGCATCCGCTTCGCGGTGCCGGAGGTGCGTGTGTTCCAGGGCCGCACGTCGCGCGGCGTGCGTGGCATCACGCTCGCCGAAAAGGATCACGTGATTTCGCTGTCGATCCTGCGCCATGTCGACGTGACCGCGGAAGAGCGCGCTGCCTATCACAAGCGCGCCAGTGCCGTACGACGCGGGGGCGGCGAGGAGGAGGCGGCGGCCGATGCCGAGGAGGCGATCGGCGCGATCGAGCTCGGCGAAAAGCGGTACGTGGAACTATCGGCGGCCGAGCAATTCGTGCTCACCGTTTCCGAGCGCGGCTATGGCAAGCGCTCGTCGTCGTATGAGTATCGAACCACCGGCCGCGGCGGCAAAGGCATAGTCGCCATGTCATTGACGAAAAAGACCGGCCGTATCGTTGGATCGTTCCCGGTGGAGGAGGCGGATCAGGTGATGCTGGTCACCGATGCCGGCAAACTCATCCGCACGCCGGTGTCAGGCATCCGCATCGCCGGACGCTCGACGCAGGGCGTGATCGTGCTCAACACCGCTGAGGACGAACGCGTAGTCTCGGTTGAGCGGTTGAGCGAAGAGGAAGACGACGAATAGTCCGCACATCGCGAAATTTGGCTGCTGACCGGGCGTTTCGCCGCGCGGTTATTGAGGTCGAATTTATGGGCATCGGCCGCAAGATTAAGTAAAACTTGGGGGAGAGCGACCTTCGGGGGCGGCAATGGCGCGGCGTAATCGGAAAGGCAAGGTGGCGGCCAAGCGCCGCAAGCCGCGCGCGCCTCGCGCGCGCGGGGCAATGACGCCGCGTCGGCGAGGCCCCGCCGACCAGGACGTGAACGCCACGGTTGCGCGACTCACGCGCGAGCTGCGCGAATCCCATCAACAGCAGACGGCCACGGCCGAGGTGCTCAAGGTTATCAGCGCCTCGCCCGGCGATCTTCAGCCGGTGTTCCAGGCCATGCTGGAGAACGCGACGCGGCTATGCGAGGCACAGTTTGGATTTGTGTTCCAGGTCAAAGACGGCGTGGCGGTGCCGGTTGCAATGCTCGGCGTGCCGGAACCGATCGTGGATCTGGTCAGGCGCGGGAGACTTCGTCCCACGCAGAACGCCCCTATTATGCGTGCGGCCCGGACAAAACAGATCGTCCACGTTCTCGATCTGAGCAAGGAGCAGGCTTACCTCGAGCGTGATGAGATGGTCGTTGCCGGGGTCGAGCTTGTCGGCATCCGAACGCTTCTCGTCACTCCAATGGTCAAGAACGATGAGTTCATCGGATCGATCACGATGTTCCGCCAAGAGGTCCGCCCGTTTACCGAGAAGCAAATCGAGCTGGCCGCCAATTTTGCCGCGCAGGCGGTCATTGCCATAGACAACACGCGCCTCCTCAGCGAGCTTCGCGAATCTCTGCAACAGCAGACCGCGACCGCAGATGTGCTTAAGGTGATCAGCCGGTCGACATTTGATCTTCAGCCGGTTCTCGACACGCTGACTGAATCGGCGGCGCGGCTGAGCGAGGCGGACATAGCCGGTATCATTCGCCAGAAAGGCGACGGCAACTATTGGGCGACAAGCTACGGCTTGCCGCCGGAAACCGCCGAATACATCATGAAAAATATCCGGATGCTGCCGGGACGCGCAACCGTGGTCGGGCGCGTTTTGCAAGAATGCAAGACAGTTCATATCCCGGACGTGCTCGCGGATACGGAGTACGCCGCTCCCGATGCTCAACAACGGACGGGTCATCGCGCGACGCTGGGGGTCCCACTAATGCGGGAAGGATCGCCGATCGGCGTCGTCCTGCTGATGCGCCGTTCGCCAAAGCCGTTCACCGACAAGCAGATCGAACTGATCGAGACGTTTGCCGACCAGGCTGTGATTGCAATCGAGAACGTGCGTCTGTTCGACGAAGTGCAGACGCGCACGCGTGACCTGGCTGAGTCCTTGCAGCAGCAGACCGCCACCGCCGACGTGCTCAAGGTGATCAGCCGGTCGACATTTGATCTGCAGACGGTTCTGGATGCACTGATTGAGACCGCGGGGCGCATGTGCGATGCCGACCAAGGTGCCATTACGCGCGAGATCGACGGCGCCTTCTTCCGGGCCGCAAGCTATGGCTACTCGTCCGCGCTTTCTGAATTCATCCACAACACTCCGGTGCAGATGGATCGCAGTTCCA
>DATIWJ010000101.1:0-28235 GCA_035519415.1 Pseudolabrys sp.
GCTGCCTCGCGGTGACCGGTGAAACTCGCTGGCCGGACTTGCCTGACGTCCCGACCATGATCGAGTCTGGCTACAAGGATTTTGTCTTCGCGACCGACACTGTGCTGCTTGCACCTGCCAAGACGCCGCCGGAAATCGTCAAGTGGCTGGAAACCGAAACGCTCAAGGTACTGGGTACTCAGGAAATGAAGGAGAAACTGTACGCGTCCGGTTTCCAGGTACGGCCCAAGGGAGCGGACGCGGCCTGGACGCGTGTGACCAAGGAAATCGATTTGTTCCGGAGCATCATCGACCAGGCGGGGATCCAGAAGTTGTAACTCCGGGCGGAAATCGAGTAGCTGCAGGACATAGCACTCAATGATCAGCTTCCGCTCATTCCCGCGAAAGCGGGAATCTAGAAAAATGAGATCGAGATTGGCGCCCTTGGGTCCCCGCTTCCGCGGGGACGAGCGGCTCGATTATCGACCACTGATTGCTGATACCTGACATGCACATCAAAACCATCGAGCCGATCCCCGTCAGCCTGCCGATGCTCAAGGCCGTCATCATGGCGGGCGAGGAAGTTCGGCGCGCCGACAATGTATTGGTGCGGATCGAAGCCGATAACGGCCTGGTCGGCTGGGGTGAAGCGGCGTCTGCGCCGGTCATGACCGGCGATACGCTGGAGAGCATCGTTGCTGGCGTCCATTATCTCGGCGCTGCACTGCGCGGCCGCGATGCCGCCGACATTGCCGGTGCGCTTTCCGCCATGCATGTCCGCATGTACGGCAATCACGGCGCCAAGGCCGCAGTCGAAATTGCCCTGCATGATCTTGCCGGCCGTGCGAGCGGAAAGCCGGTGCATGCGTTGCTTGGCGCGAAAATGCGCAGCCGCATGCCTTTGCTCGGTGTCATTGGCGGCGGCGATTACCAGGGCGACTTGCGCGACGCGGAGGAGAAAAAGGCTGCCGGCGTCACCGCCTACAAAATCAAGGTCGGCATCGATATGCCGGAAAACGATGCTGCGCGTACGCGCGCCATCTGCAAGATCCTGGGCAGCGGCATGCTGATTTCCGCCGATGCCAATCAGGGCTACAGCACCGGCCAGGCGCTTGCCTATGTATCGGCGGTCAAGGGAGCGGGACTCGATTTCCTTGAGCAGCCTGTCGCGGCCGATGATCTTGCCGGCATGGCCGCCGTAGCGGCGGCAACCGATATTGCACTCGGCGCCGACGAAGGCATTCATTCACTCGAGGATATCCGCCGCCATCATGAGTGCAAGGCCGCGCGCGGCGTCAGCCTGAAGGCGATAAAGCTGGGCGGCATCCGCGCCGTAACCGAGGCCGCAAGCCTGTGCGACCGCCTCGACATGAGCGTCAATATTTCATGCAAGACGGGGGAATCGAGCATTGCCTGTGCCGCCGCGCTCCACGCCGCCTCCGTCATTCCCAATATTGCCTGGGGATTGACGCTCACGCACACGGGGCTTGCGGAAGATGTCGTCGCTTCGCCGATCCCGACCGCCAAAGGCGCCGTCGATAGTCTCGACCGGCCAGGTCTTGGCGTCGATGTCGATGAAGATCGCGTTCGCCACTACCGCGTCGCGATCGCCACGCGAAGCGTGGCCTAGAGTTTGATCCACTTGAGTTGAATCCATTTGTTACCCGCTCGTCCCCGCGAAAGCGGGAACCCAGAGCAAGAAAACACTGGATTCCCGCTTTCGCGGGAATGAGCGGAAACCGAGATTGCATCGATCTCAATAAATTGCACTTCAGGTGCGGACACGATCAGCCCTGCGAGCGGCGATAAAGCCGCGGCGCCACCGCAACGATGTTCGGCGACTCTTTCTCGGCTCGTGGCTTCACGGCGAAACAGCCAATGACAGCCCCCGCGACATAGCCCATCTGGAGTGCGGTGATGCCCAGAAATATAATGAATAGAGTGAAGCCGGCACTGCTTCCAAACGCCAGGCCAATAATGAAAATCGCGGCAATGCCGACAATGATCGGCGCCACCAGCACAAAAACCTTGAAGCGAAGGCCTAAGACCCCGCCGATGAGAAAAACGGTCAGCGCGAACATCGCTATGATCATTTGAACAACCTAACCGGTCGTTCACCAAAAAACTTGGGCACACGCGTCACGCGCTTGGACAAATGTACTTTGACAGACGCACTTGGACGCATGAGCGGAGTTGCCAGACCGCATGCATCGCATATCGCATCAGGCGACATTCAGTTTGTTGATGGCGACAGAAATTTCGTCAGCGTAGGAACACATAATCCGCGGAATACGGCACGCTGCGAAAAGCGCCCACGGCCTCGCATGATCCTTGTGCCGCACCACCTTTGGTGTTGATGCGCTGGATGGTTTTCATGCGCGACAGGATTCCGTTGCCGATCTGCTCGGTGACCTCGAATTTGAGCCATGGGACATCGTTGAACGTTGCGCCCGGCGCGGCGGCCAACATCTTGCCCCGCACGGTGCTCCCATCGATGTGCTGCCAATATGGTCCGGCATAGTGAAGCCCGACTGTCTTGCCATCAAGAATGAGCGTCGCGATCGGCTCGCGCGATTGCCATACAAGTTTGCTACCGGGATCGAGCTTGCACTCGTAAATCTGCGCACCCTCGGCGTGGAAAGTTGCGATGGCCCTCTCGTGGGGTACAGCGATAGCCGGGGGCATTTGCGCGAAGAGTGGGTCGCCAGGCAGTAAAAAGCCCGCAAGCAAGGCAACGAACAAAGATCTGGGAGTCATCGGTGGTCCTTCAGTACGCACAGGTCTTTTTTGCAAGACCCCGGACCGCGACCAGGCGGTGATTATGCGCGCGGGGGAATGGCGGCGAACATTTCGTTGGGATGGTCGCTCGCGCTAGTGGGGGCGAAGCTCACGACCCGCCTTACCGAAACATCCGCCGCCGTGCCGCGAAAGCGGCCCTACACCAGCGAGAAAGGCGCGCTGGTGAAGCTCATCAAAGTGCGAATCTCCAAGACTGCGGCGCGATAATCTCTTACGCGTTGCAGCAATCAAAAGCTTGGGCAGTCACGACGATCGTTTGGTCACAGGCGAAAATCTGAAAAATTCCGATTGGAATGGTTAGCGATTACGTTCAACGGTTTCCTCGGCCGGGCCGCGCGCTCGCCTGCAGCGACAAAAATGGTCCGATGCGACGATGACTTGGACTGTGAAGTGTTTGTCATGGCCGGACACCCCTCTTGTCATGGCCGGGCTTGTCCCGGCCATCCACGTCTTGTTCCTTGTGAAGCTGTAAAGTCGTGGATGCCCGCAACAAGTGCGCGCATGACAGCGGAGGGGCTGTACGTTTTAGTCGTCAGGTGCGTTGCTCTGTGCCCGCCGTGCCGGGCTGTTATTTGTCATGGCCGGGCTTGTCTTTTTATGCGAAAGTCACGTCTTAAATTTATGCGAAAGTCACGTCTTAAATCAGTGCGTCAAAAAGTCCGCCAGTCAGGATTCTTCGCGTGAATGAGATGCACCATCCACGCGTGCGGCCAGTGTTTGATCGTCTTCTAGCGCTGAATGGCAGAGCGGATATCATCGTGACACTCAAAATGGACGAGCTGCTTCAAGCCATATTGCTTTGTGAACCCGCGTAGCATCCCGTTGCGGTGTTTGTAGCAACGGCGGACGAGATCATTGGTGACACCGACGTCACGTATTCCATTGCGGCGATTGGTCATTATGTAAACAAAGAAGCCATTCATCGGCGCAAGTCGGAAATGCGCAGCCTATCCACCCTCATGGGCGGGTTTATCCCGGCCCTCCAGGTCTTGTTCTTTGCGGCGCTGTAAAGTCGTGGATGCCCGGCATAAAGCCGGGCATGACGAATGTGAGTCAGAGGCCCGTTCTCAAAAATCCCAGGTGAAGGCGCCTTTGAACGCATGCGTCTGCGCGTGCGCGGCGAGTTCGCCCTGGTAGGATGCGCCGAGCTTGGCCCGCGGGCTAAAGCGCCAGTCAAACCCGCCTTCAACCAGCGCCGTGTTGCGCGCGATCGGCAGACCCGCGACCGAGAACCCGGTCCCCGTGCCCTGAAAGGCCAGGGCGGCTGCCGGAGTTACGTCGCCGAAGGCATGCTGCCATTGCACCGAGCCGCGCGGCACCAGCACCGTGCCATTGGCCAGCGGCAGAGCGGTGGCAGCGCGCAGCCCGAGCGAGGAATAACCGAGATTCTCGCTGGTGCTGGCACCCGAGAGCGCCGCGGCACCGCCGCTCTCCAGGAACGAACCATCGCGCAGGTGCACATAAGCCAGCCCCGCGAGCGGCTCGACCGCGAGCTGATTGAGCACCATGCCATAGCCGATTTCGCCGAACACCTGTCCGACATTGCCGTGGAAGTGCGCGCTGGTCTGATCGGTGAAGCCGGTGAACGCGACCGAGCGGCTGGTATCGATGCTATCGATCGAATAGGACGCCCCGCCGCGCACATTGAAGGCGCCGAGACGGCCGCCGGCATAGGCGCCGAGCTGGACGCTGTCGACGCCGGCGCTGCTTGAGCGTGCATCGACATTGAGATCGGAGCGCATATAGCCCGCGACCAATCCGGCGCGCAGCGTATCGCCGAAACGCTCATCGGCGCCGGAGAGGAAGCCGCCGAACCGGCTAGTCAACGACGCGGCATTGCCATCGCTGCCGGAGCGGCCCCAGCCACCGAGACCGATCGACCAGAAGGTCAGATCGCGCGATGGATTATTCATACCAGGCGCGGCCTTTGTCGGGAACTCGGCGTAGGCGTTGTAGGCTTGCGTCGGGCTCGCCGCGGCTTCGCCCGAGCCATAAGCCAGCCCCGGGCCGGCAAAGCCGAGCGCGCCCAGTTCGCCGGGGGCGCTGGCATAGGACGCCTGGCGCAGGCGGCCGAGCATCGCGCCGCGGGCGAACTGCGCCTCGCCGGCTTGCGTGTTGTGCACGCTGCCGAACACTTCGCCGGAGAGCGCATCGAAGGCCCGCCGCGCGCCGTCAATGGTTTGATTGAGCAGCGCGGTGATGAGCGGGTTGGATATCGGGCTTGCGTCAAGTGCGCCCGCGACGGCTTTCTGGTTGCGGGTCTGCGCCGCATCAGAAAATCCAAAGGTCCCTGTCCCTCCTGCTGTCAGCGCCAGCGTCAGGAAGACATCGGCCCCATTGGGATCATAGCTGAGCGATGGAGTGAGGAAGGCCAGATTGGTCGTGACATTGCTGAACTTGTTGCCGCCGCCCACGCCGAGTGAATCAACTGTCAGGATTTTGTACTGGGTCGAGGGCGCGTAGCTGCCATTCTGCGCAAGCACGTTCACCGTGCCGCCCGTCAAATCCGCCGCGTTGGTGCCGGCCACAACGAGCTTATCGCTCTGCCCGGTGGAATTGACGTTCACGCGAAAGACCGAGCCGGGTTGAAAGGTTACAGCTCCCGCAACAGTCAGCGTGCTGAACGGAACCGCGGCGCCCGGCGCCACTGTGCCGCCGCTCGCCACCGAAATATTGCCGGTGACGGTACCGTGCCCCCCTAGCGTGCCGCCGCTGTTCACCGTAACCACGGGGCTGGTGAGCCCGCCATCGATCACCAGCGTGCCGCTGCTGACCACCGTTCCATTACTGACCGCACCCGCGCGGATGGTAGAATTACCGTTCAATGTCCAAAAACCGCTCGCGTTCACATCGAGGTTGTCGAAGGCCAGGAAATTATTATCGGCGGCGCCGTTGCCTTGAAGTTCAAGCCTATTGGTCCCATTAAGGCTACCCTGCGCATCGCCAATCAACGTCGAGCCGGTTTGCAAGGTCAGCGTATTGGTGCCGGCTCCGATAAAGAGCACCGAGTTCGTCCCGCCCGTGATTGTGCCCGCGTTCGTCACGGTGCCGTTGCCCGTGATACCCACGACAGCGCCGGCAATCGTCCCCCCGACGGCATTCGTCACATTGAGCCCGTTGACCCCGTCGGCCTCGATTCCAACGAAGCCGCCCGTGATGCGGCCGCCATTCAGGTTGTTCACCGTCGCGGTGTTGCCGGCATGGATAGCAATGCTGTTGACGCCTGTGGATTCAATCGTCCCGGCATTGCTGATAACTTTGACCATGTTGGCATTAACACCGAACGCATCGCCCGTGATGTGGCCGCCAGTGCCATTGGTCACAGTGGCTGTGCCGCCGGCGAGGATGCCGATGCCGCTCGTGCCCGTCCCCTGAATTGTGCCGATGTCGTTGGTTACCGTGGCGTTGGTGGCGGCAAAGATGGCGCGGCCGTTCGAACCCCCAGCTTCGATCGTGCCGTCATTGCCGTTGACTATGATGATCCCGTCCGATGCGATGCCCCGCGTGTTGCCCGAGATGGTGCCGCTGTTGGTCATCACAGTGGCGGCACCGGGGGCGAAAATGGCGACGCCATTTGTGGATTTAATCGAACCGCTATTGGAGGTGATGGTGACGCTGTTGGCGCTAATGCCCGTGCCGTCACCCGAGATGGTGCCGCTGCCATTGGTTACGGTGGCGTCTGCAGTGGCGCTGACCGCAATGCCGCCCGCCCCGGTTGCCGAGATCGTGCCGGAATTAGCGGTGATATTGATGGTCGTGGCAAAGACGCCCATGCCAGCGCTGCCAAGCGCCGTAATCGCTCCGGAATTGTCAACGGTCGCAACGCTCCCGGCAGAGATGGCGCCATTCGGGCCGCTCGTAAATATGGAGCCATCAAGTGCATTGCTCACCGTGGCCGTGGTGGCGGCTTTGATTGCAGGGCCCGCGCTCGATCCGATCGAGCCGGAATTGGTGACGTTGACTGCTCCATTCTTGCTTTCGACACCGGCAATCAGGCCAAGAATAGTTCCGGTGCCAGTGTTGGTCACATTGGCGGTGCCGTCGGCAAAAACGCCCCTGTCGCCATGCCCTGTGACGCCATCAAAATTTATGTTTCCGGAATTGTTGACTGTAATATTTCCGAACGCTTGAATTCCGGCCCCGTGAGTCCCGGCGACCGTCACGGTACTACCCGCGAAATTATTTACTGTGCCGTCATGAATAAAGATTCCATCGGATCCAGCTACATCGCTTGATGACTTGACCGACGCGCTGGTTGTGGCGTCGCCGACGTTCACGGTGACAGCGGTCTCGTTTCCCGTCCCGTAGCCGGCGAAGGTATTGACGTTGTCGGCATTCTGATCGGTTGTTGCGCCCGTGCAGGTGACGGTCGTGCTACTGACGGGCGCTGCTTCCGAGGTCGGCGGCGAGCAAGCAGCTTGGGCACGCTCGACCGTCGGCAAAGGCCCAATCAACAGAGCCATTGCCGCCGCAATGCGACTCACCAAAGCAATCGACTTCGTCCGACTCACGTTCCTCACCCCCGACTTCGTTGCAAGCGGCTCAATGCGACCGTTTTTCCAACCGCGACGCATTCCCCTCTGCCTCGCGAGCGGCATCTGAAAGTGACATTTGCGCGCGAGATGGTTTTGCGCCGTTCAATGCTTAAGCAGAGCTGTCATTGAAGACTTGGGCGGCTGCGGCAGCGACTTGTCCAGAAACGAAAAAATTGAATTCGGCGCGCGAGCGATGCAAACCGGTGACACTTTGGCGAACGGCACGCCCGAAAGGCGCGCCGTATCTTCTCGCCGCATTTAGATCAGTTTGACCGAAGACCGGTCGACGACCCGGCGCCGATCGGCCTGTTGCCGCCGCTCGACGGCGACGGGACGCCCGGTGAAGACGGACTTCCTTGAAGCGACGGACCTCCCTGAGGTAACGAACTACCCTGAGTTGCCAAACTTCCCTGGGATGACGAGTTTCCTTGCGACGAGGAACTCCCCTTGGAAGAAGTGCCGGCCGAGGTCGAAGATGCCGCTGTGGCCGCTTGCGAAGATACTTTGCTGTGAGCCCTGATCGTCCTCGCGGTTGCTATCTGCGCGCTGCTGGAGCTTAGCGTCGCCGGATTGGCCTCCACCGGCACGGTTGGATTTTGCGCCTGCATCGGCATTCCCAGCCCCGGCACGGCCGGAACGATCGGGTTGACGGGCTGTGCCGAGAAGTCGGCGCCGATGCACCGAAGATAATCGGCGTCACATTTGCTCGCGGTCACTTTGGCGGCTGGTCGCTCGGCCTTCAGATAACAGGTGTTGCGCCGCTCTTGGCACACGGATTTGGCGAAGGCGGGCTGGATGAAAACTGCAACGTTGACCATGCCCAGAGCAACGATTATGGCCTTGCGCATTTCACTCTCCTGGTTGTTCCTGGCATGCCGCTCGTTGCGGCCCACCTGTGGTTTGAATATTTCTAGACACCGCCCGGTGAACTGGCATTGAACGGTTTTGCAGCAGACGTTCAGGTTGCATCGCCCGGCGAACTTCGAACGCCGCAGCTCTCGCGACGGCAAATAAAAAACCGGCGTGAGGACAAAGACGCCGGGAGTAGCGTTTGCCAGCCGTTGATAGGATGTCGGCTGTTTGTTGAGCCCATCGTCACCTGGTTTTTTTGGTTCTTTTGGCCGTTTTTGGTATTGGCGCTTTTGCGCGAATTCACATCTTCCAGGGCGTTCGCCGCCATTTCCAATCAGCGGCGTCCGGAACGTCCGCCAGGTGCGGACCCCGGGTTTTGCACCGCGGGCTTGTTGACGTTCTGCATTTGCTTGATTTGCTGTTGAGCCGCATCGGCGTGGTGCGCTGCGCATGTCCGGTAGAGCGACCCGCACGCAACGGAATCGAACGGTGAAGTCGCGCCTTTGACGCAGGCAGCATTTTCAGCGCGGCAATCGGCAAGCGCTGGCTGCATGCCGGCAAACGCAGCAAAGCTTGCGATGCCACCAGCAAGAGCCTTGCGCAAAATTGATCTCATGATTCCTCAACCGCAGTGAAGTTCGTCTGAACTGCTCGTCCGTAAAAATAGTTCGAACTTTTTACACGTGCGTCGATGAACCGCGCTTGAACAATTTTGTAGCGATGAAATTATTTCTTGCACTTATCGCGTGCAGTTCTCATGCGATCGAATGATAATTCGTCATTCGATCGGAGGAGCACGAAGCGTTTTTTGGAAGTCTGTTCAAAGTTTTTTTAATTTTTCAAAACCTAGACAGCGCTGGCGAGGCGCTACGTTCGCAAAAGAAACTCCCGGCGCGGTAAATGCGCCGGGAGTTTGCAATTGTCCGCGCCTACTGAGCACTTTTGGCGGGGTGCCCGCCGTACGGTAACTATCCTTGCGAGGCGTAGTTGCTGGTTTGCTGAACCGGTTCCGACCTCGCGCCTTCGTTCCTGACATCGCGCGGGGTCGCGCCGTAGCGTCTCTTGAACGAACGATTGAAATAGGAAAGGTCGCCAAAGCCGGCGTCGTAGGCAATCGCGCCAACAGCGCTCTGGGCCAAGCGCGGTTCTGTCAGCATGCGATGAGCCCGGTTCAGGCGCTGCGCAAGCAGAAATTCGGAAAACGTGGTGCCTTCGCTTTCGAACAGCCGCTGAAGATTGCGCGGCGTCAGGCCGAGATGCGCGGCAACGCCCCCGACCGAGAGATCCCGCCGGTTGCTGTTTTCGATGATGAAGGCCTTGGCCATCCGGAGCCGCGCGGCCGGAACCCCGCGTCCGCCGATAAGAGCGCCCGCATCATGCGCCGCGCCAAGAGCAAGCGCGACAAGATCGTGCAGGTGATTGACGGCGGTGCGGCGGAATTCCGGTGTCGCAAGCGCGATATCGTTGAAGAGCGGAGCCGCGTAACCCGCAAGTAATTTAAGCGCTTCGGTGTTTTGCGGGATAAGCTGCATGACCACATCGTCAACATCAGCAACGATCGACGACAGAATCGAGCGCGGGATGCGAAACGACAGGGACCCGCCATGCACGGGACGGTCAAACACCTTGACCTCACCGGCGCTCATCAGCACGGCGTCGCCTTCGCGCAAGATGACATCGCGGCCGCGCGCGCGAGTGTTGACGGAACCCGTCTGATTGATGATGAAGATCAGATCTCCATTGCTGTCCGCGAGAAATTCACGAGTCCGCGTGATGCGTGTCGGTGACATCGCCGTCGACATCATCTGAACGCCGGGCAGCGCGCGGGTCAGGATGGAGCATTCCAATGGAGCTTCATTCATGGGCTCGATATCGAGCTTCATGCCCACCCGGCAGTAGTGGTCGCGCCATATCGCGATCCGGTCCTTTTCCGGGAGGTCGGCAGTCGAAAAACGAACGGTCGAGAAGCTATCTGAGTTCATTGCAGTCGCCCTATCCCAAAACCGCGCCGATATAAGCGGGTCAGCACTTTATGGCGTCGCCCCCAAGGGGGAGACATTTCGGAAAATCGAGGAATTACGAAGTTTTGGCTCACAGCCGCGAGCAAGATTGTCGCTCGAATCGACCACCCAAGGTCGGCACCTCTAACAATAAGGTGGACCCTGGGCGAACAAGGTCACCAGTGTGAAGCATGGTCGCCGCGCTACCATTGGTGGCAACATGACAGCAATGGGATTTTTGCGCGTCGTCCGATCGGAGGATGAGCGCAAACATTCCATTCGCCGTATTTGTAAATCACCAAGACGGCCGAGCTGGTCATGCAGTGATGCTCCGTTTGTGATTTGTTGGTGCACAAATGATGGACCAAGAACGTTTACCGCGACGCTGTCTTTGTTTTCGCTGTTCATTGCGTGCTCGCTGATTAGATCGTTCATCACCGCACTTTGCTTGCACTCACAGGCAAGCAATCAATGTGTCGAATGTTTACCCACGCCGCAATGAATTCTGTCTGAACATTGTGTTGGCAAATGTGATGCCGTTAACACTCACAAGCGTCCAAGCGTGCTGCATTTCAGTCTCGGTCCCAGGCCTATCCTTCGAATAGGCAAGTTTGGCGGGGCGTCGGATGCTCTTGCTATCGATGGCGAGGCGGATGTATATGCACGTCACCCAATCGGTCTTGGCCCATAGCGCAGCCGAATTGGTTGAGAGTGCAATTGCAATAGCAAGGTCCTATCCGGCATTCACCGCATAAGCGGAGGCTGCATGGTTTCCTGGTCCACAGATACGATCAATGAGCGTGAGCGCTTTTCGTACTGGCGCGACATGATTTGCAGTACGATCTTCAGCATTTCGCCTGAAGCACCCTCCGAGCGTTTTTCCGCGCGCCTTGCGGTACGCAACTCCGGCCCGCTCCGCTTTGCGATATGCGAGTCGACCAGCTACGAGATCATCCGGACCCGGCGCGACATCGCGAGGACACCCGCAGACCAATACACGATCTACCTGCAACTGCGTGGACAGACCGTGATCCACCAGTGCGAGGAGTCCGTTGCCTTTCACCGCAACGACATCGTGCTCTCCGACTGCCGACAGCCATTCCGTGCCACACTTTCAAATGACGGATGCCGCGCGGTCGCGGTGTTGCCGCGTGCGATGGTCAATTCGCGTGCCCCCTGGTTGCGCCACCGAGCCGTTCACAAATTCGCGTCGAATTCGCGTTTCCTCGATCTTGCGCGGCGTCATATAATACGGCTGGTTTCGGATGATTTGAACGAGAGCGAGACAAGTCTGCTGACCGAAAATTTATGCAACCTGCTGGCACTCGCCAGCGCAAACGATGTTCCGCCAAATCGTCTGCAAGCCGACCTCCAGCTTGAGGCCATGCTCGCCTTCTGCCGCCAAAATCTGCACCGGTCAGAGCTATCGCCTTACACCGTGGCAACGCGATTTGGCATTTCGGTCCGCACATTGCATTTACGCTTCGAGACCCTCGGGCGGACATTTGGCCGCTGGCTGCTTGCGACGCGGCTCGATGCGTGCTGTAAGGCGCTGAGAGATCCTCTTCAGCACGGGGCTACTATCTCAGACATTGCCTACGGCTGCGGCTTCAACGACCTGTCGTATTTTAACAAAACATTTCGTACACATTTCGGCATGACGCCGGGCGAATGGCGTTCCGAACTGCCGCAACGATCCAACAAATCATGAATTACCCGCGTGCAATTGAAGACGCTCACTGGCAGATCTAGAACGACTTCGGCATTGCGCCTCCGGAGCCTGGCATGAATTTCTGGTCTACCGACACGGTCAATGAGCGTGAGCGCTTTTCGTTTTGGCGCGAGCTCGTTTGCAAAATGGTTTTCAGCATTTCGCCTGAGTCTCCGCACGAGAATTTCTCCGGTCGTATTACTGCGTGGAACTCCGGCTCGCTCCGCTTTGCCACATGCGAAACCAACGGCTATGCGAACATCAGGACCCGGCGCGACATCTCCAGCGCTCCCGCAGATCACTACACCATCTACCTGCAGCTACGCGGGCAAACGCTTATGGAACAGTGTGACCAGTCGTTTGCGTTTGAAAAAAATGACTTCTTCATTTCCGACGGACGGGAGCCATACCGCGCTGCGCTTTCCGATGATGGATTCCGCGCCATGGTGGTGGTACCGCGCACCATGATCGACTGGCGTGCGCCTTGGCTGTGCCGCCGCCCCCTTAGCAAGCTCGACCCAAATTCTCCCTACGTCGATCTCGCGCGGCGCCATTTTGTGCATCTTGTTTCCGGCGACGTGAACGAAATCGAGACAAGCCTGCTGACGGACAATGTCTGCAATTTGCTGGCGCTCGCCGGTGCAACCGACATTCCACCAAATCGCCTGCGACCGGAGCTGCAGATGACGGCGCTGCTCGCCTTCTGCCGGCAGCATTTGCACTACCCCGGTCTATCCCCGCAATTTGTCGCCGAGAATTTCGGCATATCGGTGCGCACGCTGCATTTGCGCTTCGGTACGCTTGGGCAGACATTTGGCCGCTGGCTGCTGGAGACCCGACTTGATGCGTGCAGGAAGGCGCTGAGAGATCCGCTTCAGGATAATCGGACAATCTCGGAGATCGCCTATAGCTGCGGTTTCAACGATTTATCGCATTTTAATAAAGCGTTCCGCGCGCGCTTTGGCATGACGCCGGGCGAATGGCGTTCTGAATTGTCGCTCAATACGCAATAGGGCTGGCTGCAGCGCGGCCCCTCCACTGAATTTGAGTGATGGCGTCCTCTGGACGGGGGAGACGCGTTGATTTTTTTTGTCGATAAGCGCCGCCGGAAAAAAGCGAATAATTTGCCAATACTCTTGCACTCTCGTTCAACCAGCTGACGCGTGAATCGTCTCTGTACGTTAGTCAGTCCTCCGATTTTTCTTGATGTCGGAGTGACGGACAAAAATGAAATGGGTCTTTGTCGTTCTTGGCGGTATGGTCGCGGCCGTGTCCGCAGCAGCAGCGTCGGACGAACCAAACGACTCCGCGCCGGAGGCAATGGCGCAACAAACCCCGCCACAGCAGTGGACGACGATCTTTTCCACCGAGACTCGCTACTTTTCCTGGCACAATAATTTCGTTCCGGCAGATGGAAGCACGGGCCCAGGAAAGGGCTCCGAAGTTTACGTACCTATCGCGGCGCAGCTAAGCGGCAAGCCGATCGAAAATCTGAGCCTCGAAATCACCGCACGCGGCGGATGGGTGAAGGCTGTCCAGTCGACAACGGGCCGATCAGGAGAGGTTCAGACTGCGACCGATACGGTGGCATCCGCAACGGTTACTTATCTCGGCTGGCAGGGAGTTCAGCCTTTCGCCGCGCTAAGCACGAACCTACCGACAGGAAAATCCGTTTTGCTTGGAACAGCTGCAAACGTGCGCATGGACCCCGACTTGGTCGATATCACGACGTTTGGCGAAGGCTTTAACCTCGGGCCAACGTTTGGATTCAATTTTCCGATCTCGGGCTCGCTGCTCGTTACGACAAGCGTCGGTTACACCTGGCGCGGCCGGTTCGATCAGGAATCCACTACCGACCCGCTAAGCCCGTTTCAGACCAGTACGGTGAACCCGGGTGACAACCTCACGGGGACGGTTGCGGTAAACTATCAAACCGGTCCATTCGCAGTCGGGTTAACCGGTTCGATCACCTGGGAAACGCCGACCACCGTCGATGAAACGCAGTCGTTCAAACCAGGGAAACGCTTCCTTATGGCGCTTCAATCCTCATATAAGTGGTCTGAGACTCTTGGGACGACCACGTTGAGCGTCTCTGCCGCACATTCCAATCGTAACGCCGTGCTGCTGCCAAACGTGAATTCCCTGGCGATCGAAACGTTGAATTCGAACTCCAACGTCTACCGGGTCGGATTGCAACACTTGGTTCCGGTCGGAGATCTCCAGGTGGGACCCACCGGCAGCGTCCTCTACCGTGACCATAACGGTTACAATTCAGCCACGCTCCAGTTTGTGCCGCAAAAAATCCGCTGGGCGGCCGGCCTCCAGACGCAATATGCACCGTCAGCGGCCATCACCTTCAACGCGCGCGTTGAGGGCGTGTGGACCCACGAGAACGAAAATCCGGCGGCCAATGGCGGAAAATTTGATGACTTGTTTGGAGCAATTTTACCTGCTGCGACGGTACCGGCCATATCGGGGACCGGGTGGCAATCATCGATCGGCATCAACGTCAAACTTTGAGGTGCAACATGATGCGCTTATTGCGGCTTTCACTGACCGTAGCGGCGGCATCCATCGCGCTGGTGCCCTTTGAGGCCTCGGCTCAAACCCAATGCGGCGGCGGCCGGGCGAGCAACGGCGATTGCGTGAACGAGACGATGGCAACGATGGCGATCGAGACAGCCGTGATCTTCTCGCAGCCAAAAGTCTCTCACACAGCATATCCGGTCTTGCCATTCGCCGATCGTCTCTATCGCTATCCGAACCAGTTGATTTCGAACCAGTTGGCGCCGACCCGGGTCACACCTCCCCCACCGCCTCGCGGTGACGATGGCGGTTAATCGCTACCGGCACAAAAGCGTTATCGAGACGGCACATGCCGCGGCCATCAAAAAAGTGCCGCGGCGTTTGTCTGTCCGGATGTCTGCAAAACACCGCACGGGCGGCCGGCACTTCCGACACCTGTCGTACGCGCGAAATGTGTGGACGGTTCGATCGGCTAACGTATGTCTGCTTTTTGATGCATCGGTTCGGTCTGCGGATCGATAAATTTCGCCTTCACCACCGCGCCGCCTACAACGAGGGCGACCACGGAAAGATAACCGGCGAGGATTCGGACCAATAACCATTTGACGTTTTTTCGGTCCTGGGGACCGAGCTGGTCCATGTAGAACGGATGCCGCATTGCAAGCTCCTTGCGCACAAAGTTTCGCAAGCATTTGCGCTCGCCATATTCTGATGAAGTTTATTGCCGGTGCACTGAACTCCTACTGAACACCGAGATGGTCTAGTTGACAGGTTTTACAAGCCGTGGCGTCGTCCGATCGGATGAGAAATGAGTTTGCGAGATCGAAATTCAAGCAAACTGCGAAGTAATTGACCTCTTGCGACTCACCCAAATGGATGACGTTTTTGCGTTTACGCTCACAATCCCGTGTGCCGAATATGCGAAATAACGCACGCGGCGAGACCGCCGCATCGCAACTCATTTTGTGGTCGTGCGACAAAAAATATACCGGACGTGAATCAGTCAACCAGCATGCTGGAATATCCAGCCACGAGCTTCACGAGATCGGCCTGCCGGCTGACACCGGTTTTTTCAAAAAGGCGACCGAGATGCGTCTTGATGGTCGTATCGGCGACACCGAGATTCCCGGCGACCTGACGAACACCGCCGACATTGACGATGGCGAGCAGAACGCGCAGCTCGGTCGGCGTAAGCTTATACGTTTTTCCAATGACCTTGGACGGCGGCGCGGTTTCCAGTTCGGCCTTGCGTACAAAAAGTGCCGCGATGGCTGTGGGGGTCGTGCCAGCCTTGCGTCGTTCGCCCGTCGTTAATGGCAAAACATGCGCGACATAGCGTTCGCCGGCGTGTCCTCTCAACGGCACGGCACTGCCTTTGGCGCCAGCATCTTCACCGTTCGTGCCAGCAGCAAGAATGGCTTCATGCAAGGCCTGATCAACCTGCGGATCGCTGGCGGTGAGCCGACCATGAACGGTCCGTAACAGATCGCCTTTGTCCAACAAGGAACGACTTGCAGCATTGCCGTGGACGATTTGTCCTCCGGCATCGACGAGAAAGATCGCCGGGCTCAGTCCGTCGAGAATATCGGCAAAGGTGGCAGCTTCGGCCTGCCTGAGGTCGATGACCTTACCGGTGCGCACGGCTCGTCGCACATGCGGGACGATAAGCCCCATACGCCGACGCATTTCATCGTCAACCATGCCGCTCGCGTCGCTACGGATGACAGATAGATAAGCGCAGCTCGTCGCTGTTTTCTCCAGCACCGCATTCGCGGCATCGATCCAGCCCTGCGGCTGCGCCCATTCGCGGTAGAAGCGTCCGGCACGAAATTCTTCATAGGGTACCAGGTCCGGGACACTTACAATCTGTTCTATCTCGCAATCGGGTAAACTCGAGACCGGATCAAATTTCCAGTAGGTTTCCGAATAAAGCCGCACGAAATAGGGATCGACGCCGACCTGATAGTGAATACTGCCGGATTTGCTGATCGCGTCCTTGGAAAGGAGCCCAGCCGCTTGTCCGTCGACATAAGCGGCGATCCTTGTAAGCACATTGGTCCAACGCGATGCATCGAGCGCAGCGTCGTAGATTTCACCAATAAGCTGGGTGAGGCCCTGATCTTTTTCCATCTCTCATCCAGCGTGCCGATCAAAGACGGCCAGCCGCTGATGCCCTTTTTTCTTTCCTTCAGAGACGAATGGCCAGCAAACTGCCGTAACGCGCAGCAAGCTAATACGCCAAGAGGGCGATACGTTCTTGGACGAAAGCGCAGAAGATACGGGCTAAAGCGCAGATGTGAGTATTTTGACCACTAGAAAACGCTGCTAATTGGGCCCAAATATCAGCGGTTCCCTGGCCCCAATCCGGTATAGACACGGGCTTTGGTATTTGGGTGCCTACGGTTGAATGACAGCGTCCGCAGGACGAACAACAGAACTCACTTCAAATCTGATGCCGTGATTCGCCCGCGATAGGCGAAAATCACGCCCCGCGCGGATTTACGATTACGTAGCCGCTGATCGACCGCACGTGGTCGTGAGTCAAGCCGCCGCCAGAATTGCCGTCATGCACCAACCAATTTTTGCCATCGACCTGGCTCACCAGAACCATCACATGGTGATTGCGCACGGCTGCCATTCCCGGAGCCGGCGAGGTGCGTGGAAATTTCCTCATCCAGTTCGACGCGAGATTAAGGTCGGCGCGGATATGGCCAAATAAATAAAGAGAGGCTTCACAGCCGCAAAAAGCGTGCGGACACCCGGCAGGCCTGTGGCCGACCGCGGAGCCGTTCGCATCCATCACAGTGCGAACCCGCGTGGTCCTGTCGGAGCAACCACGTTCATTGCAGTCGATCGAAAGACCCACAAGGCGCTGCTGATGCCCATGCCTGGGCTTCGCATCCGCGGCCGCAATGGCAATGATCGAAACAAGCGCTGCCAAGAATATCGTAGCGTATTTCAACACCGGTCCCTCCATCCATCAGAGACAGCCCGCACGAAACGGTATGGCCCTCTTGTCTCTTCGAAGGCGCGGTATCTCTAGCTGCCCGGTTTTGCCGCTGCGATTGAATCCGGTGGGTAAGCACACCCGGTAACCCTAAGCGTTAAGCGCATTTGTTCAGGTATTCGCGTTTGGCGGCATTTTGGAGCCGCTTTTGATCAGCAACGATGCGCTCGCCAGAAATGCGCGTTAATTGTCGAGCGCGACAGTGCCGGGCTTAGGCGCCCGTCTTGCCAACGGCACAACAATGAGTGCGGCAAGGGTCATTAAAGCGACCAGGGCCCAGGCATCGTTAACGGCTTGGACAAAAGCCACTTTGTCGACCAGCGGGGCCAACATGACTTGTTTTTCGGCATCAAGCACCGCAGACCCGAAAACTTCAGGCGGAATGCCAAGCATGCTCGCCGTATCCAGATCGCCAGCAGCAAGCCGACTGACAAGGGTTCGCGCATGTTCGGGGGCGCGCGTGTAAATGACAGTATCGATCAGTGCAATTCCGATAGCGCCGCCAAGATTCCGCATGAGATTGAACAAACTGCTGGCATCGTCGATAGCGGATTTTGCCAGATGTCCGAGGGCAAACTGGGTGGGCGGCAGAATACAGAACATGATGGCGCAACCGCGCACCAATTGCGGCCAAAACATCTCATCGAAATCCGTGGCTTTCGTCTGAAAACCACTCAAACCCAGCCCTACTCCAAAAAGCAAAAAACCGAACGCGGTTAAAAAACGTTCGTCAACACGCCGCACCAGGACCACTGCAATTGGAGCGACGGTGAGCTGCGCCACGCCCGTCACCAACATGATCTTGCCGATCTCGAGCGCATTGTGCGCCCTTACATAGGCCAGAAAAACCGGCATGAGATAGATCGATCCGAAGAGCCCTGCCCCGAGCACAAAACTCAGCAGACAACCGACCGAGAAATTCCGGTCACGAAAGGTTCGCAGGCTCACCAACGGTCTTGGCGATCGCAGTGTCCGACCAACAAATCCCAATGCGGTTATGAGGCACAGACCGAGAAGGCCAATGGCCATCGGCGACGTCCAGCCGCGCTTCGGAGCTTCTTTAATCGCGATTTCCAGCGCGGCGAGAGCCACGGCGACCAACCCTAACGAAATTACATCCAGATGGCGGATCTGATCAAAGGATGGCTGCCCTTTCGGTAATGACAGCGAGGCTATCAAAGCAGCGGCAATGCCGGGCACGACATTGATCAGAAAAAGCCAGTGCCAGGAATAAGTCTCGGTTATCCATCCTCCCACAACCGGACCCACCGTCGGGGCGAGGACTGCCAAGACCCCGGCGATCGTGGTCGCAAGCGGCTGGAGCCGAACCGGAAAAAGTAGAAAGACTGCCGAGAAGACAACCGGGATCAGCGTGCCGCCGGAAAATCCCTGCAATATTCGAAAGGCGATTAGCGACCAAAAGCCTCCGCTGGCGGCGCAAGCGATCGATGCAAGCGTGAACAACGAGACGGCAACAACGAACAGCCCTCGCATCGTCAGCAGGCGGGTGAGAAACCCGGTGAGCGGAATTGATATGATTTCTGCGATCAAATAGGCAGTCTGGATCCAGCTCATTTGATCTTGAACAATATTCAACGCCCGTTGGATGGTCGGCAGCGACGTGGCGACGACCTGGACGTCGAGGATCGCCATGAACATGCCGATGCACATCATTGCGAATCCAACCCACACCGCAGCGGTGACGGAGTGAGTCGCATGATTCTCAGTCGCAGAGGTCATTGCTATTCTCGATGGCCACGCGAAGTTTCGGCCCGCAACTGGCACACCCGTTTCGGATCAAAACGAAACTAACTCATTGCATCCTTGTCGAGGCTTCTTGTTTCAGGCGGCCGTCAATAAACCTTCACGGTATAGTCGTGAAACAGGGCTCAAATGACATTGGCGTGCCATCGTCCCCAGCCTTGGCTCGCTTCCCTCGACGGCCCTGGTTGCGTCCCCAGTGACCAGGGTTGTCGTCGGTATACCTATCCTTACCGACATCTCACAACTGAGACCCCAACACCTATATAAAGGGGTGCCGGCCGTCTCGGTCGGGCTGCATTTCTCAGATGCCCCCCAGAAGTCGCAGCCTGGCGTTCACAGTCCGCAGGCGGCCGGCACCCGCTCAATGCCAACGATCGGCCAAAAGAAAATACCGCCTGACGGCGGTCTATCAACGCGGGGCGACGGCACTGAGGAACCATAACATTGCCGTCAGGCAAAGTCGCGCCGCCTCATTCGATCACGTCGTCGGCGTGCAGCAAGAACGATTCCGGAATCGTAAGTCCGAGTTGTTTCGCAGTTTTGACGTTGATCACCAGCTCGAATTTTGTTGGTTGCTCGACAGGAAGATCCGCGGGTCGCGTGCCCTGCAGAATCTTGTGTACGTATGATGCTCCACGCCGGAACAGATCGGGCAGGCTCGCTCCGTAGGAAATGAGACCCCCTGCCAGTACATTCTCCCTGGTCTGGAACATGCCGGGTATCCGATTTTCCGCGAGAAAGGCGATAATCCTTTTGATGTGAAGTTGATGAAAAGGATCGTTGGTCATGAGCAGCGCATCGGGATGTTCGCGCAACATGGCCGCAAAGGCAGTATCGAACTCGCCGGTATTGCGAACCTCCACCGAGATAAAGGTCATACCCAGTTTTGGCATCGCGGCTTGCAATTCGTCCCGGATGACAACATTCGACGCATTGTCCGGATTCCAGAGAAAGGCCGCCCGGGAAACGGACGGAATAATTTCTTTCAGAATTTGCAATCGCTTTGGGCTCAGGTCCGGCCCCAGGATCGTATTGCCGGTCATGTTGCCGCCCGGCCGCGCCAAGCTTGCGACAAATCCGGCGCGCACCGGGTCGCCAATCGAAATCATTACGATCGGAATCGTCGTTGTCGCCTTTTTCGCTGCGTGGGCGCCCGTCGAACCGAACTCTACGATGATATCGACCGGTATGGCCGCCAGTTCTCTTGCTGCCTGGGCGAGTCGCTCCGGCTCGCCCGCCGCGGTTCGATATTCAAATACAATATTCTGACCCTCGAGATAGCCGAGGTCGCGCAATGCTTGCCGGAAATAATCCCATATGGGCGCATCGTCGATGATACCAACGCGCGGGATTCTCGGCGACTGCTGTGCGAGCGCCGTGAGCGGAAAAGCGAAAGCCACACCGCCTAGAAATGCAATGAATTTGCGCCGCTGCATGTGCCCCGCAAGGACCACGCTTCATAACAAGCCTAAAAGCCTAGCACTTTGCCGCACCAATGTCGCTGTGGATCAAAAGACCACAAGGACCACGCAGGCGCGGATGACCACCGCGGTGAACCGACTATTTTGATGATCCGACGACGGCTTCGGTAGCGGCGCCGGGCTGAGACATATCGATCGGTGCCCGCGTCAATTCCTTGATAACGTCGTCGCTACGTTGGCCCGTCTCGCGCAACCGGCTCTTGTACTCTTCGATGGTTTGAAACTTGGTCCCATCTACCCTTTGTCGTTTGCGTGTGTGGTAAATGCTCTTGTAGTAATCGCAGCTCTTGCACACGCTCCGAAATTCTCCGCGTTGTTGTTCTTCGATCAATCGCATATAGGCAGGGTTTTCCGGGGAAAGAATCTTGTTCAACGGCAATTCATTGAGGTCGCCAATCTTCAACGAGGCATCCACGTCGCGGGCGGCGCAGCCGTTGACGATGCCGGTCGCCATGATCTGATAATCCGTGAAAAGGAGCGAGCAGGCACCGCGCTTGTATGTGCTTTCTGGTCCGGTGACATCGATGGCGAGCCCCTGCACGTCAGCTTGCGTGATGTAACCGCCCCAGTTGTTGTACACATGTGAGTTGCGGGTATGGATACCGTGCGCGCGAAATTGCTCGAGCAACTTCATCACTTCGCTGACCGGCTGTCGCGGCGCATCGCGGGTGGTGCGGATGACAATATCGAGCCTGAATGCCTTTTCTGCCATTAGCCCAAGCAGCGATTCAAGATTGCTGCAAAGCCGCTTGTATACTTTTTCGGTGGACTTCGTGATCGCGATAAAGCTTGGCTGGTCGTGACCGTAAATGCTGACAGTCAGATTTTTCAGTTTCTTCAACCGGACCAGCCGATCGACATCATCCCGATCCAGAAGCGTAAAGTTGGTGAAAAAATGATAGCCTTCCACCGCTGGATGGCCATCAAGGAATTCAAATTTATTGAAGATATGGCGATCCATGAACACATCGCCGGTCATGGGCGTGAGTTCGAATTGGTTAAAGCCCATCGCCACCGCTTGCTCGATGCAGCTCTTGAAGAACGCGTCCTTCATCGAGACCTTGGGGCTGCTTTTCTTTACATAGGCGCAGAAGACACATTCGAGATTGCACAAGCTCGAGGTCTCGATGTTGAGGATTTTCGTCTGGATCGGGACAAGCTCGCGTCCCGCCAAGCGGTTGAAATTGATCTCAACTTTTGAAAGGGCGTTTTTCGCCGATTTGGCGAGAACAAAGGGATTCATAAGTAAACTTGTAGTCTAGAAATCGAGCAGCGCCAATTGCGACGGCGGTCTGCAGCTAACCGAATGCAAAGGCTACATTTTCCGCGGCTATCAGTAGCGGCGCGCGGCGCTCTTCGCTAGACGAGCCTGGCACGAAGACGCTGGAATTCGTCGTCGCTTATCGAGCCTGCCTTTTTTAGCTGATCGAGCTTGGCGATTTCGTCCGCGGCACTGAAGCCAACGACGCGCCGCAATTCGTCGCGGGCTTGCTGAGCCTGCTGAGCATTTCGCTCGGCCATACCCCTTCCTTGGGTGATGAGGTAGGCAAAGATGCCGAGGTAGGAGGTTAGAACCAATGCCAGCACCCACAGCGCTTTACCCCAACCGGAGATGTCGTGACGCCTGAACAGGTCTCCGTAAATTATAACCAGCAGCCAGAACCAAACGACAAATGCGAAAATCGCCAACACATTCATCAAAAAGTTCGAGTAGGTATAGCCTCCGTCGAAGAGCATTGCGGTTCTCCCAGGCAGCGCCGCGAAACTTGGGCGGGACGTTGGTCGCGCCTCGGCGGGCAGTCTAGCGGCGTATGTGCGGTGGTTCGAATTGGACCAAGGGCCAATATGCTGGAAAGTGCGTCGGCGGCCAACGTCTGCCACCATTCTCAGGGTAGAGGCATTTCGATCGCGACCGGGGCACCCTGCTTCTGTCCGTCAAAGAAAATGAGCGCCCGTAGGCCGGACGGGCTTACGTCAAGAGGAAGCAAAGCCTCGGCCTTGCGCTTCCCGTTCTTCCCGGACACATCCGCAAGGTCTCTCAGAATACGCACATTTTCGCTGATGCCGTCCCACCAATAGATCGCGTAGACACCGCCGCCATTCGCGGCCGGACCGGCAAGCACAAGAAAGCCATCTGCATAGGGCGCAAGGTCGCGGACGCCCTGACCGTTGCCCAACGGCAACCGGTAAAGTTTCGGACTTGCCGGGCCCGTGCCAAACAGGAAATCCAGCGACACTGACAATACGGCGGCGTACCCGTTATCAAGCGCTGGTTCGCGGAATGCCGCAAACAAACGGCCGCCCTTGACCGCAACGCCTTCGATTGTAAGGCCGTTATCTTCAAGCCGCTGGTCAAGAAACGGGCCGAGCACAGGGTCGGCCGCAATGATTGTCCGCAGCTTTCGAGTAGCCGTTACGATCGCCCCATGCGCGTGTAGCGAAACGCGGACGATCTGACTGCTCGCGGCGATTCTGGCCTTGATTTTGTCCGCGTCTCCGGTTGGATCGAGGCTGTTTTTGGTGTCGCGTGGATGACCGTGCGAGCCCATCACATAATAATAACCGTCGCCATAAGCGACTCCTTCACCGTCCAACTCAAGTGGTTCGTCTTTATACTTGTTGGAAATTAGCCAGACCATCTCGCCGGCGATAATCATTCCGTTGCGCAGCGTGACGATCTGCGCACGCTGAAGATTGTCGTCGATCAGAAGACACGAGCGCGGAAAGCCTTGTGTTGTCGAGCAAGCTATCCCGCTCACATCAGTCGATTTCTTACCCCCTTTGCCTACGATCCTGCCTTTAACAAGCCATGGGTCAGAGTCTTTGGCGAACGCTGGCGGCGCGCCATCAGCAGACAGAAAGAAAACAGCAATGAACGCGAGTATTAGCGCTCGCGTTTTCAGGAAATAGCCATCTGTGTGTATCGCGCGCTGTCGGCCGACTAAAGGTAAAGTCTCCGAAAAATTTGCCGGAGCCTTGTTCGAATTGAATTGGCTAGCTGGCGGCGTTCTTGATCGCAGTCGGCAGCGTTTGCGACCTGTGCTTCTTGCAATAAGCCATAACCTTTGCGGAATTCCTTTGCAGACGGTTGTAATCCAGAACATTGCTGTTTGCCGCCGCGTTGTAGTATCCACTCATCCAATATTGCACGAAACTCTGGCTCGCCGGATTGTATCCAAGCCAGTCGCCACAGGTGATCTGGTTCATGTCCAGGTTGACCTGCGCCGCGGTTGGCAGCGAGACGGTACATAAAGCCGCGGCAACCATAAGAACACTGTATCGCATAGCACCTCTCCGCTGTCAGAAGTTGTCACTGTTGGCCTGTCGCATTTTTCAGACCGGACATAACGGTTTCTTGTGGATGATACTGGCACCAGGCTTTCACGTTCGCGATGTTTTTCTCATGGGTTAGGAGATCTATGGAGGTCTTGCGGAGTTGGTAGCTGAACCAACCGCTCATCCACGAGGAGAAATCGCGTGACTGTGCCGGCGGCATGCCGAGATACTGGCCACAGGTAATGCTGGCCATGTCGATTGTTAGCTGTGCGTTCGCTGCCACTGGCAAAAGCAGGATTACGAACATCAAACTGATCGATCGAAATGTCATGTGGTTCGTCCTCTCGATAGAGCGCCCAATCAGCAACAGCATATTTTGCCGTAATTCACAGGCCAATAGCCTACGCCGGGCAAAATCCGTGCGCTATGCAAATTCGGCTGGCCCGCCTCGTGCGCTAAGCAACGCTGTCATGCGCCGAGGTTTTTAAGGCCTGCAAGGTGCGGGGCCGATGAACCCATTACAGGTCAGTCGTATTGTCCTAAGTGGAAATCGACACCGCCATCGCCGCTAAAACAGACATCCGGCGCCGATGGTAGCGTTCGCGCCTGCGTTGTGAGAGCATTAGCGATACCGACATGACTAGTCGCCACCGACGCCAACTAATGTGAAGCGCAAAAATGAGACAGCTGGGAAAAATGCTGCTTCTGCTCGCCCTTGCGGGATGTTCGTCGTCCGGTGATTTGTTTCATCAAAATGAACCGCTCAGGCCCGCCCCTTCTGCAGCCCAGGTCGCTCCCCAACAAGTCGCTCCGAACAGAAGTAATTTGTCTCCAGCAGCCAGCGCCGCAGCGCCTACAGACGCGAACGAGAGCGGCGGCGAGCTAATGGATTGCGTAACGGAATCCTGCAAAATTAATTGCTCGCCAAAAATAGCGGTGCGATTCAGACCAAAATGGTGCGCGCGTTTTAAGGAGCCGATCTGACACTAGCAAGTGGTCCATTTGAACTCATTTGTCCGCTTTGGGTTAAAGGCGGACATCGTGAAGCGCCTGCACCATGTCTGCTTTGCCCGTAAGCGAACATTGATCGGCCATTATACCGTTACAAGGCGCAATGATGGCTCCGTAGGCCGGCCAAACCATTGAATGTCGGC
Organism: Pseudolabrys sp.; assembly: GCA_035519415.1. Lineage (GTDB taxonomy): Bacteria > Pseudomonadota > Alphaproteobacteria > Rhizobiales > Xanthobacteraceae > Pseudolabrys. The sequence goes on from DATIWJ010000101.1 coordinate 25,085, forward strand.
CAATGGCCCAAAACGGACGTGGCTGGTCTACCATTTCAGACTCGAGAGCCGTGGGGCCGGTACGAGGCGTGAGATTTATTAAATTCGTTGTTGACTATGGTGGCGGGTACGGTTGGCAATTCCAAACTATGCGAGTGCCCCGCACCACGGTAGTCCGCCAACAGTTGCTATAGGCAGGGCTGTAGTGGCGTTTGTAATTATACTCGTAGCGATAATCGTACCCGCTTCGCACACCACTCTGGACGCCACTCTGAAGACCACTGCTGATACCGCTTTGCAGGCCACTGCGCACACCGTTTTGGACCTGAGCGAGTGCATAGGGAGGCACCGCTACAAATGTGACTATGAAAATCCATTGGCGCAGCATGGGGACTAGCTCCGCCAATGCAAATAAACAGGCAATGTGTCTTTACCGTGGGCCCTGATCGCTCATGGCCACACCGCCCCAGCGAGCGGATTCTCGCACCAATGCTCGCGCGTACCAAAGAAGCTTAGCAAATGCTCAGCGGAATTGAACTTGGCCCTATGTCAGCCAACACAGACAATTGCTAAAAATATCTTGCCCCAAACAAGTTTTTTGCTGGGTCCAGTTTAACACCGCGCCCATTTTCGCACAGTAGATTGAGGAAATTGGCTCGGTCAGCACGATGAATACCGCAGACAAATATTCAAAAATAGCCGCAGAACTTTACCAGAAGGCGGGCGCTGAAATAGGCCCCTACACCAGATCCGAGCTGGAGATGGCGGCCCAGATTTATGTCGTGCTTGCGCAGCGGGCAGATCAAACCGAGTCTGAACCAGACGCCTCGGCCGAAAGTGACGCCAGGGGCCTACAGCAACGAATCAAGAAAAATTTCGCGGGATCTTAAACGTCTACGATGATTATCGGCCTCCTTCGGAATAATGGTTGAGTTGGTAGCATCCTCCTTACAACCTCGAGGCGGCAATGAGACGACGCGACTTCTTCACCTTCTTGCCGCAATCGGTGCAAAGCCGGTGATCGAATAGCTGGCGCAGTATCCGCAATGGCCCAAGCGGACATTTTGTTCGCCCATTCAAAAATTAACAGATCAGCAACTCTCCTCTTAAGTCCATTTTTTTTACCGCCTGCGTCGAGAGCATCTTGCGCAGAATGTGTGCCTGAGCCTGCATGACGAGGAGCAAAAATGAAGTGGCTATTCGCAATGCTTCTTGCTTTCGCTCTCGCTGGATGCGCGGAGAGCCGAAATTTCGAGCGAGAAAAGCCGATTAAGCTTGCGGCACCGATAGAGCCAATCTTGCCTCCGACAAAGCCGATCCTGCGTAAGTCCGCACTAGAAAAAGCCGAGGCATCCAAAACAAACGCGAATGAAAGCACAAAAAACTCATCACTTATGGAATGCATAAGTGAAGCCTGCAAGATCCAATGTTCTCGCGGGTTAGAAAAGGAATCCAGACCAAAATGGTGCATGTACTTTAAGGAGCCGATCGACAGACACGCATCTGAGATACATGGCAAAAGCGCTGAATAGACTGTGGCGTACGAGTGATGGTGCAATAACCATAAGATTTGCGAAACCTGCACAGGTCATTAGACGCATTTGGCCCAGAGCAATAATCGCCTTTGGATTAGGTCTCACCGCAGCTGGGCTAGTCTATTGGGATACGGGCTCGTGATACTTGTGGACCTTGCGATTCCAGATTGAAAAATCAAATCAACCTCATCGCGGCGTCTAATGTCGCTCTTGGGGGTGAAACGGACATAGAATGGCAATTCGCGACTTAATGTCTGCTGTGGGCCAAAATGCGCCTTATTCGATTCCTTGTCGATTCGCTGCAAATGCGCGGGCGCTCTTTAGCGCGAACAAAGAACGATAGTTGTGGGCCTCCTCAGCGTTGAGGATCGCCATGGTCCGATTATCAAGGACCAGCCACTTTTGTTCGAAGCGAACCGCCACGACCGCATGTTCTGTCAGCCGCTTGTTATCTCGCACGATGACAACCCTGAGATCGTCGGCGCTGACTCCCAATTCGCGAAGTGCGACGTATTTTACGATCGCATAGTCCTCACAATCGCCGGCTCCACTGCCAAGCGTTTCAAGCGGTGATGCCCAATAGTCGGCATCACCATATTGAGCCCAATCGCTTGCTGGCTTGATAGTCATGTTGATCGCTCGATTGAGCCATCCCAGGCGGACGCGTCCCTGATATTTTCGGCCAAGTTCTACGATCGACAAAAAGCGGCGTGCGGCCTGCGAGCAAGTGCTTTCGTTTGAGTGGCAGGCCGCAATCGTCTTCTCGTCGGCAAAAATGCGGGACTGAAGCTCACGCCATTTTGCTGAAATCTCTTCAGTCGGAACGAGCGTTGCCGGCAAATCAAACGGCTCCGCCGACTGCAATGCTCGGTGGGGCAGAAAATCCGGAGGCAGAATATCCGGAGTGAGCAATGCGTGCTGCGGGCGCGCAAAATGGCCCAGTGGGAGCAGCGCGTCCGGCACCCAGCGCGTGCCTGAGAATAGGTTCGGCTCAAACGCAGAGGACGACCGACTCGTCGGATGCACATCCGCGAACGCAGCGCTGCAGCAAAACGCGGTCAAGCAGAGAAGTAGCGTCCGCGCGTTAGTCATTTGGAGAGCTCAAGGGTCGTCCTCAGCGATCTCGCTTGGATAAAAAGACTGCGTCCAAAATGCGACCTTAGAGCGCGAATACCTCCGCGGCTAAAAGCGTCAATGATCTGCTTCTCTTTTTTTCTTCGCAACGATGGCCTTCTCAGTTTTTGCTAAGTGCTGCGCCTTTCGCGGAGCAAGACAGGTACATCCTGCTAAAGTCGTGGCTATAGCGCCGATCAGTGGGCTGTCCCGCCGAACGCCGTCTGTCGAAAAACGACTACGCCAAATTTTTGCGGCAAAGCAATTAAATGCCTATTAAGTACATTTGGCCTACGCTACGGAAAGCGTTGCATGGTTAATGTAGTGCTACGACCCAGGCCGCTTCCGCTTGCACCGACGTTCGCTTTGGGTCTTGGCTGTGTAAAACCCGACGTCGCACAAGCGCAGTAGAATAAACGTTCGCCAAAATCACCTTTCAGTGCGAAAAGATTCGCAGACGTGTCTGATTTTAGTTGGCCTAAGAAATATCATTCTCGAAGCTTTTCAATTTTTTGCGTTTTCAC
>DATIWJ010000102.1:0-166654 GCA_035519415.1 Pseudolabrys sp.
GTCGCTGCAGCAGTGGCGCTCGCTGGTGCCGGGCGCACGCGACCTCCTGGTCGAGACTTTTCCGCGCGCCGACAAGTTCTATCTCGTCTGCTACCCGTTCGAGGGCCGGCTCGCCCACCAGACGCTCGGCATGCTGCTGACCCGGCGGCTCGAGCGCGCCCGCCTGCGGCCGCTCGGCTTCGTCGCCAACGAATACGCGCTGGCGGTGTGGGGGCTCGGCGACGTCGCGCGCGCGATCCGCCGCGGCGAGCTCTCGCTCGCCGCGCTGTTCGACGAGGACATGCTGGGCGACGACCTCGAAGCCTGGCTCGCCGAATCCGCCTTGATGAAACGCACCTTCCGGACCTGCGCGATCATCGCCGGGCTGATCCAGCGCCGGTTTCCCGGCGAGGAGAAGACGCGTCGCCAGATGACGATCTCGACCGACCTCGTCTACGACGTGCTGCGCAAGCACCAGGCCGATCACGTCCTGCTGCGCGCCGCGCGCGCGGACGCCGCGACCGGCCTGCTCGACATCCGCCGGCTCGGCAGCATGCTCGCTCGCGTCAAGGGAAAGATCGTGCACAAGGCGCTCGACCACGTTTCCCCGCTCGCGGTGCCCGTGATGCTGGAGATCGGCCGGGAGAACGTTTATGGCGAGGCGTCGGACGAACTCCTGGCCGAAGCTGAAGCCGAGCTGATCAAGGAAGCGATGCGATGAATTGGGACATTTTCGATTGGGTCGGTCGCGTTGGATCGACGCCGTGCGTGGTTTCGGCGGCTTCGCCGCACGAGGCCCGGGCTTCGCACGGGCACCTCACCATGACGAGGCTCTTGTATGCCATTCACAATGATCCTCATGCTGAGGTGCGCGGCGCAGCCGCGCCTCGAAGCACGCACAGGGCCGATGCAGGTTCCACCGCGTGCCTGTTGCGAAGACGGCCGAATCGGATCAGATGGGAAGATGAAATCCACCGCGTTGCAGCCCCGGAATGCAGCTTCGACGCCGGCCACGATGGCCGACGCAATCGAGGTCGCGGGCGTCACCTTCCTGGCGGACTGCGCCGGAGCGCTGTACTGGCCGGACGAGTGCGCCCTTGTCGTCGCCGATCTGCATCTGGAAAAAGGTTCGGCGTTCGCGACCCGCGGCATGCTGCTGCCGCCCTACGACACGGCGGAGACCCTGCAGCGCCTTGCCGCCGTGATCGCACGGTTCGATCCGCGGCTGGTCGTCGCGCTGGGCGACAATTTCCATGACGGCGGCGGATCGTCCCGCCTGTCCCTGCGCGACCGCGCGACACTCGAGGCGCTTCAGCGCGGGCGCGACTGGATGTGGATCGCCGGCAATCATGATCCCGATCCCGCCGCGGGCCTTGGCGGCCTGTTCGCCGGTTTCATCGCCCTCGGCCCCATCATCTTCCGCCATGAGCCGACGGCGGGACCCTGTGACGGCGAGATTGCCGGGCACCTGCATCCCTGCGCCCGCATCAGCCTGCGCGGCCGCGCCATCGCGCGACGCTGCTTCGCCACCGACGGCCGGCGGCTGGTGATGCCGGCGTTCGGCGCCTATGCGGGCGGGCTCGACATCCGCGACCGCGCCTTCCGGCGCGTGTTCGGCAGCGCGGCGTTCGACGCGCACCTCATCGGCGCGCGCCGCACCTACGCGTTCCCGGCCGCTTCCTGCCTGGGCGGTTAGACTTCGGGCGTTTTGCATCTCAGTCGCGCCGGAACGCCACCGAGGCGAGCCAGCCGGTCATCAGCGCCATCGCGGCGGTGGCAATGCCGTAGAGCACGCCATAGTCGCGCGCGGCCGAGACCACGAACTGCTCGAACCCGACCTTGACGATCTCGAACGCCGAGTTGGTGCGCGCGATCATGGCGCCCTGGGCGAACAGCTTGACGTCGACCTCGTAGATGCCGACCGGCACCTCCGCGGGCAGCGGGATCGACGCGCGGAACAGGGTCGGGGTCAGGAAGGTCACCGCGTTGGACCCCTCGACATAGAGGCCATGATCCATTTTCAGCCGCAGGAACGCGGTGCGAAATGCATCGTCCGGCACCACGTCGGCGATGTCGGTGCCGATGCGCTGCGGCAACACCGTATGGGCGAGCCCGAGCTGCAGGCGGCGAAGGGCGTCGGCATTGGTGATCGCGTCGAGCGGTCGCGTCGACAGCGTGGCGAGATAGGACGGCACGTCGACGAAGCTGCGCGAGCGGGTGTTGACCCAGACGCCGAACACACGCTCCTTGCGGCGGGTCACCAGGGTCTGGCGTGGCCCGACAACAGTGGCGACAATGTCGTAGCTGGTGGAGCGGGGAGCGCTCGCGCCCTCGCGCTCCACGGTGCCGAACAGCACCAACTCGGTGCCGGTGAAGCTCGACGTGATCTGCACCCGGTGCATCGACAATGATGCGACGAGGCGTTCGGCCATAGCCGGGCGGCCGGCGCAGACGATGAGCGCGAGCAGAGCGAGAGCGGCGGCGCACGCGCGCGTCACTTACGAGCCCTCCGCCGGACGGATCGAATAGACATCGGCGGGCGTGAAGATCAGATCGACCGCGAAGCGCACCGCGACCGCAAGCACGAGCAGCCCGAGCAGCAGGCGCAGCCGCTCGCCCCGCATCTGTTGACCGGCGCGGGCGCCGAACTGGGCGCCCATCACGCCGCCCACCATCAGGATGAGGGCGAGCACGACGTCGACGAGGTGGTTGGTGGCGGCGTGCAGTACCGTGGCGGTCGCCATGGTCACCAGCGTGAGCACCATCGAGGTGCCGATCACCACGCTGGTCGGCACGCGCAGCAGGTAGATCAGCATCGGCACCAGCAGGAAGCCGCCGCCGATGCCCATGATGGCGCCGATGAACCCCATGATGAACCCGATGGTCCACACCGGGATCGCCGACACGTAGATGCGCGACTGCTTGAACCGGAGCTTGAACGGCAGGCCGTGAAACCAGGTGTGGCTGCCGGGCCGGCGCAGCTCGACCGGCTTGCCGGCCCGCTCGCGCAGGATGGCGCGCACGCCCTCCGCCACCATCAGGGCGCCGACCGAGCCGAGCAGCAGCAGGTAGGACAGCCCGATGGTGAGATCGAGTTGGCCGAGCGCGCGTAGCCGGGTGAACAGCCACACGCCGGCGCCGGTGCCGATGAAGCCGCCGGCGAGCAGCATGGAGGCCAATGGCAGATCGAGGGCGCGGCGGCGCCAATAGGCGATCGCGCCGGAGAATGAAGAGGCCGCAATGTGGCTGGACACGGTCGCGACCGCGACCGCCGGGGTGACCCCGATGAAGATCAGCAGCGGCGTCATCAGGAAGCCGCCGCCGATCCCGAACATGCCGGAGATGTAGCCGACGGCCAGTCCCATCCCGAGCACCAGGAAGACATTCACGGGCAAATCAGCGATGGGAAGATAGATCTGCAAGCGTTTTTGTCCGACAGTTGAGGCGCATGCTCCGGGCAACAGACGCCACTCGGGGAAACCCACCTCTACAACTAACACCGAAACGCACGGAAGCGTCAGCAATGCCGATCAAATGCGATCGACTCGTCGCCGACCGATCAAGCTTCGTCTGATTTTAGCGATGCGCGCGCCGTTAATCACGCCCTCAGCCTAAAGGCCAAGGCGGTTTACAGTTTTCCTGGACTGAAATCGCTCAGCGATAGTGGGCCAGCCGACCGTGGCTTCTCGCGCGATGGCGGCGTTGCGCGATCCCAGCCGCCCGTTGGCGCAGGGACCACGATGGCTTCCGCCGGCTGTGCCTGAAGCGCAAAGCTTTTGACCGCTTCCTGGACGCTCTCCAGCGTCTGGGCATTCAGGTAAGCGGCGACGTCGTCGCGCTTACGGGCTGCATCGCGGTCTCCTTGGGCAGCCGCCAGCGCGAACCATTTATAGGATTCCGCGATATTCTTCTCAGTGCCGAGGCCGCGCGCAGTCAGTACCCCGAGGTTGTACTGACTGTCGGCAACGCCATGTTCTGCGGCCCTGCGGAACCATTGAGCCGCGTTGACATAGTCCGGCTTGCCATCGACGCCCTCTGCATAGAGGACTGCAAGGTTGTGCATGGCCTTGGCGTGACCCTTGCTGGCGGCGGCCACATAGAGCTTTTGGGCGGCGGCCAGATCTTTTCTCACCCCCTGGCCCTTTTCGAGCATGCTGGCATAGCGGAATTGACCGGGTACGAGGCCCTTGCTCGCGGCGCGCTCAAACCATCGCGCGGCTTCTTCCAGGTTCGCGGGCACGCCGCGGCCTTCCATGAACCGCATGGCGACTTCGTAGGCGGCGGCGGGATCGCCGGCAACAGCCGCGTTACGCAGCCGTGCTCCGCCGATAGAGACCGGCAATCCGTCGGTTACCGGTTGCGCGGTCGGCGCCGGCTGCCTGCTTGCGCTGACGTCGGCAGGGGCCCGTGCGATCGACCCGGTAACGTCGTTTTTTGTCGCGGGTGCGCTTCCCGGGAGTGGAGCACTCAACGGCGGCGAATTTGACGCTGGCGGTGACGCTTGAGCGGTTGGCTCCAGGCCCGGTCGCGGCCGGACGACAGGCGCTGGCGCTGCAACGGTTGGCGATCCCGACGGTGCTGCGGGTGTCAGGCTTGGCAATGTTGGCGGCGCAAGCAGAGACGAGGTGATATCGGCATCGGCCGCTTTGGCCGCCGGCGCGCTTGAGGGCGCCGGGTTGCCGTCCGCAAGCGTGGGGGATGCTGCGGGCGCGGTGGTTTCCGCAGCGATAGAGGTGTCGCTATTCGGCAGATCAGGCTCGGGGCTGCTGGTCAGCTTGGTTTCGCTGGTATCGAAAATTCCGAAATTGAAAATGTTGCTCGCGAACTGAATCGATCCGACGATGATGGCGACAATGCTCGCCGCCAGGACCATCTTTTTGATGCGTGTCATGACTTTGGGCGGCACTGGTGCGGGTTCGCCGCCCTTGGCCCTGACATACGCCGGGCGCGTCTGACGCCCGTTCGGATCCTGGCCGGCGGCCTGAGCCGCACGGCGGGCTGCGGCGATGAAGTCCGATTTTCCACCCCGAGCGGCGGTACTTGGCCGGGCGACGCCCAAAGCTGCTTCCGACGCAGCGATGCGCACGCCGGGATGCGTAGCAAGACGCGGTGCGCCTGAGCCAGGCTCGAGCGGTTGATCCGCTGGCGAAGCAGAATCAATCGCAGGCAGGTTTGCCGGCCGCACGCCCAGATTGGAAAGTTCCGCGAGCAATGGCGATAACGGCTGGAACACAGGCGCAGAAGATTGGGGCGCTGCCGCCGGGCTTGGCGTTGGCGACGGCGCATCTTGCGCCGCGCGAACGGCCGCATCGGAAGCGATGGCAGCGACCTCATCCAACGTTTTGTCGGCAGGTTGCATGAGGTCGAGGATCTCGGCCTCGGGTTTCGCAGGCTCCGGTCGATCAGCCCGAATATCTTTCTCGATAATGGCGAGGCGATCCGCGACCTGGCCGAGCGTGCCATGCACCGCTTCAAGCGTGCCTTGGGTCCGCGCCATATCCTGTTTCAGCAAATCGATGTTCGCCGAATTCTCAGCCCGAAGCGCTGTCGATTCCCTGTTTGTGCGGATGTCTTCAATATGGACCAGCAGGTCGGCGAGACCGCGTTCGATGGCATCGAGATTGTTGAGGCGCGAGTCCGTCGCATTCAATCGCTCGACTAATTTGGCGATACAGTCCTCGAGATGGCTGACCGCGATCTGATCGCTGCGCGATTGCTGAACCTGCTCGATCTTCTCGGATAGCGACTGGAGAAGAGCTTCCAGGCGCAACGGCAAGACATCGCCGTTCTGGGCGCGATCGGTCACGGCGCGGCTGAGCGCATCGATACGCAGTTCGAGTTTATTGAGCGCGTCGCTGCCGGCGCCTGTCGCAAGATGGTCGATCTTGTCAGCCAGCGCCCGCACCTGCGTGGAGAGGCTGCTTATCGTTTCATTGGACGCGACGTGCGCCGCCATCTCGCGCAACGTTGCGAGGGACCGCTCGAGCTGCTGCATCGTCGCGGGGTCTCTCTCGGCGACGATGAGGTCGATCTTGTGGGCGAGAGCTTCGATGGCGTCAGTGTAACCGACCAGATTTTCCGCCGGCGTCAGATCGCGCACCGCATCGCGTACTTCGGCCAGGCCGCGTTCGACTCCGGCCAGGGCGTTGGCGTCGGCGCCGGCTTGCCGCCCCTCCGCGACGCGTTGGCTCAGACTCTGAACCTGCTTCTCAATGATTTCGATGGCGCGGCGGGGCATCGCGTCGTTGAGCGTGCGGCTGATGTCGCCCAGCTCCAAGCGTAACGCAGTGATCGCTTCCTCAACCCCGGGACGCCGCAGTGTTTCAATCTGATCGGTGATCCGGCGAAGCTTGTCTTCCAGTCCCGACAGATCCTGCGGTGGCACTGGCATCTGTGCAACCGGAATAAATTGTTGGGTGCGCGCGGGCTTTGGTTCGCCATTGAATGCGTGGCAGGGCGCGGTGGTTTCAGGGATCGCTCGGTCGGGACCTGTCGCGACATCCGGCGCGAAATCTGGCGCATGCACGCTTGCCGTCGCTGGCTGAGCTGCCTGGCGCGCGATATTGGCAGCGATTTGATCAAATCGTTGCTCAAGACTTTCGAACAGTTCGGCGAACTGATCCTGCTCTTCGCGGTGTCGTTTTGGCGCGTAAGCTGCGAACCCGACCTGGGTAATCTGATCGATCCGATGGGTCAGATCGTCGAGTCGTTGATGTAAATCGTAGAGCTCCTCAGCGTGTCCTTCGTCGCCACCACGCGCAAGCGAAGGCATCTTGATTCCTTGCGCCGCGGCCTGTTGCAGGATGGTTGCGTTGAGCCAGTCACTCAGTGGCAAGCCGGCACGGCGCGCCGCCTCGCACGCGTTGTGGCGCGCTTCGGGTCGAATGCCTTTGACGCTCCACGGAAAGCCAAATTTCATGCTCACACCCACATCCGAGGTGGAGACGGTAAGAGTCCGATTGACTCTCGCGGGAACCGGCAACTTTAACGGCGGGTGGATACGGGGCCCGGTCCTTCGTCCCAGCGCTAACTTTTTGCTGGTTGCGGTAAACAACCCGTTAACGTTTTGCCGAAGCGGGGCAGTTTCGGCGAAAGCGAAAGGGTGTCAGGCGGCTTGCCGCAGGCATTCGCTGCCCCGCCACAATATTTCCTGGGAGGAACACCGGAGTGCCACCGCCGCCAATAGTTGCACGCCTAAGATTCACACGATTCGGTAGAGGTAAAATGTAGGGGCGAGATGAACAACGCAGACCGACCTCAAACCCCCGGCGACACCACCGAAGCCTCCGCAGGGTCGGACTTGGCAGACAATATTACCATCGGAGAATTGGCGCGGGAGACGGGTGTTACGCTCCGGGCTATTCGTTTTTACCAAAGCAAAGGCCTGATGGCACCGCATCGGAGCGGCTCCGCCCGAATGTTCAGCCGGGGCGACCGCGACCGTCTCGCCTTGATTCTGCAAGGCAAACGACTCGGGTTCACCCTGACCGAGATCCGCGAAATGCTTGCCGCTCGTGTGCGCGGTAGCTCCAACACTCTTTCAATCACTCGCCAAAAATGTGTCGAGCAGATCACTTTGCTGGAGCGTCAGCGGCGCGATATCGATGGTGCCATTACTGAATTGCGCCGAATTTACACTGAGATGTTCGAGGCTTCCGATGCCTCGCCGCGGGTAAGATCATCCGCATCCCGCAAGGCCTGACTGCTTCTGGCGGCGGTCCCTCTACCCTTAACGCAGGTGTAAACCGGCTCCGTCATACTGCGCGTCGTTGGGGCCTGCCCTTAGGCTTTCTTCCGGTGCCGTGAAGTAGGGAAACTGTTACCTTCATATCCTGTTAACACCTTGCGGCGCGCTGCCGGGGAGAGGAACCATGCCGATCTATAAAGCCCCAGTAGATGACGCGTTGTTTTTGCTCAACGACGTCTTCCATCTCGATCACTATGGAAATCTGCCTGGGTTCTCCGACGCCTCACCCGACGTGGTGGAAGCGGTGTTGCGCGAAGCGGCCAAATTCAGTGAAGAAGTGCTGACCCCGCTCAACCGCGTCGGCGACAAGGAAGGCTGCAAGCGCGCCGCTGATGGCAGCGTGACGACGCCGAAGGGTTTCAAGGACGCTTACAAGCAGATTGTTGAGGGCGGATGGATCGGCATTTCGGCGCCGGCCGAGTTCGGCGGCCAAGGCCTGCCGGCGACCATGACCATCATCGTCAATGAATTTTTTTGTTCCGCCAACATGGCTTTCGCCATGTATCCCGGTCTTACGCAAGGCGCTATCGCCGCGCTGCTGGTGCATGCCTCCGAGGAGCTGAAGGCGAAATATGTGCCGAAGATGGTGGAAGGCGTCTGGACCGGCACGATGAACCTGACCGAGCCGCATTGCGGCACCGATCTCGGACTGTTGCGGTCAAAGGCGGTGAAGCAGGCGGACGGCAGCTACAAAATATCCGGCACCAAAATTTTCATTTCCGCCGGCGACCATGATCTTTCGCAGAATATCATTCACCTCGTACTCGCGCGCATCGAAGGCGCGCCCGCCGGCACCAAGGGCATCTCGCTCTTCGTCGTGCCGAAGATCATGGTCAACAATGACGGGTCTCTCGGCGTGCGCAACGCGGTGAGCTGTGGGTCGATCGAAGAGAAGATGGGCATCCACGGCAATTCCACCTGTGTCATGAATTACGATGGCGCCACCGGCTGGCTGATTGGTGAAGAAAATCGCGGCCTCAACGCCATGTTCACGATGATGAACGAAGCGCGGCTTGGTGTCGGCGTGCAGGGGCTCGCGCTGTCCGAAGTGGCGTACCAGAACGCCGCCGCATATGCGAAGGAGCGTTTGCAAGGCCGATCCATTTCCGGCGTCAAGTATCCGGATAAACCGGCCGACCCGATCATCGTGCATCCGGATGTACGCCGCGCACTCATGAGCATGCGCGCCTTTAACGAGGCTGGGCGCGCGCTGGTGATGTGGACCGCGCTCAAGAGCGATATCGCGCACCGATCAGATGACGAGAACGAACGCAAGAGCGCCGACGATCACATGGGGCTCCTTACTCCCGTGATCAAAGGCGTGCTCACGGATGGCGGCTTCGCGAACGCTGTTATGGCGCAACAGATCTTCGGTGGGCACGGTTACATCGCCGAACACGGCATGGAGCAATTTGTCCGCGATGCGCGCATCGCGCAGATTTATGAAGGCGCTAACGGTATACAGGCGCTTGACCTGGTCGGGCGCAAGCTCGGCAAAGACGGCGGTCGCGCCATCATGCACTTCTTCAACGAGGTGCAGACCTATCTCAAGGAGCGCGCCGACAGCGATGCGATGAACGTCTACCTCAAGCCGCTGGGCGCTTCACTCGCGCACCTGCAGCAGGCTTCGATGTGGTTCGCGCAGAACGCCTTGGCGAAGCCCGACAATGCGGGTGCCGGCTCTTACGACTATATGCATCTGTTCGGACTGGTCGCCCTTGGCTACATGTGGTGCAAAATCGCCGAAGCCGCGATTGCCAAACTGCCGAAAACGAACGGCTCCGCCGCACGACTGAATGCGAAACTCGCCACCGCCCGCTTTTTCATGGAGCGCATGTTGCCTGAGACGGCAACACGGCTTTCCCGCATTCAGGCGGGAGCGGCCTCGACCATGGAATTGCCGGACGACGCGTTCTGAACAATCCCGTCATGCCCGGCCCTGTGCCGGGCATCCATGACTTTCGGAATATCAACCAATTAAAACGTGGATGGCCGGGACAAGCCCGGCCATGACGAACCGCATGGAAGTCAGGCGGTGGCGAATGTGGGCCGCCGGCGGGATCGCTGCAGCAGCCACGTCATGATCGAGACGTTCACCAGATTCCAGGCGAGGCCGTTGAGGAACGCAGCCCGGTAGGATCCGGTGAGATCAAAAATCAGGCCCGACATCCAGCCGCCCAGCGCCATACCGATCAATGTCGCCATCAGCACCAGGCCGAGCCGGGTGCCGGCTTCGCGTGGCGAAAAATATTCGCGCACGATGATGGCGTAGCTCGGCACGATGCCGCCCTGAAACAGGCCAAACAGTGCAGAGATCACGTAGAGGGAGACCAGTCCGTCAAACCAGAGATAAAGAAACAGCGCCACACCTTGCAGCACCGAGCCGAGCAGTAGCGTCCGCACTCCGCCGATCCGGTCGGCAACGAAGCCGGAGGCGATGCGGCTGATGATGCCAAAACCGAGCATTATCGACAGCATTTCGGCGCCGCGCGCGACGCCATAACCCAGATCGCCGCAATAGGCGACGATGTGCACCTGCGGCATCGCCATCGCCACGCAGCAACCGACGCCGGCAATGCAGAGAAGTATTTGCAGTGTCAGCGGCGAGAACGGCGCCTCGGCTTGCCGGCGCGCAGCCGCGCTATCAGTTTCCGCATGCTGGCCCTCGATCCGCGCACGCATCGCGTACACCAGCGGCAGTATGGTGATGAGACAGAACAGCCCGATCCCGATATGCGTCGCGCGCCAGCCGGACGTGGAAATAAAATGTTGCACGACCGGCGGCCAGATCGCGCCGGCGGTGTAGTTTCCGACCGCCGCAAGCGCGACAGCAATGCCGCGCCGCCGCAGGAACCAATGCGAGATGTCAGTCATCATTGGTCCGAAACTGGCCGAACAGCCAATTCCGATAAGTCCGTGCGCAAGCGCGACCAGCCACAGGTTCGGCGACAACCCGACGGCAAGATAGCCGGCGGTCAGCGCGAGTGTCCCGATGCCGAGTGGCACGGCGATGCCAAATCGGTCTGCAAGGCGCCCCATCAGCACGCCGCCCCCGGCGAAACCAAGCATGACGAAGGTGAAGGGAAGCGAGGCCTCGGCGCGGCTGACGCCGAAATCGGTCTGGATGGCAGGCAGCGCCACCATGTATGACCACATGCCAACACCGCCAATGGTGGAAATCGCCACGGCCACGGCGAGACGCAGCCATGCGGTTGGCGAATCAATCACTTGCGGCGCTTTGGCGCCGGTCGGCGAAGTCATGGTGCTGATAAACCCGGGCTTATACTCGTCTGCCTCGTAGCATCCGGCCGCGGCTGCGACCACCCTTCATTTGGGTGAGCAGCTGTTCCGATATGTCAATGCGGAACAATCTTGAATGAGCTAAAGAAATCGTCCTTCATGGCGGTCGCCTTGCTGCGCAGCTCGGTAGGGAATTGGACGACGAGGACGTAACCGGTTGTCTTGCTGCGCAACACCCGAAAAAAATATTCCTGCTTTGGTTCACTGAGCGTGAACGACAGAATTTCCAGGCCGTCCTTTTTCTCGTGTTGCACATCTGAGGCGACTGCATCGGGGCGTCTCTTCGATGTCTCCAGGAAGCTGTCGATAGGCGGCAGAGGTTTCTGGAGTGGCGTCTCTGTCGCGGAGAATCGCATGCCTTCACCATCGATACCGGCGAGCATGTGCACGTTCAACGCAGCTTCCCTGATATCTCCGATTTTTGTTTCGACACCTCTATATTCGACGTCCCGGTACGAGATCGGGAAGCGGATGGAAAACGACCCATTGACGGGGGAGACTTCGCCCGCCGGAAAATCGTTTCCGTGCACGATTGTCTGGGCCTGTGCGGAAAGGGAAAGCACAACCGCAAAGGTCGCAAGGGTGATGACGGGGCCGAGACGATAGGCAATCATCGGCAGGCCGCTTTCTCATGGAGCGGCAGCATGATGGAGCACAGTGTCGGCGGCCGCAATCGGGGTGGGTCCATTTACCCCTCGCGTCCGCCGGGACCGGGCCCTATCTTATTTACGGATGGATTTGCCCATGGACGCACTCAATCTCCCGCGCCCGGCCTGGATGAGCGAAGACCTTGTCCTGCTTGAGGAACAGGCGCGGCGCTTCATCGCCGACGAATTTGTGCCCAATCTCGATCGCTGGCACGAAGCCCATATCTACGATCGCGACGTATGGACCAAAGCAGGCGAGGCCGGCCTGCTCTGTGCGTCGATGCCGGAAGAATACGGGGGCGCCGGCGGAAGCTTCGCGCATGAAGCGGTCATCAACCGCGAACTTGCGCTTGCAGGTTTCGACACTTTCGGCGCGCCGCTACATTCCGGAATCGTTGCGCCCTACATCCTGCATTACGGCACTGAAGACCAGAAGAAACGCTGGCTCCCGAAACTTGCCACTGGCGAGCTTGTCGGCGCGATCGCGATGACCGAGCCCGGCACCGGCTCCGATCTGCAAGGTGTGCGCGCTTCGGCAAAAAAATCCGGTAATGGCTATCTGCTCAACGGCTCCAAGACATTCATCACCAATGGTCAGCACGCCAATCTGATCATCGTCGTTGCCAAGACCGATCCCAAAGCTGGCGCAAAGGGCACGTCGCTGTTTGTGGTGGAGGCGGACGACGCGCAGGGCTTCCGCCGGGGTCGCAAGCTGAAAAAACTCGGCATGGATTCGGCCGACACTTCGGAGTTGTTCTTTGAAGACGTGCAGCTTCCGGCCTCGAGCCTGCTCGGCACCGAAGAAGGGCAGGGCTTCTATCAGCTCATGAAAGAGCTGCCGCAGGAGCGGCTCATCGTCGCCGTGCATGCGGTCGCGATGATGGAGCGGGCGCTCGCCCTCACGATCGATTATGTCAAACAGCGCAAGGCCTTCGGGCAGGCGATCATCGAGTTTCAGAACACGCAATTCGAGCTCGCCGAGTGCAAGACCGATACGACAATCGCCAAGGTCTTCCTCGACTATTGCATCGACAGGCATGTCAGGGGTGATCTCGACACCGTCACCGCCTCGATGGCCAAATACCGGCTTACCGACACGCAAGGCAAAGTGATCGATCGCTGCCTGCAATTGTTCGGCGGCTATGGCTATATGGACGAATATCCGATCTCGCGGATGTACCGGGATGCCCGTGTGTTACGGATTTACGCGGGCACCAACGAGATCATGAAGCTCTTGATCGCGCGCAGCCTTTGACACGCGCCAAACCGGAGGCCCCCATGGCCGAGGCATTTATCTATGACGCCGTCCGTAGCCCTCGCGGTCGCGGCAAAGCCGACGGATCGCTGCACGAGGTCACCGCGCTCAACCTCGCCGCGCAAACCCTCGCCGCGGTCAAGGATCGCAACAAGCTCGACCCCGCGCTCGTCGACGACGTGGTGCTCGGCTGCGTCGACCCCGTCGGAGAAGCCGGCGGCGATATCGCCCGCGCGGCCGCGCTGGTTGCGGGGTTCGGCGACGGCGTGCCTGGCATACAGATCAACCGTTTCTGTGCGTCCGGCCTCGATGCGGTGAATTTTGCGGCTGCGGAGGTCATGTCCGGCCAGCACGAAATGACGATCGGCGGCGGCGCTGAATCGATGAGCCGCATCGGCATCGGCGCATCCGGTGGCGCCTGGCCAGTGGACCCGTCAATAGCCGTCGCGACCTACTTCCTCCCGCAAGGCATCTCCGCCGATTTGATCGCGACCAAATACGGGTTTTCGCGCGACGACGTCGATGCCTATGCGGTCGAAAGCCAGAAGCGCGCCGCCAAGTCCTGGGAGGAGGGGCGTTTCAAGAATTCGGTGATCCCGATCAAGGACGTCAACGGGCTCACCATTCTGGCCAAGGACGAGCACATGCGGCCCAATACCACCATGCAGACGCTCGCCGCCTTGCAACCGTCTTTCGTGCAAATGGGCGACATGGCGGGCTTCGATGCGGTCGCAGTGCAGCGCTATCCGGAAATCGAGGCGGTCAACCATGTGCACACGCCCGGAAATTCCTCGGGCATCGTCGACGGCGCCGCGGCGGTGTTGATCGGCAGCAAGGCCGCCGGCAAGGCCGCCGGCCTCAAGCCGCGCGCGCGCATTCGCCAGTTCGCCAATATCGGCTCCGAGCCCGCGATCATGCTGACGGGCCCCATCCCGGTGACCGAGAAGGTGCTCAAGAAAGCCGGCATGACCAAGAAAGATATCGACCTGTGGGAGCTCAACGAGGCCTTTGCCTCGGTGGTCTTGCGCTACATGCAGGCGCTCAACATTCCGCACGACAAGATCAACGTGAATGGTGGCGCTATCGCCATGGGCCATCCGCTCGGCGCTACCGGTGCCATGATCCTCGGCACCGTGCTCGACGAACTGGAACGGCGCGACAAGGAAACCGCGCTCGTGACGCTGTGCATCGGCGTGGGCATGGGCACGGCGACGATCATCGAGCGGGTGTAAAGGTGCTTGTCCCGGATGCAGCGCAGCGCGTGGCCCGAGACACATCGCGGTGCAGGGATTTCCCCTCCCCCGCGAAGCGGAGGGGAGGGGTTAGGGGTGGGGGTGATGCTTAACAGCAGTGTCCAGTTGCGCAAGAAGGACAAACGCGTGCCACGCGCTCGTTCGCTGCGCCGTGCAATGACCGATGCAGAGCGAAAGTTGTGGTGGCATTTACGCGGCCTTCAAATTGAAGGAACTCATTTTCGTCGGCAGGCGACTATCGGGCCCTACTACGCAGACTTTGCGTGCCATACTCGGCGGCTGATTGTGGAGGTGGATGGAGGTGGCCACGCAGAAAAGAATCAAGTCATCGCAGATGATGCGCGCACGAAATTTTTGATATCTCGCGGTTACCGCGTTCTCAGGTTCTGGAATCATGATGTGCTAAAGGACACCGAGGCAGTCATGTCAGCAATCTGCCAAGCCCTAAATGACCGGAACGACGGAGCAGCCCCCCACCCCTGACCCCTCCCCCCACGCGAAGAGCGCGTGGGGGAGGGGAACTGGAAAACAGAATGCCGAAAATCGACATCGACAAAATCCAGATCGACGTTGCGACCGGCTATCCGCCGCCGTTCAACAAGGCAGTCGCCGGCCGCTCGCGCAAGCGGCTTGGCCGCGCCGCGGGTCTCACGCATTTCGGCGTCAACATCTGCACGCTCAAGCCCGGAGCGGCGTCATCGCAGCGACACTGGCACGAGAAGGAGGACGAACTCGTCTACGTGCTTGAAGGTGAAGTGGTGCTGCGCGAGGACGGCGGCGAGACCGTGCTCGGGCCCGGAGACGCCGCTGCCTGGAAGGCCGGCGTGGCGGACGGTCACTGCCTGGTCAACCGCTCGGATCGCGACGCGGTCTTTATCGAGGTCGGCACCCGCGCCGCAGCCGAGCGTGCACATTATTCCGATATCGACATGATGGTGGTGCGCGACGAAAAAGGCGCGCGCTACACAAAAAAGAACGGCGAGCCTTACTAGCGCATGATCCCGAAAATCGGGAACACGGAAATAGGAGCGGGCGATGGCGAATTTCAATATTGACGTCGATGCCGATGGGATCGCGCTCGTCACCTGGAACATGCCCGATCGTTCGATGAACGTCATCACCACGGCAGTGATCGAGGAATTGGGCGCCATGGTCGACAAGATTATTGCCGACGCTGCCATCAAGGGCGTGGTTGTGACCTCCGGCAAGGATGCCTTCTGCGGCGGTGCCGACCTCGCGATGCTCGAGGGCATGGGCTCTGTTTTCGCAAATCTTGTCCGCACCAAAGGCGAAGAAGCGGCCGCCGCTTTCATCTTCGAGGAAAGTCGCAAGCTGTCATTGGTCTACCGGCGCCTTGAGACCTCAGGCAAGCCCTGGGTTTGTGCGCTCAATGGCACGGCCATGGGCGGCGGGTTCGAATTCGCGCTCGCCTGCCATTACCGCGTCGCGTCCGACAACCCGAAGACGCGGCTTGGTCTGCCCGAGATCAAGATCGGTCTCTTTCCCGGCGCCGGCGGCACGCAACGTGTCGCTCGCATGTTGCCACCCGCCGATGCGTTGCAATTCCTGCTCAAGGGCGACCAGCTCAAGACCGACCGCGCGAAAGCAATGAAGCTGATCGATGCCGTGGTGCCGCAAGCCGATCTGATCAAGGCGGCAAAGGACTGGATCAAGGCCGGCGGCAAAGCCAAGGCACCGTGGGACGTTGACGGTTACCGCCTGCCGGGCGGACCTGTGTATTCCAAGGCCGGGATGATGACGTTCCCCGCGGCCAATGCGATTTACCGGCGCGAGACCTACGACAATTATCCCGCAGCGCGGGCCATTCTCCAGGTCGTCTACGAAGGCCTGCAAGTGGCGTTTGATACGGCGTTGCGCATCGAGTCGCGCTGGTTCGCCAAAATCCTGCGCTCGCCGGAAGCGGCCGCGATGATCCGTTCGCTGTTCGTATCGATGCAGGACCTCAACAAGGGGGCGCGCCGCCCGGCCAACGAGCCGCCGACGAGCCTGAAAAAAATCGGTGTGGTCGGCGCCGGCTTCATGGGCGCCGGCATTGCGCAGGTGAGCGCGGGTGCCGGGCTTGAGGTCGTGCTGATCGACCGCGATCAGGAAACCGCGGACAAGGGCAAGGCCGGATTGCACAAAGCGCTGAGCGATCGCGTCATGAAAGGCCGCATGAAAAGCGCCGAACGCGACGAATTGCTGGCACGCATTGCTCCGACGGCCGACTACGGCGCGTTGAAGGATTGCGACCTTGTCATCGAGGCGGTGTTCGAAGATCGCAAAATCAAATCCGAGGTCATCGCAAAAATTCGGGCGGTGATCAGCGACAAGGCAATTTTTGCCTCCAACACCTCGACCCTTCCGATCACCTCGCTCGCGTCCGAGTTCAAGGACCCGGCGCGGTTCATCGGCATCCATTTTTTCTCGCCGGTCGATCGCATGATGCTGGTCGAACTCATTCTCGGCAAGCAAACCGGCAGCAAGGCGCTCGCCGCTTCGCTCGATTATGTGCGTGCCATCCGCAAGACGCCGATCGTGGTCAATGATTCACGTGGCTTCTACACCTCGCGCGTGGTCGGCACCTACATTCGCGAAGGTCATTTAATGCTGACCGAGGGCGTGCCGGCGCCGATGATAGAGAATGTCGGCCGCATGGCCGGCATGCCGGTCGGCCCGCTTTCGCTCAACGACGAGGTCGCGGTCGATCTTGCCTGGAAAATCCTCAAGGCCACCGAGGCGGATCTCGGCGCGAAGGCGATCGACCCGCGGCAGAAGAAGCTGCTGGAAGAAATGGTGGAGAAGCGCGGCCGCTTCGGCCGCAAGAACGGCAAGGGCTTCTACGATTACCCGGCCAATGGGCCGAAGAAACTGTGGCCCGGCCTGGTGGAGCTCCAGCCGAAGAAATTGCTCGATCCGGAAAAGATCAATATCGGGGAATTGAAGCTGCGATTGCTCGGCATCCAGGCGCTGGAAACCTCGCGCTGCTTCGAGGAAAAAGTGCTGACCGATGTGCGCGAGGCCGATGTCGGTTCGATCCTCGGATTCGGCTTTGCGCCGTTCTCCGGAGGCACTCTGTCCTGGATCGATATGATGGGCACCAAGCGCTTTGTCGATCTTTGCCGCAAGCTTGAAAAGAAATACGGGGCGCGCTTTGAGCCTAACAAGCTGCTGATCGATCTCGCTGCGCATAATGAAGGCTTCTATCAGCGCTTCGCGCCGGCGAAGAAAAAAGAAGCGGCTTGATTTCCCGTCTGCGCAGGAAGGGCGGAATGTGTTTCGAAACTTTTTCAATCGTCGTCCTCCGCGAAAGCGGAGGACCCAGCTCTTACTGGAAACGCTGGATCCCCCGCATTCGCGGGGGATGACTGACGTGAGTCTATCGCTGGCGTGAAAATCGGGTTAACCCGTCACCACCATCGTCAGCCGTTTCGCCGCGCGGGTCACGCCCGTATACAGCCAGCGCTCGCGGCTGTCGGGAAACGCAAATGATTCATCGAACAGAACCACGTCGTCCCATTGCGAGCCTTGCGCCTTGTGCACGGTGAGGACGTAACCGTAGTCGAACTCATCATAGGGTCTGCGGCGCTGCCAATCCACCTGTTCGATACCACCGGAAAAACATTCCGGCCGCACTGATACCTTTACGCCGCGCGTGGCAGTCTCGTCGTCTGGCAACAGCCGCATCGTCATGATGCCGGTCTTGGCGCCGCCTTTGCGCCCGCCGCTCTCCTTGACCGTCCACAGCCCGCCGTTGAACAGGCCTTTCTTCCGGTTGTTGCGAAGGCAAACCAATTTGTCGCCGGCGGAGGGCATCTCGCCCTCGAAGCCACGCCGTTCGCGCATGCGCGCGTTGTAGGAACGGCGCGTGACGTTGCGTCCGACCAGGACCTGATCAGCCTCGAGCACGCGATCAGGGTCGAGATCGCCTTTGCGCAGCACCGTCGTCTCGCCGTAGCGCCCCGGCTCGATAGAGTCGCCGGCGCGGATATCCATCGACAGCCGCACGATCGGGTCGTCCTGGGCTTGCCGGTGCACTTCGGTGAGCATGGCGTCCGGTTCGGACTCGGTGAAAAACCCGCCGCCCTGGATTGGCGGCAATTGCGCGGGGTCGCCGAGCACCAGGACCGGTACGCCGAACGACAGGAGATCGCGGCCGAGCTCAGCGTCGACCATCGAGCACTCGTCGATGATGATCAGCTCGGCCTTCGAGGCGGGCGCTTCATCCCACAGGTCGAAGCTGGGGATTTCCTCGCCGCTCTCGCGCGCCCGATAGATCAGGCCATGGATGGTGGAGGCGCCGCGGCAGCCCTTGCCGCGCATGACGGAAGCGGCCTTGCCGGTGAAAGCGGCGAACTTCACCTCGCCATCGGCTTCATCCGCGATATGTCGGGCGAGCGTGGTCTTGCCGGTACCGGCATAGCCGAACAGGCGGAAGACCTGAGGGGTCCCGTCCGTGCCGGGCTTCGCCTTGAGCCATTCGGCCACGCATCGAAGGGCACTTTGTTGGTGGGGGGTGAACTGCGTCATGGGCGTCGATCAATAAAGCAAGCTTGTCCAAAGAAAAAGAACAAAATATGAACGATGTGCTTGACAATATTCCTATAGGAATATATACACAATGGATCCCGCCTCGTACCGAGGGGTGTCTGATCAGCGTCTCCAGACACGGGGCGGGGAGCGGTGGCCGGATGACGGCAGCGTCGGAGATGCGGCGCTTCCCCCCGGCGGTCCAAGCCGCATCGTCCTGGCTCGCAACGCCGCGGGCCAATCCGCCCCACTGACGGCGGCCGTCCGGCATGGTCAGAAATGCGCGGACGGACGTCTGGGAAAAAGCGGTGGAGAGGTGGCCGACCCGGAAGGGGGGTTGCCTGAAACGGTAAGTCCACCGGGGGCTATGCGGAACAAACCTACAAACACCGCGCGCGGGACGCCTTGGGATTTGGCGGACTTGCGGCACTTGAAAGACTCGACATGCCTCGATGTCGCGAGGCGTCGAGGCCCGTGGGTCCTCGCAAGGCCCCTGGCGTCCCGCGCGCCCTCGGTTCTTTTCCGGCGGCGCATCGACAAGGAGACGACGGGCCTGCCCGGGGCCTCGATAAACAATACGGGCGATGACGCTTGCTTGTTTGACAATTGAATCTTTGAACAAGGGCTCGCGTGTTGAGTGCGCGTGCCCCACCAAGTCCGGTCATCCCCCGCGAAAGCGGGGATCCAGCGCTTTGGGTGCAGCAGTCCGGTTCATAAGTGCTGGGTCCTCCGCCTTCGCGGAGGACGACGTCAGAGGGTCGCAGCGGAGAACCAATACGATCCGCGCGCTGCGCTGCGCCCGGGACACAGGCACGAAGTCGACCAGCAAAATTCGCATGGGCCTCACATTGCTCTTTGCCGGCTCCCATGTTTAAGGTCGCGACCTTTTTGCCCGGATACCTGCATGGCTCGTGACCAAATCGACATGACTCCGATCGAGACGCGCGACGAACTCGTCGCCTGGCTCGAAGCAGGTTGCAAGCCAAAGACACAATTCCGGGTCGGCACCGAGCATGAGAAGTTCGCCTTTACCGTCGCCGATCACCGTCCCGTTCCATATTCCGGCAAACGCAGTATCCGCGCGTTGCTCGATGGCATGCATGACCTGCTCGGCTGGGAGCCGATCATGGAGGGCGAGAACATCATCGGCATGTTCGACGTGACCGGCGGCGGGGCGATTTCACTTGAGCCTGGCGGCCAGTTCGAACTCTCCGGCGCGCCTTACGACAATGTGCATCAGACGGCGGCCGAATTGATGGCGCACCTGGCGCAAGTGCGCGAAGTGGCGAAACCTCTGGGGATCGGCTTTCTCGGGATCGGCATGACACCGAACTGGACACGCGCCGACATGCCGAAAATGCCGAAGGGCCGCTACAAGATCATGACCGCTTACATGCCGAGGGTCGGTTCGCTCGGTCTCGACATGATGTATCGCACGTGCACCGTGCAGGCGAACCTCGACTTCGCCAGCGAAGCCGACATGGTCAAGAAATTACGTGTGTCGCTCGCATTGCAGCCGGTAGCGACCGCGCTGTTCGCCAATTCACCGTTCACCGAAGGCAAGCCGAACGGCTTTCTCTCGTTCCGCTCCGAAATCTGGCGCGACACTGACAATCAGCGTGCCGGCATGCTGCCCTGGGCTTTTGAAGAGGGCATGGGCTTTGAACGCTGGACCGACTATGCGCTCGATGTGCCGATGTATTTCGTCAAGCGCGGCGACAAATACATCGACGTTGCCGGCCAGTCGTTCCGCGACTTTTTCGCCGGGAAACTGCCGGGACTGCCGGGCGAGCGGCCGACTATCTCGGATTGGGCCAATCATTTGAGCACGATCTTCCCCGAGGTGAGGCTCAAACGCTATCTCGAGATGCGCGGGGCCGATGGCGGTCCGTGGCGGCGGCTGCCCTCGCTGACGGCCTATTGGGTCGGCCTGCTCTACGATGATGATGCGCTCAACGCGTGCTGGGACATGGTAGAGGGCTGGACGGCGCAGGAGCGACAAAAGCTGCGCGATGATGTGCCCAGACTCGGCTTCAGGGCCGAAATCAGCAATCGCAATGTGCTCACGCTGGCGCAGGAAACGCTGCGGCTCTGTTCGCGCGGGCTCGCGCGGCGCAAGCGGCTTGATCGCAACGGGCGCGACGAGACGCGCTATTTGCGCCCGCTGGAAGAATCGATCGCGCGCGGCATCACGCCGGCCGAAGAGTTGCTGGAGAAATTCCGCGGCGAATGGAGCGACTCTGTCGAGCCGATCTTCGAGGAATACGCGTATTAGAGAATTGTTTCCCGGGCGCAGCGCAGCGCGAAGCGGTGCGCTGCTGACCCGGGATCGCTAAACACTCGCCATGATTGTGACGGTCCCGGATCAGCGGTGCACCGCTTGCGCGTTGCAGCGCGTCCGGGACAGGGCGGAAATTACTCCGCCGCCTGCGCTGCTTCCGACAGGTTGTCGAGCGACGAGATGATGTGCTCCGCCAACGCATCGGCCAGCGCCAGACCTTCGTGCGCATTACGCACCAGCCCGATGCGGCAGCTGGGCAGATCGGGGAAGCCGTCATTTGCAGACAGCACGCGCATGCCGGGACGTAGTCCCGATTCCGGCAGCACCGACACCGCGAGGCCGGCGAGCACGGCGGCGGCGACGGCGCCGGCATTCGAACTCGTGTAGAGCAGGCGGAAAGGACGGCCAATCGCCTCAAGGCGCTCGATCGCAATTCGCCGCCACGCGCAGCTCGGACGGCCGAGCGCGAGCGGCATGCGCTCCTCCAGATGAGTCGAATGACGGTTCGAGGTCACCCACAGCAGCCGTTCGCGCCGGAACGTTTCCGAGGCGCGCTTGGATTCGCAATTGGTGACGATCGCCAGATCGATCTCGTTGGCGTCGATGCGCTCCAGCAGGTCGACCGACGGTTCGCAGATGACGCTGAGTTCGACCGCGGGATAGCTGTGCGAGAAGCGGGCCATGATTTCGGGCAGGTAGCGGTCGGCGTAATCGTCGGGAACGCCGAGACGCACGCGCCCGGACAATTCGCCGTCGGAAAACGCGGCCAGGGTTTCGACGTTGAGCTTGACGATGCGGCGTGCGTAATCGAGTAGCCGCTGCCCGTCATCCGTCAGCTTCGATGCGCGCCCGTCGCGCGCGAAGATCGGGCGCTCCAGGCGCTCCTCCAGCCGCTTCATCTGCATCGAGACGGCGGACTGGGTCTTGTTCACGACCTCGGCAGCCCTGGTGAAACTGCCGGTCTCAGAAATTGCAATGAATGTGCGCAACTGGTCGATGTCGAGCATTGCGGTCATGGGCGGATCCTGGGTGGCGTTCCTGTAGGCCCGGGCTTCTGGGCCGGGGACTATATCACTATTCCTGATCGGTTAGATTAGAAACATTCGTTTTACTAATCAATCCCCGCAGTGCAATATATCCTCAATTCCAGAGAAATCGGGTGGGGATTTCGGGTGGTTCTGGGCGGCGCCAACCGCAAATTTTGGCGCTGAACCTGCGAACTGAAAGGAGACTGAAATGAGCGCCAATTACCCTGTTTTGCCCGTCGCCGGCGGCACGCTGGTCCGGGTATTCGCCTCCTTGCTGGCCCTTGTGACTCGCTGGCTGAAGGAACTGGCGGAGGCGCGCCGGCACCGCCGCGAGGCTAACGTCCTGGCCGGTCTTGATCGCCGAATGCTCGCCGATATCGGCCTTACCCGCGCTGACGTGCGCGATGCCTTTTCGGAGCCGTTTTGGGACGACCCAACGGCACTCCTGCGCGAGCGCGCGCTTGAGCGCCGCCTCGACCACGCCGTGCGGCGTGCCGAATTCAACAGGACGGTTCGCCGGTCATCAGAGGACCTGCGCAAGGCATCGTAGCGAATAAAGCAAACGGCCGATCCCTCTCATCGGCCGCTCGATCCGACACCCGCGATCATCCCCTCTCGCGGCCGGATCCGCGCCCGCTGGCCCCTCCGGCGGGCGCTTAATTTTCGACAGGAATTCTGCGGCGTTCCTTCCCGATGCGCACCTGCACAATCGCCGGCGGGTGCGTTAACATGCACGCGGGGCCAAGCTGACCGACTCTCGAATTCGAGCGGGCGCGCATGCAAATTCTGATCAGGGCGTCGACCGCGCTCGCGTTGGCGGTTGTGGGTTTGGCTGGCCAAGCGCATGCCCAGAGCGGGTTTGATCGTCGCGGCGGCGACTACCTCAGGTTCGAAATTCGCAGCGGTGACCCCGCGGTCTGCGCCTTGCGCTGCGAGCGCGATGCGCGTTGCCATGCATGGGCCTTCTCTTACCCGCGCACCGAAAGTGCGGTCGCGGCCTGCTGGTTGAAGAACCGCGTGCCGCCGCGTGTCGAGGAGAGTTGTTGCGTTTCCGGCGTCCGCGGCGCTGCCGTCGTCGAACGGAAGGGTCCGATCGAGTATTCCATCGATCGGTTCGGCGGCGATTTTCGCAGTCTGGACGTAGCGACCGATCCCGCCGGCGCGCCATGCAAGGCAGCATGCGAGGCCGACAACAAATGCCGCGCCTGGACCTATGTGCGGCCCGGCTACATCGGAGCCACGGCACGTTGCTATCTCAAGGACAAGATCACGCGTCCGCGGTACAAGCCGTGCTGTATTTCGGGCGTGGTGCGCTAGAGCGGTTAGCGGACTGCCGTGAAGAAGCGGGATAGCCGCAATCCGGAAGGCCAATCCCTGATGGGCCGATCTTTGACGGCGAGATCCCAGGAACCGACGACGGCATCCACACGACCGACAAGATCTTCAACTGGCAAAAGTCCGACGCCGCCCGCGCGTACGGCCACGCGGCTATCGGCGGAATTGTCGCGATTATCTCCCATGACAAACAGGTGGCCTGGCGGCACCGTCAGGTCAGGCATGTCATCATATTCGGCGCGGGCCACCATCTTGAAGATTGGATGTTCGTAGCCGCCCGGCAATGTCTCGATGTAGCGTGCGGCCGACACCGCGCCACCGTCTTCGGCTTGCGACTGGCCGATGCCAGCAGGACGAACTCCAACTGCGGTGCCGTTGATCGAGACCCGGCCGTTGCGCAAGCCAATGCGATCTCCCGGCAGACCGATCACGCGCTTTACCCAGACTTGCGATCGGTCGCCTGGCCAGCGGAACACCACGACGTCGCCTCGTTTGGGTAGCGCAGCAAGAACGCGCGGCGTGTTCGGCAAAACCAGAAAGGCGGGCAATGAGGCCGAGCTATAGCCGTACGGGAATTTTGTCGCCAACAATTCGTCGCCGATCAAAAGTGTGGGTTCCATCGAGCCTGATGGCACATAGAATGGTTCGGCGATCGCAGTCTTTGCCGCCAGCACGATGAGCACAATGACTGCGATATCGGCAATGCTCCTGATCCAGCTACCGGCGCGCGAGACTTTCGCCATTGCACTTACTCCCATCAAATCAGGCGGTGCCGCCCACCGTGATCTTGTCCATGCGCAAACTCGGCTGGCCGACGCCGACCGGCACGCCTTGGCCATTTTTGCCACAAGTGCCAATGCCGGGATCGAGCGCGAAATCGTTGCCTATCATTGAGATACGGCGAAGGTCAGTCGGTCCGTTACCGATCAACATGGCGCCTTTGACTGGCGCGCCGACTTTGCCATTTTCAATCTTGTAGGCCTCGGTACACTGGAAGACATATTTGCCGGACGTGATGTCGACCTGACCTCCGCCAAAACTGACGGCGTACAGGCCATTTTTCACCGAAGCGATGATTTCTTGCGGCTCGTGCTTGCCGGCTAGCATGTAAGTATTGGTCATGCGCGGCATCGGCACATGCGCGTGCGACTCGCGCCTTCCATTTCCGGTGGGTCTCATACCCATCAATCGCGCGTTTTGCCGGTCCTGCATGTAACCGACCAGAATGCCGTCCTCGATCAATACGGTCCGGTTGGTTGGTGTGCCCTCGTCGTCGATGGACAATGAGCCGCGGCGCGCCTGAATAGTGCCGTCGTCAACG
The DNA here is from genome assembly GCA_035519415.1 of Pseudolabrys sp. Taxonomy (GTDB): domain Bacteria; phylum Pseudomonadota; class Alphaproteobacteria; order Rhizobiales; family Xanthobacteraceae; genus Pseudolabrys. The sequence goes on from DATIWJ010000102.1 coordinate 24,677, forward strand.
ACGGTAACTCCCTTTGCCGCAACCTGTTGACCCATAAGCCCGGCAAAGGCCGACGTCTTTTTGCGGTTGAAGTCACCTTCGAGACCATGACCGACAGCTTCATGCAACATCACGCCGGGCCAGCCGCAGCCGAGTACCACATCCATTTCGCCGGCAGGGGCAGGAACAGCCTGGAGATTTACCAAGGCCTGCCGGACCGCTTCATCGACGGCGTCCTGCCAGGCTTGAGGGTCCATGAGCCGCTGAAAGCTTTCGCGCCCACCGAATCCGTAGCCGCCCGATTCCTGCCGGTCGCCGTCTCCGACGACCACGGACACGTTGAGCCGCACCATCGGGCGTATATCGCGGTAGTTTTCGGCATCGGCCCGCAAGATCTCCATGACCTGCCAGTTCGCCGCGACACTCGCGGTGACCTGCCGCACACGTGGATCCTTCTTGCGCGCATAAGCATCGATCGATTCCAGTAACTTCACCTTGTCTTCGAAAGCCGGCGAACCAAGTGGATTCTCATCGCTGTAGAGCTTGCGGTTGGTCCGGCCTGGTGCTTCAGCGTAAGTTCCGCTGCGTCCGCCCTTGACGGCGCGCACGGCCTCGGCCGCGCGCGCGATCGCTCCTTCCGATACGTCCGAGGCATGGGCATAGCCGATGGCTTCGTCTTTCACTGCCCGCAACCCGAATCCCTGGACCGTATCGTAGGTCGCTTGCTTGAGCCGGCCATTGTCGAAAGTCAGGGCCTCAGCCTGGCGATACTCAAGGAACAATTCGCCATCATCGGCGGCGTCGAGGCCGCGACCGATCAACTGACGCACCTTGCCGCGGTCAAGGCCGGCGCGGTCAATCAGGGAGGTGGGGAATGTCATGCCTAGCTCCGCGTTACGGTCAGCTCTCGGTAGATAATGCGGAGAACGTCGGGCCGCGAGGGGATCACGGCAGCTTATCGTAGCCCTCGCCAAAACCAGCAAGGCTCATCGGGAAGCCGATACCTTCCTCCGGGGTCTGGAAGATGATGAAAGTCGCGGACTTTCCGTTGCGCAATTTCTTGATCAATTCATCGTCCATAACGACTTCGGCGATGCAACCATTTGGCAGGCAACGCACGAAGCCGGCCCGCCCGATATCGGCCTGATCGATCTTGAGCCCGAGGCCCGATGGCAGCAAGACGCCGAGCGGTGCGACCACGCGCATCAACCGGCTCTTCAGGTCGGCGGTCTTAAGCACAATAACGGTCAAGCCGACATTGGCGCGATCCTCCGCCGTGACGCTCTGGATCAGCGCGCATTGTTCAGCCTTGGCGCCCGGCGGCGTATCGCAGCGAATTTGCCAGTCCTTGTGCACAGACTTGACGGCGCCCTGGGCGAGCGCGCTGCTGGTAGGTACGAGCGCCGGGAGTGCAACCAGCGACATCACCGCGCACCACATCGCGGCCACTAGGGCCTGCCTGCCAAATTCAAAGATTCTCATCGCTCGATCCCTTGGCGTCCGGTCGTCGCACCCGCCTTAATCCCCCAAAGCGCTGGCGAATCGGGGTCCGGACAGCATTTTATTCGCCCTCGTTGGGTCATGCCCGGCCAATCCTGTCAAGCAAGGCATCTTTGGCGCCGGACCATCATGCTGTAATGGCAGCCCTAAAGCTGATTTTGGCTACGCCGTTTGTCGCATGTAGGAGGTCATGAGGTGCATTGCGGCAGGGCTGGAATTGTGGTTTGAGAGGCCGGGATTTCCCCCCGTCCCGCCGCACCGCCCAAGCTGCCACGCCCGTGGCAAATGCCGTGCTCAGCGGGCCGCGCCGAACATCATGCCAGTGGTGGGCGGCAAAAAGGGGCCTAAGCAAGGCCGATTTTCTCGTCGAAGGAGCGCATTGAACAATGCTGGTGCTCAAGCGGTCGATCGCATTCATCACCACGAGCGTGCCCGTATTCGCAACAGGGGCGGCGCTTGCAGCGACAGGCCAGCCGGAACCGTGGCAGCTCGGCTTGCAAAAGGGCGCCACCCCGGTGATGGACGACATCATCTGGTTCCACGATTTTCTGCTGTGGGTGATCTCGGCCATCGCTGTTCTCGTTCTGGCGCTGCTCGTCATAGTCGTCGTGAAGTTCAACGCGCGCAGCAATCCGGTACCCTCGCGCACCACCCACAACACCACCATCGAAGTGCTCTGGACGGTGGTTCCGGTCCTCATCCTGGTGACGATCGCGGTGCCCTCATTCCGCCTTCTGTTTTTTCAGCTCAACATGCCGAAGGCTGACGTGACGGTGAAGGCTACAGGCAAGCAGTGGTTCTGGAGCTACAGCTATCCTGACAGCAAATTCGAATTCGACTCCCTGATGGTGCAGGACAAGGATCTCAAGCCTGGGCAACCGCGTCTGCTCGCAGTGGACAATGAAATGGTAGTCCCGGTGAACAAGGTGGTTCATGTGCTCACCATCGGCGCCGACGTGATCCACTCATTCGCTGTGCCGTCATTCGGCATCAAGATCGACGCCATCCCGGGCCGCATCAACGAGACATGGTTCAAGGCGGAGCGCGAGGGAATCTATTACGGGCAGTGCTCGGAACTCTGCGGCAAAGACCACGCTTTCATGCCGATCATGGTGCGCGTAGTGAATGAAAAAGAATACACCGCCTGGGTTGAGCAGGCGAAAAAGAAATTCGCAACAACCGACGACAGTCATCCGACCGCGGTGGCCGCGGCCGGGGCTGCGAACTGACGAATACGCGAGCGATAACGACGAGTTCGAAGGACAATAACGATGGCTAGCAACACGGCTGCTGCACACGGCGCACATGAGGCCCACGAGCACCATCCAACCGGATGGCGGCGTTTTGTGTACTCGACCAACCACAAAGACATCGGGACGATGTACCTGGTGTTCGCGCTGGTCGCCGGCGTGATCGGCGGTCTGATGTCGATAGCCATTCGACTCGAGTTGCAGAACCCGGGCATTCAGATTTTCCCGACGCCGCACGAATTCAACGTGTTCGTCACCGCGCACGGCCTGATCATGATCTTCTTCATGGTGATGCCGGCGATGATCGGCGGCTTCGGCAATTGGTTCGTCCCGCTGATGATCGGCGCCCCGGACATGGCGTTCCCGCGCATGAACAATATCTCGTTCTGGCTGCTGCCGGCCTCGTTTGCGCTTTTGCTTACCTCGGCCTTTGTCGAAGGTGAGCCGGGCTCCAACGGCGTCGGCGCCGGGTGGACTCTCTACGCTCCGCTATCGACGAGCGGCCATCCTGGTCCGGCAGTCGACTTCGGCATCTTGTCGCTGCATCTGGCCGGTGCCTCATCGATCCTCGGCGCCATCAACTTCATCACCACGATCTTCAACATGCGCGCGCCCGGGATGACGCTGCACAAAATGCCTCTGTTCGTCTGGTCCATCCTGGTGACGGTCTTCCTGCTGCTCCTGGCGTTGCCGGTGCTTGCAGGCGCAATCACGATGCTGCTGACCGACCGAAATTTTGGCACGACCTTCTTCTCGGCCGAGGGCGGCGGAGATCCAATTCTGTACCAGCACCTGTTCTGGTTCTTTGGACATCCGGAAGTCTACATCCTGATCCTGCCGGGCTTCGGCATGATCAGTCAGATCGTCGCGACCTTCAGCCGCAAGCCTGTGTTCGGCTATCTCGGCATGGCATATGCCATGGTCGCCATCGGCGGCATCGGCTTCGTGGTGTGGGCGCATCATATGTACACGGTCGGAATGTCGACCGGCGCGCAGGCCTATTTCATCGCCGCCACCATGGTGATTGCGGTGCCGACAGGCGTAAAGATCTTCTCCTGGATTGCCACGATGTGGGGCGGCTCAATCGAGTTCCGCACCCCGATGCTGTGGGCGCTTGGATTCATCTTCTTGTTTACGGTGGGCGGCGTCACAGGCGTGGTGCTGGCCAATGCAGGCGTCGATCGCGTATTGCAGGACACTTATTACGTTGTGGCGCACTTCCACTACGTGCTGTCACTCGGCGCTGTCTTCGCCATCTTTGGCGGCTGGTACTACTGGTTCCCGAAGATGACCGGCTACATGTACAACGAGACCATCGGGAAGTTGCATTTCTGGGTCACCTTCATCGGGGTGAACCTGGTGTTCTTTCCGCAGCATTTCCTGGGCCTCGCCGGCATGCCGCGCCGTTATGTGGACTATCCGGATGCGTTTCATGGCTGGAACATGATTTCCTCCTATGGCTCGTACATTTCCGGCTTTGGTGTGATCATTTTCTTTTTTGGAATGATCGAGGCATTCGTCAAAAAGCGCGTGGCCGGCAACAATCCGTGGGGCGTTGGCGCGACCACGCTGGAATGGACGCTGTCGTCGCCACCACCATTCCATCAATTCGAAACGCTGCCGCGGATCAAATAGGATTTTGACGCAAGCCCATGTCGCTCGTCAGCGCAGGCGCAGATCTCCGCGGGCCGCTCGTCGTAAGTGGCTCCGCAGAGCCGAGTCTTGCGACGGTTGGCGATTACATCGCTCTCATGAAACCACGTGTGATGTCGCTCGTGGTGTTTACGGCGTTGGTGGGTCTCGCGGTCGCTCCTGGCTCGCTGCACCCGGTCACTGCATTTACCGCGCTGCTCTGTATCGCGGTTGGCGCGGGGGCGTCTGGTGCACTGAACATGTGGTACGACGCCGACATCGATGCAGTCATGATACGAACTGCACAGCGGCCGGTGCCCATGGGCCGCATACGTCCTGGTGAGGCTTTGGCGTTTGGGCTAACGCTCGGTTCTTTCTCTGTTGTCGTGCTTGGCTTGTTGGTGAACTGGGTCGCCTCGACGCTGCTCGCCTTTACCATCTTCTTCTATGTCGTGATCTATACGATCTGGCTCAAGCGTTCGACACCGCAGAACATCGTGATTGGCGGCGCCGCGGGCGCATTCCCGCCGATGATCGGTTGGGCGGCCGTGACCGGATCGCTGTCGCTTGAGCCGGTTCTTTTATTTCTAATCATCTTTTTCTGGACGCCGCCGCATTTCTGGGCGCTGGCGCTTTATCGCACCGAGGATTATGCACGCGCGGGCATTCCGATGCTGCCCGTTGTTTCAGGCGATGCCAGCACGCGGCGCCAGATCCTGCTCTATACGCTCGTTCTTGTGCCGCTCGGCATCGCGCCATGGGTGTTCGGCTATACCGGCGCCTTGTACGGAATCACCGCTGTTTTGACAGGCGCGATCATGCTTACGCTGGGCTGGCAAGTTCTGCGCGAAAACCGCCCTGCCGAGCGCGCGAGCCGCAAGCTCTTCGCTTTCTCCATACTGTACCTGTTTCTGCTGTTTGCGGTACTGCTGGTCGAGCGCGGGTGGGGCGGGCTGATCACCCGATTGGCAGCGTGACCACGGAAATTGCCAAGGATGACACCCTGATGGGCGAGCAACAAGACGATGATGGCATCGTGCTCACCGAAGCACAGAAGCGCGCGCGGCGGTCCCGCTCGGTCGCTATCGCGTTCGCACTCGCCGCACTGGTCGTGCTGTTTTATGTGATGACGCTGGTCAAGGGCCCGGCCGTCCTGATCCGCCCAATCTGACAGACACCGATGACCGCACGTTTTGACAAAACGCATAGAAAGCCTCTTAGCCGCGATGTGCTGGTCGCGAGCTGCTGTGGCGCGCTTGTTGCCGGCATGGTGGGCGCAGCCTATGCGTCGGTGCCGTTCTACAACTGGTTTTGCAAGACAACCGGGTTCGGCGGCACCCCACAGGTCGCGGAAAGCGCCCCCGATCATGTGCTCGGGCGCACGCTGACGATTCGTTTCGACTCCAATGTTTCGTCTGGCCTGCCCTGGAAATTCCAGCCCGAGCAAAATGCGATCCAGGTGCGCGTCGGGGAAGTGGCGACCGTGCACTACAAGGTCGTCAACGAAGCCGCGCGGGAAATAGCGGCCCAGGCTTCCTACAATGTTTCGCCACCGACCATCGGCGCCTATTTCGACAAGATCAACTGTTTCTGCTTCACCGAACAGCGCCTGAAACCGGGCGAAACACGCGATATGACGGTGGTGTTCTATGTCGATCCTGCGATCGCCAAAGACCGTGATCAAAACGACCTCAACGTCATCACGCTATCTTATACATTTTACCGGCTCCGCGATCCGGAGCAGCCGGTCGCCGAGGCGCCGGATAAGAAGTCAAGCAAGCTCTAACGCACATGATTCCGAAAAGTTCGGATAAGATCATGTGCGGAACGTAAATGGAGACGAAGACGATGGCCGACGCTCACGCCAAGCCGCAACATGACTACCACCTGGTCGATCCGAGCCCCTGGCCGGCGGTCGGCGCGGTGTCCGCCTTCATCCTGGCGGTCGGCGCAATAAGCTGGATGCATCACATGTACCCCGCCGCGCCGGTGGTTTTCGGTATCGGCGTGCTGGGCGTGCTCTACACGTTCGTTGCCTGGTGGCGCGACGTGATCCGCGAAGCCCAATTCGAGGGTTTCCACACGCGCGTGGTGCAGATCTCACACCGCTACGGCATGATCCTGTTCATCGCCTCCGAGGTGATGTTCTTCGTTGCCTGGTTCTGGGCCTATTTCAACACCGCGTTGTTTCCCGGAGACGTGCACGATGTGGGGCGGATCGCGGTGACCGGTGGCGTGTGGCCGCCGAAAGGGATCGAAACCTTCGACCCGTGGCATCTGCCGCTGCTCAACACGCTGATCTTGCTCACGTCCGGCACGACCGTCACCTGGGCACACCATGCGTTGCTGGAAAATGATCGGCAGGGTTTAAAATGGGGTTTGATCCTCACCATTCTGTTGGGGCTCACCTTCACTTGCGTGCAGGCATACGAATATTCGCACGCGGCTTTTCATTTCAGCGGCAATATCTACGGCGCCACCTTCTTTATGGCGACCGGCTTTCATGGCGCCCATGTCATCATTGGCTCGATCTTCCTGATCGTTTGCCTGATGCGTGCATTGGCCGGGCACTTCACCCCGAAACAGCATCTCGGATTCGAATTCGCCGCGTGGTACTGGCATTTCGTCGACGTCGTATGGCTGTTTCTGTTCGCCTGCATCTATGTCTGGGGCGCGGGCGTGCCGCATCCCGAATGATCAACATCGATGGTTTACTGAAAGAGGGCGGCGTCATCACGCCGCCCTTTTGTTTTGCTGATTGATTGGCATCATGATTGATCACGCATCGAAGGACAAACTGCCGATTGGCCGCGGTCTGCGCGGCCGCTGCCCGCGTTGTGGCGAGGGTCGGCTGTTTAGAGGCTTCCTGGCGCTTCGGCCGGCCTGCGAATATTGCGGTCTCGACTACAGCTTCGCCGATGCCGGCGATGGCCCGGCGGTATTCGTGATTCTCATCGGAGGTTTCATCGTCGTGTTCGCGGCGCTCATCACCGAAATCGTCTATCAGCCGCCCTATTGGGTGCACGCGGCTTTGTGGCTGCCATTGATTTTGCTCGTGACGCTCGCGCCGTTACGGCTGATCAAGGGCTTGTTGATCGCGCTGCAATTTCATCACAAGGCCGCCGAAGGTCGTCTCGAATACCGAGGCGACGCGTGAAGAAAGCGCGGCGAAAAAAAAAGGGTGGCACCGTACTCGACGCGACAGCGGCCGCGCTCGTCGGTGTCTTGATCCTGTGTGGGCTTGGCATCTGGCAGCTTGACCGCAAGATCTGGAAAGAGGACCTGGTCGCGAAGCTCAATGCGCGGCTCGGCCGTGCCCCGGAGGATTTGCCGCCGCGCGCGAGCTGGCCGCGGCTCCGCGGGGATAGCGAAGAATTTCATCGCGTGGCTTTCCCGGCGGAATTCCTCGATGGCGAAGAGGCGTTTGTTTACACAACCGGCTCTCCGTTACGCCCCGACGTGAAAGGGCCGGGGTATTGGGTATTTGCACCGGCGCGACTGGCCGGAGGCAGCATCATCCTCATCAATCGCGGTTTTGTGCCGGACGATCGCAAGGACCCGGCGACGCGCGCCGAGGGGGCGCCACGCGGCATCGTTGATATTGTCGGTGTCATGCGCTGGCCGGAGCCGCGCAATTCATTCACGCCCGAAGACGACCCGAAGAAAAATATCTGGTACCTGCGCGATTCCAATTCGATCGCCACGTTCAAGAAGTGGGCGACCGCGGCACCCTTCTACATTGACCAGGAAGGGCCCACGCCGCCGGGCGGCTGGCCAAAGCCGGGCAAACTCGAAGTCAATTTGCCCGACAATCATTTGCAATATGCCATTACGTGGTTCGGCCTCGCCGTTGCGCTTGCCGGCGTCTACATCGTTTGGCTGGCACGCCGGCTTATTGGGCGGAAAGAGCGTTTCTTGTGAAAGCGGGGGCTCAAGGCTAGTGTGCAGTCATAGACGCCGCCGCGACGAAACCTCAAAATTAAGCTAAATCAATGCGTTATGTATCAACCCGGGGCGAGGCTCCCTCGCTCGATTTTGTCGAGGTGATGCTCGCGGGCCTTGCCCGCGACGGCGGACTTTATGTGCCGGAGCGCTGGCCGACGCTTGATGGCGCGCGCATAGAAAGTTTTGCCGGCAAGCCTTACGCCGAAGTTGCTGTCGAAGTCATCCGCCCCTTTGTGGGGGATGGAATTGCGGAGTCGGATCTCGCGCGCATGACACGCGAGGCTTATGGAAATTTCCGTCACCCCGCGGTGGCGCCGCTTACCGAGCTCAATTCGAACCTGTTTGTCCTCGAACTTTTCCACGGGCCGACGCTCGCCTTCAAGGACCTGGCGATGCAGTTGGTTGCGCGGTTGATGGATCATGTGCTGCATGAGCGTGGCGAACGCACCACCATTGTGGTCGCCACATCCGGCGATACAGGTGGCGCGGCCGTAGAAGCCTTCCGCGGCCGCGCGCAGGCGGATGTGGTGGTTCTTTTCCCGCAAGGCCGCATTTCCGAGGTGCAGCGCCGGATGATGACCACCGTTCCGGATGCGAACGTTCACGCGGTGGCCATAGAAGGCACGTTCGACGACTGTCAGGCGCTCGTGAAAGCGATGTTCAACCATCACACTTTCCGCGATCGCGTGCGGCTGTCCGGCGTCAACTCCATCAATTGGGCGCGCATCGTTGCCCAGGCCGTCTATTATTTTACCGCGGCTGTGGCACTCGGCGGACCAAATCGAAAAATTGCATTCACTGTGCCTACTGGAAATTTTGGTGACGTCTATGCTGGCTACGTCGCCTTCCGAATGGGATTGCCAGTCGATCGCCTGGTGATAGCGACCAATGTCAACGACATCCTTGTCCGTACCTTGGCCACCGGCGTGTACGAGATCCGTGACGTGGTGGCGACGACTTCGCCATCGATGGACATCCAGGTTTCCTCCAACTTTGAACGCGTGTTGTTCGATGCCTATGGTCGGGACGCCAGCGCCGTGCGTGCCTTGATGGGTTCGTTGGCGCAGTCGCGCCGCTTCGCGATCTCGGCGCAGGCGCTCAAGGAGTTGCGGGCATTGTTCACCGCCGACCGCGCGGACGAGCTGGAAAGCGCCGCTGAAATTCGCGCCTGGATGCGCGAGGCCAATTATTGTGTTGATCCGCACACCGCGGTTGCGTTGGCAGTCGCCGAAAAGGAGACGCGGGATCCTTCGGTGCCAATGGTGGTGCTGTCGACTGCGCATCCCGCAAAGTTTCCCGACGCGGTCAAGGCAGCTTGCGGTATCGTTCCAGCGCTACCGGACAGGCTCGCCGACCTGACAACACGAAAAGAGCGGATCACCGTGCTGCCGGCGGATCAAGCGGCTGTAGAGCGGTATGTAACATCGGTTTCGCGCGCGGCGCGTGAAGGAGCAGCGGCATGACTGTTGAAGTCACTCGTCTTCCCTCCGGCTTGTCGGTGGTGACCGATCGAATGCCACATCTTGAAACGGCTTCGCTCGGCGTGTGGGTTGGATCTGGCAGCCGCAACGAGAGGCCCGACGAGCATGGGATCTCGCATCTGCTTGAACACATGGCTTTCAAGGGTACGAAGCGGCGAACCGCTCGTCAGATCGCGGAAGCGATTGAGGCCGTTGGCGGGGACCTCAATGCGGCGACGAGTGCCGAATCGACGGGTTATTTTGCGCGTGTGCTCAAGGCCGACGTGCTGCTCGCGCTCGATGTGCTGTCGGACATCCTGTCTGAACCGACTTTCGACGCGGAAGAATTGCGCCGCGAGCAAAACGTGATCGTGCAGGAAATTGGCGCGACGGAAGATGCGCCCGATGATCTCGTGTTCGATCGCCTCCAGGAAACGGCGTTTCCACTGCAGCCGATCGGCCGTTCCATTCTTGGCACGCCGGATACCGTGCGCTCGTTCAACCCGTCTCGGCTGCGGGCTTATCTGACACGGAACTACCGTGGTCCTAACATGGTGGTTGCTGCCGCCGGCGCGATCGAGCACAGCGCGATTGTTGCCGAAGTCGACAAACGCCTCGCCAGCTTCACAGGCCCGGCCGCTCCGGACCCGGAACCAGCACATTTCCGCGGCGGCACGAGGGTGGAAACACGCGAGCTCGAACAAGTGCATATCGCAATGGCCTTGCAAGGGCTGCCCGTGCGCGACGATCAGCTCTATAGCTTGCAGGTGTTCACGAGCGTTTTGGGGGGAGGCATGTCCTCGCGTCTGTTCCAGGAAGTGCGTGAAAATCGCGGTCTGTGCTACGCCATTCAGGCCTTCCACATGCCCTTTGCCGATACCGGATTGTTTGGCCTCTATGCCGGAACGGATGAATCCGATGCGCCCGAACTCATGCATGTGGTCATTGATCAGATTGGCAACGCGACCGAAACGTTGAACGATACCGAGGTCAACCGTGCCAAAGCCCAAATGAAGGCAGGACTTTTGATGGCGCTGGAAAGCTCCGAGGCGCGCGTCGGCCAATTGGCCAGGCAGATGCTCGCGTACGGGCGCCCGATTCCGTTAGAGGAGATTGTTGCTAAGGTTGATGCAGTGAGTGTTGAAAGTGCGCGCGCCGCCGGTCGCACCTTGATCGGCCGCGCCAAGCCTGCGATCGCTGCGCTTGGACCTGGCAATGGCCTTGCAAGCACCGCCGCAATCGCTGAAAGTCTAATTCGCCGCGCGGCCTAAGCCGCGCGGTTCTCGACCGACATTGTCCATGGCGTTTTTCAGGACCGTCAGTTCCAACGAGAATGTGCCGAGCGTTGCCGGCGCGGGCGTCACATTGCGCGCGCCCCACAGCGGTGACTTTGCCGAATGGGCGGCCCTGCGAGAGACGAGCCGTAACTTCCTTGTTCCGTGGGAGCCGACCTGGCCGCCTGACGATCTGACGCGCGGCGCCTTTCGCCGCAGGCTCAAGCGATATGCCGAAGATCAACGCGGCGATCTGGCATATGCGTTTTTGATCTTCCGCAGCGACGATAACGCCATGGTTGGCGGGCTAACGCTTGCCAATATTCGGCGAGGCGTGGCTCAGGCGGGCAGTATTGGATATTGGATTGGTGCACCATTCGCCCGCAAAGGCTACATGACAGCGGCGATGCGCGCCCTTATTCCCTACAGTTTCGCAACACTACGGTTACACCGGCTCGAAGCGGCGTGCATTCCTGACAACACCGCATCGGTTCGCTTACTCGAGAGAACTGGCTTCAAGCGGGAGGGCTATGCCCGCGGCTATCTGTGTATCAATGGAACCTGGCAGGACCATCTGCTCTTTGCGCGCCTGAGGGACGACACCGATTGAACGGCGCCTTGGGGCAGCCATGCTTGGCTTATAAAAGATAGCAATGAGAAAAGACGGTGAGAATCGCGAAATGGAAATGCCGGAAGAACAAATTGCGCAGACTTTGCGGGTAAGCCCGATACTTTTAAGTTTATCACTGATGCTCGCAGGGTGTGGCTCGAGCAATTTATTCAACAGTTCAGCACTGGACCTTTTCAATACGTCGTCGAAAGCGACCACTTCCGAAACTGGTACGAATGCGGCCGATATCGAGTGCCCCAGCGTTACCGTACGGACTGGCGCAGCCACGCTGATGATCGGCAGTAAACCGGGAGAGGGCGAGCCGGCTGCTATGGATTTGCGGTATCAGGCGACGATCCTTCGTACCGCTCGCGAGTGTCAGGTGAATGCCGGAATCATGACCATGAAAGTTGGCATTGAGGGCCGCGTCATCACGGGCCCTGCCGGAGGTCCCGGTACGATCAATGTACCACTTCGCATTGCGGTGGTGCAGGAAGGAATTCAGCCGAAAACCATTACCTCGAAATTTGCTCGCTTAGACGTGGTTGTGGCCAGCGCGGCCGATCGGGTTGCATTTACGCATATCGACCCGGACTTATCGTTCCCGTTGCCTCAGCCGATTGCGATCCTGGATTCCTACGTGGTTTATGTCGGCTTCGATCCGGTGGGAGCGCAACAGGAAAAGAAAAAGCCTGCGGTCAAGCCGAAGCCGAAGTCGGTGGCAAAGCCGCGTCAAAGCTGACTTGGAATCTCCAGCCGCGCGAAGCGCATTCGCTCAGCTAGTTGAACTTCTTGCGGACGTCCTCAATGCCTTTGGCGATCAGCTCACCCGCCAGCTTTCCCTTGGTTTCCGCACCGAGGATTTTTTCCGCGGCCGCGATAGCAGCTTCGGCTGCTGCGCTGCGGACGTCGGCGGCGGCCTGCACTTCAGCTTGGGCAATCTTGGTCTCCGCCAGCGCCGTGCGGCGGGCAACGAAATCCTCGATCCTTGCCTTCGCCTCGGTCGCGAGCAGCTCAGCCTCGGCTTTGGCGCCGGCAATGATGTCCTGCGCCTCGCCTTCGGCGGCCTGCCGTTTGCGCTGGTATTCGGCCAAAAGCTGAACCGCTTCATCCTTGAGCTTTCGTGCTTCATCGAGCTCGGCCTTGATGCGCGCTGAGCGTTCGTCGAGCGATTTCGCCATCATCCTGTGGACGCCTATATAACCCAGGCCGCCGACGAAGATGACGAAGGCAATTGTCACCCAAATTTCCGGATCGTGCAGCAATTCCACGGTCGTCCTCGTCAACTCTTGAGCGTGTCCTCGACAGCCGCATTGACTGCACTGTCGGTCGGCGCTGTGCCAATCAGACGTTCGACGATTGCCTTGGCGGCGTCGGCAGCAATGCCATGAACATTCTTCATCGCGCTTTGCTTGGTACTAGCGATAGTCTTCTCCGCGTCCGCTAGCTTGGCGTTGAGTTGATCCTCTAGCCGCTTGCGGGTCGCTTCTGCCTCAGCAGCGTGTTTTTCGCGTGTCTCGTTCGCGATCTCCTGCGCGCGGGCGCGTGCATCGGCTAGCGCCTTTTCGTACGCCGCGACAGCGGCATCTGATTCGCCTTTCAGCCGGGAGGCCTCGGAAAGATCTCCCGAAATGTGTTTCTGCCGGTTGTCGATGACTAGTTGAACGCGGGGAAGCGCCAGCTTCGTCATCAGCACGTAGAGCAGGACAAAAGCAATCACCAACCAGAAGAGTTGGGATGCGAAGGTTTCAGATTGAAATGGAGGAAATGCGCCATGCCCACCCTCCTTAGGGTCCCCTGTGCTCGTCGCGTGCGCGGGCTCGGCCATCACTGTCTCCGATACAAACGCCGGCCCGTTCCTACAGCGCAAATAGTAGGAGGAGGGCGATCAGCAGCGAGAAGATGCCAAGTGCCTCGGTGATGGCGAACCCGAAGATCAGATTGCCAAACTGACCTTGTGCCGCCGACGGATTGCGCAAAGCAGCGGCCAGATAATTTCCGAAGATGATACCGACGCCGACGCCGGCGCCACCCATGCCGATGCAGGCGATGCCCGCACCGATGTATTTTGCTGCTACTGGATCCATATTCAACTCCTTCTTTTTCCCGTTCGGGCCGTCAGTGGCCGGGGTGAATCGCATCGTTGAGATAGATGCAGGTGAGGATGGCGAAGACATAGGCCTGGAGGAACGCCACCAGCGTCTCCAATGCGAAGAGAATGACAATCATCAGCAAGGGAAGCGCGCCGCCGATCCAGCCAACGACGCCAAGACCGGTGCCGAGCAGAATGATGAAACTGGCGAAGACTTGGAGCGTGATGTGCCCTGCGAGCATGTTTGCAAACAACCGCACGCTGTGTGAGATCGGTCGTGACACGAACGAAAGGATCTCGATCGCCACGATCAGCGGCAAAATGTAGATCGGCACTCCCTTGGGCACGAACAGGTTGAAGAAGTGCAACCCGTGACGGATGAGACCGTAGATCAGAACGGTAAGGAAAACCGTCAACGCCAGGGCAGCGGTCACGATGATGTGGCTGGTTACGGTGAATGAATAGGGGATAAGCCCAATCATGTTCAGTGTAAGCACAAACATGAAGATCGTGAAGACGAAGGGAAAGAACTTCATGCCTTCGGTGCCAGCGGTGCTGCGTACTGTCGTCGCGACGAATTCGTAGGCAATCTCGGCCGCCGATTGCAGCCGCGACGGCACGAGACCGCGGCCGGCCGTTGCACCGACCAGAAACACAGTGATGCCGAGAACCGCAGCGAACATGAAGGCGGCTGAATTTGTGAACATGATTTCCGTGCCGCCGATCTTCACAACCGGAAACAGGTTCTGGATCTGAAATTGGTGGATGGGATCGACGGCCATTGTCTTCAATCGTCCAGTCGTCTGTCACGCACGATCCCGGCTCCTCGCATCACATTGAGTACGCCGGCGGCGAAACCGAGCAATAAAAATACGATGAGCCCCCACGGTGAGATTCCCAGCCAGCGGTCAAGCAGCCAACCGATCACCGCGCCCACAAGAACCCCAGCGACCAGTTCGGTCGACAGCCGGAAACCGCGCGCGATCGCCGATGGATCGGCGGTCTGGCGGGGACCGGAGTCGTTTTCGGTTGATCGGTCCGCCTGCGCGATCCGTTTGCCGAGACGCTGGAGCCTCGCGGAGAGAGCAGCCTCGTCGTCCGGCGGTTCGTTACGATCGCCTTTGCCGCGCGTGCCGTCAGTCATACTCGCGACTCGCGTGGTTTTCAGGTTTCGCGTGTCCCGCCGCCCTAAAAGCCGCGCGGACCATACTTATCGCGTTTCTTCGAGTCAAGGAACCGCTCCTGCGGCATAAGTGTTTGATATCAAGTAATAAACATCGAATTTCGGTGCCCAAAATGGCTCGCGTGCGCAGCGCGGATCGACGCGTCAAGAGGAGCCGCGCGCGTCCGTGTTCAGCCTATGTCGGTCAGTGGTACGCTGACAAATTCGCCGCGCCAAGATGAACGGAACATCGCCATGCGTGTCTCAGCATTTGCTCTTGTCATAATCTTCATTTGTATCGCAGCGCCCGCATTGGCGCAGGCCGTGATCGACGTCGAGGGCCCTAAAGAAGTCCCGTCACAGGCGCAGGATCAAGGTCAGCAGCCTCAACCTGTCCAGCAACCTCCGATGCAAACTCCGGAGAATTCGCAGGCGCCGGTGGTTGAGCACGCTGGATTGGAGACGGAAATCGCAAGTTTGCGGAAGGAAATCGCGTCACTGAAAGACGAGGTCGCAACGCTGAAGAAGGAAATCGCAGTTCTCAAGGAGCCGCCGCCACCGCGTCCGTCAGCGGATCTCACGCCACCTCCCGACAAAGGCGGGACTCTGTCAATCAAATTGCCAACGCAGCAGGATATCGCGCGCGCGCGCGAATACCTCGAAGAGGCTTGGCGCCGTCTGGTCGAGATGGTTGTTAGTGTGCAGAAAGACATCATGCGCAAGGGCTAAGTAGCCTCCATCCATGCCCGGCCGAATGTCCGCCATCGTCGAAGTCGCTCCACAACTGATCGCCAGCGTCACGTTGCGGGTCGACACGTCCGGCGTCGGGCTCACTGACATTACCGGCAATGCAGCGGGCTTCATCGGTCAGATCAATGCCGGCGACGGGGTGTTGTTGGTCTACCTGCACCACACCTCGGCGTCACTCACAATTCAGGAAAATGCCGATCCCGACGTGCAATCGGACCTGATTGCGGCACTTGATCATCTGGCGCCAGAAAACGCACCGTGGATACATGCCGCGGAAGGGCCGGATGACATGCCGGCCCATGTCAAAGCGATGCTCAACGGCGTCTCGCTGCACATGCCAGTTGTTGGCGGCAAACTGGCGCTCGGTGTCTGGCAGGGCGTCTATCTCGTCGAACATCGGCGCCGACCCCACAGCCGCGAGGTGAGCTTCCAGTTCATCGGCAACCGCAAATCATGAAGTAGCGTGCGACTATGTGACATCGTCGCGGTGCAGTGCCCACATGGCATTTATATACCTGAAAACAAAGGATTTTTGAAAAGAGTTTCCGCGCCCTATTGCTGCGCATCGCGGCGGGGGCGCATGATGCGGCACTGGTCTTCGTGGGTCTTGCGATAAACTATCCGGACGATTGCGGCGCGGTCGCGATCGACTCGAAAGGTTGTTCTGTTTGACTGAAATCGTGCAGTACCGACTCGTTATCGCTGATGATCATCCCTTGTTTCGCGGTGCGCTGCGCGAAGCGGTAACGGGTTTGTTGGAGCAAGTTGACATCGCGGAAGCCGGGACGTTCGACGAGCTTGTAGAATTGCTCGAACGTGGCGGTGATACCGATCTGGTGTTGCTCGATCTCACAATGCCGGGCGCCCGCGGGTTCTCCGGCCTGATGTACATGCGCGCGCAATATCCTGGTGTGCCCGTCATTGTTGTTTCAGCCAATGACGATCCGGCAGCCATTCGGCGGTGCATGGAATTTGGCGCGTCTGGTTTCATTCCAAAGACACTCGGTGTCGAAGCGATGCGCGCCGCGATATCGCGTATTCTCAACGGCGGCGTTTGGACGCCCCCTGATATTGATCTCGCCACCGGGTCGGATGCCGAGGCGGCCGAGCTGATGGCACGTATGGCAACACTGACACCGCAACAGGTCCGCGTGTTGATGATGCTGTCGGAAGGGCTTTTGAACAAACAGATTGCCTATCAACTCGGCGTGTCAGAGGCAACGGTGAAGGCACATGTTTCGGCGATTCTACAGAAGCTCGGGGTTGAGAGCCGGACGCAGGCGGTGATCGCTGCTGCCAAGATCGAAGCCGGACAGTGGCCGCAGAGCGTCGCCGCAGAAAATTAGCCGGTTCTCGCTATTCCGCAGCGACCCGTAAAACGCGCCATTGCGCCAACAACGCACGCAACGCCGCCGGTTTAATCGGCTTGTGCAATACCTGGATGCCCTCTTCGCGAGCCTGCTCGCGCACGGCAGGTGAGCGGTCAGCGGTAATCAGGATCGCCGGAAGGTCACCATAGCGACGGCGCAGCGCGGTGATAACCTCGATGCCGTTACCGTTGTCGAGATGATAGTCGACCAAAAGCCCATTTGGCATCAATGCGCTTTCGGAGATAGCGGTCACCGCAAACGCAAGGTCAGGTGCCTTGAGCACTGCGCATCCCCAGCCGCGCAGCAAGGTTTCCATGCCGTCGAGGACGGAGGGTTCGTTGTCAACGCACAGCGCCGTGATCCCGGCGAGTTGGCCGGAATCGACCTGCGCACTTTCGCGCGCCGGCAGTTCAATTGGCGTCTCATTTGATCGAGGCACAGTGACCGCAAAGTGCGACCCACGGCCGGATTCCGACTCGAGTTCGATTTTGCAATCGAGCACGCGCGCGACGCGTTCAACGATCGAAAGGCCCAGGCCAAGACCACGGGCAATTCTGGCGCCCTGATCGAGTCGATGAAATTCAACGAAAATGTCGCGCCACTTCGACTGCGGGATACCGACGCCGGTATCGTAGACATCAATACGCAGATCATTGCCTTGCCGCCTGCAGCCGACCAGAACGCTTCCCTCCGGCGTATATTTGATCGCATTGGAGACCAGATTCTGGATCAAACGGCGCAACAACCGCCGGTCCGATCGCACCGCCAACGTGCAAGGCACGAAAGTGAGCTTGAGTCCCTTGGCGGTGGCAAGCGGGGCGAATTCGAGGTCGATCTGGCGCAACAACTCGTCGACGCGAAAGGTGGCAAATTCCGGCCGTAGCGCGCCGGTATCGAGGCGCGACATATCCAGCAGCGCACCCAGGATTTCCTCCACTGCTTCAAGCGAAGCGTCGATATTGTCGACCAGACGGCGGTCGTCGCGCGCTCCACGCTCGATGAGGCTGGTGACATAGAGTCGGGCCGCATTGAGAGGTTGAAGGATGTCATGACTGGCTGCCGCAAGGAATTTGGTCTTGGAAATATTGGCAGCCTCAGCCTCGCCTTTGGCATGGGCAAGCGCGGCATTGAGACGAGTTAACTCCTCCGTGCGCTCGCGCACGCGCCGTTCCAGCGTCTCGTTCGATCGCTCCAACGCTTCTGCCGCCTCAACACTCGCTGTGATGTCGGTGAACGTCGTCGCGATGCCGCCGTCAGGCATGTGGTTTGAGCGCACCTCGACAACCACGCCTTCCGCGAAGCGTTCCAGGAACGGCTCACTGCCGGAGATATAACGTTCTATCTGTGCGCTGACGAATTCCTCGGCGCGGTCGGCGGAGAGATCGCCACGCCGGCTGCTGTTAAAACGCAGGATGTCGGCCAGTCCCGCACCGACTCGAATCAAGTTCGGTGGCAGATCTAGAATTTCACCGAACTGCCGGTTCCAGCAAATCAGCTGCAGCTCTTTGTCGAATACCGCGATGCCCTGCCGCACGTGATCGAGGGCGGTCTGGAGTATCTCGCGATTGTACTGAATTGCAGAATTAGCGTCGTCGAGCAGTTTCAATGCTGCTTTGGTCGATACCGTGCGCTTGCGCAACAGCAGGGAAAGGACCAGCCGGGAAGAAGCGCCGCCGATCGCCGAGGCAAGAATGTGTTCGGCATGGCGCACCAGCCGGAAGTCGGCTTCTTCTTTCCGTTCGAGGCTGATGCGTTGTGCCGCGGCGAAGGCCTCGAGTGCCGAGCGCGTACGTTCTTCGCCGAGATAGCGCGAAACCGTGGTCGTAAGCTCCTCCACCGTGACGGAAGAGCGCCAAAGCCGGAAACTCGGGGCGATGGGCGTAAATTCCGAAGGCACGAAGGTATTAGCCTGCAGGCGCTCTATCGGTGAAGGTGCGCGGCGCAAGGAGAAGCCAACATAACACACGATATTGAGTAGCAGGCTCCAGATGACGCCATGGACCAACGGCGGCAAGTCAAGCCCGAACAGATGTTGCGGGCGCAACATGATCAAGCCCCATGGTCCTTCGGTAAGTATGCGCTCGCCAACGACACCGATATCGGAAAGCGTCGGAAGAAGCAGCGTATAGGCCCACACGAAAAATCCAGCCGACATGCCGGCGATAGCGCCGGCGGCCGTGGCGCGCCGCCAGAGCAAGCCGCCAAAGAAGGCCGGCGCAAGTTGCGCAATAGCCGCAAATGAAAGAAGACCGATTGAGGCCAACTGTGCTTCGCCTGCGGACCGGTAATAGACGTAGGCGAGAAGCAGAATTGCGAAAATTGCCAACCGTCGGACCGTGAGCAACAACGAGCCAACATTGTCACGTCCGCTAATCAAGGCCTCTCGCCGCTGCAATACGAGCGGCATGATCAGATCGTTCGATACCATGATCGAGAGTGCGACTGATTCAACGATCACCATAGCGGTCGCGGCCGAAAGGCCGCCCACGAATGCAATGATGGTGAACAGGTTTGAGCCGCTTTCGAGTGGCAGGGCGAGCACAAACATGTCGCTGTCGACCTTGCCGGCCGGAAAGGTCAACAAGCCGGCGAGCGCGATCGGTACGACAAACAGGTTTATGAGGATCAGATAAAGCGGATAAAGCCAGACAGCGCGTTTGATTTCACCTTGGTTGTTATTTTCGACAACGGCCACGTGAAATTGTCTTGGCAACAGGATAAACGCCGAGAAAGAGAGAAGCGTCATTGCGACCAAGGTGTCGATGCGGGGTTCTCTGCTGAAGATGGCCGCAGTCGACGGTCGCTGCATGGCTTCGGAGAACAGCGCTATTGGCCCGTCGAACATCCAAAAGGTGACGAAAATTCCGACCGCAAGGAATGCAACGAGCTTGACGATCGACTCGGTAGCCACGGCCAACATCAGTCCGTCCTGATGCTCGGTGGCGTCGATATGACGAGTACCGAACAGCACCGCGAAAGTTGCCATCGACAAAGCAACGAATAGCGCAATGTCTCCGAGCAGAGGACGAGTAACCTCGGTGCCTGCGGGGATATGGGCGAGGATTGTTTCTAGCGATGACGAGACCGCTTTTAGCTGCAATGCAATGTAGGGGATCGATCCAACGATCGCAATCAACGCAACGGTCGCTGCAACCGCCTGACCTTTGCCGTAGCGCGCAGCCATGAAGTCGGCAATCGAGGTAATGTTCTGTGCCTTGGCGAGTCGCACGACTCGCATCAGAAGCGGCCCACAGAGGCCGATCATGAGGGCCGGCCCGATATAGATGGTCAGAAAATCGAACCCGGTGCGTGAAGCAAAGCCGACCGAGCCGAAGAAAGTCCAGGAGGTGCAATAGATTGCCAGCGAAAGCGGATAGATCAACAGCCGCGCCCGACCTTCGCGGCCGAGGCCTCGCGTGCGGTCGCCGTAGCTCGCGATCAGGAACAGCAACCCGATATACGCAAGCGCTACAGCGATAACGACTCCGCCCTGCAGCATAAACTCTCCAGATCGAGACCACTATTATAGTCCGGCTACGATCTTGCGGAACTAAGCCAGCACAGAACGCCATTGGGCGCGGCAGTGCAACTCGCGAATGCCCTCCGGCACCGAAGTACCGTTCCACCATCCAATCATACCGTAAGCTATTGCTTTACCTACACTTTTATCTTCACTCGGCGCGCCTATAGTGCAAGATACACTGGCAATTTGACGGGTCGCGTTTCGGAGCAGCAGCAGCCATGCCTTCAGCAGTTCTACCGAGTGGCGAACTGTTTATCGTCGACGACGATGCCATGCTGCGCGACGCGCTTTCGGTCGTTTTCACGCTCGGCGGCTATCGCGTCACCGGCTTTGCCGACGCACAAACCTTTCTCAGCGCTGCGCAAAAGTGTACGCCCGCCTGCGTGTTGCTCGATTTGTACCTGCCCGACAAATCGGGAGTCATGGTGCTCAAAGAACTTAATGCACTCAGCTATCCGGCTCCCATTTTCATCATCACGGGCGACGATGATGTGAGCTCAGCGGTTGAGGCGGTGAAGTGCGGGGCGTTCGACTATCTGGTCAAGCCGCTTGACGCACGGTCAATCACCGTGCGTGTGGGCGGCGCTATTGCTGCCTTCAGCAACCGCAACGGACAAGCCAGTACAGGAAATGGCTCACTGGTTGCCTTTCCGGGCCAGGCTCTTCTGACGCCGCGTGAACGTGAGGTGCTTACACAGATTGCAGGAGGCGCCTCCAACAAGGAAGCTGGTCGTCACCTGGGCATCAGCCCGCGTACTGTCGAAGTCCACCGTGCCCGCATCATGGAGAAGATTGGCGCACGAAATGCGGCCGATTTGGTGCGCATCGTGCTTGGTGGCGGTCAGCAAAGGATGACGCCAACGTCAGCCGGAATAGCGACGTAAGACTGCCCTAGCCAGCATTTGACGCGAGCGCTTTCGCGCGTCATTGATCGCCGCCAATGAGCTTGGCGCTCGGTGCGCTGGCTCCTTGTGAGAGCCTTGAGTCTTGTCCTCGCCGCCCGCCACCGACCGCTTCGCAACCTTGCGCCACCTTATCGAAACGCTGGTCATCGCGGCGGCCGGCGGATCCGCGTTAGGGCTTGTCGGCGTTCCCGCCGGCTGGCTATCGGGCTCAATTCTGGCAGTGGCCGCTGCGTCACTTGCCGGCCGTCCAATGCTGATTCCCACTTTAATGATGCGCGCAATCTTTGTGCTGATTGGCATATCGCTCGGCGCAGTGGTCACACCGGAGACATTGCATGGCATGGCGACTTATCCGGCCAGCATAGCGGTGCTTATTCTGGCTATGATCTTGATCTCTGTCGCGGGCGCCGGATATCTGCGGCTCATTCATCAATGGAACAAAGTCGACGCGTATCTCGCCGCCGCGCCTGGAGGAATGTCTCAGGTCCTGGTTTTAGGCGCCGAGCTCGGCGCCGACCTGCGCGCGATTGCGATTGTGCAGAGCATACGCGTCGTCGTCATAGCCGTTGGCTTACCGGCGGGATTGTCTTTTCTGGGCCTTGTTGGCCACGTTTCGCCGAGAGCCACCGGCGCGCTGAGCATTGCCGTCCTCGGGGAGTTGGTGATTCTTGTCGCGGTATCAAGCGTGGTTGCAATCATCGCCTATCGCATCCGCTTCCCAGGCGGGTTGCTCTTCGGCGCCATGCTCACGTCAGCTGTTCTGCACGGGAGCGGCTTAATTCATGCTGTCATGCCGTGGTGGGTCGCCAACACTGCGATGGTTGCGATGGGCGCTGTCACTGGTTCGCGCTTCGCTAATGCCCCGCCGCGACTACTATTGAATTTTGTCGGCGCCGCATTTGGTTCATTCGCCGTCGCGGTCACGATCGCCGCTTTATTTGCGGCCATCTTGATCAGCATGCTGTCACTGCGCGCCGCTGAAGTGATGATTGCTTTTGCACCGGGCTCTGTCGACGCCATGATGTTGCTGGCGCTCGCGTTGAATATGGACCCGGTGTATGTCGGCGCGCACCATCTGACGCGAATCTTTTTTGTCTCGCTGACCATGCCGTTGGTGGCTCGGCGAACCGCGCGCTCGCTAAAAATACCCAGCGAGCCCGTCAAGCCGCCGTTAAAGCGGCCGCCATTTCAAGACTGATGGGATTGGATACGGGACTACTCGGCCGCGGTCGCCTGTAAACGCCGCTGTAGTCTTAGCCGTTCCCATATGTCCACCAGCGCTTCGGCCAGCGCATCGATGAGAACGTCGTCGTGATAAGGCGAAGGGGTTATGCGCAATCGTTCCATGCCGCGCGGCACGGTTGGGTAATTGATCGGCTGAATGTAGATGCCGTGCTCGGAGAGCAACAAGTCGCTTGCCGCCTTGCACTGTTCCGGATCGCCCACCAGGACCGGTACGATATGAGTGGCGCTTGGCATCACAGGCAGGCCTGCGGCGTTGAGGACTGATTTGACCCGCGCCGCGCGCTCCTGGTGTCGTTCGCGTTCCCAACCCGAGGTCTTCAGATGGCGGATCGCGGCAGTCGCTGCTGCGCAGATCGCTGGCGGGAGTGCGGTGGTGAAGATGAACCCTGGGGCATAGGAGCGTACCGCATCCACGAGCTCTTCTCTTGCCGCGATATAACCTCCGAGGCAGCCGAATGCTTTGGCAAGAGTGCCCTCGATCACGTCGACGCGCTGCATGGCGCCATCACGATCGCAGATGCCTCCGCCGCGCGGACCATACATGCCGACCGCATGCACCTCATCGCAATAAGTCATGGCGCCGTAACGTTCAGCGAGGTCGCAAATCGCATGTACCGGTGCGACGTCGCCGTCCATGGAATAGAGACTCTCGAACACGATCAGCTTGGGGCGTGCGGGATCGCAGGCCTTCAGCAGTCCCTCAAGATGGCCGAGGTCGTTGTGCCGCCAGATCTGCTTCTCGCAGCCTGACTGACGCACGCCTTCGATCATGGAGTTGTGGTTGAGCGCATCGGACAGGAGCAGGCAGTTCGGCAACAGTCTCGCGATGGTGGCAATGCCGGTCTCATTTGATACGTAGCCCGACGTGAAGACGAGCGCGGACGGCTTGCCATGCAGGTCGGCCAGCTCGCGCTCCAGTTCGACGAGGGGATGATTGGTGCCGGCAATATTGCGAGTGCCGCCTGCGCCCGTTCCCATGCGGGCTGCTGCCTCGACCATGGCGCCGATCACCTTCGGGTGCTGCGCCATGCCCAGGTAGTCGTTCGAGCACCAGATCACGACGTCGCGCGGACCCTGCTTGGAATGCCAAACAGCATGCGGGAAACGACCAGCGATGCGCTCAAGATCGGCAAAGACCCTGTAGCGCCTCTCGTCTCGCAACTTGTTCAGGGCAGATACAAAAAAACCGCCGTAATCCATGCTATTTTCTTTCCCGCCCCCCGCGGTAGACATCTTTTAGAAGGCTTCCAGGGTATTTGTCGAGACGAGATTCGTCGCATCCCAACGTCTCGCATTGATTGAGATCAAGTCTACCGACCGCAGTATCAGAGCGCTTTTTTGCGGGGCACGCTATCCGCTGGCCTTCGCAGATAAGTTGTTGCGAAGGCGTAGGCGTACCAGCGCAGATAGCTCGGCAGCCATTTGATCACCTGAAAACGGCTGGTGCCGTGAGCGCGCTGAAACCAACGCGCCGGCACCTCTCCGATTGGCCAGCCGAGTCGATGGCATTTAACAAGCAGTTCGATGCTGTAACAGAAGCCCCGTTCTGACTCGATTGCGATCCCGTCGATTGTTCGGCGGGAAAACAAGCGGAAGCCGTTGCTGGCATCGTGCGTCGGCAAGCGCGCAAGGTGGTAGAGCGAGACGTTCGCGGCGCGCACAAGGAAATTCTTCAGCCAGGGGCAGCCCACCATGGCGCCGCCTGCCATAAAACGGCTTGCGCAAACGATGTCGCAGCCGCTCACTGCTTTCGCGACCATCGCATCCAGAATTCCGGCATTGTAATCATCGTCGGCAGGGAACACGAGGATGAACGGTGCATCACTTGCCGCAAAGCCGGTGAGCACGGCACCATGCGCGCCGCGTCCGCGGTTGCGCACTAATTCGATGGCGAGCGGGGCAAGCGTTTCGCGATTGTTTTCGATCACCGGAAGCGTGTCGTCATCCTCGCGATCGTAGCAGATCAGCACGCGGTTTGGCGTTTTGACCTCGCTCGCGATTGCTCGCAGAGTGGGCACAATATTGGCGCCTTCATTGTAGACGGGAATGACAATGTCCAGGCGCTCCCGCGTCGCGCTGTTCATTGGACCACGGGCAGCCGGGTGCTCAAGGCTTTTCTCCGCTGGTCAATACGAAAGGCCGCAATGGCTGCATGATCGCAAAATTGAACAAAACGCCGTCAATGAAATTGTATATGGGCAGGAGCATGCGAGTCCGCCGTGAGGCAACATAGCGATAGGCCAGGCCCGCGAGATAGTCAGTTTGGACGTGAAAACCTTCATTACGAAAGACCTCGGCGACCTGGGCGGCCAGAACCGGCCTTTCGTTCTCGGTGACCCCGACAGAACTATAAAACGGCGACGCCCGATCACGGTAAAGCCACATAAAGGGATTCATGCGATTGGGGTCGAAAGCGACGAACCGTCCGCCGTTTTTGAGGACGCGTCTGACCTCGCCAGCAAGGCGCCGAGGGTCGGGAAAGTGGTGAATCAGGCCGCTTAGCAACACGCCGTCAAGACTTGCGTCCTTGAACGGCAGGTTCTCGGCGTCTCCTTCAATCAGTTCGAGGCCAGGATATTTTCGCCGGCCAAGCGCCACGAGTTTGGGGCTGATGTCTAGTCCGACGCTTTGATATCCCCGCTGGCGCAATAATTCGGTAAACACTCCAGAGCCGCAACCGAGATCGGCTACCCGTGCGCCACTGGGTAAACCGCTCAACCGTATGAAAGCCGCGATCAGTACTTCATTGGCTTGCGGCGTAAATACTTCGTGTTCGTCGCTTTCGGCGTGCGTGTTAAAGAAGGCGATCTCCTTGCCTTTATCCTGCGCATCAGCGGCTTTCATCGGGGAGAGCCTATAGAATCCGTGGCGCTGGCAGCGGTGTAATCAGCTTGCCACGAAAACCTTTGGCCCGGAGCTTTGGCGCCAGTTCATCCGCGATGTGCCAGGAAAAGATGATCGCACAATCGGGTTGGTCGGAATACAGTCTGGATTCTTCCACAACCGGAATCTGCGTGCCCGGCATGTATTTCCCGATCTTCAGCGATCCGACGATCTCGCAAACGTAATCGATAATTCCCTCATCGAGGCCGACATAATTTACCAGCGTACTCGCGCGTGACGGCGCGCTGATGCCGACGACGCGGGCGCCATTTTCCTTCAATTCGCACAGCATCGATAGCAATCGAAGTTTCGAGAGGGTGACATCCCGCCGGAATGTGTCGAGACGCTTGACCATCGCGTCCCCGCGCGGTTCGGTCGCCAGCATCCGCCGCACACCGTCCTGTATGGAGCGCATCCCGTGACGTGCCGCATAGACACGAATCGATCCGCCATGGCTTGGAATTAAACGTGCGTGAAAAATCTCGAGGCCGTGCATTTCCAGGAGGTGTTTGAGGCTCGTCAGGGAATAGTAGCGTAGATGCTCATGATAGATGGTATCGTATTGCAACGTATCGAGGAGCGGAATGAGATAGTGAGATTCGGAAATAAATACGCCGTCTGGTTTGAGCAACTCAACGATGCCGTCGACGACGGCGTGGATGTCCTCGATATGTGCAAAGCAATTGGCGGCCGTTACGATGCTCGCGGCGCCAAATTCGCGCTTGACCTCGGGCGCAACCTCAACCCCGAAATAGCGCTTGATTGTGGGAATACCGCGTTGGATGGCGATATCGCCGACATCGGTCGGCTCAATGCCAAGTACACGTTGCCCGCCGGTTTGGAAGTTCGACAACAACGTACCGTCGTTCGAGCCGATGTCGACGATGAGGTCGTTGTCGGTCAGACCGAGCATGGCAGCGCTCTCGCGCTGCAAGTCGGCAAAATTATCGCGTAACAATTTGGTGGTGCCGCTGGTGTAGGGATATTCGGGCGGGAAGATGATTGTCGGGTCGACCGCAAGTCCGAGCTGGACGAGATCGCAGTTGTGGCAATGCAAAAGGGTGGTTGGGAACCACGGCAATTGATGCGGCGCTTGACCGACCGGTACCATTTGATTAACGGGCGGCATGTAACCGAGTGACAGCACCGCATCGAGCGGCGCATGGCCGCAAATCTGGCAGCCTTCAATCGGGACGCTGGCGCCGGTGCCGGCCGCACGCGCAACTTTGCTGGGACGCAAGGCTCAAGTCTCCTTCGGCGCCAACCCGATGTTGCGCCAATACCAGCCGAGCGTGGGTTTTAGACCCTCGGACAAATGCACGCGCGGCTTATAACCGAGCTTTGCAAGCTTCGAAATGTCGGGGCAACGGCGCGCTGTACCGCCCGCCACGGGCTCGCCGGTAATCAGGTCGATCTCGCGGCCGCCGACACCGGCAATCCGGCCGGCCAGGTCGGCGATCGTGACCTCCTCGATCGTGCCTATATTGTAGATGCCCAGGTGCTCGCCTTGCTTCAGCATCACCATGACGCCGGCGACCAAGTCGTCGATGAAGCAGAAACTACGCGTTTCTTTTCCGGTGCCATGGATCTCAAACGGCAGTTTCCCGGACGGTTGCTTTTTAGCAGCGACATCGAGACGCAAGGCGAATTGCGGGATCACGTGTTCCCAGCCCATGTCGGGGCCATAAACATTGTGCGGGCGGAAGATCAGCACGCGCTTGAAATATTTGCGGCCGAAATTAATCGCCATCAATTCACTGATCAGCTTGCCGCCAGCGTAGGAATAGCGCGGGTTCAGCGGATCGGGGATAGAGAGCGGGACGCTTTCATCGGTGGGGACCCTTGGCGGTGTTTGATAGACCTCCGAGCTCGAGGCAAGGACCAGCGTGCCGATGCCATGCTTGCGGCACGCGTCGATGACATTGACCATACCGCGCACGCCGACATCAAGCACGAGGTCGGGTTGGCTGTAAAAAAATTCAGTGCCGTTGACAAAGGCAAGATGGTGAACCTCATCCATTGTCTGCGCCGATTTCTCGACCACAGCCGCATCGCGTATGTCGCCAGCGATAAACTCGATATCGTTGGTGACTTCGGTAAGCCGGCGAGAACTCCCGCGCGAATTGTCATCAAGCACGCGCACATGGTGACCCGCCATGACGAGCGCTTTCACCAAACCGGAACCGATGAAGCCGCTGCCTCCGGTGACCAGGATGCGGCTCACGTGTGCATCTCCTCTTTGGCGGTCTCGCGCGCAACGTCAATCCAAGCCCCTTGCAGATGCGCCCGCCGGGCAGCATCAATGAGCTGCTGCACGCGGTAGCCTTCCGCGAAGCCTGGCCTTGCACTGCCACTGCCTTCAATGGCGTCGAAAAACAGTTTCGCGAGCCGTGAGACAGGCGCGATGCGGCCATCCGGATATTTTGCATCGACCGGATCGTCAGTTCCAATACGGGCAAGGGGGGCCTCCCGCTTGCCGTGCCACAGCTCAAAGCCACGCATGTAATCGGCGCCGGAATTGTGCAGCATCAGCGTGCCATCCTCGCCAAAGAACTCAAGACGATGACCAATGCCGCGATATGATGCGCAACTCATTGACAGGCTCACCAGCGGACCTGAAGCAAATTGCAGTGCCATGGCCACGGTCGTCTCCAGCTCGCTGTCACCAGGCAAGCCAGCCACGCGCGCCGACAGTCCGGCGATCGGCCCATAGAACCACTCCAGATAGTGGAAACAGTGAGAAATGAAGTTGCCGAGCACACCACCACCATCGTCGCCGAGGGTTTTCCAGTTGCGCATGCGCAGCTGGATGGCGCGGCTCTCCACGTGCCAATGCACAGTGACATGGCGGAGTGCGCCGATCGCATCGGCAGCGAGCATCGCCTTGGCCCGCTGCCAGCTCATGATCTGATGAAAATTGAAGTCGATCATGGTCGGCTTGCGACTGAGTGCGGCCTGCCGAAGCATCGCGCGTGCGTTTGCGAGGTCGTTCGCCATCGGCTTCTCGGCGAATACCGGTTTACCCAGCTCCAGCGCCCGGATTGCAATCGGCACTTGCAAGCCTGGCAAGGTCGCGATAGCGACCGCCTGCACGTCGGCGTCCTCGACCAGCGCGCGCCAGTCGCCGTAGGCTTTCGGAACGCCGGCATCGCGGGCGCGTTCGGCCGTACGTTTTACATCGCTGCCCGCGAGCGCAACCACCTCGCAACGAGGATCGGCGCGGAAAGCCGGCAACAGCACGGTGCGTCCATAGTTGCTGCCGACTATTCCCAAATGGATCACGGCCTCAATGTCCCGACATATATGTTTTGCCTTTATGCGGCATGGATTTGAGCCAAATCGACATGCTACGCAAGGGTGAATTGGCCAGGGCCGGAACGACATCCCATGACCGCAATGCGCGACGATGCTGCCGGCGCTGGCTGGCGCAAGGCCGGTGCGCTCGTTCTCGCCGTCGCTGCCGTCGGGCTGCCAGTCAATAATATTTCCGACTACGCTCTGTTACTCGTCCTGGCGGTTGTCATTTTTTGCGGTGATGTGCGCGCCAACCTGCGCGCATGGATGGCCGCCGTGGCGATCGTTGTTATCGCTGCTTTGGGTCAAGCGTTCCTTTCGCCCGCGCGCGTCGACGAAGGGCATAATGTTTTTCTGCCGAGTGCGGCACTTGAGCGGCAATTGCCGAGCGAAGTTTACCGTTACATGGCCGCTGATTTCGATTCGCAATATCCGCCAGCACGCCGCTGTGACCCGAAAAAAGCCGGTTGTTGGCTGAGCAATGGCTTTCCCGATTCGATCTTTGCCTTCTCTGCCGATGGCATCTGGCGCAAAGCGGAATTTTCCCGCGCGGTGAGTGGAATCGACTTCTCCGATCCGGTGTGGCTGCGACCCAGCTTTGTCAACGAATTACGATACAATTGGACAGCGGACAATGATGTGAAACGGGCGATGCGCGACCGCCGTTTCTGGATGGGATGGCATCGCTGGCATCTCACGATGCCGTGGTTCGAAATGATCCGTCTGCCAGCGAGCTATGTTGGCAGCGAGCTGTGCTGGCGTGGCACGGTGATGTGGGAAGGAGAGGGGGAACATTTCGTCGCGACTACCGGTGACGGATGCCGGGACATCAAGGCTGACGATGTCGGGAAACGAATTGTTGGCGTAGGCATCAAGCCAGACACGCTCGCAATGCGTTTGACGCCGCCATGGAGCGTACGGCTGGCGAGTTTCGCATGCGGGATCTTACTTTTGATTGCGGCAGCCGGGCTGGTTGTAACTCTGGTTCGGGTCAGACCAGGCCAGATGCTCATGCCCGCTGTTATCGTCGTCCTGTCGATTCTTGTCATTGCTTTGGACGACGCAAGTTTCCTTGGTGGAGTGCGGCCATTCGACGGCGGTGACGATGGGCTCTTTTACGATGGTGTTGGACGTTTGATATTGCAGAAATTATTGGCCGGTGATTTCTACGGGGCATTGGAAGGGGGCGAAACAGTCTTCTATTACGGCGGACCTGGGCTGAGATATTTCCGTGCTCTCGAACACATTGTCTTCGGCGAAAGCTATCTTGGCTATCTCTCGATCATTCTGCTGTTTCCATTTCTTGTGTACGCTCTGTTTCGGCGCTTCTTGCCCGACCATTGGTCGCTCGCCCTGATCCTGCTTTTTGTCGCCATCCCAATCGGCACAATATTCGGCACATCATTCGTCCAGTATGAGCAATGGGCTTCGCGCGGTTTTGCCGATCCGGCAGCGTATATCCTGTTTATCGCCGGCGCTCTGTTGGTCGTGAGCAAGTCGGCGCGGCGGGCAGGTCTGGTTCAACCTTTTTTTGCGGCGTTGCTGTTCGCACTTGCGATTTTCATGAAGCCTGTCGTCGCGCCGGCCGCCGCAGTTCTGCTCGGAGGGGCAGGTATCGCTGCTCTTTATTTGCAGCAATGGCCTCGGCTTGTCGGCCTGTGCATTGGGTTTCTACCCGTATTTTCAATGGCCCTGCACAACTGGGTGTATGGTCACGTCTTCGTGCTGTTCAGCGCAAACATCGAAGATTCGACAGTACTAACGATGCCACCTTCGGCCTACGCAGTTGCTCTGCACGATCTGATGGCGCTGCATTTGAATACCGGGCCTCTGAGGAAAGTTTTTGAGCAAATTGCGGATTGGCTGGGCGGTCCGGCTGAATCCTACTCAACTATTCCGGTAAATGCCGCCGGTATCGCCGTTCTCGTCTACGTCGTTACTCGCGGTCGCCAATTTGACCCTTGGCTACGGCTGATCGGCGCCTCGGCGCTTGCGCAACATGCTGTGGCGCTGTTCTACACGGCCGCAACGGCCCGCTACCACTTTCTGACGTGGCTCCTCACCATGTTGGTCGTCATGGTGTGGTGTCAGCGGGTAGGCATTGACCAGTTGAAACAGCGCTATCCATTGCTTTCGGAGCGTTTCGCTACCCATCCATGGTCACGGTGGCTTGCATCCGGGCTCGACCGGCTGCAAAAAGTGTCTGTATGAACGACAAACCCACCGGCATCGCCAACGGTCTCACCAACTACGGCGACCGCGACTTCTCCCTCTATCTGCGGCGTTCCTTCGCGCAGTCGATGGGCTATTCGCTCGGCATGTTGGCGAAACCTGTGGTGGGCATTGCCTACACTCCGTCCGGGTTTAACAATTGCCATCGGCACTTCCCCGAATTGCTGGAGGCGGTAAAGCGCGGCGTCCTGACGGCGGGTGCACTGCCGATTGAGTTTCCGACCATCTCCCTGGGCGAGGTATTCCTCAATCCGACCAGCCTGAAATTTCGCAATTTGATGTCGATCGACACTGAGGAGATGGTTCGGGCGCAGCCCATGGACGCAGTCGTGCTGATGGGCGGCTGCGACAAAACGGTGCCGGCCCAGCTAATGGGCGCGGTGTCGGCCGGCAAGCCCGCGATCATGCTGGTGGCCGGCCCAATGATGACGGGCCGCCATCGCGGTGAGCGCCTGGGCGCATGCACCGATTGCCGTCGTTTCTGGGCGCTCTACCGGGCCGGCAAAATCGAAGACAGCGAAATTACCGAGGTCGAAGGCAAACTTGCCACGACTGCCGGTACCTGCGCCGTGATGGGCACCGCCTCCACCATGGCCTGCATCGCGGAAGCGCTGGGCATGACTCTCCCCGGCACCGCCGCAATTCCCGCCGTGCATGCCGATCGCCTGCGTGCAGCAGAGGCCTCCGGCGCCGCGGCAGTCAAGCTGATCGGTTCGCAGCTCACGCCGGAGCGCATCGTCAATCAAAAGTCAGTCGAAAACGCATTGCGGGTGCTGCTTGCCATCGGCGGCTCTACGAATGCGATCATTCATTTGACCGCGATAGCCGGCCGCGCGGGGATCGCGCTCACGCTGCAACGCCTCAACGATCTGTCCAATACGACACCCGTGCTGGTGAATCTAAAGCCGGTCGGAAACGGCTACATGGAAGATTTCTTCGCAGCCGGTGGGATGGGCGCGCTGCTGCGCGAACTAAAGGATCTTCTGCATCTTGATTGCCTGACCGTGACAGGTGAAACACTCGGCGAGCGGCTCGCGCATGAAGGTTCCCGGTGGGTTGATCGCACCATCATTGCGGAGCGCAACAAACCGCTTGAAAAGGAAGGCGGCCTGGTGGCTCTCTTCGGAAATCTGGCGCCGCAAGGCGCCATCCTCAAGCGCTCGGCGGCCGATGCCAATCTGTTCGAGCACGAAGGGCGAGCAGTGGTGTTTTCATCGCTCGAAGATCTTGCCGCGCGCATCGATGATCCCAATCTCGATGTTGATGCAAAGGACATCCTGGTCCTGCAAAATGCCGGGCCGCATTCGACGTCGGCCATGCCTGAGGCGGGCTATTTGCCGATCCCGAAGAAGCTCGCCACCAAGGGTATCAAGGACATGGTGCGTGTTTCGGATGCGCGCATGAGCGGTACTGCATTCGGCACGATTGTATTGCATGTGACACCGGACAGCGCCTCCGGTGGGCCGCTCCGTCTCGTGCGGAACGGCGACCGCATCCGGATCTCCGTCAAGCAAAGGCGTATCGATCTGGTCGTGGATGATACCGAACTCAAACGCCGGTCGGCGGAATCAAAACAATTGTCGCAGCCTCCTGCGCGCGGCTACGCCCGCCTTTATGCTCAGGAGATACTTGGCGCCGACCAAGGTTGCGATTTCTCGTTCTTAAAGCCGCGCTGATCGCGTCAGCCGCTCGGCCTGGTGTTGGTGCTGCCGGAGTGGATTGAACACTCGACCTCCCCCTTACCAAGGGGGTGCTCTACCACTGAGCTACGGCAGCAAGATCGCGCAACAAATCGACACGGCGCGAACGCGGCGGAAACTGCCATAAGGTCCCCCGTGGGCGCAAGCCGACGGCTAGCCTTGCGTCGTGTGTCGTGAGGCAGATAATGAGGCCATGACCCGAAACAACAAAACCGGCGAGGCGAAAAAAAACGGAAATCGCAGCGAGCGCTTGGCGTTAGCGCTGCGCGAAAATCTTCGCCGGCGCAAAGCGCAGGAGCGCGGACGCGGCGCTCCGCCGCCAGCCGATAGTCCAAAAAAGCGAAGCTCAGACCCCTGTGATCGTTAGCCTCGCTAAAACGCGAGGTATCCGAGGTCCGACTTTCGCCGCAATTCCGGGTGGAGTTCTGCTAAGATATTAAGCTTTGCAGTAAAGCGGCCGCGAAGCCGCAGGTCAGTAGGCGGGCGACCATGGACCGAATACGAATAGTGGGTGGACAGCGTCTGACCGGTACGATCCCGATTTCCGGTGCCAAGAACGCAACTCTCCCGTTAATGATCGCGAGCCTGTTGACCGAGGACACGTTGATCCTCGAGAACGTCCCGCGACTCGCCGATGTCTTCCAGCTTCAACGGATTCTCGGCAACCACGGCGTCGATGTCATGATCGCCGGCAAGCGGGCTGGCGATGATCCAAATCAGGGCCGCACCATCCATATCTCAGCGAAACAAATCGTCGATACGACTGCTCCTTATGATCTTGTCTCCAAAATGCGCGCGAGCTTTTGGGTGGTCGCACCGCTTCTGGCGCGCATGGGCGAGACCAAAGTCTCAATGCCCGGCGGCTGTGCCATTGGCACGCGGCCAGTCGATTTGCTGATCATGGCCCTGGAGAAGCTGGGCGCCGATATCGAGATTGAGGGCGGCTATGTAATTGCACGCGCCAGGAAAGGATTGCGCGGCGGCCAAATCAATTTTCCGAAAGTAACAGTTGGCGGTACGCATACCGCGCTGATGGCCGCGTCTCTCGCCAACGGCACTACCGTCATCGAGAACGCCGCGCGCGAGCCGGAAATTGGCGACGTGGCCGACTGCCTCAATAAAATGGGCGCGAAGATTACCGGTGCTGGCACCTCGCAAATTGTTGTCGAAGGCGTACCGAAACTACACGGGGCCCGCCACGCGGTGTTGCCGGACCGGATCGAGACCGGAACCTACGCGATGGCAGTGGCGATGACCGGCGGCGATGTGCTGTTGCAGAACGCACGCCCCGAGCTGTTGCAGGCCGCGCTTGACGTCTTGGCGCAGGCAGGCGCCACTGTGACGCCGACCAATGAAGGCATTCGGATCGCCCGCAACGGTGCGGTGCTTGCGCCAGTTGAGGTCAGTACGGCGCCATTCCCGGGCTTTCCGACAGACTTGCAGGCGCAATTAATGGCGTTAATGACGTGCGCCGACGGCACCTCGCGCATCACCGAGACCATCTTCGAAAACCGGTTCATGCACGTGCAGGAGCTTGCACGCCTCGGGGCGCGCATTCAGCTCGACGGCGATACTGCCACCATCGAAGGCGTCGACCGCCTGAAGGGGGCGCCGGTGATGGCGACCGATCTGCGAGCATCTGTATCGTTGGTCATCGCGGCTCTGGCTGCTGAAGGCGAGACCACGGTAAATCGCGTCTATCACCTCGATCGCGGCTTTGAGCGGCTTGAGGACAAACTCATTCGCTGCGGCGCGGCGATCGAACGTATCAGCGCCTAGACGAAATACCTTCGCTCGGTCACGATCCTGCCCGCAATGAGGGAGAATTTTGACGTGGCTGAAACCAAGGTCATGAGTGCAGGCGCAGTGAAGTCCATGGTAGCTGCGCTCAGCGCCGAGTTCGAACGCGCGACGGGCAAGAAACTGGACGTCAATTTCGGCACGGCGGGGTCGCTACGCGAGCGGATCAAGAGCGGAGAGGCTGCCGATCTCGTCATTTTGTCGGAATCCGCCATCGCCGAGCTCGCAAAGCTCGGTCTAGTCGTGCCCGAGAGCTGCGCCGACCTTGGCCGCACTGTTACAGGAGTCATCGTGCGCGAAGGTGCGCCCTTACCCGACATTTCAACGCCTGATGCTTTCAAGCGATCTTTGCTGAATGCGAAGTCAGTCGCCTATACAGATCCGAAGGCGGGCGGCTCCGGCGGCATCATGTTTTCGGCGCTGCTGGAGAAGCTCGGCATTGCTGACGAGATCAACAAGAAAGCTGTGCTTGGAAAAGGTGGCCACGACGTTGCGGTGTCGATAGCCGAGGGCCGCGCCGAACTTGGCACCACTTTCATCAGTGAAGTGCTGCCAGTGAAGGGGACCAAGGTCGTCGGTCCGTTGCCCGGCGAATTGCACAATGCCAACACTTATACGGCCGCCATTCATTCACGCGCTACCTCACGCAAGGACGCCGAGGCGCTGTTACGCAGGCTGATCGACCCGGCAACTCGCCAGCGCTGGATCGCAGCCGGCCTGGAGCCCGCGTTCCCTGACAGCTGAGCATCTTGCACGGCGCTTCGACCTTGCCTAATTACGCGGGGAGGGGGAGGGTGACGCCATGGACGCGTTGAAATTCGTAGTCCTTGACGAGGAAGATCTGGAGGTCACTTCGACCCACCTCCAGGATGCGGTGCTGAAGGTCTCCGACGTGCTGTGGCGCCCGCGGGACAAGCGCTTTGTGGCGGTGCTCAATCGCTTCGACTGGGAGGGCGCGCAGGGCGCTAATCCCGAATATCGCAGACGCCGGGCTGCATTGCGTTTTGAGCGCGTATTGTCGTGCAAATGCCGGCAAATAAACCCTGCCCAAAAGGATGAAGTCCTGAACCTGTTGGCGGTCGAATTTTCCGAGACCGAAGCGCCATCCGGGGTGGTGACGCTGACTTTTTCAGGTGGGGCCACACTGCGTCTCGACGTCGAATGCCTGGAGGCCGAGCTTGCCGATCTCGGGCCGTCGTGGACGACTGTGACCTGCCCCTGCCACGCCGAGGTCGAACAGCCTGCCAGGGGGGCCAACCGTACTTGACCTCATCTCGGTCCCGGCGTGCAGCGAACTCAAATTTCGGTTCAAAACTGTGCGCAGGAGGGCTCGCGCGAGCATGCATCGCTTGAAGTTTGGGAACTCTGGTGGCGTAGTCACTGCGTTCTCAATAGGGGGTGCATCATGCACAAAATCGTCGCTCTAGCAGTGCTGTTGACGGGGGCTGTCCTGTTTACCGGAATGCCGGCCGAGGCTTGGGTTGGCTGTACTTGCGTAAAGCTTGGCTCACCTGCCGTCTGCACATCCGGACCGGGCGAATGCACGCTTAAGAATGGCGGCGCCTGCGTATTGCCGTGTGACTACCAGCAACCGAAAAAAGCCAATATGCACAAGAAGAAGAGCAAAGAGGCATAAATTAGCTTTATCGGTCAGCGACAAGGCTCCGCCTCGGCGGAGCCTTTTGTTTTTGAGCGTCGTGTCAGGGTTGACGGCAAGGCGCGCATCACCCATTGACCTGTCGTCCGGCTACCAGCCGGCAGGATCAGATCATGCCCCTTCGCTTGGACAGTCAAAGCGCGGATTTTCCCGAGCGGTTCCGCAGTCTTCTCGCGGTCAAGCGCGAGACTGCGGAGGATGTCGAGCAGATCGTGCGCGGCATCATCGCCGACGTCGCAAAGCGGGGCGACAGTGCGCTGTTCGAGTTGACCGCCAAGTTTGACCGGATCGATCTTGCTAGGATGGGCGTGCGCGTGGCCGCTGCCGAAATCGACGCAGCGGAGAAGTTGTGCCAGGGCGAGGCGCTGGCGGCGCTTACATTGGCCCGCGATCGCATCGAGGCCTATCACCGCCGTCAAAGACCGACTGAAGAGCGCTTTCGCGATCAACTGGGCGTCGAGATGGGTGCGAAGTGGACGCCGATCGAGACGGTCGGCCTGTACGTGCCAGGTGGCACCGCGGCCTATCCGTCGTCGGTTCTCATGAATGCAGTGCCGGCCAAAGTCGCCGGCGTTCCCAGGCTTGCAATGGCGGTCCCGGCTCCGGATGGAAAACTCAGCCCTCTGGTGCTGGTCGCTGCCAAACTTGCCGGCGTCGACGAGATTTACCGTATCGGCGGCGCACAGGCCGTGGCTGCACTCGCTTACGGCACCGAAAGCATTGCGCCAGTCGCCAAGATCGTTGGACCGGGAAATGCCTATGTCGCGGCAGCAAAGCGCCTGGTGTTCGGCAAAGTCGGGATCGACATGATTGCCGGGCCGTCCGAAGTGCTGATATTGGCCGACAAAACCGGCAATGCTGACTGGATCGCAGCCGATCTACTGGCCCAGGCGGAACATGATGCCAGCGCGCAGTCGATCCTGATAACCGACGATGCCGCTCTTGCCACGCAGGTCGAAAAGGCCGTCGACTCTCAGCTCAAGACGCTATCGCGGGCAGACATCGCGGGGGCGTCGTGGAACAAGTTCGGTGCCATCATTATCGTATCCAAGCTTGCCGACGCAGTTGCGTTGGTAGATCAACTCGCGCCCGAGCATCTCGAAATCATGGCCACCGATGCAGATCGGCTCGCAACGCGTATCCGCAACGCCGGCGCTATCTTCCTTGGCGCCTATACACCTGAAGCGATTGGCGATTACATTGCGGGCAGCAATCACGTCTTACCGACCGCGCGGGCGGCGCGTTTTTCGTCCGGACTCGGCGTGCTCGATTTCATGAAACGCACCTCATTGCTCAAATGCGGGCCGCAGCAGCTGCGCGCGCTTGGTCCCGCCGCGATTGCGCTGGGAGAGGCGGAAGGCCTGGGCGCGCACGCCCGCTCGGTGGCGATCCGCCTTAACCAGAAATGACCCCGGCGAAATCAACGCCTGCTGCAATGAAGCGGCGTCTTGTCGCCGTTGTACTCGATGAGGAATCGATCGGCCGGTCAAATCCGGACGTCGAGCACGAGCGTCAGGTCGCAATCTACGACCTGCTTGAACAAAATTCGTTTGCGCCGACAGGTCATGAGGGTGGGCCCTATACGCTTCATCTGAGCATCAATGGGAACCGGTTGGTCTTCGATATCCGGCATGAGGACGGTACGCCCGTCGTCACGCACCTGTTCTCGCTCACTCCGCTCCGTCGGATCGTCAAGGACTACTACCTGATCTGCGACAGCTACTACCAGGCCATCCGCACTGCGACACCTGACAAGATTGAAGCGATCGATATGGGCCGCCGCGCCATCCACAACGATGGCTCACGTATTCTGATCGAGCGACTCAAGGGGAAGGTGACGGTTGATGTCGATACCGCGCGCCGCCTGTTCACGTTGATCTGCGTGTTGCACTGGAAGGGCTAGAGCATGATCCCGAGGAGCCTGTCCTCCGCCCCGAGCGGCGATGGACACCGTTGTTCGGTCAAGATCATGCTCGGGCGGTAAACTGCGGATGATTGAGCCCGAGCGCTCCTCGCGCCCCCATGCGGTGTTGTTTGCCTGCGGCATGAACGCGGTGCGCTCGCCGATGGCTGCCGCATTGCTGCAACAGATGTTGGGAAAGACGGCTTATGTCGGCTCAGCCGGAGTGCAGAAAGGCGAACTCGATCCCTTCGCGGTCACCGTCATGCAGGAAATCGGCATCGACATCTCCCGCCACAAGCCGATTACGTTCGAGGAACTCGAAGATCTGGAAGGGCTCAATTTTGATCTCATTGTGACGCTCTCGCCGCCGGCACATCACAAGGCTTTGGAATTAACCCACAAAGTGGCGGCCGATGTCGAATACTGGCCGACCGTGGATCCGACCGCGAGCGAAGGCAGCCGCGAGCAACGGCTCAACGACTATCGAGACGTGCGCGATCAATTGATGGCTCGGATACGAGAGCGTTTCGGGCGGCCAAGCGGTGGTAACGAATGAGTGTCGGGTTGTGGAAACGGGTCCATTCCGTTAGTTTCCGCGCCCATCCAAAGTGTTCCTCCAGCCAATTGCGCCACGTGGACAGATGATCGGTCGTCCCAAACTTGTGCTCGCCTCGGGTTCGCCGCGCCGCCTTGCGCTGATTAATCAGGCCGGAATCGAGCCGGATGCGCTCAAGCCCGCGGACCTGGATGAGACACCGCGCCGCGGCGAGATTCCGCGTGCCTACGCCACCCGGCTTGCCCAGGCCAAGGCCAGCGCGGCGCTGGCAAATGTGAACCTGGATGACGAGCTGCGCGGCGCCTACATCCTTGCCGCCGATACTGTCGTTGCGGTTGGCCGGCGCATTCTCCCCAAGGCGGAGCTGCTCGACGAGGCCGCGCAATGCCTGCGCCTGCTTTCGGGCCGCAATCATCGCGTCTACACCGCGATCTGCCTGGTGACTCCGAAGGAGAATTTTCGGCAGCGTCTGGTGGAGACGCGCGTGCGGTTCAAGCGCCTTTCCGAAGAGGATATCGAAGCCTATCTCGCCTCGGGCGAATGGCGCGGCAAGGCAGGAGGCTACGCGGCGCAGGGTATTGCCGGCAGTTTTATCGTGAAGATTGTCGGCTCATATACCAATGTCGTCGGCCTGCCCCTTTATGAGGTCACTGCATTGCTGGGCGGCGAGGGCTATCCAATTCGCTTTGGCTGGCTGAACGCTGTGTGACGGCCGCGCCCGGAGTAGCGAGCGCTTTATGAATGAGATCGACCGCAAAACCTCCGGTGCGCATTCTTGCCCTATCTGCGGCAAGCCGGTCGAACCGGCATTCAAGCCATTCTGCTCGAAACGTTGTGCCGATATCGATCTCAATCGCTGGCTCTCCGGCGTGTATGCCGTTCCGGCGAAGGACGACGAAGACGGCGAACGGCCCGACGAGGGTGAAGCGAGCAAGCAATGAGCACGCGCTCCAATGATTGGCCGGATCGGCTGTTTGAGACGCTCAAACGCGGTGGCGTCCGCCAGGTTAGCTATGTGCCCGATGCCGGCCATGCGCGGTTGATTGACCGTTGTCGCGCCGATGATGAAATCCGGGATGTCGTGCTCACGACGGAAGAAGAGGGCGTGGCGCTCGCGGCTGGCGCTTGGCTCGGTGGCGAGCGCGCGGCCCTCCTGATGCAGTCAAGTGGTCTCGGCAATTGCATCAACATGCTTTCGCTGGCGCGGACCTGCCGCTTCCCGCTGCTGATGCTCATCACAATGCGTGGCGAGTGGGAGGAGTTCAACCCCTGGCAGGTGCCAATGGGGTCGATTGTCGATCCAGTGCTCAAGCTGTGTGAGGCAGAAGTCTACCGTGTGCAGACCGCGGAAGAAGTCGCTGGCGCTGCCGAACGCGCCGTCCAACAAGCGTTCGGAGACGAGCGGATTGCCGCCGTGATCCTGTCGCAACAATTGATTGGCAAGAAGGTGTGGACCAAATGAGCCTCGAGCGCCGCACCGCAATGGCCACGTTGCTCGCTGATCGGGGCGATGATCTGCTGGTCATTCCGGGCCTCGGCTCGACTGCCTGGGATGCCGCCGCCGCCGGCGACAACGACCGCAACTTCTACCTCTGGGGCGCCATGGGCGGCGCGGCCATGATTGGTTTAGGACTTGCGTTGGCTCAGCCCGAGCGGCGCGTCGCGGTGATCACCGGCGATGGCGAGATGCTGATGGGTCTCGGTTCGCTCGCGACCATCGGCATACAGCGGCCGCGCAATCTCGCGGTCATTGTCTTCGACAACGGCGTCTATGGCGAGACCGGCATGCAGCCGAGCCACACGCAAGAAGGAGTCGACCTCATCGGCGTCGCCAGCGCCTGCGGAATCCGGACGTGTTTCGATGTGCGCGACGAAGCAGCGCTGGCCGACCTTGCGCGCAGGCTGAAGAATCTCACTGAGACGCTCTTCGCCCGCGTGTTGATTGCTGCGGAGGAACCGCCACGTGTTCTGCCGTTGCGCGACGGCATTGCGCTTAAAGAGCGATTCCGTGCCGCTGTCGGGGTTAAATCCTAGCCCGGTGGACAGTGTGGATTCGAGCCTTTATAACGCCCGCGCTTTGCTGCGCTGCCCGCTCGGGGGCCGGCCCGGCGCCCAGGTAGCTCAGTTGGTAGAGCACGTGACTGAAAATCACGGTGTCGGTGGTTCAATTCCACCCCTGGGCACCACCACCATCTGCAGCTTGTCGACCAATCGAAAATACGAGCTCGCCCGTGCCCTTTTTCTGTAACATGCCCGGTAAAAGGCTGTTGCATGAGACCAGGGAGAGCAAAAATGAAAACGTCAGGGAGTGGAGCGACGAGCCTCGCGCTCGCGCTGCTGTTTGCTATCGGAGCAACTTCAATGTCTGCGGGCAAGACGTTCGTCTACGTGTCGAACGCGCAAGACGGCAATATCGACGCCTACACAATGGACACAAACAGCGGCGGATTGACGCCGATCGGCAAAACCGAAGCCGCCAAACTCGTCATGCCGATGGCGGTGAGTCCCAGCAAAAAGCATCTCTACGCCGTCATACGCTCACAGCCGACGCGCGTCTTGACCTACGCGATTGACCCCGCGACCGGCACGCTCTCGCAAAAGGCGTCGGCGCCGCTTCCCGACAGCATGCCCTATGTCTCGACCGACCGCACCGGACGTTACCTCTTCACCGCTTCCTATGGCGGTGACAAACTTGCGGTGAGCCCGATCGGCGAAAATGGATTGGTTGAGGCCGAAGCGATTCAGGTCATCCCCACAGGCCGTAATGCGCATTCGATTCTGCCCGATGGCAGCAACAAATTCGTTTATGCGGCTACCCTCGGCGCTAACCAGGTGCTGCAATTCACGTTTGACAGCAAGACTGGCAGGCTCTCACCCAACGAGCCGGCATCGATCAGTCCCCAACCGGGTCACGGCCCGCGTCATTTGGCATTCTCGCCCGACAACAAATATCTCTACGTGCTCAACGAGCTGTCGGGTCACGTCACCCAGTACGCGATCGATCCCGGCAAGGGCACGTTGACGCTCGTTGACAGCATCAGCTCTGTGCCGGCGGAGGCCGGTCTTGCTTGGGGCGCGCCGCAGGCGCCGGTCGGCGCCGCTCCCGCCGCAGCGGCTCCGAAAGATGACAAGCCCAAGGTCTGGGCAGCCGACATCCAGATCACGCCGAACGGCAAATTCCTGTATTCAACCGAACGCACCACCAACAAGATCGCCTTGTTCACGGTGGCGCCGGAAACGGGCAAGCTTACTTACGTCACCAATTTCCCGACCGAGGCGCAGCCGCGCGGCATCCGGCTCGATCCGGCCGGCCAGTATCTCGTTGCCTCGGGTGAAAAGTCGGACCGCATCTCGGTTTACAAGATAGATCAGGGTACCGGAAAACTCGGCGAGCCCAGTCGCTATCCGGTTGGCAACGGCGCGAATTGGGTGGAGATCGTCGACGTCAAGTAGCTTGCGAATGCAGAAACCGCGGAGCGGGACTCCGCGGTTTCTGCTTTGCGTCTGAAACTAACCTGCCGGCGATCGGTTTATTTCACATCGCTGCTTTCGATAAGCTGCATGATCGGCTTTTGAAAATTGTCCGGTACCCGGCAGGCCGCTCTGAATTTTCTGACGTTTTCCTCGAACTTGTTCATGTCGATGACCGAGTCGCGGCGCTGTCCGTGATAGTAGCCACCGAGCCAGAGTGCGACCGAGTCTGCCTTTTGCATGACATTGAATTGCTCGCACGTAATCTTTGAAACATCGACGGTGATTTGTGCATGCGCGATCGGCGCCAGGAAAATGGGAAGAAGTGCAAGTACACGTG
Source organism: Pseudolabrys sp. (assembly GCA_035519415.1). GTDB lineage: Bacteria > Pseudomonadota > Alphaproteobacteria > Rhizobiales > Xanthobacteraceae > Pseudolabrys. The sequence continues at coordinate 67,210 of DATIWJ010000102.1, forward strand.
CAAATAAAATGAACACGTCGGACAACCTCCGCTCTTCAACGTCGACCTTATTTCACCGGCGTCGTATCGCTGACTTGTGTCCAGCTCTTATCGGGATTGAACTCCGTCATCCGCTCGGCGCGCTTGGCCGTATTGGGCCCGAGGTCTTTCTGGAACACCGTCCCTTTGTGATTGACGATGAAAGTCATGATGCCCGAGTTACCGTATTCCGCCGGATACGCCACCAGCCCAAAGCCGCCGATCATCTTGCCGTGCACGACATAGTCCTGCTCGCCGCCCGGAGCGTTCGGTCCTTGGCCGGTCAGGATCTTGAAGTAGTAGCCATGGAAGGGTGTCCGTCCCCCGCCGATACGGTAGCCCTGCCTGGTTGCCTGGGCGACGACCTCGCCGAGGGGACTAGCTTCTTCGCCGGCTGACGTCGGCCAATAAAGTCCGTCCTTTTTGCCGGGTTGGCTGATGATGCGTTGTGCATATGTCTTGACGCCGACGCCGGTGCGGTCCTTCTCCGCGTATTCATTCTGTGCGTCGACATAGGCAAGAGACGCCTGGATTGCGTCCAGCTCGTTCTTGCCGATGCGGCGAGCAAGAATCTCGTCACGACCGGCAGCCGTATCGAACCGCCACATTCCATCCTTGCGGGTGAGCGGGATCGGAAGCGGAAAATCGTCCGGCCCGATAATCATCACGGCCTTGTTGTCGCCCTCCAGGGTGATCTGATGTTTTGCATCATATGCGGCGACAAATTTCTGGCGCGTAGCGGCGTCAGCCACCTCATCGCCGGACGAAACAATGTCCTCGCCGTCGGGACCCAACACCGTCACCAATGCTTTCATGTCACTTGCCTTGGCCGCGCTGACCAGCGCGGCTGCGGCCTCATCGGGGGTCTTGAAGGCCTGTTGGGCGCTGGCGACGGATACGGCTGTGCAAAGGAGAGCCGCTATCGTCGATGAGACAAGAGCTTTGTTCATGGCATCCTCTTCCGCGCAGACATGTCAGTGTGAAACCGCGACAGCGGTGGGCACCTTGGCGCCCGACGCGATCCAGTGCTCATAAGTCTGGAACTTAATGCCCAGCCTGTCATAGAAGACGCGCAGAGAGCCGTCGCGATCGCGCACGACGGCCTTCGGCATGACCGATTGCACTTCCTGCGCCATCACGCCCACATAGGCGCGATTGCTGCCGTTATAGCTGAAGCGGTAGTAGCCAAGCCCATTGGGGAGGTAGCCGAGCAGAGCGATGTCGTGCTTGAACGCGATATCCGATCGACGACCGCCACCGCCACCACCACGGCCGCCGCCGCCGCCGCCGCGGCCACCGCCGCCACCGCCCATGCGTGCGCCGCCACCACCACCACCGCCACCACGGCCACCACCGCCGAGACTTGCGTGGCCACGTGCCGATGCCGCGCGTGCAGCTCCGCCGGAGCTGATATTCCCAAGGCCGTTGCCGCCGCCGGGCCGTCCGCCGCCACTAGGCCGTGCGGCCGGCCGCTGGCCGCCACCACCACCGGGTCGCTGCGCGCCGCCGCCACCACCGCCGGGTCGGTTTCCCGCGCCAGGCCGTTCTCCGCCACCAGGCCGTTGCGCGGCGCCACCGCCGGCACCCGGGCGATTGCCGGCGCCGGGCGCTCGATCTCCGCCGGGGCCGCCAGGCTTGAGCACCTGTTCACCGCCGCGGCCGCGGTAATCCATGCGGTTCTGGGCGCCGTTGCGGACATTGTTGTTGCCATACCTCTGTGCCACGTTGGCGTTGTTGTATCTCGCGCCGCCGCGATGCTCGGGGTTGTGTTGCCACCTGTTTCCGGAGTTGTTGATGTTGATGGGTCGGTTGACGTTGATGTTGTTGTTGCCCCAATTGACTCCGCCGCCCCAATAGTTTCCGCCGGACGTCCAACGCCCCAAAGCGTAGCCGGCGCCAAACGCGAGTCCGCCCGCGATCAGCCCGCCGGCGATATATCCGGGATAGCCGAAATAGTAAGGCGGATAGGCCGGGTAAGGCCATCCACCGTAAACAACGCTCGGATCGTAATACGGCACGTAGACTGTGTCGGGATTCGTCGGCTCGATGACAATGACTTGCTTGCCCTGTTGCTGCGTCTTTGTGACCTTCTGTTGCTTGTTCGATGTGAGTTTGTTGTTGGCGTCAGCCTTCGTGCGAAGCCGCTGGATGGCGTCCATCACATCCGGCTGCTGGGCAAGAACCGCATCGCCAAGCTTCTGCGTCCAATCAAGCTTTGTACTCATCATCGAGAGAACGTCCGGCGTAGCAGTCAATGATTTCACGCTGTCATCCCATTTCTGCTTGTCCGCCGCTGCCTTGAGGGCGTCGCCCTTGAGATTTTTGTTCGTCGTGGCCCAACGGTCGGCTGCGACGACCTCGAGGGGGTAGGTCGAAGCCATCAAGACCAAGGACAGAAGGTTGTCCGGGTACAGAGCGATCGGCGCGACGAGCGCATCGAGCTCTTCGGGTTTGAGTAGTTGATCGCTCGAGGCGGCAGCCGGAGGCGGTTGGTTCTGTGCTGAGGCGCTAAATGGAGCCAGAATTAGAAATGCCAACACCAACGCCACGAGCCGGTGCAATGCCATCTACGCCTCCACTCATTGTGCGACGATAACTAGGCTAGCATTTGGTGCGGAAATTCACGATGGAACAAGTCGGATTGATGTCAAAGCAAGCTTAAGGTGCCACAATAACCGCACCTAGTCACTTTTGTTTGAAGTCAGCTCATTCCCGGCAAAACATGGATCGGACTGATCCAAATCAACCCCGTCAGTAAAAGGCCAATCACCGTCGGTCCTACATTGCCTGTTCGGGAAACCAAACCAGAAAATTAGCCCTCCGACACAGGGCATAATTGTAGCAATGGCAGCCCTGCCGGTGTCGCTGTTTTTTATTGTTTCGGTGCTGGACAAGTAATGTCCCTCACGATCTTCTGACAGTCGAATTCCTAGACCGATCTCGGCAATCCCTTTGTGAGGTAAATCACTGTAGCGCCTTGAAAATTTCGAACCATGAGGAGGGGGGTCTCGTGATCACTGTTCCAGAGCTGGCTTCGGAGGCGTTGGGCGCATTCCTTTCCACGCATTTGAGCCACAGGTTTCGGTCGACTGAAGCGCATTTGACCGAGCTCATCCCATCTGTGGCCCGCCTTTCTCTGGAATGCATTGGGAACAGCGATGCGCTCTACCACAACGTCGAGCATACGATGCTCGTTACGCTGGTCGGATATGACATCATGAAGGGCCGAGCGCTCCTCACCCACACGACACCCAGTGACTACGCGCATCTTCTTGTTGCGTGCCTGCTCCACGACATCGGGTATGTGCGGGGTATTCTCAAAGGAGACGGTGTCGAGGGATATGTCATCGATGCGCGGGGAAGCAAAGCCAATGTCCCACGAGGCTCATCCGATGCGGCGCTTTTGCAATACCACGTCGACCGATCAAAGCTGTTCGTGATGGATCGCCTTTCCGATAGTGAGTATTTGGATGCAGGCAGGATTGCTCGTGCCATCGAATTCACGCGTTTCCCTGCGTCAACTGTCGAACCCGATGACGACGGTGAAGAGGGTTCGCTTGTGCGTGCGGCCGATCTCATCGGTCAGCTCGGTGATCCGCAGTATTTGCGAAAGGCGAACGCGCTTTATTATGAATTTGAGGAAGTCGGCCTCAACAGGCAACTCGGCTATCAATCGCCGGCCGATCTCACTGAACTATATCCGCAATTTTACTGGAAGACCGTTTCTCCGCATATTCAGACGGCCATTCGCTATCTCAACGTGACGTCGAGCGGACGGCAATGGATCGCAAGCCTGTACAGCAATGTTTTCAGGGCAGAGCGTGATCTCAGCCTTTCGGGGCCGGAACGCTAATAGGGCTTCGCTGCACTATTTTTTTCTTAGGAACGTAGTTTATCCTTAGTAGGGAGTTCGCGCCCGCAGCTGACCTCAAGAAGGGATAACCACAATGGGTGTTCTTCTCTGGATCGTTATCATTGGCTTCATTGCCGGCGTCATTGCGCGGTTCATTATGCCCGGCCCGAACACGCCAAAGGGCTTTGTCGTCACCACCGTATTGGGCGTTGCCGGAGCGTTTCTCGCGTCTTTCCTCGGGGAGGCAGTTGGCCTGTATCGCCCGGGTCAGGGTGCTGGACTTATTGGCGCGACCGTCGGCGCACTCATTATATTATTCATCTGGCACCGGCTCGTGACGGCGGAGATCATTCCCGACCACGGCCTTTGAGGTCCGTCAGTTTGCCGTTTCAATCCAACGGAGAAACCTACCGCCTGCTACGCCGCGCGTGAGTGCGAGGTTGTATTCCCGAAAGATTTCAGGTCTGTTCCAGCCGTCGGTCGGCCAGTTTTTTATTGCATTCTCGAGGCGCGTCACGTCGATCATTCTTTGCGCCAACGCGGATTTAGAGAGTTCAGCAATTTGCCCCGCGAGTTCGCGGCGCCGGCTTTCAAGTTTTTCGTGCCAGTCCGCCCCTTGTAGGCCGGTCAAGCGATTTGTTAAGACCGTTCCTGGCAGCAGTCCCCACATCGCCCGACGGATCAGCGAACGATCGATGCCCTCAGTGAGATATTGTTCGGGCGGAACGCCGAAGCAGTATGAGATCACGTCAATGTCGGCGGTCGGGTCACGGACTTCGACCCCAGTCACTGCTTTCTCTGCCGCGTGCCAGTCGCCAACATAGTCGATCTGGGAGAGCCCTCGGACGCGTTCGTCCCGCCGCATGCGATAGAGAAAATCATGTCCGTTTTTCTTGGCCCGGGCGCCAACAGCCATTGCGCAGGCGAAATCGGTTCGAATTGGGGCGTGATCTTGCCAGGCCGCGATCCGCTCTGGGTGGCGGCGGCGATCGGCCCAGTCGCCCAGCCGCACGGGTGTCACCGGTTCGAGCAGGAGTTTTCGCAGCGCGACCCAACGTGAGTAGGGCGTGTTTCGGTAATAGAGTCGCCACTGCCGGTACGCCAACAGCAGTCTGCACCGTAGCAAGTGACCGGCCGCTTGCGACCAGCCATTCCAACTTATGGAGTGATTGCCATAAAGACCACTGAGGAGCACTCGGCGTCCCCGCGTGCTCGCTCGCTGGAGGGTTGCCGTCATCCAACCAAAATTGGTTGGGTTGCGCACCGGTCCATTTAGGGCGACAAAAAATCGCTCAAGCTGCGCGAAGTCATCGCACTCATCATTCCTCACATATTCGACGTCGATATTGCCGGCATGCTTTTGGATTGCGGCTACATAGGGGGTTTCATCGGCGTAGCAACCGTCTGGTACAGGGCCATCGAAATCGCGGCGCGGCACGCCGGTGAAGGCAAAAAGCCGCTGGTTTTTCTCGGCGAGGGCACGGGCGGCAAGGACGGATACGGACGACGAGTCGAGCCCTCCGCTCAAAAGACAGCCAATCGGGTGAACACTGCGCATTTGGCGGCGAACTGCAAGGTTGAGGCACTCGCGCAGTCCGTCGGCATATGCGGCGTCAGAAGGAAGTCTGACCGGCTTAATATCGGCCGGTGACCAGTAACGGCGCTGATGCATCGACCCGTCGGATTTTACTTGGATGACATGTGCGGGAGGAACACGAAACACGCTCCGGTACATTGTCGTGACATGGTCGGCATGATTGAGCACCAGAAAATCAGCGAGCTTTTCCTCACACAGTTCACGCGGCACGCCGTCCAGCGCAAAAAGGCCATTCGGCATGCTTGAGAAAGCAAAAAAATATTGGGCTTTGTGCCACATCACCACGTTGAGCCCGAGATGATCGCGCGCGAGCGTCAGCGATCGACTACGCGGATCCCAAATCGCGACTGCGAAAGGACCGCGTAGCATCGGCCAAACGCTGTCGCCTAGTTTTTCCCAAGCTGTGAGAAGCAAGCGCGAGTCCGGCCACTCTGCCGCTTCCTGACTCGCGATTCCGATCCGCGCGAGCAATTCGTCGCGATTGTCGAGTCGCAGATCGGCGGTGATGATCGACCCGCTTGCACCCCGTTGCGGCTGCCGATCGAAGCGGTCTTCGGGGGTCATTCGCATTAATGCGTGGACAAGGCCGATGTGTTCCCTCGCAATGATTTCGACTCGGTCCGGTCCATATTGATTGAGTGCGCTTGCCGCGCGTTCGAGCTCGCGCCGCGTCACCGCTCGACCATCGAAACGCACCAATCCGGCGATTCCACTCATGGGAATTCTACCTACACGGTCGTCCCACCGAACTCCGCGAGACGTTTGAAACGGCCGATGTCAGGATCCGAGACGACTTTATTCTCGTCGACCTCGACCCAGGCATGCGCAGTCAGATCACGCCCCTCTCGAGCAACGCCAAGGCAAAGGCGACTCGCTATACCGCGACGGCGCAGCATGGCATGCGCTGCCAGCGCGCGGGGTAAACAAAGCGCGTTCATCCAGGGCTTTGCGCCGACACTCTCTATCGACCACAAAATCCAGCCTACGTCATCGAGCGCAAAACGATTGATATGACGGGGTGGCCGGTTGGCCCACGAGAACACGCGCGCAGGCCGGATAAAGCGCATGGCAAGTCGTGCAAAAATGATTGAGATAAAGGCTTCCCGCAGGTACATGCGCCGGATCGTCTTTAGCTTCATCGCATTTCTTCCGAAGCGACCACGCGTACCAGCCGTTGCTCCACCAGCGTCTGCAGGAAGGGAGTAACGTCCCGGGTCAAAGCCTCTGTGTCCACATCGTGCCGTTTCGACAGGCAGCGGAAGATATCGCTGACGCTGCGGGGTTCGGCAAGCATGCCCCATATTTCGGTCGCCATGCGATTAAAGTCGAAGTATGCACCGGCATCCAAACTTAAGACGACCGTACGACCGTCGACGTCAGCTGCCGCCAACTTCGTGTCACGCACAAGAATACTATCGATTGTGACGCCCAAGGCCGTCACCTTCCAACCGATTCAGCGCTAGTTTGAATTCTCGATACGGGCTGACATGGGAAAAGCCATCTCGAATGAAAATCCAAACTTCGTTGCTGGCGACGATGGCGGCCGCGGCTCGTTCGGGCTGACGTCACGAGGATAAGCCGATTTCGTTTCGCCAATCTCCACCTTCGTTATGACAGGTGGCTCCCAGGCGCTGCGCCGCTCATCATCGGTCTGGCCTTTCCAGTTTTTTTGCATGGCCGACCTCCGAAATATTAAGCCTTCAAGCCTTCTATGGGATCGGGTCCGGCATGGCAAGGCTGCCACAAATTGGTGTGGCGCAGTCCGGGCGTTTAAGCCGCAACACCACCTCTCACTTCCGTCTCTCTCGCGCGCAAAGTGATGCATTTGGCCGAACAGACGCAGAGTCGCAGCCGCTTGGCATCGAATATTCTGCATGATACGCTTTTTACGCCACAAGGGGTTTGAGCCGAAAAACAAGCACTTATCGACCAAGTGCTGGTCGTGCTCGAGTACGTAGAAAGGGATCCGCCATGGCAGAGAAATCGTCAGCGAGTTCAGACACAGGCGAAGCCATTGCGGCCGACACGCCGGAAACTCGCGAGGAAATGGCGTCGAAGTTGGTTGAGCGCTTTGCATTATGGTCAGGTGTTGCAGGACTGATCCCGGTGCCGATCGTCGACGTCTTTGCGGTTGGCGGAATCCAGATTCAGATGGTGCGTCGCATTTCGCAGATCTACGACGTCGAGTTTTCGGAAAATCGCGGCAAAGCTTTGATAGCGAGTTTGGCAGGATCGATGATTCCGGCGACCAGCGGTATCGGCGCCGCAAGTGTGCTGAAGGCGGTGCCTGTTGTTGGAACGATCGCAGGCGGGTTTGTAATGCCGGTACTTTCTGCTGGTGCCACCTACGCGATAGGCAAGGCATTCATTCAGCACTTTGCTACTGGCGGGACTCTTCTTGATTTCAATCCTCCTGACTATCGAGAGTTCATCAGACGTCAGAGGGATATGTGGGATTCGCGAAAGGGCCGCGGTGCCAAGTCCAGCGCTGAAGCCGGAACGGCAAACCCCTGACACACGCCCGTACGGGGCTGATGTTTGGGACGTGATCCATCCACCGCAGCGCGAGAGCTTTTGACCGGCGAGACCGAGCCCCATGCTCGAAGCCACCGTCTACATCGTATTTTGCGCCCTCACGGGGCTGTGCGGCGTCGACCGCCGAATGGGCTTTTTCGGCACTTTTCTACTGGCACTTATCACCACTCCATTTGTAGTCTTGCCCGTCCTGCTTCTGACCGGCCCATCGCGCCGTGCCGAATGGCCTCGCCGGAATTGACGGAAGTGGGTTGTCGGGCTCGGCAGGTGCGTATCTTGCTGGGCCGGCAGCGGCATTTTGTAGAAGTGTAAACGGAAGACATCACACTTATGTCCTTCCTCGACCTCGTTCGTCGCGAAATGCACGGCTCGCTGCCGAAGCTGCTGATCATGTCCGGACTCGGAGGCATCAGTACTGCGGCGATCCTTGCCGCCATTAATTCCGGTCTGCAAAGCGGCTCCAGCCTATGGGCGGCCACGCTTTTTTTGATCGCGCTCTTTCTCTTCATCAAGACTCAATACTACGTCACCATAACGACCACCGCCGAGATTGAATCGATCATTCACAAAATCCGCACGCGCCTTATGGACCAGATAAGGCATTCGGAACTTTTGTCGATCGAGGGTATCGGCCGCGCCAGAATTGTCGCCGCGATCACGAGCGACACGGCAATATTGACGCAAGCGAGCAATATGCTTGCCTTCACGGTACAGGGCGCAGTTCTGATCGTTTTTGTGGCGGCATACGTAGCGTTCCTGTCTATTGCGGCAATCGTCACGACGATCGTTATCGTCTCGATAGCCGCGGTTATTTTCCACCAGAAAAATCGCCGCCTGGTCAGTGAGAAACAGAGAGCGGCGCAATGGGAGCGCCGGCTGTTCGACCGGCTCACAGACTTCCTGGACGGGTTCAAGGAAGTGCGGCTTAACCGGGCACGCAGTGCCGACTTGTTTGACGATGCAGTCGACGTGTCGCGGACGGCTGCCAACATCAAAATAAATACCCAGGCCGAAACGTTCAAGATGATCGTAACGTCGCAGTTCTCGATGTACGTGCTGCTCGGTGCTGTCGTGTTCGTGGCCCCGCAATTCAGCGACACGCTTGGAGGTGCGGCCCTGACGAAGACCACGACCGCCCTTATGTTCATTGTGGGTGCGTGTTTCGGCCTGGTTCAATCGATTCCGATTCTTCTGAATGCAAACGCAGCGGCGGATCGAATAGTGCAGCTTGAAACCGCCATGCGGGCGACCGTTTCGCCGGCTCGGCTGCGCGAGATTCCGGTTGCGAAGCGTTTCGACAAGATCGAGATGCGAAAGATTATGTTCCGTTACGTCGACAGACACTCCGACACGTCGTTCCAGATTGGTCCAATTGATTTTACTCTGCGGCCTGGCGAACTCGTTTTCATTACCGGCGGCAACGGTTCGGGTAAATCGACGTTCTTACGGGTCCTTTCCGGCCTTTATCCTCCCGATTCCGGCCAGATCATCCTCGACGGAAAATCCATTGATAACGATACACGCGACGAATATCGCGCGTTGATGTCGGCGATTTTCTTCGACTATCATTTGTTTCGGCGGCTCTATGGGGTGCCGGATCCGGAACCAGGTGAGGTCAATCGACTACTCACGCAGTTCCGATTGAACGAAAAAACGGGATTATCCGACGGTGAGTTTCGCACGCTCGATCTTTCTGGTGGCCAACGCAGGCGGCTCGCGCTCATTGTTAGTCTGCTCGAGAAGCGCCCGATCCTCCTGCTGGACGAATGGACGGCCGAACAGGATCCGGAATTCCGGCGAAAATTCTACGACGAGCTGCTGCCGGATCTGATGAAAGCCGGCGCGACCATCGTGGTCATCACTCACGATGATCGTTATCTCGACGAGCTGAATCTGGCTGCGCGCAGGATTCGTATGGACGAAGGACGAATTGTCGAGCAGCGTACAATAAAAAGTACAGCAAAGAAGCGGCGGCGGTAGCTCTCGATGGAGAAGGACTAATGGCGAAGTATCCAGAGTCCCTTGACGGCATGCCGCCCAGGCAGAAGCGCGGATGGCGGCGCTTTGTCAGCCGCCACTTGCCAAGTTTGTCTATCACCTTGTTAGCTTCGTTGCTGATGGCCACCATACTTTTCCCGTACGTGGTGATCACGGTTCCGAGCGGCAGCGTCGGCGTTCTTTGGAAACGTTTCAACGGATACGACTTTTACTGTTGGTGTTTTGTTGGCCGGGGTACGATTCTGGACCCGCGCGAACTGAGAGACGAAGGTCTCCACATAATCTGGCCATGGGACAAGCTGTACATTTACACCCTGCGCCTGCAATCGACGACCCAGACTTATAACGCAATCACCAAAGACGGTGTGAGCGTGACCGCTCAGATCAACATGCGGTTCCAGCTGTTGCACAACTATGTTGCCGTGCTTCACAAATTTATCGGTCCACAGTACCTGTCCTCGGTCGTGGACCCCGAGCTTGGCAGCCGTGCGCGAGAAGTCATCGCGCAATACACCGCACAAGAGGTCTATACGTCGCGAGAAGCTATCCAGGCGAAAATTCGAGCAGATGCGCAAAAGAGCCTGAGCACGCATCTCAACAATCTGGTGCAGCCCGAAGCCATGGAGCAGCCGGACCCGAAGCACTACAACGACTTCCTGCAAAACTCGATCCAGCTTCTGGACGCTCTCGTGCTCGGTATCGAACTGCCGCCGGAAATTGTCTCAGCGATCAATCGTCAAACTCAGCAGTACTATGAGATCCAGGAGTACAAGTATCGTGTCGAGCGCGAAGCGCAGGAGTCGACGCGCAAGCAGATCGAGGCAAATGGCATTGCGGCCTTCCAGCGGATCGTGAGCGAAGGGATTTCAGATTCATATTTGCGTTGGCGTGGCATCGAGGCGACTCTGGCGCTTGCTCAGTCTCGTAATTCGAAAATAGTAATCATCGGTGGTGGCAAGGATGGCTTGCCGCTTATTCTCGGCAACGTTGATGGTGCATCAGCGGGGTCAAACTCCAAAGCGAACGTCACCGAGGAAGAGGCGCCGCCAAATGAAAAGACGTCCGTGCCTTCAGCCGGCCAGGTCAGTACGCTGCCGCGGCCAGCCGCATCTGCCGGTACGCCGCCACCGGGAGCCGATAAGAACAAGGCGCCTACGGTTTCATCAACGCCACCCGACGTAACCCAGGCCAACCCACCAGCGCCACCGAGCTCAATACTGCCGCTTGATCTTTCACAAATTAAGAATTACGTGCCGCGGCTTCCCGATTGGCTGCGGTCCACCACATCAGGGGCGGGTTCTGGAACAGGAGCACCCAGCCGGTGACCGAAACGACGCAATCCGGGCAATCGCCCAGATCCCGACTGTATCGAATGTTCGCGGCGCAACCGCGCTGGTGGCTATTCATTTTTGCGATAGCGGTTGGAATTGGCTGCTACGTCGTTGGCCTGAATGTCGGATATCTCGACATTGCAGGCGCAAGGCAGCTTATCCAGCAACTTCGCGCCGACAACCAGAAGCTCAAAACCCAAATTTCAGACCTGAACGCAACGCAAGTCGCCTTGCAAAACAAACTGGCAACTTTTGAAGCGGCTCTAGACGAGATTATCCCGTCGAAAAATACCTACAATATCAAACCGAACCAATCGATGATTGTCGCGGGCGGGCGCCTGACCATTGGCCTGGTTGGCGCTCCCACGAACGAAAACGTCAATATCAACGTCAACGGAAAACAACAAACGGTCGCGTCGGGCGATGTCATTAATGTGACGCTCGACCCGCAGACGACGTGCCGGGTACGCGTGCAGTCCTTCGACATGTTCAAGGCAGTCCTCAACGCGTCGTGCACGTCGGCGCCATAGGCTGCCAGAAGCAACAATACCGTTGAGAAGGCGGCATTCGATCTTGCTGGGTGGCCGAAAAGTCGCAAATATTCCCGTTAGATCAGCGCCATCCGGAGAATGACGGCCAAGAATCCGGTAGCATTGGCAACAAGTGATTCGCCGTAACGCAAGATAAGCGGAAAGGCAGGTCGGCCATGAGACAGATAATCACCGTTGCGACAATGAAGGGTGGTAGTGGCAAGAGTACGATTGCAAGTTGTCTGGCAGTTCATTGGCATCTTACCGGTCGCGCTCCAACGATCATCGATGCCGATCCTCAACGTTCAATCGCAAGACTCGCTTCGCGCGAGCGCGCGCTTGGCGGGGTTCCGGTGGTAGAAGATGCAACACCAGACGCGTGGAAGACCGCGCAGAATCTTGCCGCCGCAGGTCGTCCAATCATTATCGATACACCCGGTTTCCGCTCGCAGGCGACGTTGGCTTGCATCGCCGCAGCTGATTTTCTTCTTGTCCCTGTCAAGGCGTCGCCGCTGGACGTCGATCGCATGCTGGATACCCTCAATTCATTGATCGACGGCGCCGGCGGGCAACGACCGGCTTTCCGCTGCGTTCTGACCCAGACCACGCGGGATTCGGTCATTGCCAAACAGATACGTGCGGAATTGATCGAAGCCGGTTTCCCGGTGCTCACCAGCGAGATGACCAATCGTGTTGCCTATGCTGAAGCGGGCCTCTGGGGAGCGACACCGAGCCTCATCAATTGGAATGGGCTCGCGGCGCGCGAAATTGCCGCGATCGCCAGCGAAGTCGATGGGATAGTGGGCATCAAGCAGGCGGCGTGACCATGAGTAAAAAGACCCTGCCGAGGGCAATTCGACCTGGCGCTACCCGCAGTGGTGTTCCCGAGCCTCAACCACGAGTGTCTGAGCCTTTGCCGGAAGCGACGAAGGTTCTAAACAGACGCCAGGACACCTCGATTGCGGCAAAGGGCGCAAAGGACGCCGCTTCTGACGAACGTAAGGTGCAGGCGCGAAAACTGGTCGAGCGGTTTGCATTATGGTCCGGCGTTGCCGGTCTTCTTCCGGTGCCGATCGTGGATCTGGCCGCCGTTGCCGGGCTTCAAATCCAAATGTTGCGTCGTCTTTCGCAGATCTACGACGTTCCGTTTTCGAAAAACCGCGGCAAAGCGCTCATAGCGAGTTTCGCCGGCACCATGATTCCAGCGAGCGCCGGGCTGGGAGTGGCCAGCATGATAAAAAGCGTACCTGTTGCCGGGGCTGCTATTGGCGCAGTCACTACGCCGGCGTTGTCTGCCGGCGCTACTTACGCGATTGGGTTGGCTTTTATCGAACACCTGGCTTCGGGCGGAACCTTGTTTGATTTCGAACCACCGGACTACCGGGAATTCGTCAAGGCCGACATGCAATTGCACAAGACGTAATTACGCGCTTACGTGTTCGTGCGCGAACGGTCCGGTCTTCATTTTATTGAGTTTGTCTTTTTCCGCCTGTCTTGTTTGCTCTATCCGCATCCCACCACCAAACTGCCGGAAACGCTGACATACCGTATTTTGGCAACGGGTCAGGCCGGCCAAATCGATTCCAGCGCGCCGTTCGCAACTTGGCGTAACCCCACTGCGGCACGACGTACTGATTCCAGAGCAATATGCGGTCAAGCGCCCTGGTAGCGGCTACAAGGTCTTCGCGGGTCTTGGCTGAAATGACCTTGGTAATCATCTCGTCGACGGCAGGGTTCTTGATGCCGAGGATATTGTCCGATCCAGATTGATCGGCCGCTTCAGAACCCCAATAGCCTCGCTGCTCATTTCCGGGCAGAAGGGATTCACCCCAGGCAAATGTAATAACGTCGAAATCCCATCCACGAAGCCTGCTCTCGTAGTGCGCCTCATCAACCGTGCGCACCGTCACTGTAATACCGAGGCGTTCAAGCGACGGCTTGTAAAACAAGAAGACACGCTCGAAAAGAGGGGCGTTGGTGAGGAATTCGACCTCAAGAGGCTCACCCGTCTTTGCGTTGACAATCTGCTGGTTTCGAACTTCGTAGCCGGCCTCTTTGAAGAGTCGTAAGGCCTCGCGCAAATTGTTGCGAACCGCCGTGGGATCGCCAGCGACCGGATTGGAATAAGGTTTCGTGAAGACTTCGGGTGGAATCTTGTCGCGTATTGCTTCTAGTAGTTCGAGTTCCTTGCCTGTCGGCAATCCGGTTGCCGCGAGTTCGGTACCTTCGAAATAGCTGCTGGTGCGCTTGTATTGCCCGAAAAAGATTTTCTTGTTCATTTCTTCGAAGTCGAACAAATAGTTAAACGCGAGTCGAACACGCGGATCCTTGAATTTATTTCGACGCAGGTTGAAGGCAAATGCCTGCATTACACCGACGTTATTGATAGGAAACTCCTCGAGGATGACCCGTTTTTCGGTCACCGCGGGGAAATCGTATGCCGTAGCCCAGTTTTTGGCGCTGTTCTCATTGCGCCAGTCGACCAAGTCTCCCTTGAACGCCTCGATGGCGACCGTCGCATCGCGGAAATATTCGTATCGTAACTCGTCGAAATTGTTGCGACCAACATTGACGTTGAGATTTTGCCCCCAATAGTCCTTGACGCGCTCATAGACAACATTGTGGGCCGGCGAGAATTCCCTGATTTTGTAAGGCCCGCTGCCGAGCGGCATTTCGAGAGTGGTATCCTCGATGCTGCGTTTCTTGCCGTCCTTGTCAACCCCATCCCACCAGTGCTTCGGCAAGACAGTGAGCTGCCCGACGACCTGTGGTAGCTCGCGGACGCCAGGTCCGTCGAAGGTGAAAGTAACCTCGCGTTCGCCTGTTTTTTTAACCTTGACGACATGGCGGTAAGTTGCGCCAGCTTGCGGACTTATTTTTTTGAACGCATTGAACGAAAATATCACGTCGTCAGGCGTAACTGGATTCCCGTCTTGCCATTTTGCTCCGGCGCGGATTCGAAACGTGGCCGAAGAGAAATCGTCCGGGTGGCTTACGGATTCGGCGAGGAGCCCGTATGCGCTTGATACTTCATCGAGCGATTGCACCAGGAGAGTGTCGTAAACGAAGTCGATGCCCTGGACGAGTGTGCCTTTGACACCGGCAACCACCGGATTGAAGTTGTCGAAGGTACCAAGCGTGATCTGCGATGCCGCGCCGCTCTTCGGGGCGTTCGGATTGACGTAGTCAAATTTCTTGAAGCCCGCCGGATATTTCAATTCTCCGAACTTCGCCAAGCCGTGCCGCCAAGCTGAACCCGCGCCTTCTGCCGCGGCGGGACATATCCAGTCGGGCAAGACAACTTGCCGCCCGGCAAACGCGACCAGGGCGGATGTAAGCAAAGACCGGCGATTCATTCGGATACTCCACGGAGGGCGCAATCGGGCGGGCACTGTCCAGTGCCAATGCTAGGTGGTTTTCAATTGCGACGACAGTGCAGAGGTAATACGGAATGGCGAAATTCTATCCACGCCTCGGCGGGCTCCAGACCCGAGGCTGACCCGCGAAATATCCCAACAAACCCAATTCGATGTGCAAACGGGGCGCCGAAAATATTTCGACGCCCCGTTTAAGACTTCGTCGGTCCCGCGGGTCAGAAAACTTTTGTTTAGGAGGCTAGGACCAGCCTAATAGACCGGCTAGCCGTCACAGACCGACAGACCGGTGCAGGCTCCAAGGGTGAAGTCTGCCTTTTCTTTAGCCATGCCCGCCGCGATCTCCAACGCTTCATCGGAGACTTCGAAGGCAAGGATCTCTTCTTCAGTCTTGAACAAGGTCTTCATCGCACGATCCTTTCTTTCGTCAGCGGCGCCAGCAGTCAGCTAAGAGATGCTCGAAAACCGCCCCCTCCCAGCGCCATAGCCCATGATCCGATGCGTCCCAAGCAAAGTCAATTGGAATAGGCCTATATCCGCAGGCACTTATGACAATGCAGGGATTGATTTCTGTAGATAAATCCCGCCCCCTCTTAACCAAGTCGAGCCATAAAAATGCTCTATCCCGGTAGCCCGTTGCCCACCCGGTTCCTTTTTCTGATCTGTAACCGGCCGATGCGACCCTGCATTGGGCACGCCAGAATAAAATGGCCGAGGGCTAGAGTACAATTCGGCCGATCGGAGTTAGATCGATGGATGCCTTCTATGAGCGCCTGATCGTTCGGGCCGCGACCATTGACGAACTCCTGTCCGATGACTTTGAGACGTTGCCGGGTCAAAAAGGCGATCCTGACCTGGCCGCCCGCCGCCTTGCCGCCTGGTGCCAGGCATCTGCCAGCGGCGATCTGTCGCTATTCGACCAGCGGCTGGCCCGGGACGGGTGGTCGACTGACGAGATACGGAAGCGGCTCACCGCCAGCCGTCGCAAGGCCTCTGTTCCCCGGCCGGCCTGGATTGCCGATGCGGCTTGGATTGAAGCCGCCCTGCAAAATCCGACAAAAAACATCGAACACGTCTCGGCAGAAAATCATGTTGAGATATGTGCTTTTGAGGATCTGTTTACGCCGCTCATAAAGCAAGCCGCGGAGATCCTTTGGTCTGACGTCGGTCGGGATGCGTCCAATAATTTGACCGAGTCCGCTCGCGCTTGCTTGCATCACTCGCTACTCAGGGAATTGTCCGGCCTTTGTGCTCCAGCAATCTACGAGCAGTTTTCTATAGCGCGAAAGACCAGCGCGACCGCGCTCGGCGCACTCAATTCGAATCAAGATTCCGGAACAACCATTTACGATAAATTCGTTGCAGACATGAAAGCCGGCGGGTTTCGGCGTCTGTTTGAGGAAAAGCCTGTGCTTCTGCGGCTCATTGCCGTCGTGAGCCGGCAGTGGATTGAAACGTCGCGCGAGTTTATTTTGCGTCTTAGCGTGGATCTTCCGGCGATCCGTCGCGATATTTTGCATTCCAATTCCGACAGCCCGGTTGCAAAAATCGAAGGAGATATCTCCGACCCGCATAACGGCGGCCGTTCGGTGCGAATCGTCAGCTTCGCCGATGGTTCAAGGGTTGTATACAAGCCGAAGGATTTACGGCTCGATATTGCCTGGTTCAAGTTGATCGAGCGATTGAACCGGGCCAATCCGCCAATCGAACTCAGGGCGGTGCAGGCGATTGCGGCCGACAACTACGGTTGGACCGAATATATAGGTCACACCGATACAGACCCACAAGGATTCAAGCGGTTCTTCAGGCGTGCCGGCTCGTGGCTTGCTCTTTTCCACTACTTCGTCGCCAGTGACATGCACCAGGAGAACCTGATTGCATCCGGCGATCATCCGGTGCCGATCGATCTCGAAACGATCCTTCAATCAACAGTCGAAGAGCGCAAATCCGACGATCCAGAAAGTCAGGCGTTTAACTTCGCAACAGAGAAGCTCGCCAACTCAGTCATGATGGTCGGTTTACTTCCTGCATATGGGCGCTCGCCCGAAAACAACGTCTTTGCAATCGGAGGGATGACGGCGGACTGGAGCTCGAAAATAAAAATCAAATGGAACAACATAAATTCAGATGAGATGCGGCCGACCAGAGCGAAAGAGGCGACCGACATCAATCCAAATCTGCCGCATGCTGATGGTCGCTACGGCAAGTTCGCCGAGCACATCACCGACTTTGTTTCGGGTTTTGAGGATTACGCCAGGTTTCTGTTGAGGTGGAAGGCGGGAGACATATTTGAAGGCTTTTCCGGCCTTTCGGTCCGCAAGGTCGTTCGTCCCACACGTTTCTATTCCATGCTGCTCCAGCGCCTGAAAAATCATCGGACTATGGACGACGGAATCGTATGGTCTGCACAGGCGGATTTTATCGCGAGACTGGCGGAATGGGACAAAAACACCGACGGTTTTTGGCCAATTCAGCGGGCCGAGCGGTCTGCCTTGCTTGCGCTGAATGTGCCGCATTTTGTCTCGCCCAGCGATGACAGCGAGATACGTGATGCAACCGGTTTTTCGTTTCAATCGGGAGAAACGACGGGCATCAGTCGCGCGCGGGCTCGCGCTCAACGTTTCGACGAAAATGAGCTCGGCTGGCAGATTGAGGTCATCACAGAAAATACAAAATCTCTTGTGAAGGCTTCCAGTCAGGCGACGATTCCCACAACGCTGGTGGAGCGCGCAGATAATGCCGCGTTGCCGACAAAAGAGACCTTTATCGCGGAAGCCGACAAGATCGCCAGCGAACTGTCGCATTATGCAATTCGCCGGGGACCGGGCGCCGCCTGGATCGGTATCGACTGGCTTGGCGATGCCGAAGTTTCCCAGCTGGTTTGCCTGGGCTCGGACCTCTACAATGGCGCATCGGGTATTTCAGTATTTCTTGCCGCTCATGCAGCTGTAACGGGGCGTCAATCCTCTGCCGACCTCGCCAGGGCCGGCATCGTGCGTCTCCGGAAAAGTCTGAAAAGCCGTAATGCAGCGCGGATAGCACGTTCCATGGGCATCGGTGGTGCGACGGGCTTGGGTTCTATCGTCTACGCCCTCGCCGTGATGTCGAAATCACTACGTGACGATGACTTGCTTGCAGATGCCCATGTCGCGGTGGAACTGTTCACCGACGCCCTTATCGCGGCAGATAAGCAATTGGATGTCATCGGCGGAAGCGCTGGTGCGATACTCTGCCTTCTTCGTCTCTATCGGGACAGCCAATCGGAAGATGTACTGAAGCGCGCAATCAAGTGCGGCGAACATCTGGTCGCGCAAACCCGGCTTGGTTTGGAAGGCCGCCGGAGCTGGGTGGGGCAGGGCTCGGGCAAACAGCCGCTTAACGGCATGTCGCACGGTGCAGCCGGCTTTGCCTTTGCGCTTGCTTCGCTCGCCTCTGCAACGGGGCGCGAGGAATTCGCCGAAGCGGCCTCGGAATGTATTGCATTTGAAAATTCGAGCTACGATGCCGATCGCAATAACTGGCCCGATTTGCGCGGGGAGGGGCAGCTGTCCTGGCCCTGTCAATGGTGCCACGGGGCTACCGGCATCGGCCTCGCGCGGATAGCCATGGCCAAGCGAAGGATTGTGGACCAGGAAATCCTGGTAAAAGACATTCGAAACGCTGTCGAAGGTGCAAAAAAGGGATGGCCCGCGGGGGTTGATACACTCTGTTGTGGCACTCTCGGTACCGTTGAATTTTTTTGCGAGGCCAGCAGCGCCCTTGGGCGCGGTGAGCTTCGAGAACTTGCGTCACGCCGGCTTGCCGCCGTTCTCGAAACCGCAGCGTCAGCGGGAGATTATCGTTGGAATAGCGGTAAACGGCAGTTCAATTTAGGTTTATTTCGTGGTCTCGCCGGCGTTGGCTATACATCGTTGCGACAGGCAGACGGTTCTTTGCCTAACATCATGATTTGGGAATAGGCACGCTTTCGAGGCTTATCTCTTGAGTGACACGAAACCGCTTTTCGACTCACTTCGCAATTCGGCCGATCCCAAGGTCGTTGCGGCCATCGAAGGTTTGATTGACGGCGGCACCGACCGCCAATTGTGCCGCATCAACGTGGTATCATTTGCTGCCGACAATGGACTCGACGAAGAAAAGACCGTCGGCGGATTCTTGCACGCTGCACGACTTGGGCTGTTTGATTTGACGTGGAATGTGCTTTGCCCAGGCTGCGGCGGAGTGCTGGACGCCACCAACACGCTTAAATCCGTGCATAAGGAAGCATATGATTGCGCACTGTGCGCCAGCGGCTATGAGCCGACACTTGATGAGATGGTCGAGGTTGCCTTCACGGTGAATCAGCGCGTTCGCCGGATTGCGGCGCACGATCCGCACTCGCTCCATCCTTGGGAATACTTCCGTCAGATTTTCTGGGGCTCCGGCGTCGACTTGCCGGAAAGCGGGTTTGAAGACCTGATGGAGAAGGTCACCCTTGATTCAATCGAGCTGCCGCCGGGCCAAAAAGCGCAAATGTCGCTGCAGATGCCGGCCGAGTTTTTGATTGTGTTCGAGCCAGTGACCCACGCGGCGCATTTCATCGATGTGAAAGGTGAGCCGACACGAGATCGCCAAAGTCTCGCACTGATTTTCAATAAGGTGCAGGCGCCGACCGTAACGACCGAAATGCGTCCCGGGCCGTTGCGGCTTGCGCTCGAAAACCAGACCGATGTGCGTACCCTGCCGTCAGTCTGGATCGCCGGCGACACGCTCCACGACATGCTTGGCAAGCGAAAGCCGTTTCTGACCGCGAAGCGGCTTCTAACCAACCAGATATTCCGCGATATTTATCGTACCGACACCCTTGACGTCGATCAGGGGTTGAAGCTCACCAGCCTGACGTTTCTGTTTACTGATCTTAAGGGCTCGACGGAGCTTTACGATCGCGTCGGCGACCTCGTCGCCTACGATCTGGTCAGAGAGCATTTTCGTGTGCTCAACGAGATCGTGGCCTCCGAAGCGGGCGCGGTCGTCAAGACCATCGGAGACGCGGTTATGGCGACGTTTCCAACGCCTGACCGGGCACTCGCTGCGGCACTTCGTATGCGTGAATCAGTACGCAAGATAAAAAACGATCTGCTGATCAAGATCGGAATTCACGAGGGGCCGTGCCTGGCGGTCACGCTCAACGATCGACTGGACTATTTTGGACAGACCGTAAATATCGCTGCCCGCGTCCAAAATCTTGCCAATTCACAAGCGATCCTGGCCACCAAATCGGTCATTGAGCATCCGTCAGTTTCCAGGTTGCTTGAAGGATCGCAGATCGCGCCAATGGCTCAGGATGCGATCCTGCGCGGTGTAGCCGGCAAAATGACGATCTATCAAATACCAGTGCCTTGATTGGGCACTGTTGATATTGCTTTTTGCCACCCGAGCCTCTGGAAAACGGCTCGAAGCAAAACGCAACGGCGCGAGTTTGGGAACAGAGTTCATGGCGCGCAAGGACTATCCTGTAATTTTGCTGAATCTGCCGGCAACCGTGCGGCAACGTCGTTTGATTCTCGTCGTGGCGGTAGTGTTACTTGCTGCATTCTATCCTTTGCGGACACTGTCCCTTACCTCAGCCGCCGAGAAATAGCCGGCCCACATCGGGGTCGTTAAGCAAATCCATTGCCCGGCCCGCCAACGCGAGCTTGCCGGATACAAGCACATAGCCGATGTCGGCGTACTCGAGGCCTTTCTTGGCATTTTGCTCAACCATCACGATGGTCTTGCCTTCTTTGTGCTGCAGGTCACCCAGAATGGCGAACACCGCATCAATAAAGCGCGGCTCTAGCCCGATCGAAGGTTCATCGACAAGCAGGACTTGGGGATCCATGACCAGAGCCCGGGAAATCTCGAGCAGCCGGCGCTCGCCGCCCGACAGGACTCTCGCCAGGTGCTTTCGGCGCGCGGCAAGCCGCGGATACTTGTCGAATATCTTGTCGGCGGCGTCCTTGGCCCCCTTGCGATCCATCAGGTAGGCGCCCAGCCATAGATTTTCTTCCACGGTCATGCCGGGGAACACCGACTTGTCCTGCAGAATGTAGGCGATGCCGGCTGAGCGCAGCTTTTCGTTGGACGAGAGGCGCGTGATGTCTATTTGCTTCCCATTCTGTTCGGTCGATATCGATCCTGAATAGATATTGGTGAAGCCAAAGATGGAGTGCAGCACGGTCGATTTGCCTGCGCCATTCGGGCCAATGAGGCACAGCGATTGGCCGCTGCCGACACGAAGATTGAATTCGTGCAGGATTTCCATCTGCCCATAACCGGCATTAAGATTGTCAATTCTCAGACGCGACTTGGGTCCGGCAAGGGCATCCAGTTGGTCGATGCTGATGTCGCGAACGATTTCGAGTGCCTGGCGTGCGACTTCGTCGACGGAAATGACCGCGTCAACCGAATCGCGATGGCCAGCTGCCTGCGTTTGCTCGGAAGCTGCCATTAGTGCGCTCCCAGGTAGGCGTCGATCACATTTCGATCGCGTTGAATTTCACCCGGTTGGCCAGCCGCCAGCATCTCGCCATGCGCCATGCAATATATTTTGCTGGCCATGTTCATGATCACCCGCATATTGTGCTCGATGATCAACATCGTGATGCCGAATTCGACATTCGCGCGCTTGAGACGATCGATGAGGCCATTAATCAATGTTGGATTGATGCCTGCCGTCGGTTCGTCGAGCAGCAGTACAGTCGGCTCATTTATGAGAGCCATCGCGAACTCCAGCAGTTTCTGCTGACCAAAAGAGAGACTGCCGGCGCGCAAAAAGCGCTTTTCATAAAGTCCGACGAAGGCCAGCAATTGCTCGGCCCGCTCCACCACCTCGGCGTGTTCGTAAGAGAACATGTCTAGGAAGCGCGCCTTGCGATGTGGAACCGAGATTTGCATGTTCTGCAGGCAACTCATCTTGCCGTAGATGCGCGTCGTCTGGAATGTGCGAAGCAAGCCGAGCCTGGCAATTTCCTGCACGCGCAATTGAGATATTTCCTGGCCTTCGAAACGGATCGAGCCGGAGTCAATCGGATGATATCCGACGATGGAATTGAACAAGGTCGTTTTGCCCGAACCGTTAGGTCCAATGAGGCCGGAGATGGCCCCCCGCTCGACGGTCAATGAAACGTTATGATTGGCGATCACGCCGCCAAATGATTTGCAAACATTCGTGAGTTCTATGATCGCATCGTTCATTCGGCGCCCTCCGGATGGGGCGCGAGACCAATTGCGCGCGGGGACTCTTCCTTTTCCTTGGGTGCGACCGTGATTCCGAATCGTTCAGGATATTTTTCCATCAGCCAGCCAACAATGCCCTGCTGGAAATACACAACGATAATCACGATCAGCAAGCCAAGGGCGACAAATTGCCAGCCGAGGAAGTAGGTCCACGTCACTTCCTTGATGACCTGAAATACAACGGCGCCGACAACCGGACCCCAAAATGTGCCCTTGCCGCCAAGAAGCACCATCAGAATCATGAAGATATTGAAGGTCGTCGTGGGGAAGGCGATGTCGCGCGGTTCGATAAATCCGGTCATGTTGCCGAAGATCGCGCCGGCAATCCCGAGGAAAAATGCGGCAATCGTCCAGGCCGTGCGCTTATAGCGGCGCGTGTACAGGCCCATGGCTTCGGCCTTTTCTTCATCATCGCGGATCGCATTGATCGCCAGACCGAAATTCGTGGAATAGAGCCACCGTAGAAAAACGAGCACAGCAAAGGCGAGGCCGAACAGCAGAAAATAAAAGAACAGCTTTTGCGTCTCCGGCGTGCCTGGAAATACGGGCATCGAAATTCCGGCGGCGGCGCCGAGCCATTCCCAGGAAGAGATCAGTTCAGCGGCCGCGACTGCCACGCCGAGTGTACCGATAGCGAAGTAAGGCCCGCGCAGGCCAAATACGATCCATGATGTCACCAGCGCAAATAAAGCGGCAACGACGCCCGCCGCTATTGTTCCCAAGGCGAAGCCGGTGAAGTACTGGGCCGTGGTGAAAACGATGTGCGTGGTGCGCGCACCGGACGTATACATGCCCACGTCATAGAACAAGCCGATTTGGACAACGGCAGAGGTGTACATGCCGGCGCCAAAGAAGAAAATATTGCCGAGGGAATTGTATCCCATTTGGCCGCCCAGGATGTCCCAAGTCGACGCAAAGACGATCATCAGCCAAAGCACAGCAACTTGATTGCTGTAAGCGGGGAAAAGCAAAGGCGCACCGACACCGATCAGTAACAGCAGCCCGACCGTAACGGGATGTATTGGCGTGCGGCTCATTGTACAGCCTGTCGCACGCGCATTTGCTGCAGTTGCCGGACGGTAAGCACAATCAGCAACAGCAGCACGATGAGCGCCTGCTGGAATTCGGCTCCCAATATAAATCCGCCAAACTGCTCGAATACGCCCATGCCGAAACCAGCTGCAATAACGCCCGGCAGATTGCCGAATCCGGCGGCGGTCACGATGACGAACAGGCGAATCGAATAGGTCGTGCCGAGGAATGGCTGGACATTCCAAACTATGGCGACGAGTGCACCGGCCGCGCCACAAATTGCCGCATTGAGGCAGAAAGTAAACGAATAGACTTTTTCAGTGTCGATACCGAGCACGCGGGCAGCCCGTGAATCCTGCGCGGTAGCTCGAATGGCCTGCCCCATGCGGCTTTTTTTCATGAACAGGATCACCGCTATCGCGAGAAGAATGGCCAGCACGAATCCCACAATACGGGTGGCCGCAATCGTGATGAGCCCGCCGGCGAATGATAAAGTCGGAAGATTGGCATGTGCTGATTGAGTGTCGGGGCCGAAAGCTAGATTGAGTCCCTGTTGGATCACTATAGCTATGCCGAACGTTGCGAGCAGCGAAGTGAAGAGGTCGCGCGTGATAACTTTGCTGATGACAGTGCGGTAGAGCACCCAACCAATCCCCCAAAGGACCACCATCGCAACCGGCACGCCGAGCAGCGGGTCAATTCCGAGTCGGCCAAGATTCCAGGTGATATATCCACCGATCATGATGAAGTCGCCTTGCGCGAGATTCTTCACGCTCATGACGCCCCACACGAGAGCGAGGCCATAGGCTGCGAGAGCGAATATCGAGCCGACCAGCAAACCGTCGATCAACAAGCCAAGATTGAAAATTGGCATCGCCGCCAAGATTGAAATATTGCCAATGACCTGTTCCATTAGGACGTCCCAGACCGGTCCTGGAAACGGCTAACCGGGTGACCCGACCGGACAGCGATCGGGGCAACTCGCGGATGCGGCATGGGAGCGGGAGGAATGCCACCCGCTCCGTACTACGGCTAATAGTTCGCGTCGCGCGGGTAGATCAGCGGAGCGGCCGCCACTTCCGACGGTGAAACGACCAGGTACTTGCCGCCCTGAATCTGCCGCATCACGATCTCTTTGCCGGGGTTGCTGCCGTCATCGGCAAATTTGACGCCGCCATAGAACGTGGAGAGGTTGGTCTTCGTCAGAGCCTCGCGCACTTTCTCGGTGTCAAGTGACTGCGCCCGCTTGAATACGTCGGCAAAAACATAGACTGCGGCGCTGGCTTGGGCAGTTTGATATGGGACCACCTTGTAATCAGGATACGCGGCCATCATCGCCTTGTTGTAGTCGCCGGCCGACCCGAACACGGGATCGCTCGCCTTCATGGTTTCGTCCCACTGGGTGGGACACACGACCCCTTCGGCGATCTTCGGGAAGTCGCTGACAATTTTTGCAGCCTCACAATGCGTAATCCCGATAAGGGGTACCGAGGTTTTGAATTCACCAATTTGCCGTACGGCTGTCGCTGCCCCCTTTTCGTGGCCGGAGATCAGCAATACGTCCGGCTGCAAGGCCTTCACCTTGGTGAAAAACGTGGTGACATCGTTGAGATCCTTCGGCATGCGGTCATCGATGACCGTCTGCATATTGTACTTCTTGATCTGCTCTATGACTCCTTGGCGCACGTCCAGCGAGAATGCATCGTCCTGGTAGATCATGGCGACTTTGACCGAGGATGGGTCTTTACCCGCCTTCTTGGCCAGTTGAGCCGCCATGTCTATGAC
Source organism: Pseudolabrys sp. (assembly GCA_035519415.1). GTDB lineage: Bacteria > Pseudomonadota > Alphaproteobacteria > Rhizobiales > Xanthobacteraceae > Pseudolabrys. The sequence continues at coordinate 92,520 of DATIWJ010000102.1, forward strand.
AGGCGTCAGGTACTTCTCTGACGTCGCGACGATCCCGAATTGATATTTATAACCTTGCGTGAAGAGAGACCGCGAAGCGGCTTCACCCTGGACGAGCGGGATCTTGTATTTCTCGACGACGGGCAGGATCGCTTTGGTCAGCGGTGAGCCGTAGGGGCCCAACATGAACTTGACCTTGTCCTGGTCGATCAGTCGTTCCACCAATTGCGCGGCGCGCGCGGGGGTCGATTCGTCATCGTAGTATTTGATTTTAAGATAGAAGCACTTGTCGCCAATTTTAATGCCACCGGCGTCGTTGATTTTTTTGACCGCAAACTCGTAACCGTGCTGGGTATTCAAGCCGTTGGCCGCATAGATGCCAGTGGCCGAAAGTGCAGCGCCGAGGATCAGGTCCTCACAAGTCTGCGCCTGAGCAGACGCGGGCGCGAACGCGAGCGCGGCCGTTGCCAACATGGCAGCAAATCGTGCGCTGTTGAGCATTGGTTGTTCCTCCCATGAAATCGCATGTCTCCCCCGCCTGGTTGTTTCCAGAGCTTAGTGGTCAAAGTATAGCGCGAATATTCGAAGGGACAATCGAGAGTGCAGCGCGGCAAACCGCCGGCGCTGACTGGCCGCTAAACCTGTTCGGCGTTGAGATATGCCAGCCGTGCTCCACAGAAGGCGCAAAGCGCCCCCAGCCCGAACGCGGTCAGGCCGGCAATTACGTCGACTGTGCCACCCAGATTGCTTGTCTTGCTCATGATGCCGCCGACGGTGGCCGCCACGAATACCAACCCAATCAGAAACCATTGCGCCAGCCGATAGATGAGCTCGCGTTCGCGCGCGGCCGCTATCAGATAGGCCGCGGCAGCCCAACCGCCCACGAAACCAGCGCCACCGATCGCCCACCAGGCCATGGCGGAAATAAACTGTTGCTTGCCGCCGGTGGGGGCATCACGCAGCGCCGCATCCAGCCCAATACCAAAGACGGTCAGCAGAATATGCGTAACCAGAGCTGCAAATACGCCGCAGGCGATGGCGGCGACATAATGCAATCGGCGGAGGGCATCCGTATCCATCGGCGCTTGTCCGAGCGGGGCTACGAGTTCGCGTCGTCCCGACAATAGCCGATCAAACCGTTACACGCGAATAGCCATTTTCAGAAAGCGCTTCCGCTCGATTACGCGCAACGGGCACGTCAAATTTTGTTGGCGGCGTACCGATTTCCTGTTCGATGATGTAACGCGGCCGTGCTTTGGCCTCGAAATAGATTTTCCCGACATATTCGCCGATCACCGCGATAGCAAAAGTCTGGAACGAGGCGATCAGAAGGAACAGTAACATGACCGAAGTCCAGCCTTGTATGGTTTGTCCGGCCAGCCAAGCGACAAATACCCAGAAAGTCATGCCAATAAAAACGACAAACAACATAATCCCCATCAGGGCAATCATTCTGATCGGCCGCACCGAGAGCGAAGTAATTCCATTAATGGCGAGGGCCACCATTTTTGGGATCGTATATTTCGTCTCTCCGTGGATCCGCGGAAGGCGATCGTAAGCAACGGTCGCCGTTTTGAAGCCGAGTTGCACCGCGAGCCCGCGTAGAAATACGTGTGCTTCCCCATAAAGAGAAAGCGCACGCAGCGCGCGATCGCTCATCAGACGGAAGTCGGCGTGGTGCGGAATGATGTCAGCGCCGAGCCAATTGAGAATGCGATAGTAAAGATCGGCAGTGCCACGTTTGAATCGGCTGTCGCTGACGCGGCGCTCGCGCACAGCGAACACAATCTCCGCGCCGTCGTTGAAGTGACCGATCATCTTTGCGGCGACTGACATGTCGTCTTGCAAATCCGCATCAAGCGAAATTACGGCGTCAGCCTTGCCAATCTGGGCGAGCAGCCCAGCCAGCAGCGCGTTCTGATGCCCGACGTTGCGCGACAACTTGAGGCCGCGAATGCGTTTCGCATGCGTCTCAGTTATTCTTTCAATGAGGGCCCAGGTTCGGTCTGTACTGCCGTCATCGATTAGCAATATGTAGCTTTTTGGCGAAATAGCCTTTGATTTTTCCAGCTTGTTGATGTCGGTGAGCAGGCACGCAATTGTGTGCTGAATGCCAGCCTGTTCATTGTAACACGGAATAACAAATGCGACGGTGGGTGGTTTGGCAGCAGTCATGATCAAAAATCAGTTGATGCACTCGATGAAGGATAAGCCAGTCAGGACTATCCGGAATTCATGAACTGATGTCCCCGCAGCTGCATTTGCTGGGAAGTATGCCCTTCCAACGTTTACAAACCTTTTACTCAAGGCTGTACCGCCCCAAAGGCACGAATTCGGCCTGGTTCCACATCGTGGTGCACCGGGATTGATTGTCGTTCGTAGGCGTTTTAATCCTCAGGTGGGGCGAAGGTTCGAAATGATAAAATGGAGGAGGAAGCTTTGCGCCCCGGACACGGCCCTGTCGCGCATATGGTCCAGAACCTCGTCCGTAAGCGCGATTTTTATGCGGGCGGCCTGGTCATATTTTTCGGTCTGGTGATGGCCTTGAAGGGGCCGGGTTATCGGCTCGGCACCCTGATGCATATGGGGCCAGGCTTTCTGCCGACCGCGCTCGGTGTCATTTTGATCTGCCTCGGCGTTGCGATTGCGGGAACCGCAATTTCCGTACCCGAAGGCGAGGACGAAGACATCCTGCCTAAGCATCCCGAGTGGTTCGGTTGGGCTTGTATACTTGCTGGGCCGCTGTGCTTCATTTTGTTTGGAAGCTACTTCGGTCTGATCCCTGCCATTTTCAGTTGCGTGTTCGTGTCGTCGCTCGGTGATCGCACAGCGACGCTGAAAAACTCGATCGTGCTTGCCGCGGTAGTGACAATATTTGGCGTCGGGTTGTTTTCCTATGTGCTGCAAGTTCCGATGCCGTTGCTGGCGTGGAGAGGCCTGTGATCGAAACCGCACTGACCGATCTTTGGTACGGGTTCGGCGTCGCGCTGCAACCGCATAACTTGATGTGGTGCTTTATCGGCGTGCTCGTCGGCAACATGGTCGGCGTGCTGCCAGGGATGGGGCCTCTCGCAACCATTTCAATTCTCCTGCCGCTGACATTCGGCATAAAGCCGGTAGGCGCAATTTTGATGCTTGCCGGTGTGATGTATGGCGCCCAATACGGCGGTGCGATTTGCTCAATCCTGCTTAATTTGCCGTGTCATCCACCGCATGCGGTCACGTGTCTCGACGGCTTCCCTATGACCAAGCAGGGCAGGGGCGGTGTCGCGCTCGGTCTGACTGTCATGGCCTCGTTCGTGGGTGCTTCGTGGGGCATCACTGAGATGATTTTTCTGTCGCCAATTCTGGTGCGCGTCGCGCTCCAATTCGGTCCAGCCGAAATCTGTTCGCTGATGTTGCTTGGCCTGTTGGCGGGCTCGACTCTGGCGCGCGGCTCGCCGCTTAAAGGCGTGGCGATGACGGTGCTTGGGCTCATGTTGGGTATTGTCGGAACCGACCTCGAGACCGGCGCCGAGCGTTTCACATTCGGAATGACTCATCTTGATGACGGCATCGAGCTGGTTGCGCTCGCGCTCGGCCTGTTCGGCATCGCCGAGTTCATGAACAGCATCAACCAGGTGGTGTCGATTAACGCGAAGTATACGAATGTCCGTCTGCGCGACATGCGCCCGAGTAAAAGCGACGTGAAGCAGGCGATCGCGCCGATGTTCCGCGGCACGCTGGTCGGAAGCCTGTGCGCGCTTATTCCTGGCACCGGGCCCACCATCGCATCGTTTGTCGCCTACGCAACGGAAAAGAAAATCTCGAAGCATCCCGAGAAGTTCGGTACCGGGCTGATCGAAGGCGTGATCGCTCCAGAGGCGTCGACGCATTCGTCAGTGCAAGGCGACTTTATCCCGACGATGAGCCTCGGTATTCCGGGCGATGCTGTGATGGCACTGTTGCTTGGCGCGCTGATGATCCAGGGCATTGTGCCCGGCCCGCAACTTATCAAAGAGCATCCGGATATTTTCTGGGGTCTCGTCGCTAGTTTCTGGATCGGCAACATCATGCTGGTGCTACTGAACGTGCCCCTGATCGGAATCTGGGTAAAATTGCTGACTATTCCGTACAAATATCTCTATCCAAGCGCGCTGTTCTTCGTTTGCATCGGAGTCTACGCCGCCAATAACGATATGTTCCAGGTTGGCGAGACGGTTGTCATCGGCATCCTGGGCTACGTTCTTCTGCGGCTCGGCTTTCACCCGGCCCCCATCCTGCTTGGCTTCGTCCTCGGCCCGCGGTTTGAGGAAAACTTCCGCCGCGCAATGTTGATCTCGCGGGGCGATATCCTGGTATTCATCGAGCGGCCGATCAGCGCGGTATTCATCGGCCTCTGCGTGCTGCTGATCGGGCTGCAGATCTATGTTCGTATTCGCGGCACAAAACCACCGATCGAGATTCCGACAGTGCTGGAAGGCGCGGAATGACGGCCTAAAGGCCCGCGACGTCGCGCATAATCGGGTAAAGCCTGGCCTGTCCCTCGAAGCCAATGCCGGGCCGGTCGGCGAGCGAAATTGCGCCGTCCTCGATGGCGGCATCGTCGGCAAACCCGCCGAAGTTGCCGAACACACCCGGATAGGATTCAGCGCCGCCAAGGCCGAAGCCCGCTGCTATGGCGAGCGACATCTGATTGCCGCCGTGTGGAAAAAGCGATGTGCGCGGCCAGCCATGGCGTGACAACATTGCAATTGTCTTCGCATATTGGCCAATGCCGTAGGCTTGCGGCGGGTCAATCTGGATCACGTCTCGCCCGGCACGGAACCCACCAAACCGAACCAGGTTCTCCACGTCCTGCGTTGAATAGAGGTTTTCGCCGGTAGCGAGGGGCGGCTCGTAAGTCTCCGCAAGCTCTGCGAACAGTGCAAAATCAAGCGGGTCGCAGGGCTCCTCGAACCAGCGCAGTTTGAAAGGAGCGAGCGCCTTGGCGTAGCGGAGGGATTCATCGCGATCGAATTTGCAATTGGCATCGACGGCAAGATGTTCGCCCGAGCCGACGACTTCGAGAACGGCCTCGAGCCGGCGCAGATCCTGGTCAAGCGGCAGACCACCGACCTTCATCTTCACCATCGTGTAACCGGCGCCGAGATGACGGCGCATTTCGTCTTGTAAATCCTTGATTGTCTGTCCAGGCCAATACCAGCCGCCGCCAACGTAACAGAAAACCTTATCGGCGATTTTTCCGTCACTGAAGCGCTCGGCAAGAATGACGTGCAGCGGTTTGTCCGCGATTTTGGCGACGGCGTCCCATATCGCGACTTCAATGGTACCAATCGCGATCGAGCGCTCGGAATGCCCGCCGGCTTTTTCACGCCGCATCATGCAGCCGAAAATCTTTGTGGGATCGAGATTGTCACCGGTATCGTCGAGCAGCGAAGCCGGTTCGGCGGCGAGGATACGCGGGATGAAACGTGCGCGCATTTGCGCGCCACACGCGTACCGCCCCGTGGAATTGAAAGCGAAGCCACAGATCGGCTTCCCGTTTCGAATGATGTCGGTGATCACGGCGACCACCGAGGTCGTCATTTCGGTGAAATCAAAGCTTGAATTGGCAAGCGTCGATTTGAGGGGGACCGCCGTCTCACGAATATCGACAATACGCATCTTACTGGATTTGCGGGATATTGGCGTCCTTGATGACGCGGCTCCACTTGTCGACCTCTTTCTTGATATAGGCGGCGAACTCGTCCGGTTTGTTGGCAACGGGATCAAAACCAAGCTGGGCGCATTTCTCTTTTACGTCCAGCATCGCCATCGCCTTGGCGATCTCGCGATTGAGCAGATCGACAATCTCTTTCGGCGTGCCGGCCGGCAGGAAGATGCCCTGCATCGTCTCTGATTCCTGGCCGGTTACGCCCGCCTCCGCCATGGTCGGTACGTCCGGCAAGGCAGACGACCGCTTGTCTGAGGTCACAGCCAGGCCACGCAATTTTCCGGCCTGTACCTGCGGTGCCGTCGGTGGCAGCGCGGTGAATGCAATCGGCGTGTGACCGGCAACGGCCGACTGGATTGCGGGTCCCGCGCCATTGAATGGCACGGTCGCGAGATCAAGCTTGAAGGTGAGTTTGAATAGCTCGCCCGCGAGATGCGGCGTCGTGCCAGTGCCCGGCATCGCGTAGTTATATTTGCCGGGCTCCTTCTTGATGAGGTCGACAAGTTCCTTCACCGACTTTGCCGGAAAATCGGCATTAACGACCAAAATGTTCGGCGACGCGGCTGCAAGGGTGACCGGCGCGAAGTCCTTGAAGGGGTCGTAAGGATTTTTGGCGTAAAGACTCGGATTGACGACGTAGCTCGAGCTCGCCACCAGGATGGTATAGCCATCGGGCGCAGACTTCGCGACCTGCGTCATACCGATGTTGCCGCCCGCGCCGGGGTGATTTTCGACATAAAATTGCTGCTTCAGCGCTTCCGAAAGTTTCTGCGCGATCAGGCGCGCCATGACGTCGGTTGGGCCCGCCGGCGCGAAGGGTACGACCACTTTGACCGGATGATCTGGGTAGCCCGCGGCGTGGACCGGGCCACTGGCGAGCAGGACGATGGCAAGTGCGAAAATTCGCAAGCAAGTCATGGATTTCTCCCCATACGAACGTTCTGTCTATTTAACCTTTTCGATCTTGGCCGCTTCGATCACCTTCGCCCATTTCGGTACTTCCGCTTTTATCCGCGCGGCGAAGTGCTCTGGCGTGTCGGCAATTGCTTCGAAGCCAAGCGAATCGAGCTTCGCTTTGACGTCTGCCGTAGTCACCGCCTTGGCGACTTCCTTCTGCAAGAGATCAATGATCGATTTCGGTGTGCTGGCCGGAGCAAACATGGCCTGCATCACATCGGAGATCTGGTCGCCCGGCACTCCGGCCTCTGCCATCGTCGGCACATCTGGCGCTGCAGCTACACGTTTTTCAGTCGTCATGGCGAGAGCGCGCAAGGTGCCTGCCTGCAAATGTGGGGTCACTGGCGGCAGCGCCATGAAACCGATCTGTACTTGCCCGGCAACAACGGCGTTGAGCGCGGGTCCTGCACCGTTGAAAGGCACCGGCTGGATGTCGAGTTTGAGCGCGTATTTGAAGTTCTCTGCGGCGAGGCTCGCGGTGGTGCCGAAACCGGGCGAGGCGAAACTCACCTTGCCTGGGTTGGCTTGAACATAGGCGATAAGCTCCTTCACGCTCTTCGCCGGCACCGAGGGGTGGACGACCAGGATATTCGGGCTTGACCCCGCCAGCGTCACCGGCGCGAGGCTTTTATAGACGTCGTACGGCACCTTTTCATAAAGGCTCGGGTTGACGACAACGCTGGAGCTTACCATGAGCAACGTGTAGCCGTCGGGCGGCGCGCCGGCGACCAGCGCCATGCCGAGATTGCCGCCGGCACCAGGATGGTTCTCGACATAAAATTGTTTGCCGAGGCTATCGCTCAGTTTTTGCGCAACCAGGCGGGCCATTACATCGGTGGGGCCGGCTGGTGCGAACGGCACGATGATCTTGACCGGGCGTGCCGGATAAGCCGCAGTATCCTGCGCTTGGGCGACGCCGCTTGCGAACAGCGCCCCGCACAACAGGGTACCGATCGCCGAAAGGCGAAACAGCCGGTGCATCGTTTCCTCCCTTTTTTCATCGTAGCATTGCGCGGTTCTGTTGCCAGTAGGGCTTGCATCGACCGCGTCCACAGGCTGTATTCCGCCGGCCAATGTCGTTTCATCCCGTCTGAGGACATTCAATGCCGGCGCAAAAGATCACTCGTCAGGACATGCGTGAAGCTGCGGAGAAGTACAAGAATTGGGGCAAGTGGGGTCCGGATGATGAGATTGGCACGCTCAACTACACAACGCCGGAAGATATTGTCGCCGCCACGCGCCTGGTGAAGAAAGGAAAGGTGATTTCGCTTGCTCTTAACTTTGATCACACCGGACCGCAGGGCGCGAAAAGCAAATATCCGGCGATGGGCCGCACTAATCCAATCCACACTATGCTGCGGACGGGCACCGATGCCTACTCCGGCGTACTCGACAAACGCGGAATCCGCGCCGCCGACGATATTGTGACCATGCCGCTTCAATGCGGCACGCAATGGGATGGGCTTGGTCACGTTTTTTATGAGAACTACATGTGGAACGGTTACGACTGCCGCGAGGTGACGTCGGCCGGCGCGCAAAAATGCGGCATCGAGAAAACCAGGAACAGGATGGTCGGAAGGGGCGTATTTCTCGACGTCGCACGTTACAAGGGCGTCGAGTCGCTCAACGACGGTTACGGCATCACCAACAATGACCTCTATGGAACAGCAAAAAAGCAGAAGGTCGAACTCAAGCGCGGCGACTACGTCATCGTACGCACCGGCATGATGGAGCGTTGTCAGAAGGTGGGTAGCTGGGACGGTTACCCGGGTGGCGACGCGCCGGGCTTCTCTTTCGAGACGCTGGATTTCGTCAAGGACACGCAACTGGCCGCACTTGCGAGCGACACGTGGGGTTGTGAGGTAAGGCCAAACGAGAGCGAAGAGGGGATCAACCAGCCCTGGCACTGGATCACGATTCCGATCATGGGCATGACCATGGGTGAGATTTTTAATCTGAAGGAACTCGCTGACGATTGCGAGCAAGACAAAGTCTACGAATTCCTTTTTGTGGCACCGGCGATTCCAATTACTGGGGCGGTGGGGTCTCCGGTTAATCCGCTGGCGATCAAGTAGCGGCAATCGCAGGAGTTTTTGACTAATGGCAAAGCAATATCCTGTCACCCACACCGATGCTGAATGGCGCAAGATCCTAACGCCGGAACAATTCGAGATCATGCGCGGGCACGGCACCGAGATGCCGGGAAGTTGCGCACTGTTGTACGAAAAGCGTGCGGGTACATTTCGTTGCGCGGCGTGCGACCAACCGCTGTTTGTTTCCAAGATGAAATTCGAAAGCGGGACCGGCTGGCCGAGTTTTAATGATCCCTTGCCAGGCGCGGTCGAGGGTGAGACCGATCGCAGTCACGGCATGGTGCGTGATGAGGTTCACTGCAGCCGCTGCGGAAGCCACCTCGGGCACGTATTCAATGACGGGCCGCCGCCGACGCATTTGCGCTACTGCATCAACGGTATTGCGCTGAAATTCGAGCCGGCTTGAGCGCAGCATGACAACAGTCGGTCACAATACCAGGCGCATCGGTGCCGAAGTTCTCGCCGATATGCTGGCGGGCTATGGCGTCACCCACGTGTTCATGGTGCCCGCGGTCTTGCGGCGGACTTTTGCCGAAATGGAGCGGCGTACGAAGATCGCGCGGGTGCATTGCCATGGTGAGAAATCCGCAGCGTACATGGCCGACGGATATGCGCGCGCGTCCGGAAGGCCTGGCGTCTGCATGGCGCAGGTGATTGGTGCGCTTAATCTCGCTGCCGGATTGCGAGATGCATATTTGGCGCATTCGCCGGTGATTGCGATGACTGGTGGCCGTGATCCTAAAACAAAGTTCCGCAAGGTCTATCAGGAGATCGACGACGTGCCGGCATTCGAGCCGGTGACCAAGATGAATGTCACCATCGACGATGTGGCACGCATTCCCGATATGGTGCGGCAAGCCTTTCGCGCCGCCACCACGGGCGCGCCTGGCCCTGTCCATCTGCAATTTCGTGGCAATGAAGGACAAGTCGATCTGGAAGAGGCCGAAATGGAGGCCTTGGTTGAAACGCAGTTCATTCGCGTCCCGCCATTTCGCCCCGAGCCGGAAGCGGCGCATGTGAAGGCGGCGCTCGAACTATTGCAGAAGGCAGAGCGCCCGGTCGTTGTTGCCGGCGGAGGTGTGCGTGCATCAGGCGCCGGCAAAGAAATCGTCGCACTCGCTGAAGCGCTGCAAATTCCAGTCGCAACATCGCTCAATGGCAAGGACATTATTCCCGGGGCCCACCCACTCTCGGTCGGTGTCGTGGGCAGCTACTCGCGCGAATGTGCCAACCGCGCGGTTAATCGTGCCGATCTGGTTTGTTTCATCGGCACCGAAACCGGGGGCATGACGACGCATTTTTGGGCCGTGCCGAAAATCGGAACGCCCGCAATCCAGATCGATATTGAGCCGGAATCACTAGGCCGTAACTATCCGTTGGTTGCGAGCGTGCTCGGCGATGCAAAGAGTGTGCTGGTACGAATGCTGGGCCAGATCGACAAGTCGAGCGCGACAAAGCGCGTGGCCTGGATCAAGGAAATCTCGGATCTGCGCAGCGACTGGTACGCCAAGTATAAACCGATGCTCGAATCGGACGCAGTGCCTATCCACCCGGCGCGCATCTGTGGCGAGTTGACCAAGCACGTGCCTGACGATGCCATCATCGTCGTCGATACTGGCCATGCCGGGATGTGGATGGGAGGCATGTACGACTTACGCACGTCAGCGCAGAGTTACATGCGTAGTGCCGGGCATCTCGGCTGGGCATTCCCGGCAGGTGTTGGCGCAAAAGCGGCATGCCCTGAGCGGCCGGTGGTGGTATTCACTGGCGACGCGGGTTTCTGGTACCACATTGCCGAGGTTGAAACGGCGGTACGATGGGGTCTCGCCTCGGTTACCGTCGTCAACAATAACGGTGGCGGCAATCAATCCAAGCGAGGCTTCGACCGGGCCTACGGCGGCGAGCAGACTGCCAAAGCACGTGAGTTGTGGACCTACAATCCGACGAATTTCGCCAATCTCGCGGAAGATATGGGCGCGCTCGGAATCCGGGTGGAATGCGCCGCCGATTTTGCGCCCGCGCTTGCCCAGGCGCTTGCGGCCAAGCGCACGGCGGTCATCGATGTGGTCACCGATATCGAGGCGCTGGCGCCGACGGCGATTTCCTAGCGAACAATGAGCCTGCGCTGATTGTGGCCGTGTTATTCTACTCCTATCGAAGTGCCAGTTTGGCGCCTCCGGCGTTCTTACGGGAGCGATGCTATGCGACGCACGATGTTTTTCCTATTCGGATTATTGGTCGGATTGGGAGCTGCTTTAGCAGTTACCAAAGGTCTGGCGCATGATGCGGATACGCTCGCGAACAGCGCGCCACAAAGGAATCCACTATTCATCAACATGACCACCGGCGACTCGTGGCGTGGCTGGATGGGGCTTCATTTCGCACACGCCACCCTGAAACAGGGTCATCCGGTCGCGGTCTTTCTCAATCTCGACGCAGTCAAGCTTGCTTCCAAAAATGGCGAGCAAGAGAAGAAGCCATCGATGCAGCGCGTGCCGCGTGACATCCTCGCCGACTTTATTCGCGACGGTGGGGTGGTCCTGATGTGCGGACCATGCATGGCTGAATTCGGGTTGGTGATGGATGACCTTGTACCGGGTGTGCAGATGGGCAAGCCTGGATACACGCAAGGTTTCATCTTCGCGGAAAACGCGCGCACCCTCACGTGGTAGCGCCAAGCTTTAGCGCTGTGGGCGTTCTAGCGCAGCGGCGATCCGACGTAGCGGAATTTCTGTGCCCGCTTTCCGGTGTCGACTTCGGTCGTGTAGATATTGCCTTTGCTGTCGACCGCGAGATTGTGGACCCAATGGAACTCGCCGGCATTGCGTCCGTTGCGTCCAAATGCGCCAACAACCTCTCCGGTCTCCCGAACCAGCGTGCGCACTTCATTGTTGACGCCATCGGCGTTCATCAGGAACGTTTGTTTGACGTCCGGCCAGAAATCGAGATCCCAGACTGAGCCTTGCCCCGGCGTGTCCTTGACGACAAAAAATTCCTTCACGAAGGTTCCGTCCTTGCGGAATACCTGAATGCGATCATTCGAGCGGTCGCAGATGTAAACGAGCCCGTCTTTGGCGATCTTCACGCAGTGGACCGGATTGGCGAATTGCTCCGGCGGCGAGCCGGCTGGATTGTAAGGCGCCTCTTTGGCATCGCTCGGCGTCTTGCCATAGGCGCCCCAATGCCGCTTGTAGGCGCCGGTGTCGGCGTCGAACACGATCACGCGGTGATTGCCGTACCCATCGGCGATGAAGACTTCGTTGGTGGCGGGATCGACTTCGGTATCTGCCGGCCGCCCCAACCGAGTGGTGTCGGCGCTGCCGGTCTGCGGGCCTGACTTGCCGATCTGGAGCACGAACTTTCCGTCCTGGGTGAATTTGAGCACTTGGCCGTCGTTGTTGCCGTTGCCGCCGACCCACACGAAGCCTTTGTAGTCGATGTTGATGCCGTGCTCGTTCTCGAACCAATCGTAGCCTTGCCCAGGTCCGCCCCACGATCTGAGAAGATTTCCATCCGGGTCGAACTCCAGCACGGGCGGCGCCGGTTTGCAGCATTTGCTGCGGGGAGGGTTGAAGCTCGCTGCTTTCTCGTCATCGGTAAGGGATCGTGGACGCTGGATCACCCAGATGTGGTCCTGCGCATCGACCGCGACACCGGCGGCCTGTCCCATGATCCAGTTGTTCGGCAATGTTTTCGGCCAGGATGGGTCAACCTGGAATTTCGGCAGGTCATCGGCGCAGGCAGGCGCTATCGACAGCGCGCATACGAAAAGCGACGGAACAATTTTCATGAGTCTCTCCCGGCGCCGGCGTCGACAGGCGCCGGTATTGTGCGATGCTCCGCTTTCGATCAGCCGCAATCAAGGGGTGAGCGGTGCAGTGCGGGAGAGTCAGCCTTCTCCAATTTCGCGCAAGATTTCGGCCGTGTGCTGTCCAAGGCGTGGAGATGGGTGCTCGGAGCCCGCCCTCCAACCGTCGATGACGATCGGCGTGCGCACACCGGGGATCGTACCGCCCTTGGCGGCATCGCTCGCCAGATCGAGTCTCATGCCGCGGTGCTTCACCTGCGGGTCGTTGAACACCTGCTCGAGATTATTGATTGGCCCGGCCGGCACCTGCTGCGCTTCGAGCTTGCCCAACAATTCATCGCGCTTCATGCGCGCAGTGAGCGCGGAAAGTTTTCCGATCAGCTCGTCACGGTGCTTCAACCGCCCGACATTGTCCTTGTAAGCCGGATTTTGCGCGAGCTCTGGCGCACCCAGGACATTGCAAAACTTCATGTACTGATTGTCGTTTCCGGTGGCAACGATCACATGCCCGTCGGAAACCGGGAACACCTGATAGGGAACAATATTGGCGTGCGCGTTGCCGATGCGCTTCGGCACCTTGCCTGAGACGAGATAGTTCATCGCCTGATTTGACAGCACGCCGACAGTGGAATCGACCAGTGCGGTGTCGACATAGCAGCCCTTGCCGGTTTTCTCGCGCTGCGCCAACGCCGCCAGGATACCGATGACCGAATAAACGCCAGTAAAAATATCGGACACTGGAATACCGATGCGGGTAGGTTCGCCGTCTGCCATGCCGGTCAAATCCATAATTCCGGCCATGCCCTGCGCCATCAGGTCATAGCCGGCACGTTTTGCATAAGGACCGTCCTGTCCGAAGCCCGTGACGGAGCAGTAGATGAGTCGCGGACACTCAGCGGCGAGACTTTTGTAGTCGAGCCCGAATTTTGCCAATCCGCCGACCTTGAAATTTTCGATCAAGACGTCCGACCGTGCTGCCAGTTTGCGCACGATGCGGCGGCCATCGTCGCTTTCGAAGTCCATCTCCATCGAGCGCTTGCCCCGGTTCGTGGAATGAAAATAGGCCGATCCGATGTGGCCACCCCCGGCACCCTCAACGAAGGGTGGGCCCCATCCACGGGTATCGTCTCCGGCGCCTTTCCGCTCAACCTTGATAACATCGGCGCCCAGATCGGCCAGGACCTGTCCGGCCCAGGGTCCGGCCAGGATGCGGGCAAGCTCAAGGACACGGAGGCCCGCTAACGGCTTTGGCATGTAAAGAAACTCCCCGGAAGAACGCGGAACACACAGCGATGGCGGGGTTATAAAGTCATCGGCGCATGCTGGCCATAGCGGGAATTGTCTTTTATCTGCACGCTGTTATTGGCAAATTTGATGCGGAGCCTATGGCGCTAGTTTTCACTGGCAGCTAATGTGACATGGGGTGCGACGAGGGGGATTTTGGTTATTGTTCGAAGCCACGCAAACGCAGCGGTGTATACGCTGCCAAAAAAGACCCCCATGGAGGAACACACGATGAAGAAAATCTCGACATTATTCGCTACTGCTGCCGCGTTCGTTCTGCTGTCGGCTTCAGTACACGCACAAATCACGATGAAGGCGTCGCACCAATTTCCGGGTGGCAAAGGCGACGTCCGCGACGACATGGTGCAGATGATCGCGAAGGACGTTAAGGCCGCCAATGTTGGGATCGACATTCAGGTTTATCCGGGCGCTTCGCTGTTCAAGCCTAACGACCAATGGAACGCCATGGTCAATGGGCAGCTCGACATCACGCTTTTTCCGCTCGATTACGCGAGCGGAAAGGTACCCGTCTTCAGCGCAACGCTGATGCCCGGGCTAATTCGCAACCAGGAACGCGCCAAACGCATCAACGACTCGCAGTTCATGAAGGACATGCGCGCCGAAATCGAAAAACGCGGCGTCATCGTTTTATCCGACGCTTGGTTCGCAGGTGGCGTCGCGGCCAAGGACGGCTGTGTCGTACACCCGAATGATCTGAAAGGTCGCAAGTTCCGCGCTGCGGGGCCGACTTTTGCCGGCATGTGGGAAACTGCCGGCGCCAGCATCGTGAGCCCACCTTCGAACGAAATCTATAACGCGTTCCAAAGTGGCGTCGTGAATGCTACCGACACCAGCCTGGGTACCTTCCAGTCCATGCGGCTGTATGAAGTCACCGATTGCCTCACGGCCCCGGGCAATAACGCACTTTGGTTCATGTATGAGCCGGTGCTGATGTCCAAGAAAAGCTTCGATAAGCTCAACAAGCAGCAGCAGGATGCCATAATCACTGCCGGCAAAAAGGCGCAGGCTTACTACGAAGGCAAGGCCGATGCAGTGAATAAGGAAGCGATCAAGGCGTTCGAGGATCACAAGGTCAAAGTGGTCACGCTGAGCGACGCGGACTATCAAGCGTGGCTCGACGTCGCCAAGAAGAGTTCCTACGCGAAATTTGCCACCGACGTCCCCAATGGTCAGAAACTGATCGATGAGGCGCTCTCGGTGAAATAGCGGCAATGGCAGCCGGCGGGTGCTTCGCCCGCTGGCTGACCTCTAAAGTGCGGTTGAGCCTCGCCCGGTACGGACTTTCGAACAAATTGTAAAACACAAGCCCATGGACACGTACATTCGGGCTGTAAACTTTTTGTCGCGCGTCGCGGGTGTGACCGCGGCTCTTCTCATCGCACTCGCTGTGCTCGTAATTTGCGATATCGTGGTCGAGCGCTACATCTTGAACCTGACCACGATCTGGCAGATCGATGTGGTTACTTACTCCATTGTTGGCGCAACTTTTATCGGCAGCGCTTACGTCCTGATGACGCGAGGACATGTCAACGTCGACATACTACCGTTGCATGTCGGTCCGCGCACGCGGTACTGGCTTGCTTTGTTCACCAGCCTTCTGGCGCTCGCGTTTTGCCTCGTTATTTTCGCACTTTGCACCGCTTATTGGTATCAGGCCTACTCGGAGCGCTGGCTTTCCAACACCGTGTGGCGTGCGCGGCTCTGGATTCCTTATCTTTCGATGCCGGTCGGTCTCGGGTTGCTCATTTTGCAATATTTGGCGGATTTGCTCGGCCTGATCACGGGGCGCTCACCGCCGTTCGGCATTCAGGATAAACAGGACGCTGAGGATATTGCCCGCGCCCAGGCGCAAGAAGCGTTAGGAGGCGCGCCGTGAGCCCGACCACGCAGGGGGCGCTTGTCCTCATCGTCACACTACTGATGCTGGTATCAGGCATCCCGGTCGCGTTCGGGCTCGGCGCGATTGCAATCGCATTCCTCATCCTCTTTCAGGGCTTTGATGCCCTGCATGTCGTCGCGGAAACCTTCTGGTCGGGGCTTGACGAATTCACGCTCGTCGCAATTCCGATGTTCGTGATGATGGGAGCGGCGATTGGTTCTTCGCCAGCGGGAAAGGACCTCTACGAAGCGCTCGACCGTTGGCTCTACCGATTGCCCGGCGGCCTCGTCATTTCAAATCTCGGCGCCTGCGCGATCTTCGCCGCGCTTACCGGATCATCGCCGGCCTGCTGCGCTGCCATCGGCAAGATGGGCATTCCGGAAATGCGCCGGCGCGGTTATCCGGACGACGTTGCCACTGGTTCGATTTGCGCCGGCGGCACGCTCGGGATCCTGATTCCGCCGTCCATCACGTTCATCTTGTATGGCATTGCAACCGAGACATCGATCGGCCGCCTGTTCATCGCCGGCGTTTTGCCGGGACTGATGTTGACGGGTCTATTCATATTGTGGACGGTGTTCATCATATGGAAGCGCGGCTTTCGCTCGCACGCCATCGATTTCCGCTATTCGTGGAAGGAAAAATTCCAGTCAATCCCAAAGATCGCGCCGTTCATTTTCATTATCGCCGGCGTTATGTACGCGCTCTACGGTGGCGTGGCGACACCATCGGAAGCGGCTGGCGTCGGTGCCGCGCTGTGTCTTTTCCTGGCGATCTTGATTTATCGCCTTTGGAAAGTTGAGCAGATCTGGCTGATCCTGCGCGATACCATGCGCGAGTCAGTGATGATTCTGACCATCATCGCCACCGCCGTTTTGTTCGGCTATATGCTCACATCGCTCTATCTCACCCAGACACTGGCGCAGGCGATTGCCGATCTGCATGCCAACAAATGGGTGTTGATGTTTCTCATCAATATCTTTCTTTTGGTGTGCGGGTTTTTCATTCCGCCAGCCGCCATCATCCTAATGACCAGCCCGATCCTGCTGCCGATCATCACCGCGGCGGGATTCGATCCTGTCTGGTTCGGCGTGATTTTAACCATCAATATGGAAATCGGCCTGATCCATCCGCCGGTTGGCCTCAATATCTATATTGTCAATGCCATTGCGCCGGACGTGCCGCTGGCGAAGGTAATGTGGGGAACGCTTCCCTATGTCATATGCATGATGCTGGCGATCGTGATCTTGTGCTTCTTTCCTGAAATTGCCACATGGTTGCCTGATCGTATGATGGGCGTTGCCGTAAGGCCTAAATGAACACCTCGTTCTTCGGGGAACTGCTGCAAACGATTTCCGAGCGCGGTCGTGCGTTGCTTGCGGGCGACCGTCGTGGCGATGCGTCCGCACGTTCCGAAAACCTGGTCGAGCTGTGCGAAGACCTTCTATCCGGCCGCGGCGAAGCTTCCGGCGTCGCGCTCGCGCGCGAAATCCTGGCCCGTTACGGGGAACTGACCATTGGGCCTCGCATCGCCTTCTTCGAAGCGCTGGCGCAGCGTTTCAGCACTGACAATTTGCGCATGGAAAAGGCGATCGCTGCGTGGCGCGCTGCACCGTCGGATGCAACTGCGGCCGAAGTTCATTCCGCCTCCGAACCGCGTCGCCAGGAGCTGTTCCGCAGGCTCAATCTCGCACCAGGTGGCACCGCTGCCTTGGTGCATATGCGCGAACAACTGATGGATTCGCTCGACCATCGCGACGACCTGCGGGCGGTCGACGAAGATTTCATCCATCTGTTCTCCTCCTGGTTCAATCGCGGCTTTCTGGTGTTGCAACGCATTGATTGGTCGTCGCCGGCGATCGTGCTCGAAAAGATCATTCGTTACGAGGCGGTACATGAAATCCGCGATTGGGATGATCTGCGTCGCCGCATCGATCCGCCCGACCGCCGATGCTACGCCTTTTTTCATCCGGCCCTGGTTGATGAACCGCTCATCTTCGTTGAAATCGCGTTGACACGCGAAATTCCGTCCGCGATCGCACCCATTCTCGGCAAGGAGCGCGAAACCGTTGAGACCGACAAGGCTCGCACCGCGACGTTCTACTCGATTTCCAACTGTCAGCGCGGGCTGGCTGGCGTTTCATTCGGCAATTTCCTCATTAAGCAGGTGGTCGAGGAAGTCAGCCGCGAGATGCCAAAACTCGCAACGTTCGTGACGCTGTCGCCAGTGACGAGTTTCGTGAGCTGGCTCAAACGTGAGCGCTCAGAAGAAAGCTCCGCAGCGCTTACTGAAGCAGATAAAGCCATATTGACCGCCCTCGATCAGCCCGGATGGTGGCGCGATGAGGATTTGGCTGCGGATGTGCAGGATCCGGTCATGCGCGCGGCTGCGTGGTATTTCCTGCGCGCACGCAACCAACGCGGTATGCCGGTCGATTCGGTGGCACGTTTCCACCTGGGCAACGGCGCACGGCTCGAACGCATCAACTGGCTTGCCGACAGCTCAGATCGCGCAATGGCGCAAGCATATGGGTTGATGGTGAACTATCTCTACGATCTCGACGAGATCGAAAAGAACCACGAGGCCTATGCGGAGGGACCCACTGTGGTTGCGTCCGGCGCCGTGCAGCGCTTGTTGCGTCCACCGCTCGAGCTGGTTCCAATCGCGGGTTAGGATTTTCCGTAAACCGGAACGATAGCACCGCGCGTCACGCGATTGTCGGGTGAGGCGAGGAAAGCGATCGTCGTCGCGACTTCCTCCACTTTCGGCCAGGCAGAATAATCGGCTTTCGGCATCGCTTTGCGGTTTGCTGGCGTGTCCATGATCGAAGGCGCAACCGCGTTGACCAGTATGCCGTCCTTGGCGACCTCCTCGGCGAGGCCAACGGTGAGCGCGGCCACGCCAGCCTTCGCTATGGTGTAGGCTGTCATGCCGGCGCCGGTACGCCATTCCAATGCCGGCCGTGCCGCAACGTTGACGATACGGCCGCCTTGGCCGCCCGCAAGCATCGCATTTACGGCTGCGCGGCAGCAGAGGAAGCATGAGATCAGATTATTGTCGATCTGGGTCATCAGCGACCGTTTGTCGGTCTCCGCGACTTTGCCTGCGGCAAAACCACCAGCGATATGGATGGAAGCCCAGGGTTTTGCTCCCGCATAAAGCTTGGCTACCTGCGCTTCATCAGCGAGATCGGAGACGGCAATCAGAGTTGCCTTCGAACCTTCGCGGCGCGGAAATCGCTGCGCTTCAGTTTCGTGAACGAATGGCACCGTGCACGTAGCGCCTGCACTTATTATTGTGTTCACGACCGCAATGCCCAGCGCGCCCGTACCTCCGGTAACAATTACGTGTTTCCCGGAAAAATCCATGATCATCCTCGCCCGCGCTTCACTCGCGTTGGCAGCACCTGAAATTCGATCCAATTTGCGACCTCACTGACGCGAAGCTTTTTCTCGAGCACGTTCTTGCTGATGCCGTGACGCCAAGCCAACCGCTTGCAACCGGGGTCGCGATCGAGTGTGTCGAGATCTTCTGCGAAAGTTTTGATGTCGGACGCGTCGGCAAAGAAGCCTTCCTCGATCAGACGCGTGCCAATACGTCGCACGATCGCCGCCACCTCGCGCAATGGATATTCCGGATGATATTGCACGGCCCAGGCGACCGCTCCGTTGGTGCGGATTTCCGCGCTTTGCACGTCGGACACGGCATTGGTGGCAAGCACCGTGGTACCTGGCGCAAGTGCCTCGACTTCGTCGAGATGCACAGTCGGTGCGTTGAACACATCAAGCTTTCCGGCATACATGGGGTGTTTGCGGCCGGCGTCGGTGAGGCGGATACCGCGCGCGAAGCCAATTTCACGGCCCTTCGGATTCTTGCGGACGCTGCCGCCGGCTGCGGCAGTGATGACCTGGAGTCCCCAGCAAGAACCGAAAATCGGCGTCCCGGTTTTGAGCACAGTGCGCACCAGCTCGACCTGGCGCATCACCTCCGGGCCGGCATTGTAAACATGCAAACTCGAACCCGTGATCGCGATGCCATCGTAACCTTCGAGCGAAGAACCCTCCGGCAGTAGTGAGGCGGGGTCGCCCGGATAGCAGATATCCACGACGGCTCCCGGCAAAAGTTCGCGCAAAAGGTCAGAATAACCCTTGCTGGCCACGATGCCGCCAACCGCTACGTGGTCGGCCATGGTTTGTGGTGAGTTGCCTTCGATGACGAGCAGGCGGGGCGAGGGCATCGGCTAAATTGGGTTCCTGACGGGCGTGCGGCCTGAAATCGAGGACTAACAGCCTCGATATGGCCGTGCTGGCGCAATTTTGCAATCGCGGTGGATGATGTAGCCCAAACTCTGGGTTAGCGCGCTCTGTCCTTGAGTGCGTCGTTCAAGCCGCTCATTCTGCGGAACAAAGCGAATCATTGCGCAATGGCCGACTTCGACCTCGCCATTATCGGTGGTGGCATAAACGGAACGGGGCTCGCCCGGGATGCCGCCGGCCGGGGCATAAGGGTGCTGCTCGTCGAGATGAACGACCTGGGTTCGGGCACATCCTCAGCATCGAGCAAACTCATCCATGGAGGCCTGCGCTATCTTGAGCACGGCGCTTTTCGCCTCGTGCGTGAAGCGCTGAGCGAGCGCGAAGTGCTGTTACGTATGGCTCCTCACGTCGTGCGGCCTATGCGCTTCATGTTGCCGCCGCTTCCCGGGTTGCGCTCGCCGCTCATGTTGCGTTTCGGGCTCGTCCTTTACGATCTATTGGGTGCCCGCAAGCTGTTGCCGGCGTCCCGGACCGTTGACCTCACCCACCATGTGGTGGGTCAGCCCCTGAAGCGCACCTTCCGTTATGGCTTTGAATATTCTGATTGCTGGGTGGATGATTCCCGGCTGGTGGCTCTTAACGCACTCGACGCCGCCGAGCGCGGCGCTGACGTCCGGACGCGTACCCGGTGCACGCGCGCGGAGAGACGAGACGAATGGGAGTTGGTGCTCAACGCTCGGGGCCGTCGCGAGGTGAAGACCGCGCGCGTCTTGGTCAATGCCGCCGGGCCCTGGATCGGCGTGGTTGCAGACACCGTAATTCGACAGCCGTTAACGAGCCCTGTGCGGCTGATCAAAGGCAGCCATATCGTAATTCGCCGGCGCTTTGACCACGACTACGGTTATTTATTGGAAGCGCCCGATCGGCGCGTCGTGTTCGCTTTGCCTTTTGCCCAAGATTTCACGCTGATAGGAACGACTGACGAAAATTTCGTCGGCGATCTCAATTCGGTGGCGCCTGATGCGGCCGAGATCGCGTATCTCTGCGAGGCCGTAAATCACTACTTCCGTGAAAAGGTCACGCCTGATGAGCTGGTGTGGTCGTTTGCCGGCGTGCGTGCACTTTTTGATGATGGTGCCGCCCGACCCGAGGACGTCACGCGGGACTACGAACTCGTCCTCGACGAGCGTGAAGATCAGGCACCGTTGCTTACCGTCTATGGTGGAAAGATCACCACCCACCGCAAACTGGCGGAGGCCATACTCCGGCGCATTGGTCATTTTTTTGAGGCCGACCCACCCTGGACGGCGGGTTCCCATCTGCCCGGCGGCGAGTTTCCGCCTGACGGTTTTGACGCGCAGGTTGAGGAAGCGACGGACAGATGGCCGTTTTTGTCCGCGCCGCATGCGCGGCGTTTGGTGCGGTCCTACGGACGCCGCGTTGAGAGATTTCTGAAAGACGCGCAACGGATGGACGATTTGGGACCCTGTTTTGCCGCCGATCTGACCGCAGCGGAAGTGCGCTATTTGGTAGAAAACGAATGGGCGCGGAGTGCAGACGATGTGCTCTGGCGCCGCAGCAAGATTGGACTAAGGGCGACCGCTGAAGATCACGCCAAGCTCGACCGCTTCATCGCGTTGGAGAACGGAAAGACGCCATAATCTGGGGAAGTCAATTGCCGACTGCTCTCATCGCAATCGACCAGGGAACGACCTCAACGCGAGCTATCGCGTTCGATTCGGCGCTGCAGCCCCTTGCGGCCGCGCAGAAGGAATTGCGGCAAATCTATCCAGGGCCAGGAGAGGTCGAGCATGACCCGGAGGAAATATGGGCGGCGGTGGTCGAAACAGTACGTGGCGTCATGGCCAAAGCGCGGGTCACGGCGAATGATGTCGCCGCAATAGGGATCACCAATCAGCGCGAAACGACAGTCATTTGGGAACGCAAAACCGGAAGGCCCATTTACAATGCGATCGTGTGGCAGGATCGGCGCACGGCCGAGTATTGCGAGTCGCTGCGGCGAGCCGGCCATGAGGATGAAATTGCCGGCAAGACCGGGTTGTTGCTTGATCCATATTTCTCCGCAAGCAAGATCGCCTGGTTGCTTGACCACGTTGAGGGAGCACGTGCGGCGGCCGAGAACGGCAGGCTCGCTTTCGGTACCATTGATTGCTTTCTCCTTTGGCGACTAACCGGCGGCAAAATGCATCTGACAGATGCCACCAATGCCGCGCGCACGCTGTTGTTCGATATACGCAAGGCCGAATGGGACGGCGATCTTTGTCGCCTGTTCGGAGTGCCACAGTCTATCCTTCCCGGTGTGCGCGACTGCGCGGGGGCATTCGGCGAGACAATCCCCGATCTGTTCGATGCTTCGATCCGCGTTTCGGGTATTGCGGGTGATCAGCAGGCTGCCACAGTCGGGCAGGGCTGTTTCTCGCCCGGCATGATGAAATCGACCTACGGAACAGGTTGCTTCGCGCTCCTCAACACCGGGACCGAGCGCATTGTTTCGCGCAACCGCTTGCTCACGACCATCGCTTATCAGCTCGACGGCAAGCGCACGTATGCACTGGAAGGTGCGATCTTCGTCGCCGGGGCCGCGGTGCAATGGCTGCGGGACGGATTGAAACTCATCGCCGCATCATCGGAGGTAGGTTCGCTGGCGCAACGGGCCGATCCGGCGGAACAAGTCTATCTTGTACCGGCTTTCGTTGGCCTCGGCGCACCTTATTGGGATGCTCGGGCGCGTGGCGCAATCTTCGGCCTTACCCGCAATTCCGGCGCCGCCGAGCTCGCCCGGGCGGCACTTGAGGCGGTTGCCTACCAGACTCGCGACCTGCTGGAAGCCATGCACGCCGACTGGCCGGCGTCGAAAGGCTCGGCGACGGTGCTTCGCGTTGACGGCGGCATGACTGCGAGTGATTTTACCATGCAATTCCTCGCCGATATTCTCGCGAGTCCGGTTGATCGTCCTGTGGTGATGGAAACGACGGCGCTCGGCGCTGCTTATCTTGCCGGGCGTGCAGCCGGGGTTTGCCCGGACCTCGAGGGCTTCGGGAAGCAATGGCGACTCGACCGCCGATTCGAGCCGCATATGGATGCAGATGCGCGAGAGCGCAAATATTCTGGCTGGCGACAAGCCGTCCGGCGCACACTCACGATGCCAGGTTGAGCGTGCCGGTTCGGCTCGCTAGCGTGTACGCCACGATACGGGGGAGCGATGGCGGGCCGCGGCGAAGCAACGCAGAACGACACAGATAAGCAGCCATTGGTGCGCTTCGAGGCCGTCACCAAACGATTCGCCGCGGTTGCCGCGATAGAGGCGCTTTCACTCGACATAGCACATGGCGAGTTTTTTGCGCTGCTCGGCCCGTCCGGTTGCGGCAAAACAACGTTATTGCGCATGCTCGCCGGTTTCGAAGCGCCAAGCGAAGGTCGCATCTTGCTCGATGGCGAGGACATTGTCGCCGAGCAGCCACATCGGCGGCCGGTCAACATGATGTTCCAAAGCTACGCGTTGTTCCCGCACCTGACGGTCGAGGGAAATATTGCTTTCGGGTTACGCCAGGAAAATACGACACGGGACGAGATTGCGGAGCGCGTTGCACAGATGCTGGCGCTTGTACGCCTGCAAGGCTTCAGCGGGCGGCGAATCGGCGAGCTCTCCGGCGGCCAGCGCCAGCGGGTAGCGCTTGCGCGCTCTCTCATCAAGCGGCCGCGCGTCTTGCTGCTCGACGAGCCCCTGGCCGCGCTAGACAAGAAACTGCGTGCCGAGACCCAGTTTGAGCTCATGGAATTGCAGCGCAGGCTTGGTACGACTTTCGTAATTGTCACGCACGATCAGGAAGAGGCGATGATCGTCGCAGACCGAATCGCGGTTCTGGATCAGGGTCGATTGAAACAGGTTGCGGCACCGGCGGAAATCTACGAGCGGCCCAATTCGCGGTGGGTCGCCGATTTTATAGGCGAGGTAACCATCATTGAGGGCCGCATTTCCTCCAAGGCCACCATGGATAGCCCTCTCGGCCGATTGCGGGTTGCCGACAGCAGCGGCGGTAGGGCCGGAGACACTGTCTGGCTGGCATTACGACCGGAAAAAATCGGCATAGGCAGCGAACGGCCGGCGGGCGAACTCAATGCTGTACCCGGCACCGTGTCCGAGATCGGTTATCGCGGTGACAGGTCGATCTATAAGGTGCGGCTTGCCGATCGGTCGCTCATGAAGGTCGCCCTCGCCAATGTAAACCTGCGCGGCAAAGGCACATTCAAAACCGGCGATCTTGTGTGGCTGTCATGGTTGCCGGATGCGGGCGTGGTTTTGACCGGATAGACAATGAGCAGGCAAGCCAACGCACAAAACGCGAGCATGCGGTTCGTCATGCTGCTGCCCTATCTATGGCTCGTCATCTTCTTTCTTGTGCCGTTTGTAATTGTCCTGAAGATCAGCTTGTCACAAACTGCGCTGGCACAACCGCCGTACCTGCCGCTGTTTGATATCGCTACCGGCTGGGCCGGGCTGGTAGAATTTGCCAAGCAGCTTTCTGCCGATTCTTTCCGGTTGCTGTCTTCCGACTCAATCTATCTTTTGTCCTATCTCAAAAGTCTGCAGATCGCGGCAGTCTCCACGATCCTTCTCTTCGTAATCGGCTATCCTGTCGCTTACGGAATGGCGCGCGCGCCACGTGCATGGCAGCCGCCGCTGGTGATTGCCGTAGTGCTTCCGTTTTGGACGTCGTTTCTTATCCGCATTTACGCATGGATCAATATTTTGCAGCGCGACGGGCTGCTGAATGACGTCCTGGCGCGGCTGCACGTGGTAGACGCGCCGGTTGCGTGGCTGTCCTCGGACACGGCGATCTTTATCGGCATCGTCTATTCCTATTTGCCATTCATGATTTTGCCGATCTATGCAGCGCTGGAAAAAATGGACGAAACCCTGCTGGAGGCCGCAGCCGACCTCGGTTGTCCTCGTTGGAAAGCATTTTGGCTGGTGACGTTACCTTTATCGCTCCCCGGCGTCGCCGCTGGCGCGCTGCTTTGTTTTATTCCAATTGTCGGCGAATTCGTCATTCCCGATCTGCTCGGTGGCTCGGAGACAATGATGATAGGTCAGACGCTTTGGACTGAATTCTTTTCCAACCGTGATTGGCCGGTTGCGTCCGCGATTGCGGTCACGCTGCTCGGTCTCCTGCTCGTGCCGATCCTTTTTTTCGAGCGTCTACAACAGCGATCGCTGGAGGGAGGCCGGTAATGAGGCGCGGTACTTCGTCTTTCAATGTCATTTCGGTCGTGCTCGGCCTGGCATTCCTCTATTTGCCGATCACAGTTCTGGTGATCTATTCGTTTAACGCCTCGCGGCTCGTGACAATCTGGGGCGGCTGGTCGGTCGAATGGTACCGTGAATTGCTGCACGATGATGCGATTTTGCGGGCGGCGTGGATCAGCTTGCGTGTCGGTGCCCTTTCGGCCAGCGCCGCCACTGTGCTTGGGACGCTTGCCGCCGTTGCTCTGACGAGAATGGGCCGCTTCCGCGGCCGCTTGCTGTTTTCCGGAATGGCGTATGCACCTCTTGTTATTCCGGAGGTGATCACCGGTCTTTCGTTACTGCTGCTATTTGTTGCGCTTGGCGTGGATCGCGGTTTTTGGACCATCGTCATTGCCCACACGACGCTGACGATGTGTTTCGTTACCGTGATCGTGCAGTCCCGGCTCGTCAACTTCGACCGTAGCCTGGAGGAAGCGGCAATGGATCTCGGATGCCCGCCGGTCAAGACGTTCCTGACGATCACCCTGAGACTGATTGCGCCCGCGATCGCAGCAGGATGGATGCTGGCTTTCTCGCTATCGCTTGACGATCTAGTGATTGCGAGCTTCACCACCGGGCCGGGCGCCACGACCTTGCCGATCCGCATCTATTCCGAGGTTCGCCTGGGTGTGAAACCAGAGATCAATGCCGTCTGCACGATCATGATTGCGTTCGTTGCGGTCGCCACCGTGGCGGCGTCATTGATTGCCAAAAGCGGCAGCGCACGACGCCAGCGTGCGGCACTCGGCGCGCAAGTCTGACTAGTCGCTGCTGCTCTTGCCGGGCGGCCAAAACAAGAAGACCACGAACCAAATCGGTATGATTACAATTGAGCCCGGCAGCACATTTGGCCAAGCCCAGGCGAGACCTTGCTTGGCATATTCCTCGAGGCGCTCGGTGGAGAGTCCGAACTCGCGCATCAACTGGTCGGCAGTGATGCCGAAGTGGGTCATGATAGTTCCCACCACCAGTGAGGCGACGGCAACACCTTGACTAGAGTGCGAAAGAGAGGATTCAGCATTCGCAGTCCATCACGCCGCTGGCCGGCGGGTGATTTGTCTCAAATGGAATGATAGTCGACGAGGCGCCCGGCGGCACGGCAAGAAGTTGCAGTTATTCCGGCTTTCCTGTCGACGGTTGCGAGGTCGACTGATCAGCGGCTGGAGTATTTCCGGTCACTGGCGCCCTGCCGGACAGACGTTCGATCGCCGAGCGAACCGAATCGCGGTCTCGGCGATCACGCACTGCATTGAGAAGCGGGGCGGCGGCGCCGGAACGGCGGATCAGCGCTTCGGGGTCGGGCAGCATGATCGGATCGTCCCAAGAACCCTGC
The DNA here is from genome assembly GCA_035519415.1 of Pseudolabrys sp. Taxonomy (GTDB): domain Bacteria; phylum Pseudomonadota; class Alphaproteobacteria; order Rhizobiales; family Xanthobacteraceae; genus Pseudolabrys. The sequence continues at coordinate 119,134 of DATIWJ010000102.1, forward strand.
ACGATGAACGGCAGTTCGAAAGGAGCAGCGCCGGGTTTCGGGGGAGCGACCAGAGCGGCGGTACCCTTCAAATCGAGTTCGCGCGCGGGGATTGATGCTGAGCCGGCTAGCGCCAGAACGACTGCAGTGCCCTCGACCTTGACATCGTCAACTGTAACAGTGCCCTGCTTGATCTTCAGCGCGACCGTAATCTTGTCATAGGGCGTACGTCCGCTTCGGAATTCGCCGCCGCCAGACAATGGCCGCCGCTCCAACCGACGCAGTAATTGCTCGACATTAAGCCCGGCGAGCGCGCCATTTGATCCCGTCAAAATGGCAGTTCCGTTCAACGTATGCGTCAGTGCAAGGACGCTGTCCCCGGCACCCTCGACGGCAAATGCAATGCTGCCTTTCCCTTCGAGCCGGCGGAGGCCGAACAGCTGACCAAGGCAACTCTCCAAATCGACATCGGTAAATTGTAGCTGTGATTTGACGTCAACACCCTGGTCGAAGTTGGCAAGCGCCAGTGAGCCCTTGACGACACCGCCGTAAGCTTGCGCTTCGCCGATCGTCACCACCAGATGTCCACCGCGCAAGTTTGCAGCAATGGCCGTGCGTCCGACTTTGGCGTTGGATACGGCGACATTGGCCGCCGAAAGGCGCAGGTCGAGATCGAGCCCCGCGAGGCCATCAAGCGTGATGATGCCATTGTTCCATGCACGCTCGTTGGCGGCCAGCAGACGGACTGTCGAAACATAGGGCGTCAAGTCGAGCGTGTCGGCGGCAAGTGTACCTTGCAATGTCTGCCGCCCATCCGCAGCGAAGGTGAGTACGCCTTCGGCGCTGTTGCCATCGAGTTCAACATTGACGCTGGACAAGCTGATGGTGCCGCCCAGCACGTTGGTTCGCGCCTTGATCGCGAACCGGCCGAAACCGCCGCCGGGCAAGGGCCTCTGTCCGGCCCAAACTAACGTGTTGCGCAGGGAGGCGGCGTCGGCGGCGAGAGTACCTTCGATCTTTACGACAGGTTTGAAACTGACAGCACCTTCGAAAGCGGCTTTCATCGGCGCGCCCGAAACGCGCAGTTTCACCCCGCTGCGACTGCCGGCAAGCGCGGCGGGAAAATCGGCGAGCGTCATGCTCGCATCCATCGGCGCATCGTGCCAGATGAAGCGTCCGGTAGCACCGAAGCTTTTCGAAATCGACGGCCAAGCCAAAGAGAACTCTACGCCATACAATGTCTCAGTGAGTTTTCGCGCTTCATCGCGAATGACCACGGTTCCACCGTCGATGCGCATCTCGGAAAATGCCGCAAGGCGGTGCGTGTCTGTCTGGCTGCGCAGCAGCGCCTCGATAAGGCCAGACCAATTGGACTGGCCGTTCGGCTGCAATTCGATTGTGATGCTGGGATGATCAAGAGAAACATCGGCGATCTCGACGCGGCCAATAAGCAACGGGAAAAACCGCAACCGCGCAGTTAACCGCTCGGCGGTAAGTGCAGGCTGGTTGCCGTCGCCCAGCACCACATCACCGAAGCTGGCGCTGCCGGTCGGAAAAAGTGAAACGCTGGCCTTGCCGCGGAAAACCGGATCAAGCCCGGTGACCGCGTGTATTTCACTCATGACCTGTTGGCGTACCGCGTCGGCGGATATCAGGTACCCCGCCGTCGTAAGCACGGCCAACCCGCCTGCAATTAAGGCGAGCAAGATAAATCCCAGGCGTTTCAAGCCGGTGGCCGCAGTCAAAGGGAGGGTTCCGGTTGTTTCGGCGTCAAGGCCGGCGGACTATAGCATCGGTCGCGCTCGCGCCAACCTTGGAGGGGCTATGTGACCCTTTCAAGGCTGGGCCGCCGCGCCATAGAGCCGACTGAACATTAAACGACCCTGACCGTCCGCATTGGCGATTTCCGCGATCATTTTTTTTACGATTGCCTCGCCGAATGAGTCGAAATCCTTGGCTTCCAGCACAAAGCTGCCGGGCCCGCCGACTACATTGTCGCGGTAGTATTTCGCTAACCCGCCGGGAGGGTTTGTGTGCTCGGGATTCCACGGTAGCGGGGTTGCACTCAGGATCACCAACCCATTGATGCTGATACCCAATGCGAGCGCCTCGTCGCGCGCTTGTCCGACGTCCCGGCCGGCATTGTTGGTGCCATCACCGGAGACATCTACGGTGCGCCGGTCGGCGGTAAACGGGGCGCGAGCGAGCTGCGCCACCGCAGCATCGATGCCGCCGCTTATCGAGGTTCGATCGGCAAAAGAACGCGGCGATTCGAGCAGCCGGTCGCCGAATGCTTGGGCTGCGTTTGGCCCGTCGATCAACATCCAGTCGATCACGACCTTCTGGTTGCCCAGTCCCGACCACTCCAGAAACAGCACGCCGATTCGCTTGTGGCGGCCGGACTGAACCGCCTCGAGTACGCGAGGATTGGCCAGAGCGGCCGCGTAGCCCTCCCGCTGAAGCTGAAATTTCTGGCTATCGATGCTCCGGGAGACGTCGGCAGCCAGCACCAGGAGAAGGTCGACGGGCTCGGCCGCCCATATCGGCGAGATGCCGAACGTGGCGAACGCAATCACTAACGCCATAGATGCGCGGCGGAATACCTGGCCCATACGAAGAGCCTAACCGATTTTGGAATTATTTTGTAATTATTGCGCCAACACGCGAGTAATTGGAAAAGCAACCTCAACCAGTGTTCCATCGCCAACTTCGCTGACTATGTCGAAGCGAGCGTAATTGGCCTCGACCAGAGCTTTGGTGATAGGCAAGCCGAGGCCGGTTCCATTGGATCCCGATTGCATAGCAGCGGCGATTTGACCGAACGGCTCAAGCGCCGTCTGCAAATCCTTCTCGCTCATGCCACGGCCGGTATCGCGTACCCGCAGCACCACCTCCTGGTCATCGGTCAAGGCGGTCGAGACGATCACTTGGCCGCCGGCACCCGTGAATTTAATGGAGTTCGATAACAGATTTAGCGCTATCTGACGCATTGATCGCGCATCGGCGACAATCTGAGGCAAGTTCGCGGATAATGCCGTACGAATAATGACGCGCTCACGATTGGCTTGCTGCTGCATTATGGCAACGCATTGTTGAACGAGATCGTTGAGATTGACGTTCACGAAGGTGAGCTCAAGTTTCCCTGCTTCTATTTTTGACAGGTCGACCAGATCGTTGAGGAGCGAAATCAGATGTCCGCCGGATGCGTGGATGTCCTTGAGATATTGTCGATAGCGTTCATTGCCGACGGGACCGAAGCGTTCATCCATCATCACTTCGGAAAAACCGATGATAGCGTTAAGTGGCGTGCGGATTTCATGGCTGATCTTGGCGATAAATTCGGATTTCGCGATGGAGGCTTTCTCGGCCGCCTGCTTGGCGCTGGTTAGTTCCTCTGCCGAGCGCTTCCAAGCGGTGACGTCGCGCAGCACAGCACACAGCTTCTCACCATCCTCAATCCGGCCCATCGTGATATATAGCGGAACGAGGCCTCCTTTGCGTACGCAGCCGATCGCCTCGTACCCGGCATCGAGCATACCGGCGCCCGTGCCTCGCGCGAGTCGCTCGAGATGATCGATTGCGGCGCGTTGGCTTTCCGGCGCGAGCAGATCGCCGAACGAATATTTGGCAAAGTCAGCAGGTTCATAGCCGAACAGCGCCTCGGCACTCCGGTTGGCCGAAAGGATGTGACCGTTGCGATCAAGCACGAGGACTCCATCCGTGGCGGTGTCCAGAATCGCCTTGAGTTCCCGGTTTTCTCTTTCCACGAGACTTTGCGGAGCTTCTTCGGACTTCGCATCACTTGTCGATTGCGAATCGATCATCAGCACCAGCGCGTTCTCGTTATTCCAATTCATGCTGAACAGACGGCCTTCGACAGGTTTCTGAGTGCCGTTGACCGAGGCGATTTTGAGCAATTTTGCGCCGCTTCGAGCGTCCCGGGAGGAGGATTTATCCGTGCTCTCGATCAACAGGCTGTCGAGACCTCCGGCCTCGTTCAGCGCCTCCAACGTGGAATAACCCGCCCACGCAAGGAACGCCGAGTTTGCATAAAGCAAATTGTTTAGACGATAGACAAGGATGCCGGTCGGCAACCGATCAAGAATTGGTCGACTATCCTGCGCGTCTTGACGGGCCTTTGCCGGCTCCGGTGCCTGCTGGTCGGGAGTAGCAGGCGGCTCCGGAGCAAGATCATTAGAGGCGACCGTGCGACCTTTGCTTGATGATTTCTTCAGGCGTTCGCTGAGCTCCCGGGCAAGCTCCCGAAAAGCGCTGTTTTCGCGGGCATTGAGTTTCGGTTCTGATATCGGAGATTCCGGTGTCGATGTCGTGGGCAGGACCTTGGGTGCGGTTTTTGTTGCCAGAGGTGGAGGTGATGCCGACCCAGGTCGAATGCGGCGCCGCTGAATTTCCTCCAGGCGAACCGCATCGCGGCAAATGCCAAAGCCGCGAAAGCCTCTGAATTGGCGATCACGGTCGAATATAGGCAGCCCTGACATTTCGACTGCCAAACGCTCGTCGAAGTCGTCGAGTGGCCAAAACAAGACGATACCACTGAAGGTTTCCCGAGCTGCAAGCGCGTTTGCTATCTGGCTCTGCGGGTCAAGATTCAGGGCGTGGGCGATCTCGCTCCAATTGCGGCCGAGTGCACCGGCAGTCTTTTGTCCTAGGAGATCGGCAAATTCCCGGCTCGCGAGTGTGAAGCAGGTATCAACGTTCGTCTGCCAGACGAAACGGAAGGGGACATAGTGTGAATGCCCTTCCGATCCCGCCGGCTTTGCCATTTCTTGCGATTTGGACGCAGAACGTGCGCGTGGTTCGGCGCCTGACTTCGTCGCAGGTTTGGTGAAAACGACCAGCAGTCCAAAGGTCGGTCCCGCGCCAAGCTTGAGCATGGTGATGAGCCCCGCAGGGATCTTTCCCTCGGCGATACCGTTGAAGCTCGCTTCCCGGGCGAGTTTTTCCGCGCCAAGGGAGACCAAGTCACGCTTGTCGCCAATCAGCGCAGCTGCCGCGGGCGGCGCCTCAATTAGTTCGCCATCAGCGGTGAATATGACCGCAGGCTGCTGCACATCTTCGAGCAAACGGCGCGCGCGTTCCGGCAAGGCAAGATCTCGGCCGGCGCGCTCGGTCGACACAATAAGTACCGCCGTGCTGTTGTCCGCGAGCGTGATTCGCGAGCACAGGCATATCAACATCCCACCGATGCTGGCGCCAAACCCACGCAGCCGCTCAAGGCGCGGCACGCCTCCTTGGGGTAATGTTGCGGCCAGCCGTGAGATCTGTGCCGCCGCGGTGTGGCGCGGTCCGAAACGTAATGAGGCGACTGCCCCGGGCGAGGCGGCATCGAAAATCGCTGCGCCTGTCGGATTGGCCCACAAAATTGTCTCGGCGTCTGCACTCCAGAGCCAAACGGGAGCAGGATTGAGTGCATGCGCCGCCAATCGCGGATCACGCAGATAAACGGAGTGGAACCCGGGTTTCGTCATCGCGCTGTCGCAGAAAATACGGCTAATTAAACCTTAATACGGCTGACTGCGGGCGGCGTCCACGACGTGGCAATGCCTGTCCAATGGCAAGGCGCAATAACCTTAATGTAGCCGGGTTTCTGACCGGCGCATCTAACCCGTTGACCTAGATAGTGGTGAGGCCGCCGGTTGACGCTGGTGGGACATGCAGGAGGGACGTCATGGCGAATGACGATAGCACCCATTTTGATATTCCGGCCGATATGAGTGCGGAAAAGAGCGTCGAACACGACCAAGCCAAGGAATTGAGCAAACGTGTGACCCAGATGACTGGGCAAGTCACCCAGCACTGACGAGAGGCCGTTAGGGGGGTCTTCCGCTGGCGCGGTTGCCGCAAGGCCCTCTTGCGTTGCATTTGTGCATTGCAATATTTTTTGTTGCAATGCATCAAAACCGCGGGTACAAGCGTTCTACATAAAGCCCGTCAGCACACACCAGGTGTGTGGCGGCTCCCCGAATAGCGCGGGCCGATTTGCCGAGGGAACCGGCTCGATCGCGATGAAAATGCCCTCCTGATCAAGGACGACTGCTATGCCCGAAACCACCACGTCGCCGACGCCAAAATCCAAGGCAAAGCCGGTCGCTATTAGCGCGCCCGCTTTCGAAACGCCGAAGTTCGAAATACCGAAATTTGAAATGCCGAAGTTCGAGGTACCGACCGCCTTCCGCGAATTTGCCGAAAAGGGCATTGCGCAGGCCAAGGAGAACTACGAGAAGGTCAAGAGCGCAGCTGAGCAGGCCACGGATGTGCTTGAGGACACCTATTCCAAGGCCTCCAAGGGATACGCGAGTTACGGTCTCAAGGTGATCGAAACCACCCGCGCAAACAGCGACGCTGCTTTCGATCTGATGAGCGAACTGATGAGCGCCAAGTCCTATTCGGAGGTGGTCGAGCTTTCCAGCGCCTTTATGCGCAAGCAATTTGACGCCTTGATCGCCCAGAGCAAGGAACTGTGCGAGCATGCGCAGAAAGTTGCGACCGAAACGGTCGAACCGCTCAAGGAAAGCATCAGCGGCACCTTCAGCAAGGCCGCCTGAGCCTCCCGCGTTAACGCTTCGAGATAATCGGTGTGAGGCCCGGACAGAAATGTCCGGGCTTTCGTTTGAGCGGATAAGTTGCGAATAGTCCCGCTTGCCAAAAGGCGAAGTGGCACCTAGGTTCCGCCCGCTTGGCTTGAGCATCGAAGCCGATCGCGTGTGCAGGCGTAGCTCAGTTGGTTAGAGCGCTGGTCTGTGGAACCAGAGGTCGGTGGTTCAAGTCCACCCGCCTGTACCACCTTCCGTCGTGAAATTGCTGAAAACAAAAACGCCGGCGTTTGTCGCCGGCGTTTTATTTTAGGGGGTTCCTCGCTCAGCGCCAGCTGTAGCGGCCGTTGTTGCGTGGCGGCGGTATGTTGCGTGGCGGATAGGGGCGGGGGCCGCCTTGCGGTCCGCCGAACATCCAATCGAAAAAGTTGCTGCCGCCGCCGTAGCTGTAACCGCTACCGCCGTACATGCCGACCGGCATGCGGACCGGCTTGGAGGAAGTGTTCGGCGCCCGCTCGACCGCGATGTCAGCAACCTTGCGCTCGTTGCTCTTGAGGATCGCGAACATCTTGGCATCGCGGCCATAGACATCCTCGCGCAACTGCAGCTTCCCGGCATCGTCTACAAACGCCGTCTGATACGTCAGATGGACCGGGATGAATGTTGGGAAGTTGATATTGATCTCGCTACCGCCGAACATCGATTCCAGCCGCGCCTCGGTGTAACGCTCTTTCGGGAGAACGAGCGACAGAAGCTTCTCGCCATAGGTGAGCGGGTTCTGGACCCGCATGCAGCCGTGGCTGAATGCACGCTTCTCCTTGGCGAACAGATATTTGTCTGGCGTATCGTGTTGATAGACCAGGAACTTGTTCGGGAAGTTGAAGCGAATACGGCCAAGCGCGTTCCCGGCTCCAGGCGGCTGTGAAATATGGATCGTCCCGTCAGCGTCTTGGGTCAGCTTGAGGCCGATACGGTCAAGCGCCTGCGGATCTTGCTCGAGTGCCGGAAGGTACTCTTTCTCGATAATTGACGGCGGTACGTTCCACGTCGGATTGACGGTGATGAATTTCATCTCCGCGCTGACCATTGGAGTCGCCAGGCCAGGTTTCCCGGCCACGATCTTGGTGTGCCAATACACCTTGTCGTTGTTGTAGAGCGTAAGGCTGTAGTCCGGCACATTTACGATCACGTGTGGGTTGCCGAGATTACGCGGCACCCAGCGCCAACGTTCCATATTCACGATAATCGTTTCGGTCGGATCGGCAGACGCACGCCGCGCCTCCCTGTGCTCTCCATTGAGCGCGCGCACGGTATTGGGGCCGAGATTGCCATCGACGCCAAGATCGTTTTCCGTCTGGAAAGTCTTCACTGCGTCGCGCACCGCATCATCATAGAGCGGATTTTCCTTGTCGCCCGCAATGTCGAGACGCTTGCGCAGTGCGACAACGCGCGCATCTTTTGTCCCCGGACGAAGAATCTTTCCGTCGGGAACGTTCACGCGCGGTTTTTCAGGTTTTTCTTCAGCCTTTGTATCGGCAGCGCGCGGCGCCTTGCGCAGTTCGGCGAGCTTGGCTTTCAATGCCTTGAACTCGGCTTGCGGCGGGTTGAAGCCATCAAGAGTTTTTGTGGCATCATTGCTGCTGGCAAGCTCGGCGAGCACATCCGCCGGCTCGGGCGCGATCAAATCATACTGAATGTCTGGACCGACGCGGGTGAAATGGATGCGCCCAATCTGGGCGTGACGCGCGAACGTGAGCGCAGAGGCGGTGAGCTTGAGTTCGGCTTCCGCCAGCGCTTCGGGCGTCGTCGCCGACTTGAAATCAGGCGTCGGGTAATCGTTTGGATCGAGACCGACAGCATCAGCCTGCGCCATATAGGCGATCGCTGCCTTGGCGCGGTCATTTCCGGCATTGTTGCTTACCCACAGCGGCGCGTAATTGTGAGCGCTGTAATACGCTTCGACCCCGGCGCGGTCAGCCTTGCGGTTGATCAAGCGGTCCAATTGTTTACCCGTGATCAGTTCGCGGACTTTGTCCGCAACCGGGTTATCGCTGCTGGTGGCCGTGGTCGATGCAGTCGCGGCTTTGGCCGGCTCGGCAGACGGAGTCGTTCCGGTCTGCTTGGGATCATCCTTTACGACAGTGGCTGGCGCGGCCTGTTTGGCCGGCGTCTCGATATCTTTGGCCGTTAGCGGCGGCGGCAGCGACGTATCCGGTACCGGGACCGACGCCAGCTGCGCCACAGCGCTGTGACTGGAAAGAGCGAGCACCAGCACAAGCGCTGTTGAAGCCAGTAGCCTGTCGAATCGAGTACTTTTCACCACGGTTCTCCTAAAAACTGTCAGAGGGCATGCGCGGCCCGATTTGTCCACCCCAATCTAACTGATAGCGCACACCCGGTTACGTTTTTCCCAATAGTTCGACGAGAACGGACTTCAACTGTGGCTATTTTGCACGAACAGCCCAATCGACGCGATTCTAAGCGATTTTATCTGAACAAGCAGGCGAAGCCTAAGGCAACGGACTGTAGGACGGACGGTTCCTCGAGATTTTCACCGGTTATACCCTGACTTTTACATAAGGCGCGTTTATGGCCGCCAAGCATGACATTGACGTGATGCCCTACAGGTACTCGCTTCCGCCCCCCTTGCGGCATTTTTGGCCTGCGGTAAGGTTGTCATAGACCGCAGGTCTCAAATGCGGTTGAAAGGAAGCGCCATGGCGTGGACGACCCCAATTCTCGTAGAGATTTGCGTTGGACTCGAGATTAACGGCTATCTGCCGGCCGAGTTCTGATTTCCTGATTGTTCTTATTATTGTTTGGCCCCATTAGATGGGGCGCCTTACCGCTATTGTCCTTGGTTCGGCGGCGGGGGGCGCTTTTCCGCAGTGGAATTGTCGGTGCCCGGTCTGCGCACTTGCATGGGCCGGCGATCCTCGAGTCAGACCGCGTACGCAAACCAGCATTGCGGTTTCTGCGGGCGATGGCCGCTGGACGTTGATCAACGCATCTCCCGATTTGTCTGCCCAGGTCCGGGCCGCAACTGCCCTTCACCCACGCGACTCGTTGCGTGGCAGTCCAATTGACGCCGTAATTCTCACAGGCGCGGAAATCGACCAGATTGCTGGGCTATTGTCCTTGCGTGAGGGCACTCCCTTTACGCTCTATGCGACGCCGGCCAGTCACGCGGCCATCGCGGCCAACGCTATGTTTGGAGCGATGACGTCAATGTCGCGGCGTGCGGTTAATCCCGGCGCGCGCTTTATGCTGGCCGGTGACATCGAGGTAACGTTGTTTATGGCGCCGGGCAAGCTGCCACTTTATCTCGAGGGCGAAGCCCCCGAGATCGATACCGAAAGTGCGGCCAATGTCGGAGTCGAGTTGTATCGTGAGGGAGCGCGAATGGTATTCGTGCCAGGAGCTGCGGCGGTAACCGATGCCATGCGCGAACGCTTCGCGCGAGCCAATGTTGTTTTGTTTGATGGCACGTTATTCGTGGATGACGAGATGATCCGTGCCGGTACCGGTGAGAAAACCGGGCGCCGTATGGGTCATATGCCAATCGACGGAGAGGGTGGTTCGCTGCGCGCCCTCGACGGACTGTCGGCACGGCGTATTTTTATCCATATCAACAACACTAATCCAATCTTGATCGACGGTTCGGCCGAGCGACAAAAGATCGAAGCTGCAGGTTGGCGAGTGGCGGAAGATGGAATGGAGATCGTGCTGTGAAGTTGCTTTCTCCAGAAGAGCTCGAAGGCGCGCTGCGCGACATCGGCGCCAGGCGATACCATCGTCTGCATCCGTTTCATGTGTTGCTGCACGGCGGCAAATGCACAAAGGGCCAAGTGCAGGCCTGGGCGCTCAACCGTTACTATTATCAAGCGATGATCCCGATCAAGGACGCGACCTTGATTGCACGTTGCGAGGATTCAGGCGTGCGCCGCGAATGGCGATCGCGGCTTGTCGATCACGACGGAGAGCGCGAGGGTGACGGGGGTATCGCGCGCTGGCTCAAGCTCACCGATGGGCTCGGGCTCGATCGTGATTACGTCACTTCGCTGCAGGGACTTTTACCGGGCACACGTTTTGCGGTCGAAGCTTATGTGCGTTTTGTGCGTGAGAAGACCTTGCTCGAAGCGATCGCGTCTTCTCTGACCGAGATGTTTTCGCCGGTGATTATCAGCGAGCGCATGGCGGGAATGTTGGCGAACTATGACTTCGTTACGCGCGACACCCTAAGCTATTTCGACAAACGTCCGCCGCAAGCCGAGCGTGACGCCGATTTTGCGCTTAATTTCGTCAAGCGGAATGCAAGGACACCAGCGCAACAGCAGGCGGTACTCGCCGCGCTCGAATTCAAATGCAGCGTGCTGTGGGCGATGCTGGATGCGCTGTACTACGCCTATGTAGCACCCAAACAGGTACCACCGGGCGCATTCCTGCCGGAGGACTTTTGATGGCCCGGCCGGCAAATCAACTTTCTAACGATGCATGCCCGCGGCTGCCGAAAGGTGTGCGCTTGACACACAATGAAGCGCAGGGCGGGTGGGTGCTGCTTGCACCGGAACGTGTGTTCAAGGCCGATGCGATTACTGCTGAAATATTGAAGCGGTGCACCGGCGAAGCAACTCTCGGTGCAATTGTGGACGATTTGGCGAATACATTTGCCGCGCCGCGCGAACGAATACACGCTGATGTCGTGAACCTGCTGGGCGGGCTGGTAGAGAAGAAGCTGTTGGAGTTGGATTGAGCGATGCGTGCCGTTTTTGAACGGGGGAGTGATGCGCCGTGACGACGAACGGCGCCAGCTCGCCCGCGCCACTCGGTCTGCTCGCCGAATTGACACACCGCTGTCCGCTCGGCTGTCCCTATTGCTCCAATCCTTTGGCGCTCGACAAGCGTGACCATGAGCTCGACACCGCGACGTGGGCGCGCGTATTCCGCGAAGCGGCTTCTCTTGGCATACTGCAAGTGCATTTGTCTGGCGGTGAGCCAGCGGCGCGGCGCGATCTACCCGAAATTGTGAGAGCCGCGCACGACGCCGGTCTCTACAGCAATCTGATTACGTCGGCGGTTGGTCTGACACCGCAAACTCTCTCGACGATTGCGGACGAAGGCCTCGACCATGTGCAGATCTCCATTCAGGACAGCGACGAAATATCTGCCGATCATATTGCGGGCTACAAAGGGGCCTCGACACGCAAACGCGCAATTGCCGGAGAAGTCGTCAAGTTAGGGTTGCCGCTCACCATCAATATGGTCGTACACCGCGCCAACATCGAACGCGTAGAGTCGATGGTGGAATTGGCACTGTCCCTTGCCGCCACTCGCGTGGAAATTGCCCACGTACAATATTACGGCTGGGCACTGAAGAATCGCGCCGCGCTCATGCCGACGCGCGAACAAGTCGATAAAGCGGTGCGTCAGGTCGAGTCACTGCGGGCCAAACACCGCGGCCAGATCGTGATTGATGCGGTGGTGCCCGATTACTATGCGCGATATCCGAAGCCCTGCGTCGGCGGCTGGGGTCGCCGCTCGCTCAATATCACGCCGGCCGGCCGAGTACTTCCGTGCCATGCTGCCGAAGTTATTCCCGGGCTTGAATTCTGGAATGTGCGCGAATATTCGCTCGCCGACATCTGGCACGCCTCGCCGGCATTTGCAGCGTTCCGCGGCACCAATTGGATGCATGAACCCTGCAAATCTTGTCCGCGGCGCGATCAGGATTTTGGCGGGTGCCGTTGCCAGGCATTCATAATTGCAGGCGATGCTCGTGTGGCAGATCCGGTTTGCCACCTGTCACCACATCACGCTTTGGTCGAGCAACTGGCGGCAGCGCGCGAAGAAACCGCCTATAGCTATCGAAGTTCCTGACCACGCCGAATTGCCGCGCCCCCGATTGCAACGGGCGCGTGAAAGGTAGACACTTGTTTTCAACGGGGGTGCGCTCCGGGCTATTCTTGATTGGACCACGTGAGTCAAGCACCTCCATATCAGGGGAGGAGTTCGATGATTCCGTGTGTTATGGCTCAGCGTTCTATTTTGCTTGCCGGCACGATAGCCGGTGTTTTGTTGGCCACGCCGGCATTTTCTCAGCAGCCGCCCGCATCCGCACCGGCGGCCACGCCGCCCGCGGCCGCGCCGTCAGCAGCGCCAGCGCTGCCGCCCGGGTCGCCGCTCATGGGGCGCCCCGAGGGCAACGAAGCTGCGTCCAAGCTCGCGCCGGTTGCGCCACCGCCGATTCCGGCCACGGCAGACAAGCTGCCAACTGCCCAGCTTAAGCTGCCGCCCGGCTTCAATATCGAGGTTTATGCCAGCGGCATTCCCAATACGCGGTCGCTGCGCATCGGTGACAAGGGCACCGTGTTTGTTGGCACCCGCTTCGGAAACAAGGTCACGGCCATCGTGAAGAAGGATGGCAAGACCGAAATCAAGACGGTCGCCGAGGGGCTCTATCGCCCGAACGGGCTCGCTTATCACAACGGCACGCTCTACATTGCCGAGTTGTCGCAGATCTCCAAGATTGACAACGTCGAGGCCAATCTCGACAAGCCTTCGAAGCCGACGGTGATCTATACGGATTTGCCGAAGGACGAGGCGCATGGCTGGAAGTTCATCGCCATCGGTCCCGACAACAAGCTTTACGTTCCGATTGGACAGCCGGGCAACAACGTGTTGCATGACAAGGATCATGGCCAAATTCGGCGCATCAATCTTGACGGCACGGCTGCCGAAGTCGTTGCGAAGGGTGTGCGCAATACGCTCGGCTTTGACTGGAATCCGATGAACAAGCAGCTCTATTTCTCCGACAACGGACGCGACTGGCTCTCCGAGGATGTCCCGCAGGACGAGCTCAATCGCATAACGAAAGTCGGGGAGCATTTCGGCGCACCCTATTGCTATCAGGGAAACATGCTCGATCCGGAATTCGGTTGGGGTCACAACTGCCGCGAGTTTACGGCCCCGATCGCGCTGACCGGTCCGCACTCGGCAGGCCTAGGCTTGCGCTTCTATACCGGTGACATGTTCCCGAAAAAATATAGGAACGCCATCTTCCTTGCCCGCCATGGCTCGTGGAACCGGACTAACAAGTTTGGTGGCGATGTCGTCGCAATTTTCCTCAACAAAGACGGCACCGTAAAGTCGATGGAGCCGTTCATCACCGGGTTCCTCGTCGACAATAAATACATTGGCCGTCCGGTGGACATGGAAATCATGAAAGATGGATCGATGCTGCTGTCCGACGACTGGAATGGTGCGATCTACCGCATCACCTACAGCAAGGCGAAGGTCGCGCGCAGGTAAATCAGTGTAGTGCGGCCGGGGGCACTGGCCCCCGGCCATTTTTTATTCAGGCAAACCATCATGCGGACTGTCGAATTAGCACGTTGCATTTCTGCTGCGGCGCTGCTCGTTTGTGCGGCAAATCAGCCACTTTTCGGCGAATCAGTCGCCGAACGTGCGGCCCCCTGTCTTGCTTGCCATGGTGAAAGCGGTCAGTCGGAAACCCCGGAAATTCCTTCACTCGGTGGGCAGCCCGCGCCCTATCTGTTGATCCAGCTTTATTTGTTTCGCGAAAGGCAGCGCGCTTCTGCGGCCAAAAAGGACGACCCGATGATTCAGGTCATGACCGAGATGACAAAGGGCTTCACCGACGACGACCTGCGAAATTTCTCTGACTTCATAGCCAAACTGCCTGCGCCGAAGCCGTCCGCGGACGCCGGTGATGGCGCGCGCATGCAGCGGGCCGCCGCCTTGATTACCCAGAATCGTTGTAACAGCTGTCACAATCTTGATTTGGCCGGTCGCGAAAACATTCCGCACATCGCCAACCAACGCGAGGACTATCTCGTGAAAACGTTACGCGACTACAAGAGCAATGCTCGGCGCGGCTACGATGGCGTCATGGCTGAGGTGCTAGCTCCAGTCAGCGATGAGCAGATGGGAGATCTCAGTTATTATATCGCCCGCTTCCCGCTGACCACGAACCGTTGATTGATTGTCATGCGCGAAAAAACCGGGCCCCATGTGGGGCCCGGTTTCAGTCATTGCCGGCGTGGGGGCCAGCAATTCTTCCAGAGGGGAACATGCTGCCCACCGGCGATTCTGGGAGGATATCAATCCGGCGAAACAGCGAGTGTGAAGTATGCGAAGCAGGTACAATGACAGCAACGGCAATCCCTGCATGACTGCCATGCGCAATCGGGCGAATCAAAAGTGCCAGCGTTGGGCGTTGGCGACCAGAAAATCGCGGAAGACTTGAATGCGCGCAACCGACTTGAGTTCTTCCGGATAAACAAAATAGGCGTCGAGCGCGAGCGTATCGGCCTCGCCGAACAGCTGCACCAGGCCGCCGTTTTCCTCCACCAGATAGTCAGGCAGTACGGCGATACCGAGCCCGCGTTGGCATGCGCGCAAAACGCCGAGCACGTTATTTACAGTCAGATGCGGCGTACGCGGGTCTTTGCCGTCGCGACCGATTTCCAGAAGCCAGCGCCGGTTCTGCAGATGCGCCGGCACGGCGCCGCCGCCAAGAAGGACAATGCGATGCTTGTCGAGTTCTTCGTGCGCCCGCGGCGTACCGAATCGCTTGAGATAATCGGGCGAGGCATAGGCGTGGAAATGCACGGAAAACAGCTTGCGCTGGATCAGATCCGGTTGGGTCGGCTGGCGCAGGCGGATGGCGACATCGGCCTCGCGCATCGCCAGATCCAGTTCCTCATCGCTGGTGATCAGCGTTATGTGGATGTCCGGGTAAAGATCCAGAAACTCGCCAAGCCGCGGCGTGAGCCAATGCACGCCAATGCCGGGCGTGGTCTGGACCTTGAGTTCACCGTTCGGCCGCTCGCGGCTATCGGTCAGCTTGGTGCGCGCAGCCTCCAGCTTCATGAAGACTTCGTGCGCTGTGCGATAGAGCAATTCGCCCTGCTCGGTGAGGATCAGGCCGCGCGCATGGCGGTGAAACAGCGAGACCGACAGCTCGCTTTCCAGAGCTGAAACCTGCCGGGACACCGCCGATTGTGACAGCCCGAGCCGCTCGCCGGCGTGCGTAAACGATCCCGCCTCGGCTGCGGCGTGAAACACCTTCAGCTTGTCCCAGTCCATCGAGTTGTTGGAGGTGGCCATTGTCTATTCCGCCGCCGCACGTTGGTGTTCGTGCGCGGCCAGGAATTTCTCCGCCTCGAGCGCAGCCATGCAACCTTGTCCGGCAGCGGTTACCGCCTGCCGGTAAATATCATCGGTGACGTCGCCGGCGGCGAAAACGCCGGGCACCGAGGTGGCGGTGGAATTGCCGGAAGTGACTATGTATCCGGATGGCTTCATCTGGACCTGTCCCGCAAACAGCTCGGACGCTGGTTGATGGCCGATCGCGATAAAGACCCCGTCGACCCGCCGTTCGGTGACGGCTCCCGTCTTCACGTTCTTGAGCCGCACGCCGCGGACTTTCAGCGGATTGTCACCGCCGAGGACATCGTCGAGCACATTGTCCCAGATCACTTCGATCTTGGGGTGCTTGAACAATCTGTCCTGCAATATCTTCTCGGCGCGGAAAGCGTCGCGCCGGTGAACCACGGTGACCTTCGAGGCAAAGTTGGTCAGGAACAGCGCCTCTTCGACGGCGGTATTGCCGCCACCAACCACAATCACTTCCTTGTTGCGGTAGAAGAAGCCGTCACAGGTCGCGCACGCCGAAACGCCGTAACCTTTGAACTTCTGTTCGGAGGGCAGATCGAGCCAACGCGCTTGTGCGCCCGTAGCGATGATCAGCGCGTCGGCGAGGTAGATGTCTCCGGAATCGCAGCTCAGCCGGTACGGCCGCTGGGCCAGTTCCACCTTGTTCACATGGTCGGTGACGATGCGGGTTCCGACATGTTCGGCTTGCGCCTGCATCTGCTCCATGAGCCATGGCCCTTGGATGACGTCGGCAAAGCCCGGATAGTTCTCAACGTCGGTGGTGATGGTGAGCTGGCCGCCAGGTTGGATGCCCTGAATGAGGATCGGCTCGAGCATGGCCCGCGCTGCATAGATGGCAGCGGTGTAGCCTGCCGGCCCCGAGCCGACGATCGCGACTTTGGCGTGGGTCGTCTTTGCCATGCTCTACGCCCCCCTGGATGGGCGTCAGTCGGGCGCTTGTCGCCCCGCTGGCCGGATGCTCGCCGACTTTTTTGCCCTGCACGATGTATGGCTTTCGGCCGAGCTATGCAAGATACGCAACCCCCAAGACCCACAGGCTCG
This sequence comes from Pseudolabrys sp., assembly GCA_035519415.1. Taxonomy (GTDB): domain Bacteria; phylum Pseudomonadota; class Alphaproteobacteria; order Rhizobiales; family Xanthobacteraceae; genus Pseudolabrys. Next base: position 135,906 of record DATIWJ010000102.1, read on the forward strand.
CCCGGCCTCGCGATCACGATCGCAGGAGCGCGCAATATTGTTTCGCGAAATATTATTTCGCAGTATGAATGTTTGTCTGTTCGGCCCGTCCCAAAGGTTTCGCTGTGCCAGCACGCCTCGACGCAATCGACCGCAAGATCCTCAAAGAGCTTCAGGACGACGGCCGCATCACAAACGTGGAGCTGGCAAGTCGCGTCGGAATTTCGGCGCCGCCATGTTTGCGCCGGGTGCGCGCGTTGGAGGAGGCCGGTTACATCAAGGGCTACCGCGCGCTGCTCGACGAGAAAAAGCTTGGCTACGAGGTCTCGGTGTTCGCGATGGTGCACCTGGCAAGCCAGGCCGACGCCGATCTTGTCGCCTTCGAGGAATTCGTACGCGCCCAGCCATTGGTGCGCGAGTGCTGGATGCTCTCGGGCGAAATCGACTTTGTCCTCAAATGCGTGGCACCCGATCTGAAAACTTTTCAGGCCTTTGTTGAAAAACTCACGGCGGCGCCAAATGTACGCAACGTGAAGACCTCACTGACGCTGCGCAATTCCAAAGATGCGGCCATGGTGCCGATGGAAAATTAGTAGTCATTCCGGGGCACACGTAATGCCTTCTTGGTCATTCTAGGAAGCGCGCGCCCCGCGGAATGACCGAAAAAAATTACCGCCACTCCACTTTTTTGATCTCGTAGGCTTTGGCACCGCCAGGGGTGTTGACCTCGACCGAGGCACCCTTGGTCTTGCCGATCAGTGCCTTGGCGAGCGGAGACGTCACCGAAATTCTGCCTTTCTTGGCATCAGCTTCTGGTTCGCCAACGATCTGCCAGACCCTCTTCTCATCGGTATCTTCGTCGACCAAGGTGACCGTTGCACCGAACTTGATCGACTCACCCGACAGCTTGGAAACATCGATGACATCGGCGCGCGCGAGCTTGTCCTCAAGCTCGGCAATGCGGCCTTCATTAAGAGATTGGGACTCTTTGGCGGCATGATACTCAGCGTTCTCCGACAGATCGCCGTGCGTGCGCGCATCGGTGATCTGTTGAATGATGCGGGGGCGCTCGACCTGCTGGCAATGCTTGAGCTCGGCCTCGAGCGCGGCATAGCCGGCGGCGGTCATCGGAATTTTTTCCATCGTCTCATCTCCTCCTGGCGCGCGCCCGAAACAACCTGAACAACTTTCAGCGCCGCCAAGCCCCTTTCGCCTTCGAAATTCCGTCAAATCGACTCGTAATACGACTCCGGCCACGGTCACCCGCGAAACCGGAGTCATGTGAGCGAGGGCCGGTCAAAAAAGTCCTGTCGCGGCCAGCCTCACCTGATGCCGCGACCACGCAATTTCCCGGCCTTACTCGTGCCGCCGCCCGGGTCCTTGTCGGCCCAAAGGCCTTCAACCCCGTCCGCCGAAGTAGCTTTGCAGCGCGTGCACCTCGAGGTCACCCTCAAGATAGGCCTTGATGCCCTGCGCCGCGGCGACGGCCCCTGAAAGAGTGGTGTAGTACGGCACTTTATGCAAGAGGGCGGCATGGCGCAGGGAACGGCTGTCGGCCAATGCCGCAGCGCCCTCGGTAGTGTTAAAAACCAGCTGAACACCGCCATTTTTGATGGCATCCACGATATGGGGTCGGCCTTCCAGCACCTTGTTGATCTTGGCCGTTTCTACCCCCTGTTCCGCCAGATACCTCTGGGTTCCCGAGGTCGCGATCGTCTTGAAGCCCAGCGACGCCAGGAGCCTCACCGCTGGTAAAATACGTGCCTTGTCGGCATCTTTCACCGACACGAACACAGTTCCACTCCGCGGCAGGTTGGTTCCACCGCCGATCTGGCTTTTGGCGAATGCAATTTCGAAAGAGCCGTCGATACCCATGACTTCGCCGGTCGATTTCATCTCGGGGCCGAGCACAGTGTCGACACCGGGGAAGCGCGCGAACGGGAAGACCGCCTCCTTCACCGCGCGGTGCTTGGGACGGGTGGCCTTCAGATTGAAGGTCTTGAGCTTTTCGCCAGCCATGACCCGGGCGGCGATCTTTGCGACGGGGAGGCCGATGACCTTCGCGACGAAGGGCACCGTGCGTGAGGCGCGTGGATTGACCTCGAGCACATAAATATCGCCATCCTTGATGGCGTATTGCACATTCATCAGGCCGCCGACATCTAGCGCGAGCGCTAGCGCGCGGGTCTGCCGCTCCAGTTCGGCGATGGACTTCTCGCTCAGTGAGTGTGGTGGCAGCGCGCAGGCTGAATCGCCGGAGTGGATGCCGGCTTCCTCGATGTGCTCCATAATGCCCGCGATAAAAGTGTCCTTGCCGTCGGCGAGACAATCGACGTCGACTTCGGTGGCATCGGACAGATAGCGATCGATCAGCAGCGGGCTTTTCTTCGAGACTGCCAACTCACTCGGACGGTCAAGATCGCCGGCAAGCCGTGCCACGTAGCGATCAAGCTGCGCGCCGTCGCGCACGATTTCCATGGCGCGCCCGCCCAGCACATAAGATGGGCGGATCACGACCGGGTAGCCGATTTCTTCGGCGATCGCTCGCGCGGCGTTCGGAGAAGTGGCAATGCCGTTCTGCGGCTGACGCAGCTTGAGCTTGTCGAGCAGCTTTTTGAAGCGGTCGCGATCCTCTGCAAGGTCGATGGCGTCGGGCGAGGTGCCGAGGATCGGGACTTTCGCCTTTTCCAGAGGTTCGGCGAGTTTGAGCGGCGTCTGGCCACCGAACTGCACGATCACACCGTGCAGCGTGCCGTTCGAGCGCTCGGTATCGACGATCTCCAGCACATCTTCCGGCGTGAGCGGTTCGAAATAAAGCCGGTCGGACGTGTCATAGTCGGTCGACACAGTTTCCGGATTGCAGTTGATCATGATGGTCTCGAAGCCGACTTCCTTCAGTGCGAAGGCCGCGTGGCAGCAGCAATAATCGAATTCGATGCCCTGGCCGATCCGGTTCGGCCCGCCGCCGAGAATGATGACTTTCTTCTTGTCAGACGGTGCCGCCTCATCCGACACGGTTCCGGCAAACGGCGCGGCATAGGTCGAATACATATAGGCCGTGGGCGAAGCGAATTCGGCGGCGCAGGTATCGATGCGCTTGAACGCAGGCCGCACGCCGAGCTTGCGGCGTCTGGCCGTAACGGTGTCCAGGTCGGAATCGGTCAGCTTCGCCAGGCGCTTGTCGGAAAAGCCCATGGCCTTGAGGTGGCGGAACGGGCCGGTCGTTGTCGGCAAGCCCCTGGCCCTGATTTCGGCTTCCATCTCCACTAGCCCGCGGATCTCCGCGAGGAACCAGGGATCGATGCGGCACGCGTTGTGAATGAGTTCATCGGTTGCGCCGAGCCGCATGGCCTGCGCGACCTTGAGCAGGCGATCCGGCGTCGGAGTCCCAAGTGCCGCGCGGATCGCGGCCTTGTTGTCGGTGTCGTCTATACCCTTGGCGACGTCGAAGCCCTCGATCGTCATTTCATCGAGGCCGGTCAGTCCCGTTTCCAGCGAGCGCAGCGCTTTCTGCAAACTTTCCTGAAACGTGCGTCCGATCGCCATTGCCTCGCCCACCGATTTCATCGAGGTTGTGAGCACCGGCGATGCACCGGGGAATTTCTCGAAGGCAAAGCGGGGAATTTTGGTAACGACGTAGTCGATGGTCGGCTCGAACGACGCCGGCGTCGCGCCGCCGGTGATGTCATTGGCGATCTCGTCGAGCGTATAGCCGACCGCGAGCTTGGCTGCGACCTTGGCGATCGGAAACCCGGTCGCCTTGGAGGCTAGCGCAGATGAGCGCGATACGCGCGGATTCATCTCGATGACCACAAGCCGGCCGTCGGCCGGATTGATGGCGAACTGCACGTTTGATCCACCAGTCTCCACGCCGATTTCACGCAGCACCGCGATCGAGGCATCGCGCAGGATCTGGTATTCCTTGTCGGTCAGCGTCAGCGCCGGCGCGATCGTGATCGAGTCGCCCGTGTGCACGCCCATCGGATCGACGTTCTCGATCGAGCAGATGATGATGCAGTTGTCTTTCTTGTCGCGCACCACCTCCATCTCGAATTCTTTCCAGCCGAGAACCGACTCTTCGATCAGCACCTCGTTGGTAGGGGAGGCGTCAATGCCACGCTCGACGATCTCGATGAACTCAGCCTTGTTGTAGGCGATACCGCCGCCGGTGCCGCCAAGCGTGAAGGACGGACGAATGATCGCGGGCAGCCCGATATCGTCGAGCGCTTCGAGCGCCTGCGGCAGGGTCTTGATCTGATGCGAGCGTGGCGTCGGCAGGCCGATCCGCGTCATGGCTTCGCGAAACAATTCGCGGTCTTCCGCCTTGTCGATGGCGTCCGCGGTGGCGCCGATCATCTTGACGTTGAACTTTTCCAGCACCCCCATCTTGCGCAGGCTCAGCGCGCAATTCAGCGCGGTCTGCCCGCCCATGGTCGGCAGCAGAGCATCGGGCCGCTCGCGCTCGATGATCTTGGCGACGATCTCTGGCGTGATCGGCTCGATATAGGTGGCATCGGCGAGATCCGGATCGGTCATGATCGTCGCCGGATTGGAATTCACCAGGACGATGCGATAGCCCTCATCTTTCAGCGCCTTGCAGGCCTGCGTGCCGGAATAGTCGAACTCGCAGGCCTGGCCGATCACGATCGGTCCGGCGCCGATGATCAGGATCGATTTGATGTCGGTTCGTTTGGGCATCCGCTGAAAATTCCGGGCACAAAAAAAGGGCGCGCTTGTCGCGCGTCCTCCTTGCCCCTGCGGGGCTAGCCCCGCGCGAGGGGTGCTTAGACCAGAATCGGGGGGCAGGGAAGGGTCATGACCGCATAAGCGGTGGACGGAAAAGCCTTATGTCGTCCACGCGACGAAGGTCATACGGCGCTGATTGTGGCCGATATTGCGTTTCGCGCGTTCGGCCGTGAAGCCCGCGCGCTTGAGCTTCTCCAGCATCGCGGCTTCTGTGTAGTGCGACAATCCGACCGTCTTTTTGAGCCGCAGATAATCCGACGCCGAGATGCGCGCCAGCCCAAATGCCGCCGCCCAGAAGAAGCCATTGGCCGCACCGAAGTGCAGTAACGCAAGCGCCGCCGCCGGTGCTGCAAGCCGCGGCGGCACGATATCGCCGATTATAAAGAGCCCGCGTGGTTTGAGCAGGCCGCGAAACATCGTGAGCAGCCCGTCGAGTTCAGCTGTGCCTAGATATTGCGCGACCGAGTGCATGACGATGAGATCGAATGAAGCCTTGGGAAGCACTGCCACCTGCTCCGCGGTGACAACCGCGATCTTCGGGTGACCCGCGTAGCGCATCGTGAGCGACGCGCGCACATTGGGCGCGGCCTCCGCCAGTGTCAGTTTCGCGCAAGCCGCCGCGATCAGATCGGCTGAGGTCGCCTCGCCGCACCCATAGTCGAGCACGTGCGCCGCTAGAGACGGTACATAGGCGCGGATGTCTTCGGCGATGGTGCGGTAATGCACGTCGCGATGACGCGCGTTCACATAAATGACCGAGTGCTTGAAATCGTAGAAATCGATCCAGTCGCTCATGGGGGGCTTCTATCGTGCAGGCTTACCCGACGCTACCACAATACCCGCTCGTCCCCGCAAAGGCGGGGACCCAGAGCCGTTATCGAAGCGCTTGACGATTGGACGCCTGGATTCCCGCTTGCGCGGGAATGAGCGGAGCAAAAAGAGTGCGCTAGCGCCGCCAAAGCCGCGGCAATGGCCCATCCTCGCCAAGTACGGGATCGCTCCGCGGCACCGGCACCTCTGGGATGGTCGTCAGCGCTTTGTTGCGCTCCGCCGGGTTGTCGCCGCGGCAGAGGTTGTACGTGCCATCAGGCGGATAGGCGCCGATGACGAGAAAATCGTCACTTCCGGAAAGCTTCTGATGCCCCGTCCCTGCCGGCAACACGACAACATCTCCGGCCCCGAGTTCGAAAATTTTGCCGGCATGCCCGCCCAGCTGGACTTTGGCGTGACCGCGCGCGATGCCCAGCGCTTCGTGAATCATTGAGTGATAATGCACGAAGGGATAGATGCCGTCGCGCCATTGCCCGTGGCCCCAGCCGTTGGCGGAAAACAGTTTTTCGATGGCGCCGGCCGCATCGCGTTTGCTGCCGGGGTCGATGGCGCCCTTGTAAACGAGTGCCGGCAATACCGGATTGTTCGGCACCTTGCCGTCGTCCTTGAACATGAAGGTGAGGGGCGCGTTTGACATGGCCACGCACAAACCGCGAATGATCGCGATCGGTTCCGCAATCGGGGCTAGGCAATCTTGCGCTTTGCCTGCCGCATCATCTCGACGAAGCGAGTGAACAGATAATGGCTGTCGCGCGGGCCAGGTGACGCTTCGGGATGGTACTGCACCGAAAACACCGGTTTGTCTTTCAGCGCGATGCCGCAATTAGAGCCGTCGAACAACGACACGTGCGTCTGTTCGACATTCTTCGGCAATGTTTCCTTGTCCACGGCGAAACCGTGGTTCATCGACGTGATCTCGACCTTGCCGGTGGTAAGATCCTTCACCGGATGATTGGCGCCATGGTGACCCTGATGCATCTTCATCGTTTTGCCACCGACTGCGATGCCGAGCATCTGGTGGCCGAGGCAAATGCCGAATGTCGGCGTGCCTGAGTCGATCAGCTTCTTGATCACTGGAACTGCGTACTCGCCGGTAGCCGCCGGATCACCCGGCCCGTTCGACAGAAAGACGCCGTCAGGCTTGAGCGCCATGATGTCTTCGGCCGACGTCGTGGCCGGAACGACCGTCACCTTGCATCCTGAGCCGGCCAGAAGGCGCAGAATGTTGCGCTTGATGCCGTAATCGACCGCGACTACGTGAAATTGCGGATTGGTCTGGCGCGCGTAGCCCTTGTCCCAGGCCCACGGCGTTTCGTCCCACGTGAAGCGCTGGCCGCTGGTCACCATCGGAACAAGATCCATGCCGACGAGGCCGGGCCATTCCTTCGCCTCTTTCTTGAGCGCGGCAAGATCAAACTTGCCGTTGGGTGCGTGTGCGATCACTGCGTTCGGCATGCCGTGCACGCGAATCAGCGCGGTGAGCGCACGTGTATCGATGCCGGCCAGCCCGATGATGCCGCGGGCCTTGAGCCAGTCGCCAAGATTGCGGGTTGCCCGATAATTTGACGGCGCGGTGATCGCGCTGTGCAGAATGACGCCGCGCGCACCCGGCGTCGCCGCCATATTAACGGTCTCGATGTCGTCTTCGTTGGTGCCGACGTTTCCGACATGCGGAAAAGTGAAAGTAATGATCTGCCCGGCATAGGAGGGGTCAGTGAGGATTTCCTCGTAGCCCGTCATGGCGGTGTTAAAGCAGACCTCGCCCACCGCATGTCCGGTCGCCCCCAGCCCGAAGCCTTCGAGGACGGTTCCATCGGCCAGCACCAAAAGCGCCGTCGGTTTGGGCTCAGCCCAAGCCTCGCCGGAAGTCCCGGCTGGAGCGGCTTTCGTCTGGGTCATGGCCACTTAGTTGCGTATTATAGTGTGCGAGGCAAGGGGCCGCCGGCGGCCGCCCCCAGGCAGATATAAAGGTACGAGAAAGGGGCTCCCCCGTGCTGCGCGACGACATTAACAAGGCTTTGACCGAGGCGATGAAGGCCAAAAATGAGCGAGCGGTTTCCACCCTGCGCATGGTCAACTCCTCGCTCAAGAATGCGGATATCGAGGCGCGCGGCGCCGGCAAACCGCAGCTCGGCGATGCCGAAGTTCTCGGCCTTTTGCAAAAGATGATCAAGCAGCGTCAGGAATCGGTTGAGCTTTACCAGAAGGGTGGCCGCGCCGACCTCGTGAAGCAGGAGCAGGAGGAGATCGCCATTATCTCCGGCTATCTGCCCAAACAAATGTCAGATGATGAACTGAAGGCGGCTATCGAGGCAGCGGTAAAGGAAACCGCCGCCGCCGGCATGAAGGACATGGGCAAGGTGATTGGTGTCTTGCGCGGTAAATATGCCGGCCAGATGGATATGGCCAAGGCAAGCGGGATGGTGAAGGCGAGACTGACGTAACGTAAAATGTCATGGCCGGGCTCGTCCCGGCCATCCACGCCTTGGAGTAGAGTAGAAGCTGAAGACTTGGATGCCCGGCATAAAGCCGGGCATGACGATCGAGGTGAGGGGAAACAATGACTCGTGTTGCAGTTTTGGTGGGTGCACTTTTTGCCGCCCTGATCTTCCCGGTCCTTGCGGACGATTATCCCAGCCGACCGATCCATGTGCTCACCACCTCAAGCGCCGGCGGCATCAGCGACATCTTCATGCGCGTGCTTGGCGAGGAGCTGCACAAGAGCCTCGGCCAGCCGCTAATCATCGAGAACCGCCCCGGCGGCGCCGGCAATATCGGCGCGCGGGCCTGCCAGGATGCGCAGCCGGACGGCTACACAATCTGCATCATCAATGCCGATCCGATGATCTACAACCAGTTCCTTTTTAAAAATCTGCCGTTCGATCCCGACAAGCTCACGCCCGTCATCAACCTTTTTCACCTGATCCAGGTGCTGGTGATCAATTCCGATCTCGGTGCGAAGTCGGTGGACGAGCTGATCGCGGTGTCGAAGCAAAAGCCCGGCACGTTGTCATATCTCACTGCCTCGATCCCGTGCGTCGTCTATATGGATAGCCTCAAGCAAGAGAAAGGCGGCGACTGGGTGCGCGTGCCGTTCAAGGGCGGCGGCGAGGCGACCAATGCCATTCTCGGCGGTTCGACGCCGATCGGCCTGATCGGCCTTGGCAACGTCATCTCGCAAATCAGTGCTGGCAAGATGACGGCACTGGCGCTCGTCAACAATATCCGCACGCCGCTTTTGCCGAATGTGCCGACGCTGGCCGATCTTGGCTACAAGGGCGCGCCCTCGCAGACCTGGTACGGGTTGTTCGCGCCACCCGGCACGCCGAAGCCGATCGTCGACAAGATTGCGCGCGAGGTTGCGCGGATAGTCAGCGATGCCGGCTTCCGCGACAAATACATCATCAGCCGCGGCCAGGTGCCCGCGATCAACACGCCGGAGCAATTTGCCGACGAAATCAAAATCGACCGCGAGGCTGCAAGAGAGATCGTGAAGCTATCGGGGCTGGAGCCGCAGTAGTAGCGGTGCCGTCAACGCGGCGCCTTCTCGCCGAAATCATTGATCACGGCGACCAGTGCTTCCGGGCCGACCTTCACCGAGCCGGCGAAGGGATGGTCGATGGCGACAATGGTCAAAAGGCCCAGGAAAATCAGGATTGAAAGCGCACCTGACATGACTGACTGTGCCCGCAAATTGGCGGTGCCGAAAAAGAACGTAAATCCGATGGTGACGAATGCGCCGGTGAACAGCACCACCCAGATGATACCGGGTACAATGCCGCTTGCGGCCACCAGCCTCTGGCGGCGCATTTCGCTGATGCGGTCGACGTCGCGCAGGACTTCTGCCACGATCAGGGCCTCAAACGCATCGAACGTGTGGAACTTAAGCACCGCTGTGTAAATCCCGCTCAGCGAATCTGTAACGTCAATACTCCACGTCCCGCGGTCCATCGCCGGCCAGTCCTTTGTAACCGCGTCCTTCAAATAGTCAGTCGTCGCTTTGCGGATCGCAGCCGCGTGCGGTGCGTCCAGACCCTGCGTCAGTCGAAAGACAGTCGCAGCTGCGGCTGCCTCGGTGGCGACGTCGTTATCGGCCTGATTGAACCGTTCCCATACGACGACGATCGCGAAAGCAAGCAGCACCGCATAGATCACGCCGACGGCAGCAAATTTAAAGCCGGCGACTTCGTTGTTGGCTTTCAAGCGATCGAGCGCGACGTAGCGGCGGACGATAACAGGCCCGCACATTGCAAAAATCGTCGTTGGAATGAGGAGGATGGCCGCAGCGATCCACAGCGGAGTTGTGGTGAGGAGCAGATTGGCGGTCAGGATCGGCATGCTGTTTCGCCGCGCATGAAGGGCACGATGATTTTGGCACAGCTGCAGTCTGTGGAAAACAAAATTGGCCTGATTCTTACAATCGGCTAAAGATTCACGCGACTTCGAGCAGGATGTCCGTCAGCCGATCGGGATCATCGATCATCACGTCGTGGCCGCACGGCACCTCGTAGGTGCGCCAGCTGCGGTCGGCTTTTACGCGCGCATAGGCCTTGTCGAAGGACACGTTCGGGTAGCCAACCGCACGGATATAGATCTTCTTCGCGATCCTTTCGCGCGCACCTGTGCGCTTGATCTTTTCGGTCATGGTGCCGATCGGTTGCGGCGTGGCAAGCGAATCGACCCAACCGCGATCTTTCTCATTGACCTTGAACGCAGCAGCATCGCGAACCGGAATGGTTGTATCGCCGCGCTCCAGTGCCGCCTGTATGATCTCCTGCACCGCCGGCTGCACAAGATCAAGTGCGGCATCGCCATGATCAGGGATGAAGGCGTCGAGAAAGACGATCGAACGAATATTATCCGGCACTGCTTCGGCCACGCCGGAAATCACGCAGCCGCCGTAGGAATGCCCGACTAGCACGATGTCCTTGAGCCGCTCGTATGTGATCACGCCCAGCACATCGGCGACGTGCAGCGAGAGATCGATCCTCGGATGAAGCAAGTGCGCCCGCTCGCCGAGGCCCGTGAGCGTCGGCGCGAACACGATGTGTCCATGCCCTCTCAGCCGATCGACAACACGGCACCAGCTCCAGCCTCCGTGCCACGCGCCGTGAACGAGGACGTAGGTATTCGACTTCACCTGGCGCGCTTCCAGATCTGCGTGGCCACGCCGCCTCCGCCGGACGGCGCGGCATTGGTGATCGTCATTCCGTCGCCATTGACGGCGAGAGAGCGTTTCTGGCTCACGCCTTCGAAGTTCGGATAGTTGCTGGCTTCGATCTTCACAGTGATCGACTTGTCGGTCTCGTCGACGCTGTAGGTGCCGAAATAATTCAGGCTGCCATGGACCGCGGCGGCATTCTCCGAATCGGTGCCGGTCGTGCGGTTGTTCGACGCGAATTTCGGAATGCCGGCGCGCACGATCGAGACCGAGAATCTCCCGCCGGCATCGATGAACATGAGACCGTGCGGGGTCGGCCCATAGGGCTCGCCATCGCCGACCTTGACCGAAACGAGCGTCCAGGTGCCAACCGCCTGTTGCTTGAGCGATTGTGCCTGGGCGCCACCGGCGAAAAGACCCATGGCAGCGAGGCCGAACAATGAAGCGAGCACAGGCGCGGCAAGAACTGTCATTATTGTTTCCTCCCCAACGGCGGCCATTCGCCGAGACTTTTTGTACCAGCTAAAACACGCAATGGCCGGGGCTATTCCGGCATTTCGGGCCGTATTGATATCAGGAGCTCCTGTGACTAGCGGGGAAAAATTGTCCCTGGACGCGCCTTAAATACTCGATATGGGGAAGAGTCAGCGGTTAGCCGCCGATTCGGCCAAAACCCATGCGCTTCACGCCCCAGTTCCTTGACGAGCTCAAAGCCCGGCTTCCGGTTTCGGAGGTCGTCGGCAAGCGCATCAAGCTCGTCCGATCCGGCCGTGAGCTCAAGGGTTTGTCACCCTTCAATAAAGAGAAGACACCGTCGTTCTTCGTGAACGACCAGAAGCAGGCCTGGTTCGATTTCTCATCCGGCAAGAACGGCAGCATCTTCGATTTCGTCATGGAAAGCGAAGGCGTCACCTTCCCGGAAGCCGTGGAGCGGCTTGCGCAAATGGCCGGCGTGCCATTGCCGAAAGTTTCGCGCGAGGATGAAGCCCGCGATGCGCGGCGCAAGACATTGCATGACGTGGTCGAGCTGGCCGCAAAGTTTTTCCAGGACACCTTGGCCTCGCGCGCCGGCGCCAGGGCGCGCGGCTATCTCGCCGATCGCGGGCTCGATCCAGCAACGCAGCTCAAGTTCCGGCTCGGCTATGCGCCGGCGGAGCGTTTCGCTCTCAAAGAGCATCTCGGCTCGCACGCGATCCCCGTCGAGGACATGATCGAGGCGGGGTTGCTGATTTCCGGCGACGACATTCCGGTGCCGTTCGATCGCTTCCGCGACCGCGTGATGTTCCCCATCACCGATGTGCGCGGCCGCGTCATCGCCTTCGGCGGCCGGGCGCTCGACAAGGATGCGCAGGCGAAATATCTCAATTCGCCGGAGACGCCGCTCTTTCACAAGGGCGCCACGCTTTACAACATCGCCGCCGCACGCCAGGCCGCGCATGATGATGCGCCCCTGGTCGCGGTCGAAGGCTATGTCGACGTGATCGCGATGGTGACGTCAGGCTTCGGCGCAACAGTGGCGCCGCTCGGCACGGCGCTGACCGAAGATCAGCTCGGATTGCTCTGGAAAATGGCGGACGAGCCGGTGCTTTGTTTCGATGGCGATAATGCGGGCCTGCGTGCAGCCTATCGTGCGGTTGATCTGGCGATGCCCCGACTGAAACCCGGCAAGAGCCTGAAGTTCGCGCTGCTCCCGCAGGGACAAGACCCGGACGATCTGGCGCGCGCGGGTGGGCGTGAAGCTGTGAGCGATGTCATCGGCGCGGCGCGTCCGCTTGCCGATATGTTGTGGACGCGCGAGACAGAAGGACATTCATTCGATACGCCGGAGCGGCGCGCGGCGCTGGAAGCACGCCTGAATGGGGTGACGGCCGCAATTGGCGACGACGCGGTGCGTAAATACTACCGGCAGGATTTCACAACGCGGCTGTCGAATTTCTTTGCGCCCGCGCAAGTGCCACAGCGCGAAGCGCGCGGACGCAATTGGCGTGAACCGCGCAAGGGCGAAAACTGGCGCGATCGTCGCAATGCCGATTGGCAACGGCCCGTCGCGCAGCGAACCGCGGGCAGGGCGATGCCCTATGTGGTGGCGAGCCAGCAAATGGCGTCGAGCCCGGTGCATCGCGGCCACCGCAGCGCGGTTCCGCGCCGCGAAGCGCTGATCCTGCAAGCCGCTCTCAACTATCCCTGGCTGCTGCACGATCATCTGGAAGAGCTGGCCTCGCTGGAGTTCCGCCACGCCGACACCGAGCGGCTCAAGGGCGCTCTGATCGACGTCGCCGCCCATGCCTCCGCGCTCGATGCGGACGGTCTGAAGGCGGAACTGGCCGCCCGCAACCTGACCGAAGTGATGGAGCGAATCGCGTCGTCGATCACCACCCCTTCGGTCTGGGGCGCCCGGCCAGAGGCCGCCCCCGACGATGTTTTGGTGACCTGGACGCAGCTTGTTGCCTTGCATCGCCAGTGGCATTCACTAACTAAGGAGCTCAAAGACGCCGAGCAGGCCTTGGGCCAGGACGCGAGCGAAGCCAATTATTTGCGGTTGCGCGATGTCAAAGCCCGCCTGTCCCGGGTAGAAGGCACCGAGGCTCTCATTGAGGGCTTTGGAGCCTCTTCCGGTCGAGGCGTTCGTAGCTTATGAGCAATCCCGCCGCCTCTCGAGGGCGATCGGGAAGTAGCAGGGCCGGCGGGAATAAGGGTCGATTCCCGCGGTATTTTATTAGGTTAATCGGAGCTTAGCGGGTTCCGAAGACACTTGAGCGACCTGATTCGGGGCGGCGCCTCGCCGGCGCGGCCCTTTTTGGCCATGCGCCGGCAGGGCGCGGCGAACCGGGCGTGGGACGGCCAGGACGGTCCAGGAGAGGCGGAATGGCGAGCAAGTCCAAGGCGACACAGGCGAAAGAAAAAGAAGAAGCCCCGGAAAAGGAAGAAGGCGCGCCTGATACGCCGCTACCGCTTCTCGATCTCTCCGATGCTGGCGTCAAGAAGATGATCAAGGCCGCCAAGAAGCGCGGCTACGTCACCATCGATCAGATCAACGAAGTGATGCCTTCGGGCGAAGTGTCCTCCGACCAGATCGAGGACATCTACGCGATGCTCAACGAAATGGGCATCAACGTCGTCGAAACCGAAGAGGCCGACGCCGACGAGAAAGCTTCCGAGGAAGCCGACGACGACGACGACGATACCGGCACGGAAGTTGTCGAGGCGAAGACCAAGTCGCTGGCGACGACCGAAAAGAAAGAGCCGTCCGAGCGCACCGACGACCCCGTGCGTATGTATCTCCGCGAAATGGGCTCGGTCGAGCTGCTCTCGCGCGAGGGCGAAATCGCGATTGCCAAGCGCATCGAGGCCGGCCGCGAAGCGATGATCGCCGGCCTGTGCGAAAGCCCGCTGACCTTCCAGGCCATCATCATCTGGCGCGACGAGCTCAACGAAGGGAAAGTCTTCCTTCGCGACATCATCGATCTCGAAGCGACCTACGCCGGTCCCGATGCCAAGCAGATGCAGCCACCGGTGATTGGCCCGGATGGCAAGCCGATCATTCCTGCGGTCGGCACGCCCGTTCCCGGCGCCCCGCATCTTCAGGTCGTGCAGACACCGGCGCCGCCGGCAGCGCCGCCTGGCGCCACGCCATTCAAGGCGTCGCCCAGCGGCGACGGTGCGGAAGGCGAAGAGAAAGATCCGGGTGAAGCCGCGGCCGAGAGCGATTACGACGAAGACGATATGGAGAATTCGCTTTCGCTCGCCGCCATCGAGGCCGAGCTCAAGCCGAAAGTGGTCGAGACCTTCGACACCATTGCGGATTCGTTCAAGCGTCTGCGCCGCTTGCAGGAACAGGACATCGAATTCCGCCTGAAGAACTCCTCGTTGTCGCCGGCGCAGGAGCGCAAATACAAGAAACTTAAGGAAGAGATCATCTCCGAGGTGAAATCGCTGCGGCTCAACCAGGCGCGCATCGATTCACTCGTCGAGCAGCTTTATGACATCAACAAGCGCCTCGTTTCCAACGAAGGCCGGCTGATGCGGCTCGCCGAAAGCTACGGCGTCATCCGCGAGGACTTCCTCAAGCAATACATGGGCGGCGAGCTCGACCCGCGCTGGCTCAACCGCGTCTCGAAGCTTTCGGCCAAGGGCTGGAAGAATCTTGTCGCCAAGGAGAAGGATCGCATCAAGGAGATCCGCTCGCTGGTGCACGACCTCGCCGCCCAGACTGGCGTGGAGATCTCGGAATTCCGCAAGATCGTGCACATGGTGCAGAAGGGCGAGCGCGAAGCGCGCCAGGCCAAGAAGGAGATGGTGGAGGCGAACCTGCGCCTCGTCATTTCCATCGCCAAGAAATACACCAATCGCGGCCTGCAATTCCTTGACCTGATTCAGGAAGGCAACATCGGCCTGATGAAGGCGGTCGACAAATTTGAATACCGCCGCGGCTACAAGTTCTCGACCTACGCCACATGGTGGATCCGGCAGGCAATCACCCGCTCGATCGCCGACCAGGCGCGCACCATCCGCATTCCGGTGCACATGATCGAGACGATCAACAAGATCGTGCGCACCTCGCGCCAGATGCTCAACGAGATCGGCCGCGAGCCGACGCCGGAAGAGCTGGCCGAGAAGCTCGGCATGCCGCTGGAGAAAGTGCGCAAGGTCCTCAAGATCGCCAAGGAGCCGCTCTCGCTCGAGACGCCCATTGGCGACGAGGAGGATTCGCATCTCGGCGATTTCATCGAGGACAAGAACGCGATTCTGCCGATCGATGCGGCGATCCAGTCGAATCTGCGCGAAACCACCACGCGCGTGCTCGCCTCGCTCACGCCGCGCGAGGAGCGCGTGCTGCGCATGCGCTTTGGCATCGGCATGAACACCGACCACACGCTGGAAGAGGTCGGCCAGCAGTTCTCGGTCACCCGCGAGCGCATCCGCCAGATCGAGGCGAAGGCGCTAAGGAAGCTCAAGCATCCGAGCCGGAGCCGCAAATTGCGGTCGTTCCTCGACAACTGACCAAGCCACAGGAATCGAAAAAAACGGCGGGCCAAAAGCCCGCTGTTTTTATTTTGTCTGCTCTTACCGCCTGAAGCGCGTCAATTCCCCTTTTCGGCCTGCGCCACAGTCACCGGCGTATCGCGCCAGGCGTCCGGGAACAGCTTTTTCAGGTTTTCGACCTTCGGCGCATCGTTGAACACGATGTAGGGCTGATAGGGATGTTGAATCGCGTAGTCCTGGTGATAGGCCTCGGCGGTAAAGAATGGCGTTTTCATCGAGTCGGTTTTTGTGACGATCGGACGTTTGAAAACATGGGCCGCGTCGAGCTGCGCGATATAGTCCTTCGCGACTTTCTGCTGCGTCTCGCTCTGCGGGAAAATCTCCGAGCGATATTGCGGGCCGGAATCCGGGCCTTGACGGTTGAGCTGCGTCGGGTCGTGCGCGACCGAGAAATAGATCTGCAGGATCTTGCCGTAGGACACCTCGCGCGGGTTGAACGTCACCTTCACGCTTTCGGCGTGGCCGGTGCGGCCTGAGCTGACGGTCTCGTAGAGGGCGTCCCTCTGCGCGCCGCCGGCATAGCCGGACACGGCATTGGTGACGCCTTTGACGTGCTGGTAAACGGCTTGGATACCCCAGAAGCATCCACCCGCAAGTACGGCGGTTTCGAGACCGGTGTTTTGCGAAGGCTGCTCCGCCGCTGGCGGCGGGATCGTCACTGCGGACTCCGCGTGTACCGCGAACGGGGCAAAAGCAAGGGCGGCGGCGATATAAAGAGCAGGGCGTTTCATGGTGCGTGTTCCCGGAGAGTGATCTTTCACTGATATACGAACGAAATCGGACAATAGCTTCACACGAAGTTACACGTCTGCGTGAGAGAGGGTTGTTTGCCAGTTCAACCGGTCGACGCAACGCAATCGGACGTCGCGCGCGGGTCAAGCCCGGCAATGACAGCGGTGGCGGTGAGGGAGTGGTTTTACTCCAGCCCGCTGATGATCCGGATGTCGCGCACGGCGCCATCGCCGAGCGCCCGCAGCGCTTCCTGGTAGCCCGGGCTGTCGTGGCCGGCGATCGCCTTTTCGAGGCTGGGAAATTCCGAAACGACCAGCCGTTCCTTCAGCCCGGCCTCGTAGGTCACGTCGGGGGTCCCGCGGCAGAGGTAGCGCACGCCAAAGGGCGCGAGCGCGACGGGGGCAAGCTTGGCGTAGGCGGCAAGCTTGGCGGGGTCCTTGATCTCGCGATAGGTGGTGATCCAGTAGCCTTTGGGCATTTGCTTCTCCCTGCAGTGACGCGACCGATAGCGATCCTAGCCTCCGAGTGAGGGTGTACGAAAGCTTTCACCGACATGCCGGGCTTGTCCCGGCCATCCACGCCTTACTTGTTGATCACACCCAAAGACGTGGATGCCCGGCACAAGGCCGGGCATGACGGCGGAGGGGACAAGCCCGGCCATGACAGTGTAATGATCAGTCCCGGGACAACACAGGTCGGGTTCATGGTCAGATTTTTCAGCTTATTTTTCTGCGCGTTCATTTCCCTAGCCCTCGCCGCGCCGGCGCGCGCCGCCCAGTGTGGCGGCGATTTCAATACCTTTCTGTCCGCCATGGGGCGCGAGGCCGCGGCCGCAGGCATTTCGCGCGATGTCATATCCAGCGCGTTTGCCGGCGTGACGCAGGACCAGGCCGTGCTCACTTTCGACCGCCGCCAGCGCGGTACATTCCGCAAGAGCTTCGAGGAATATGCCGCCACGCGTGTCATTCCGGCCCGCATCAAGCGCGCGAAAGGTCTGATGCAAAAACACGCGCAATTGCTGGCGCGCATCCAGACGCAATTCGGCGTGCCGAAAGAACTGCTGATGGCGATCTGGACGCTGGAAAGCGACAACGGCACCGGTGACATGGGGAAGTTGCCGGTGATCCGCACCATCGCCACTTTGGCGCATGACTGCCGCCGTACCGAGCTGTTCCAGACCGAGCTCATTGCCGCGCTCAAGATCCTCCAGCGTGGCGACCTGCCGTTGCGCGACCTCATCGGCGCCTTTGCTGGCGAGATCGGGCAGACGCAATTCCTGCCATCTTCCTACATCAAGTACGGGGTCGACTATGACGGCAACGGCCACGTCGATCTCCGCCACAGCGTGCCAGATGTGCTCGCCTCTACCGCCAATCTGCTGAAGACTAATGGCTGGCGCGCCGGCGCGCCGTTTGGTGAAGGCACGGAGAATTTCCAGGTGATGCGCGAATGGAATCGCTCCGAGGTCTATCGCAAGACCATGGTGCTTTTCGCGGAGCGGCTCAGGGAGCCCTGACGGCGCGAGCCTTAATAACCCGTCACTGCTGCACTTCCGGAATAAAAAAACCCCGCCAAAAGCCTGGCGGGGTTGAGGGGAGGAAACGCCTTCACCCCAACAGGCTGACTGAAACAGCCAGAAGTATTTGTGAGGCAGCTCACATTCGTCCGGCAGGCCAGCTGTTATTTTGTGGCCGGAAACTGAAAGAGCTGGTCCCGGAAGAGTGACTCATGACGACCTTCATTGTTGAAAACTCCAAGCTCATCATGGTTTTCCTGCTGATCGGAACGATCATTACCCTGTCGGCCTTCGGCAATCGTCCTTATCGGCGCGAAGCGCGAGATTGATGGCTTCAACAAAAGCACGCGCCGAATTGCGCGCGCTCCACCTCATTGCCGCTGGCGGTTACCGACCGCCGGCGTTATTTTTTCCGGCTGGCGGCCACTGCCTTGCCATTGCGTGCACCGCGCCTTTTTGTCCGCCCGCGCTTTGCCCGCGGCGAGGTCGCCGGACCGAAGGCAAACTTGGTGAGCGGGCCGCGCACCTCGGAAAAGATCAGCCATCCGACTCCTGCCGCGATAAGAGCGGAGGCGATCGGATTATGTTTTGCCTGTTTCGCCATTAGCGGAAGGATGTCATCTCCCAACGTGCGGGGGTTGACTCCGAACAGGTCGCTCACCACGGTCGATGGAGAGACATGATAGCGGAGATCGGCGATCCGATCAGACAGACGCTCGCGCGCCCGTTCCGCCTTGCGTTCTAGCTGTGCTGACGATGCCATAGCCTTACCTCATGTTTGCGATGGTTGAAACTTTTTGCAGTTGGTCGAGAGTTTTTGAGGGAGCAAGACGGTCCAGGCTCAGGCGATTGACGCCCAACCAGATGAGACCCGCTCCGACCAGAAGGGTGGCGATGGCGACGATGAGAATCGCAACCGGTGCGGAGCAGCCGTAGGCGATCAGGCCAGCAATGGCGGCCTGGAGCAGCAGGATGATCGCGGCCATAAGAAGCAACGCACCGGCGCCGATCAGCGCGGCTGACAAGGCGGTAAAGGTAAGCTTTTCGGAAATCTCGACGCGCAGCAGCTGCAGTTCGGTTTGCAGCAGAACCGCGACCTCCCGGAAGGCGTCGCCGGCGAGGTCTACGATTCCTTTGTCCTTGGTGCGTACGCGCGCAACACGCCGCCGGCTCTCCGCTTCACCGGATGCCGCACTCGCTACCATTTCCATTCTCCCCGTGACGGCATCATGCCGCCCGGGTGATAACGGCGGCGGTGAGTTGTTGTTCCGAAGACGTCGAAAACAACAACTCAATGCGCACGGAGAGCGTTCACTCCCAAAGCTCGTTATAGTTGTGGAAGTTCGGAAGGATCGGGTCCGATCGCGTCGGCTCCATCAATGGGAGCACCCGTCTCAGCGCAGCATTGATCTGGCCGGAGGTGTGCCGCACGTAAAGATCGACCGGGTAGAGCGATTGGCGCAAATGCCACTTCGGGTCGTAGTTCAGGCTGCCGCTGTAGAAGCGCTTGTAGCCGTTGGCGATGGCCCACGCGATCACATCGTGAAAAACCCGATAATAGAGATTGAGCTCGAAGGCGACGGTGTAATCAAAGCCGACATAGTCGTGCGAGAGCGTGTCGCCCTGCACCATGCATAAGCCGAACGCGATGATCCGGTTGTCCTGACGCCAAATGAAAAACCGGACCTTGTCGGGCATCCGGCGCCCGATTTCGCACAAGAATTCCTTGGTGAGTTTCTCGAACTTGAGCGGTGAACGTTCGTAGACTTTTTCGTAAAGCGGGTAGACATCATCGATAACTGGGGTCACATCGGTCACAACGCTCACCGTGATCGCCGGCTGTGCCCGCTCGGCCGCGCGTAACTTGCGCCGGACCTTCCCGCGCGTGCGGGGGCTGAGCATTTTGGAGAGATAGTCGTCGAAATCCTTGTAATCGATGCTGAGTGTGGTCATTGGCATGCTGGGCACGCGGGCAAATCCGGCGTCACGCAAGCAGTGCAGCGGCGCCCGGTATTTGGCGGGGAATTCCTTGAGAACGATCATTGCGCAGCTCAATTGACGTGCCAATTGCGGAAGCGACTGAGCGAGCGCCGCTGCAATCGCGAATTGGGATTCTGCATCGCCGTCGAGATGGCCCTCGCCGGCGACGCATCCCACCATCAGCGTCCGTGCAAACATGAGGCGTGGCCATAGCCGGCGCATGCCCGCGATGAATTTTTTGACGTGTTCGCCGAGGCCCGCCAGAAGATCCTGATCGATCAGGAAACAGGGCTGGATCGCGCGGACGCCTTGATCACTCTCGACGACCAGATAGCCGTACTTGAAGCCATCCTTCAGTGTGTCTTCGAGAAGCTCATAATAACGATGGTCCTTTCGCTCGCGAGCGAAGGCAGATTGCCAATGCGATAAGCCGGAAATCTCGTTCCGTGAGGTAATTCTGACTGATAGGGTCGGCTGGCGGATAGCAGACAGCCCCTAAGCAACCGCGCGCGGCATATCACCGATGCGCTCTATCCGATCAAGCTTGGCGACGATTCCGCCACGTCCAGGTCCGCTTCAAAGCTGCGGTAATAAGGAAAGCCCAGCCCGACACCCAGCTGCCGGCGCCCCGACCGAAGCGCATGTTTCGCGACCTGGAGATCGAAGGCCGTACGAACGAGATCCGGAACCTGACGGGGGGACTTCCGTACCGAGCCGAGTATCGCGCCAAGATCCGGCGTGCCGTCGGGCCGCAACCCCAGCGTCGCCGCATGCGGCAACGTTCTATGGGCGGCATCAATAATGACCCGGCAGGCAGCGAAAGGAATGTGATGTTCAGCGGCGATTTCGGCCGCGATGTGCGATTCCATATCGACGGCGGCCGCGCCGGTCTCATCATGCAGCCGGAACTTTTCGTTCGGGCCCGAGACAACGGAGTCGGCCCCGACAACGTGCGCATGAACCGCATTTGGCAGGATATGGAGAAGCCTTCGCGCCCATGCGCGATCGGTGGCGATCAGTTTTTTGCCGTTCCTCACACCGGACGCCACGACCCAATCGCCTGCAACGAGATCCGGTGCCAGCCCGCCAGCAATGCCAAAACTGATGATGCCTGTCGCGCCACGCGTGATCGCTGCGCCAAGAGCCGCGCGTAACCCCGAACTCGGATTGCAGATGACCGATACCCCAGGACCGCGCGCGATGCCGGCCTCAAGCTTTAAACAGGTAACGGCAACGACGCCCTCTTTTTCCGACATCCCACCCCGCTCCGCCAGCGGCATTTATCACAGAGGCTGCCGCTGTGGTCAACGCCACAACCCGCTGAAAAATGCACACTATTAGCCGAATCACGAACATCTTTGTGGGCGATTCTACGCTCAGAAGGCGAATGGTCAAAATTTCCTGCCCGGCATGACACACCTGCGTCCAGCAGATACCATCGCCTCTGGAGCCGGGTATGAGTCTTGAAATCGAGGACCTGTTCGCTGAAGCGGAGGCCGATCGTTACACGCTGCACACCCGCCATCTCAACGAACAGATGGTTCGCGTGTTGAAGACGATCGGATTCGATCGCGCATACCAGCGAGGCAGAGGCCAGTATCTCTACGATCGGGAAGGCAATCAGTACCTCGATATGCTCAGCGGATGGGGTGTATTCGCGCTCGGCCGCAATCACCCGGTGGTACGCGATGTCCTGAAAAAAGTTCTCGATAGCGACTTTCCGAATCTCGTTCAGATGGACGTGTCCGTGCTTGCCGGAGTACTGGCGGAGCGGCTGCTGCGCCACGTGCCGCACCTGGAGAAAGTGTTCTTTGCCAATTCGGGGACTGAAGCGGTCGAGGCTTCCCTGAAATTTGCCCGCGCCGCGACCGGCCGCGGCGGGATCGTGTACTGTAATCACGCATTCCATGGGCTGACCTATGGTTCGCTGTCGGTAAACGGCGACGAGACCTTCCGCGCCGGGTTCGGTCCGCTTTTACCCGAATGCGTCGAAGTGCAGTTCAACGACATCGTCGCGCTCGAACGGGCGCTGGCTTCGAACAAGATCGCGGCCTTCATCGTTGAGCCCATCCAGGGAAAAGGCGTGACCGTTCCTTCGGATGACTACCTGCGTTCGGCGCTCGAGCTCTGCCGCAAGCACGGCACATTATTTATCGCCGATGAGGTGCAAACCGGACTTGGGCGAACGGGACGCTTCCTTGCCTGCGAACACTGGGGTATCGAGCCCGACATTGTTCTGCTGGCCAAATCGTTGTCCGGCGGGCAGGTTCCTGTTGGCGCAGCGCTGACCCGCAAATGGATCTTTGACAGGGTTTTCGATCGCATGGACCGCGCCGTCGTGCACGGGTCGACCTTTGCGAAGAACGATCTGGCCATGGCGGCCGGGCTTGCCACGCTTGAGGTGATCGAATCCGAAGGGCTGATAAAGAACGCGGAACGGACCGGAGCACGCTTGCGCGCAACGTTCGAGGGAATGATCAAACGTCACGAACTCGTCAAGGAGGTCCGCGGAAAGGGCCTGATGATTGGCATCGAATTCGGCGCGCCGCGCTCGCTGGCCCTCAAGGCATCCTGGAATCTGCTCGAGACCGCGAATAGCGGACTCTTCTGCCAATTGATCGTCATTCCGCTGTTAAAGGAGCAGAAAATCCTGTCTCAGGTCGCGGGACACGGCAATCACACGATCAAACTCCTGCCCCCGCTGATCATTTCGGATAAAGACTGCGACTGGATCGAGCAATCCTTCGAGGCGGTCATTTCAGATGCGCATCGGGTTCCCGGCGCGATCTGGTCGCTTGGAAAAACCCTAGTCGAAAACGCCGCGCGCGCGCGGGTGACTGGCTAGCCTTCCTTGAGCGCGGCCGCCGCAAGCGCGTACCCGCCTTGCGCGCCGTCAATAAAATGCACGTGGTTCGGATTGACCGGCGACGGCGTGAAGCAGGTCATCATCGCCGCATCCTGCCGGTGCGCGCCGTAACGAACCACGCCCCTGGCCGACGCCCCTTTTAAATAGTCCTCGATCTCGGCCGCCAGTTCGGGCGTGCAATCGAGGACCATGCGCAGCGAATCGTCGAATTTACGGAAGTCAGAATTTTCGATGAGCTCCTGGGTGTACTTCGCCGGGACGAAACGGCCGATGCGCAAGCCGCTTCGCATGATGAGAAAATAAAGCAGTGTCATCGCCAGGACCTTGGCCTTGCGGGTGCTGATCGATTCACCGGCGCGGCGGGAGGCTCGCGCCTCGAGATCGTATCCTTGCGGCGGCCACTTGAGGCGCAGTCCCTGTCCGGGAAGAGGGCGCGAGGCATCAGGAGTTTTCTCAACGATGCGGGTGACGGCCTCGATGACGGCGCGGAAATCGTCGGGGTTGGCGCGTGGTCCCGGCGTGACCACGAGCGACAGCACCTGTCCGCGTTGCGACGGGATCAATTCATAGCGGCAAGACAGGCCGGAAAGATCGGGATGCGATCCGGGTGCGGCCGCAGGCACCCCGATTTCGTCCCGCTTCATCGCCGCGTCGGCCCAGGCCATGCCGCCGCCCGAGAACATCGCAATGCTGACGTTGTCCGACGGCATGTAGCGCGCAACGCGAACGTCGCGTCCATGCGCGCGGATGTCCGCCACCGAAACCATTCCGATCCGCAAGGAGAGATCGAGGTCTTCCGCGACCCAGGTTGCTGTCTCGGCCAGCGCTTGCCGGGCCAAGGCGGCATCTTCCGGCGGCACCGCAAAACTTGCGCCATCTCCACCGAAGACGAAAGGGAAGTCACGGCCCTTGAGCGCATTGGCAACCGAGGCAATCACCGCGGCGCCGGCCATGTTCACCGCCTTGTAGCGGTTTTCGCGGATTGCCTTGGTGGACTGTTTCACGTCGGCGACGCCGACCATCCAGTCGCCCGGCAGCGGCCGGAAGCACGCTTCATGGGCCACTTGAGTGAAGTCGCGGAAGACCGGAAGGCGTCCGTAGAACTCGCTGGTCGAGGCGGGTCGATTCATTATGGCGATGTTAGCCGATCCGGGCGGTAGCCGCCTCGCACGGCTCCAGAGCCGATCGCAGCGCTTGCTGGTGCAGCGCTGAGGTTTTAAAATCGCTCATCCAAAAATCCATGTGAGTAGGGTGCTGGAATCATGATGAAACGGCCTGGCGCACGCTCGATAGGCTGGAGTTTTCGGACGGCTCTGCTGGTGCTGGCTATCACATCGCTTCAATCCTCGGTTTTCGGTCAATCAGCCGATCTCGTGCTTTGCGACCGGGTTGCCGCCGATCCTGCAGATCCGGACAAGCCGGCGGACGTCAAAGGCACCGCCGAAATTGCGCAATCCGATATCGCGACAGCGATCAAGTTTTGCAAAATTGCATCAGCGTCATCGCGCCGCGCGCTTTACGAACTCGGGCGTGCCTATGCCGCCAACAAGCAATTGCCGGAAGCCATGAGCGCCTGGCGCAAGGCAGCAGACAAAGGCAGCACGTCAGCCATGGTCGAGCTCGGAGTGATGTTGGGGACGGGCACCGGCGCCGCCAGGGATCCGGCCGAGGCGCGCAAACTATTCGAGCGCGCGGCCGAGGCGGGCAATCCGCGCGGCGTGACCAACCTCTCGGCGCTCTCCGGTGGAGCGCCGTCGGATCCCGTCAAGGCGCGCGCTATGTTGTCAAAGGCGGCGGAAGCAAATGCGGAGGCAGAATATCAGCTCGGGTTGATGACGGCCGATGGCGTCGGGGGTCCGAAGGACGATGCCGCTGCACGGGCGTTGTTTGAAAAGGCGGCCGCGCAAAATCACCCTGGCGCACTGGAACGAATGGGCGCGTTTTCGCAAAGCGGGCGGGGCGGTCCGCAGGATTCAAGCGCCGCCAAGGCGTATTACGAAAAGGCGGCCGCGCTCGGCAACGAAGACGCCAAGGCCGCGCTCAAACGCGCGGAGTGTCCCTACGTCATCAAGGACAAGAACGGGAAGTTCGTGACCAGTCTTTGCTTCTAGGTAGGGTCCTCGGGGGCCGGACCGCACCATCCAGGCAGGTAGATCGCGTCCTGACCTTTGGCCAATTTCAACGCAGTTTCCAGCGCGCGCTCAAAATCATTATCGACAAGCTTGCGCTTGATCCGGTGGCGGAGGAAATCCGCCCATAAGAATTCGCTGAATGGCGTCGTATCCTTGGCGAAGCCGCCGGCCCGCCTGAGCTCTCCGGCAAGCGACCGGAATGGATCATCAACCAATTCGCTGATCGATTTCGGAATGTCCTTGTGGTCGCGCCGGCGGCCGGCATCATCAAAGGGGTGCATCAGGTTGCGATTGTCGAGCACGAACCAGAATGTGTCGTTCTCGAGCATGCTGAGGTTCGAAATCACCGTAACCGTCACCTTCTTCACACCCTCTTCGTGGAGCGCGCGCGCAAGGTGATGATGATCGATGACGTAATGGCGTTTCTTGGGGCCGAGAACGACCGGAATCATATGAGTGCCGAGAAACTTCGAGCCTTTTTCGTCCTTTATATCTCGCCAGCGCTTGCGCTTGGCTTTGACTTCTCGCATCCCCACCGTGATCTGGGTCGGACGCAGGTCTGCAATCGCGATCGGCGTGAGAATGGGTTCTCGAACGGCGACCATGGCAAATCTCCCTCGCGGCGTTCGCAACTAACATTGCCTCTGGCCGGAACGTTAAGTGAGGCCGGCAATGACGTCTTACTTTAATACGTTTTGCGTCCGTTCAATTCGATTTGATTCGACTGGCGACGCACGCTCAGTGACCGACCGAGCTGTCACAAACATGCGATGGGCGCGTGCAAGAAGACATCTCCGAGCGCTCATTCCTTAACGAATGGTTGCGATTTTGCGGCGGAGATATGGCGAGAGCGTCGTATTGCTGTTGTCATAGGCAATGCGCGCCGCATTTGGAATCAAATGCACGCAAATGCGACATGCGCGCGACACTCCGCATGATTCACGCGCATGGAACGTATGTTCCGCCAAGTGTGGTGATGGAGACGGATTGCACCTATGTTGCGATCAACAATAATAAGAAACGGGAAACGCCTTGGAGTCGTCGAGCCCAACAAAGGGAGATGATCCATGGCTTTCGCCCCATACACCGTCGGACGACGGGACTTCATTGCCGAAACGCCTGCACCGACTCGCTCCGGAATCTTCCGGCGGTTCTTCGATGCATTGATGTTGTCGCGTCAGCGTCAGGCTGATCGTGAGATCGCGCGCTATCTCAACAACAGCAAATTTACCGACGAAGCCGAACGCGAGATCGAGCGTCTTTTTCTGTCGACGCCGCCGCGCTTCTAGGAGTCTTGAAGGAGAACTGAACCAATGACCGCTCTACCCATGTTCGCATCCATTCCACTGTCGGTTGTCGGCTTCGGACGCGTAATTGCGTTCCTCGCCGCGTTCTTTGAGGTGATTGCTGACGCGCAGCGCCAGGCCGCGGCCGCGCACAAGCGCTATCCTTTCGCCGAGTGGTGAAGAAACTCAGGCAGCCCCTTCGACCACGCGCATATCACGCTCGACATTGCCGGTGCCAAGCGCCTTGAGCGCTTCCTTGTAGGCGGGTGTGTCATGGCAAGCGACGGCCTTATCGAGGCTGTCGAATTCGACCAACACCACGCGTTCGTTCATCCCGGCCTCATAGATTTTTGCCGGATTGCTGCGGGCGAGGAAGCGCCCGCCCGCGCCTTCGATCGCGGGCACGGCGAGCTTTGCATAAGCTTTCCACGCTTCGGGACTCTTCACCGAACGATAGGTCACGACCCAGTAAGCCTTCGGCATAACGCACTCCCTGTTCAAATTTTCGGGTGGCAAAACCTAAGGCGCAATGGCCTTGCGCAGCAAGGCCCGCGCATCATCACTGCCGTCGAGCGGACGTAGCGTGCGCCGCGTCACCTTCCAGCCGTCCTTGCCGCGTTTCAGTTCCCAGCGGTTGGCCCCTACGCGGTGAATGCGAAAACCCGTCGTTATGCCGTGGCCGGACACTTCGCGCGGCGCCGCCAGCCGGTCGGGCGTAATGATCTGCAAATACGACGTTACGACGGCGGTGTCGCCATTGAGCTCGACGCGCGGCAGGCCGGCGAAATGGCAAAGCCCGCCGGCAATGGCGGCCTGATGTTCCTGCGTCTTCACGATTGCCGCGATCGCCTCATTGCCGGCCGCGCCCTTGCCGCCGCCGAGATCGATCTCGCCATCGGGAGCGAATGCGTCTCGGTAGTAGCGGTCGGTGCCGGTATCGGCCGCCGGCGGGTGACTTGCGATGAGATGGTAGATCGCAAGCGTATCCTCGACCGCGCGCAAACGGTCCTCCAACATATTCTGTGGCGTGCTCATCGTGCTCTCCCCGAAATTACGCGGGGAGCCTACACATACATTTCACATGTCGCGACGGGCGGTGAGGGGACCTGTGCTATCAATTGTGCTTCGCAACAGACGTGAAATCGAGGCGATCACCACCTGCTTTGATGAGAATGATGGGGATTGCTGCGACACGGCATAGGAATTCTGCCGCAGAACTGTACTAATTCGTGATGGAACTATTCTGGATTAACCCGGTTGCGTCACAAAGTTGCCTGAGTTTCACATGACAAGCCGCACTCCCCCACAGCTCTGGAGCCGCCATGATTCGCAAACTCGCATTCACAACGATTCTGGTTGCGCTCGCCGCCACCCCGGCGCTCGCACAAATGCGTTACGCGAGTCTCGATGCCAACGGTAACCTCGATGCATTGATCGCCCGCCATGCCGCGGCGAACAATGTGCCTGAGGATCTGGTGCGTCGTGTGATCAAGCGTGAGAGTGGTGGAAATCCGCGCGTCGTCAGCGCGGGCAATTACGGGCTGATGCAAATCAAACTCGCGACCGCCCGTTCAATGGGATACACCGGCAATGCCGCTGGTCTGCTCGATGCCGATACCAATATGACCTACGCGGTGAAATATCTTGCCGGTGCCTATCGTGTCGCCAACGGCAATTCCGGTCAGGCGGTCCATTATTATGCCGCCGGCTATTACTATGCCGCCAAGAACAAGGGCATTGCTGTGACGCCCAATACTCAGATTCTTGATTCATTCGCTTACGTGGCGCCCAGCGGCAAGCAAAAGCTGGGTCGCGCATACGCGTTAAGCGAAGGCGCTGCATCGTCGTCCAGTCTGTATAGTGGTCGCCTCGACTACCATTGATTGATGCGCAACCGCATCGATTGCTCTCGCGGCGTTGCGAGCGGGCGTTCTGCTTTTGCGTTTGAAAATTCCCTGACCGCGCTAATAGGGATTGGTGCGCGGCACTTGGGAAAATGCCGACTGCTGATTTGACTCGTCGGATGCGTATGGCTGCAGCTGATATTGCTGAGCGCCATAGTTATACGCAGGTTGCGGGTACCGCCCGGGCTGCTGAGTGCCGTATGCGGGCTGCGGATAGCGCCCGGGCTGCTGAGTGCCATATGCGGGCTGCGGATAGCGCTGAGGACCGTAGGCCGGTCTTTGATATGGCTGTCCGCCGAACAACATTTCGAAAAAATTAAACTGCTGAGCGTTTTTTGTCGTCGCCTTGGCGGCGCGCACCCGGTGGACCCGGCGGCGGGCTTCCCGCTGCGCTTTGGACTCCGGGTTGCCAGCCGCCGACGCCTTGTCCTCTGGCGCGGTCACAGGCAGTTCGGCCGATGACGGTTCACCAATTTCGACCGGTATGCTGACGCCGGGTGTCTCTTTTATCGATCCGGTGTCGTCCGGATCGGACTCGTTTCGGTCGCTGGGCAGGCCTGCGACCCTGGGCGGGGCCTTAGTCGTGGGCATCGGCGAATCGGGCAGGTCGCGCAGGCGATTGAGCTCATCGGCCCGCTTGAGCGCGGCATAAATAAGGAGTTGCCGCACTTCAGGGTGGCGGTCGCGGTCAAGCAGCGCGCCACGTGCCGGCACGATCGCCGAATTCAAGGGCGTGCGAGATCCGTCCGGCGGGCTCAACGCCAGGACCAGAATCAAAATGGCGAGAAGTACGCCGCCCACGGGAAGAATCCGGAGAATCGGCAACATAACACCTGTGCATAACTGAGTCGGCCTCAATCCCAAAGCCCGGCTTGCAAACCGCTTGTTCGGCAACCGGCGGTGTGCGCCTTTTTTATCACGGGCGCCGTTCTGGGACGGTCATGGCGGGGTCGTGACAGCCCGCCTGACGGTTGCTACGAAGCGGCTCCATTTGTGTTGCGGGGTAGCGTCATGATGAAAAAGCCGGATTGCCCGATCATCGCCATTGAGGAGCATTACTGGGACCCGGAATTGGCCAAGCATTTCACCGGTCCCGAAGCGGGCCGCGGTAATGAGACGGACGAGCGGCTTTATGATCTGGGCAGCCTGCGCATCAAGGAGATGGACGAAGCGGGGATCGATATCCAGGTTCTCTCGCACGGCGCGCCGTCCACCCAGAAGCTTGGCGCAGATATCGCTGTCGACCTGACCCGGCAGGTGAACGATCGCCTCGCAAAAGTATGCGCGGCCAATCCCAAACGTTTCGCAGCTTTTGCGGCCCTTCCGACCGTGGATCCGAAGGCGGCTGCCGACGAGCTTGAGCGTGCGGTCACCAAGCTCGGATTCAAGGGTGCGATGCTGCACGGGATGTCGAATGGCGAGTTCCTCGACCTCAAGAAATTCTGGCCGATCTATGAGCGCGCCGAAAAACTCGACGTGCCGGTTTATTTCCATCCCTCGCTGCCGCATCCAAAGGTGACGGAAATCTACTATCAGGACTATGCCAAGGACTTCCCTTTGGTGGTGCGGCCGGCCTGGGGCTACACGGTGGAAACGGCAACACAGGCAATCCGGCTGGTGCTCTCGGGCGTGTTCGACGCCCACCCAAATCTAAAGATCATTCTCGGCCATTTCGGCGAGACTTTGCCGTTCCTGGTCTGGCGCATCGATACGTCGCTCAAGCGACCGGGGCAGAAGGCGATGAGCTTCCGCGATATCTTCTGCAAGAATTTCTACGTCACCACGAGTGGTTTCTTCTCCGACCCCGCGTTGATCTGCTGTATGCTTGAGATGGGCGTGGACCACATCCTGTTCGCGGTCGATTGGCCGTTCGTGATGAACCCGCCGGCGGTCAAATGGATGGAAAGCGTGTCGATCTCCGACTCGGATAAGATCAAGATCCTGAGCGGCAACGCCAAGCGCCTCTTGAAGATGTGATCAGGCGCTGCGAGTTGGGTGACGCCGGAAGTAGTCGGCGTCGGCAGGCGACTGTTTCCACTCTCTGTTGCCGCGCCAATCGCAATGATGTGCCCGCATATCGCTGCCGTAGCGTACGCGGAACAGCAACGTGCGTGCCGCGCCATTTTCGTATTCGTGCACCTCGCCGGGCGGGTGGACGACGAAGCCACCGGGCGTCACCGCGATTGTTTCGGTCGGCGTTCGCATGGTGCCTCCGCCGGAGAAGCAGAAATAGATTTCAGTCGCAAACGGGTGGCAGTGAAAGGGACTGATCTGGCCGGGCTCCCAGCACGCCACTGTGAAGTCCCCCTCGGAAACTTTGCCGAGGATCTTCTCGACATGATGTTTTGGGTCCCATTGCTGCTCGCGATCGAGGCTGAAAACATGCATGGCGATGCGCTCCGGCAAAATGAAGTGTGCAGACTAGCCCAATCATCTGTAGGACTGCATAGGGCGGCGTTGCGCATCGCCCGGGCGCATTGATAGAAGGATTGTACAGGGCCCGTAGCTCAACTGGTTAGAGCCGACCGCTCATAACGGTCTGGTTGGAGGTTCGAGTCCTCCCGGGCCCACCA